>WGNB01000033.1 GCA_016124795.1 Rhodopseudomonas sp. | reverse complement strand
TCCAGCCGCTCGAACAGGGTGAAGGCATCGGCGGTGGCGCCGGCAAAACCGCCGATCACGTCGCCTTTGCCCAATTTACGGACTTTTTTCGCATTGGATTTAATGATCGTCTGTCCGATCGAGACTTGGCCGTCGCCGCCGATCACGACCGTGCCGCCCTTGCGGACAGTGAGAATGGTGGTGCCGTGCCAAACCGGAATTTCGCTTGCTGCCATACGCTTTACCTCTGCAATCCGGCTCATCTAGGCACGGCGGCTGGGCTTTGCAAACCGCGCGCCGCCACTGCCATCGGCCGCCCTGACCGGTGGCATATCTGCCGAACCCCTGCTAAAAGGCGGCCGGATCAAGAGAATTTACCAGGAAAGCCACGATGCGCACTGCCGCCGTGAAGCGCAAGACCAAGGAGACTGACGTCGAGGTTGCGATCGATCTCGACGGCAAGGGCCTGTCGCAGATCTCGACCGGTATCGGCTTCCTCGACCATATGCTCGATCTGTTGGCGCGTCATTCGCGCATCGATATGACGATCAAGGCGGTCGGCGATCTGCATATCGATTATCATCACACCGCCGAGGATGTCGGCATCGCGCTTGGCTCGGCGGTCAAGCAGGCGCTTGGCGACATGAAGGGCATCACCCGTTATGCCGATGTGCATCTGCCGATGGACGAGACCTTGTCCCGGGTCGCACTCGACATTTCCGGCCGGCCGTTCCTGGTGTTCAAGGCCCAGTTCGGGCGTGACAAGATCGGTACCTTCGATACCGAACTGGTGCGGGAATGGTTTCAGGCTTTCGCGATGAATGCCGGTGTGACCCTCCACGCGGAATGCCTTTACGGGGCCAATGATCACCACATCGCCGAATCCTTGTTCAAGGCTCTGGCGCGGACCTTGCGCGCCGCCGTGGCGATCGATCCGCAGGCCAGGGACGAAGTGCCGTCGACCAAGGGATCGCTCGGCGGCTAGGTTTTGGGGCCGTCCCCTTCGAGGCTCGCGACGCTCGAATCTCGGGATGACGGATAGAGGCAAGCATTGAACCGTTATCCTGAGGCGCGTGGCCGATACCCGAGCCTCAAAGGATGGCGATTTGTAGAGTGAAAATCGATGCCCACTTACACTGTGCATGCACCGCCGCCGCGCCAGGCTGAGAGCGTTTCCGCTCCGGAGCGTTTTGTGTTCGTGCGCGACGGTTTCTATTTTTGGGCCTTCCTGCTTGCGCCGCTCTGGCTGCTGGTGCGGCGGCTATGGCTGGCCTTGCTGATTTACGTGGTGCTGGCAGTTGTGATCGGCCTGGGTTTGAGACTGCTCGGCGTTTCTTCAATGATGCGCGGCGTTGCCGAACTTCTGATCGCGCTCGGGATCGGCTTTGAAGCGTCGTCGATCTGGCGATGGACCCTGGCGCGGCGGCGTTGGACGATGCTCGGTTTTGTTGTCGCCGAGGATATCGAGATGGCCGAGCGCCGCTTTTTCACCGAATGGTCGGAGCGCCCGCTTGCTGAAGCGCCGCGCGCTGTGCGTCAGCCGGGCTTGTCCGAGCCGGGTCACGCGCTATCGGTACGACCCGAACAGCCGCTGTCGACCGACGTCATCGGGTTGTTTCCGGAGCCGGAGGCGCGGCGATGACAGTCGCAATCGTCGATTACGGTTCGGGTAATTTGCATTCGGCGGCCAAGGCTTTCGAGCGAGCGGCGCGCGAGAGCGGTCATGATCAGCCCATTCTGGTGACCAGCAAGCCGGAAGACGTGGTGGAGGCCGACCGTATCGTGCTGCCGGGTGTCGGCGCTTACGCCGATTGCCGGCGCGGTCTCGATGAAATTCCCGGCATGATCGAGGCGCTCAACCTGAGCGTCGTTAAAAATGGTCGTCCGTTTTTCGGCATTTGCGTCGGCATGCAATTGATGGCCGAACGCGGGCTGGAATATCAGGTGACGCCGGGGCTCGGCTGGATCGCGGGCGAAGTCGACAAGATCGCGCCGTCCGATCCGGACCTGAAGATTCCGCACATGGGCTGGAATACGCTGAACATGCGACAGCCGCATCCGTTGCTCGACGAAATTCCGCTGGGCCCGGATGGGCTGCATGCCTATTTCGTGCACTCGTACCAGCTTAAAGCCGCCGACCCCGGTCAATTGGTGGCGCAGGCCGATTATGGCGGTCCCGTCACCGCGATCGTCGGGCGCGACAACATGGTCGGTACGCAATTTCATCCGGAGAAGAGCCAGCGCCTGGGGCTGCGGCTGATCGCCAATTTCCTGAAGTGGAAGCCATCATGATTCTGTTTCCTGCCATCGATTTGAAAGAAGGTCTGGCCGTCCGGCTTGAACAAGGCGATATGGCGCGGGCGACGGTGTTTCATCGCGATCCGGCCGCGCAGGCGCGCGCCTTCGAGATACAGGGTTTTGCCTATCTGCATATCGTCGATCTCGACGGTGCTTTTGCCGGTAAGCCGATCAATGCCGATGCCGTCGACCGCATTCTGGAGACCATCGGGATTCCGGTTCAGCTTGGCGGGGGCGTGCGTGACATGGCGACCGTCGAAGCCTGGCTCGGCAAGGGCGTCGATCGCGTGATCATCGGCACCGCCGCGGTGCGCGATCCGCAGTTCGTCAAGGAAGCGGCGAAGAAATTTCCCGGCCGGGTCGCGGTTGGCCTCGACGCCCGCGATGGCAAGGTCGCGGTGCAAGGTTGGGCCGAGACATCCGAACTCAGCGCTTTGGAAATTGCCCAGCGTTTCGAGGATGCCGGCGTGTCGGCGATCATTTACACCGACATTGCCCGTGACGGTCTGTTGCAAGGGCTTAATCTCGACGCGACGATCGCGCTTGCCGAGGCGATCACGATTCCTGTGATTGCGTCCGGCGGACTGGGGTCCATCGAGGACATCAAGGCGATGCTGGAGCCGCGTGCCCGAAAGCTTGAGGGCGCGATTGCCGGCCGCGCGCTTTACGACGGTCGCCTGAACGCGGCCGAGGCGCTCGACCTTATCCGGGCAGCGCAGTCCTGACCGCGGTCGAGCCGTTAATGTCCGAAATGTCACGGTTCCAGACGGCATGACAAAACGGTTGATGATCCTGTCGCTGGCGTTGATCGTGCTGTTCGGCGTCGCGCCGTTTATCGCAGCGCTGCTGGCATCGGGACTGGCGCATGCCTTTGTGTGCGGTCTCGATCAAGCTTCGGTGCATGCCTGTATGGTGGCAGGCGTCAATGTCGGCGGCGTGCTGCATGGTATGTTTTTGTTGCTGTTTTATGCCATTCTGACGCTGCCGCTGGGCGCGGTGGCATTGGCGGTCTGGCTCGTCGTTGCGATCATCCTGTATTTTCTGCATCGTCGCCGTCAGGCGTTCTAGGAAACGACATGTTCAAAGTTCGCGTCATTCCCTGCCTCGATGTTAAAGATGGCCGCGTCGTCAAGGGCGTCAATTTCGTCAATCTGCGCGATGCCGGCGATCCGGTCGAAGCCGCGATTGCCTATGATGCCGCCGGCGCCGACGAGTTGTGTTTCCTCGACATTACCGCCAGTCACGAAAACCGTGACACCATCTATGACGTGGTGACGCGCACGGCGGAGGCGTGCTTCATGCCGTTGACCGTTGGCGGCGGCGTGCGCACCGTCGAGGATATCCGCAAGCTGTTGAACTGCGGCGCCGACAAGGTGTCGATCAATACGGCGGCGGTAAACCGGCGCGAATTCGTCAAGGAAGCCGCCGAGAAATTCGGCGATCAATGCATCGTCGTGGCGATCGATGCCAAGAAGGTGTCGCAGCCCGGTGAGCCGGACGCCTGGGAGATTTTCACCGTCGGCGGCCGCAAGAAGACCGGCATTGACGCGGTGGCCTATGCCCGCGAAGTGGTGGCGCTCGGCGCCGGCGAAATCCTGCTGACCTCGATGGACCGTGACGGCACCCGCGCCGGCTTCGATCTGGCCCTGACCCGCGCGGTCGCCGATGCGGTGCCGGTGCCGGTGATCGCATCGGGCGGCGTCGGCAATCTCGACCATCTGGTCGGTGGTATCCGCGACGGCCACGCCACCGCGGTGCTGGCGGCCTCGATCTTCCATTTCGGCGAATATTCGGTGCGTGAAGCCAAGGATTACATGGCGCAAGCCGGGCTGGCGGTGCGGCTCGACCCCTGAGGTCGGGCCAAGGTCCCGCGATGACGCGGCGGGCCGGAGATGCTAAAGAGCCGCCGCACAGGAAATGACCGATGACCGCATTCACCCTTTCCGATCTTGAAAAGCGCATTGTCGAGCGGACGCTGGCGACCGCCGAGAAGTCCTATACGCGGTCGCTGATCGATAAGGGCGTCGCGCATTGCGCCAAGAAGATGGGCGAGGAATCCTTCGAAACGGCCATAGCTGCCGTGCAGGAGGACAAGGGTCGTTTCGTTTCGGAAGCGGCAGATCTTGTTTATCATCTGCTGGTGTTGCTCAAGGCTCGCGATGTCACCTTGGCCGAAGTCGAGGCCGAACTGGAAAAGCGCACCGTGCAATCCGGGCACGACGAGAAAGCCTCGCGCGCGAAACCGTAAAGGCCCGTCTGATGGAACAGCGCATCGACGACAATCTCTCGCCTTATCGCACATTCTCGCGTGCAAGCTGGTCGGCTTTGCGCGAAGACGCGCCGATGACGCTGACCCAGGAAGAGGTCACGCGGCTGCGCTCGCTGCACGACCGGCTCGACATCAAGGAAGTCGAGGATATCTATCTGACGCTGTCGCGGCTGCTGTCCTTATATGTCGCAGCGACGCAACGGCTGTTCCGGGCGCAGGAACGCTTTCTCGGCACCGAAGAAAGCAAGATGCCTTACATCATTGGTGTCGCCGGTTCGGTCGCGGTCGGCAAATCGACCACGGCGCGTGTGTTGCAAGCCTTGCTGGCGCGCTGGCCAAATGTGCCGAAGGTCGACCTGATCACCACCGACGGTTTCCTGTTTCCCAACGCGGTGCTGGAACGCGAAGGCTTGATGGAAAAGAAGGGCTTTCCGGAAAGCTATGATTTGCAGGCGCTGCTGTTGTTTCTGTCCGACATCAAGGCCGGGCGGCGGCCGGCCCGCGCGCCGATTTATTCGCATCTGGTCTATGACGTGGTGCCGAACCAGTGGATTGAAGTCGACCGGCCGGACATCCTGATCGTCGAAGGTCTCAACGTCTTGCAGACCGGTCGTCTGCCGAAGGATGGCAAGGCCATTCCTTTCGTATCGGATTTTTTCGATTTTTCGGTCTATATCGATGCCGACGACGATGTGCTGAAGTCCTGGTACATCAACCGTTTTCTGACCTTGCGTGGCACCGCCTTCCGCGATCCGAAATCATATTTCCATCGTTATTCCGGATTGTCCGACGCGGAGGCGACCGCCACCGCCTCCTCGATCTGGGAGCGGATCAATCTGGTCAATCTGCATGAAAACATCATGCCGACGCGGCAGCGCGCCAACCTGATCCTGAAAAAGACCGCCAGCCATCAGATCGAGCAAGTGTCGCTGCGGCGGCTGTAATCGAAGCCGCCACCTTACGGCCGGCCGTTCAGATACCCGACGGGATCAGGCTGCCCGACGGCCGGAGCCGAAATGCTCCATGTAGCGCTGCTTGATTTGCGCCACCGGCAGCACGATCAGCACGTCGGTGGTGCCGAATTCGTGGTCGACCACCGCGCCATCGCCGATATAGGCGCCAAGCCGCAGATAGCCCTTCACCAGCGGCGGCAGCGCGCGCAGTGCTTCTTTCGGATCAATCGATTCTTTCGAAATCCGGTTCATCTCGACATAGCGTTCCGGCAGCGCCTGCGCGCGCCATTCTTCCGGCGCCCGGGCGTAGTGGTGCAGGAACGACAGCGGCAGAGCGAGCCGTTTCGGCTCGGTGCCGTCGAGGCTGGCGCAGCCGATCATCACGTCGAAACGGTTCTGCATGATGTAGGCGTGAATACCGTGCCACAGCAGCTCGACCGTGCGCTTGTTGCGGTAGGGCGCGAGCACGCAGGAGCGGCCGAGCTCGAGGAATTGCAGATTGCCGTGGCGCGCGATCAGCCCGCTGATATCGAATTCGCCCGACGTGTAGAAGCCGCCATGGTCCTCGGCGAGCGCCTGGCGCAACAGCCGGTAAGTGCCGACGACGGCCGGCCGGTTGCCGGGAGAGTTATCGCGGGCGGCATGATCGAGCACGAGCAGGTGGTCGCAGATCGCGTCATAGCCGTCGACGTCGCGGCGCGCGAACAGCCGGCCCGGGTTCGGGATCGCCGAGCCTTCCTGGTAGAAGACGCGATAACGCAATTTCTGAGCCTGACGGACTTCGGCTGCGGTCTGCGCCAGACGGACTTCCAGCGAACCGACCCGGCCCAGGCTCTGCGACGGACGGTGCGCCCGTGCGGCCCACGCTTGTAGGCCGCCGTAAGCCTGCAACGACGAAATGAGCCCTGGCACCGTGGGTGCCGGCCGGAAACGCTGGAGCAGGTTCCGCGGTGGGTTCAGGCTAACATTGGGGGCCATATCGCTAACGGTCCTTTTCCGCGCAATTCGCGCGAAGGGGTCAAATCTAGTGGGCCGAATCACAATTCAGGTGCCGCCGATTGCTACAGCATGGCAGCGATACGAATTTATGACAGTTTTGGGAAGTCCCGGATCAGGCTGCCAGGGTTGCCCTCCCCGCAGCCGCCTCCAGAACTTCGCGTAAACGCTCTCGGTCGAGCGGCTTGACCAGCAGGCCGTCCATGCCGGCTGACAGGCAGGCGGCGCGGTCTTCGGAATAAGCGTTGGCGGTCAAGGCCATAATCCGGGTCGGCGGCCCGTCGGCGGCGGCTTCGAGGTCCCGGATGCGGCGGGCGGCTTCCAGTCCGTCCAGGCCCGGCATCTGCACATCCATCAGGACCAGATCGAAGGGCGCATTCTTGGCCCGGGCGGCCTGCCAGGCGTCTACCGCGGTATGGCCGTCGCCGACGACGGTTGGCCGATGGCCGAGCCGGTCCAGCAGCGCCCGGATCAGCAGGGCGTTGATCTCGTTGTCCTCGGCGACCAGAACGGCCAGACCGTCGGCTTTAGCGCCGGTGTCTCCGGCGGATGTTGCGTCGAGTGCGTTCCGGTTGATCTCATCGACGCTGTCGACCAGCGCCTGCTCGAAGGCGTTGTGGGCGGTCAGCCGCGCGGCGAGCGAGGCGCTGCGTATCGGCTTGACCAGATAGCCGGTAAAGCCGGCGGCTTTGAGTGCGGGTAGTTCATGGCGGTCGCCGGGCCGGATCAAGACCAGGCGCCGCTGGTCCGCAGGGGTGGCGAGACCGTTGTTGTCGATTATTGGCCGGGCGAGTGGAAAATCGACCAGCAGCGTGTGCCAATGCCGCTCCGCGAACAATGCGCCGGCCTCCGCTTCGCTGCGGGCGATGCGAGCCCAGGCGCCCCAGCCGTTGAGGCGGCGTTCCAGCAGCGATGCTTCGATCTCAGCGCTTGTCACGATCAGTACGTTTTGGCCGGTCAGGTCGGGAGCGCCGAAACCAGCTCTGCCGTCGTCGGTCGCCGCCCGCAGCGGCAAGGTCACATCGAAGGTCGCGCCTTCACCCGGGCGGCTATCGACACCGATCGATCCAGCCATCCGTTCGACAAGACGTTTCGAGATCGCCAGGCCCAGGCCGGTGCCGCCGAATTGTCGGGTCGACGATCCGTCGGCCTGTTCGAAGTCCTCGAATATGCGAGCCTGGTCTTCGGGCCGCAGCCCGATGCCGGAATCGCGCACGATTAGACGCAGGCCGTCGCGGTCGTCGTCCGGTTCGGCAATCACGGCAACGCCGCCTTGCTCGGTGAATTTGATGGCATTGCCGATCAGGTTGAGCAGCACCTGACGCAGCCGCGCCGCGTCGCCGATGAACATCGCGGGCAGCCGGTCGTCGACAAAGGAAGCGATTTCGATGTCCTTGGCCTGCGCTCGCACCGCCATGAGTTCGACCGCCTCTTCGATCAGAGGCACCAAGGCAAAAGGCTGCGGATCGAGGTCGAGTTTGCCGGCTTCGATCTTGGAGAAGTCGAGCACTTCCTGGATCAGCGACAGCAAGGTCTCGCCCGAGGTCTTTGCGGCCTTGGCATAAGTAAGCTGTTCCGGAGTGAGCGGTGTGTCGAGCAGCAGGTCGGCCATGCCGAGCAGACCGTTGAGCGGCGTGCGGATTTCGTGGCTGACCATGGCGAGGAAGCGTGACTTGGCGTCATTGGCCGCCTGTGCCGCGTCGCGGGCATTGGCAAAGCCGCGTTCGGCTTCGACCCGTCCGGTGACGTCGCGGCCGACGCTTTGTACTTCGCTGCCGTCTTCGCCGCGCACCGCGACTTCACGCCAGGCGATCCAGCGGGTCTTGTCGCCGGCGGCGATCTTCTGGTCATGGACGCGAGTGCCGTCAGCCAGAATTTCAATTGCGCCCTGTTCGAGCACGGGCAAGGTGGCGGGTTGCCCAAGCAGGGTCTCGCGGCTGGCGCCGGCCAGCGCGCAATAAACATTGTTGGCATAGGTCACGCGGCCTTGCGTGTCGCGCCGCACGATCAGATCGCCCTGCGCCTCTAGCAGACTTCGGGCGCGTTCCTCGGCTTCACGCAGTTCCCAGTTGCGGTCAGCCAATTCCTCGAGACGCATTTCGAGCTTGCGCCGCTCGGCTTTGTCCTTGCGGCGTCTTGCCAGCAGAAAGGCGATGACCGCGCAGGTTGCGGCGAACAGCGTACCGGCGCCGGTGGCGTAGGCATGTGGATTATAGCTGGTGCTCGATGCCTGGATGCCGGCGATGAAGCCTAGACCGCCGGAAGCGACCGCCAGCGTCGCCATTGCCGAACGGCCGAATAATACCAGCGCCCGCGTGTTGCGCGAGTTTGGCTTGGTAACCTTTGTGGACTTGTGGCCGGGCTCCATCGGCGCAGTCTGGCGCAGCTAAGCTTGCGATATTGTTCGCGCGTTAGGCCGATTGGCGGTGACGCACAAACGTATTTAACAAGTCTTGAATGGTTGCAGCGGATAACCGATCAATTAACGAAAACTAGATGGAGAACAATTTTCGTCGGTTTTAAATATATCGCGTTCATAGTCGCCTTTTGAAATTCATAGCGGTCAACGACGACATGGTGTTCAGGCACCGTGCCGCAAGGTGCTGCATGCAACAGAGAGGTTTGACCTTGCACATTCCAGCGAGTGCTGCGCCGGGCGGTTCGCGGCTGAAATCAATGGGAACGATTCTGATCTTCGGCGCCGTTATGGCGATCGGCATCATTATTGCCGTCGCGATCAGCGCCCGTTCCGTCAACACGGTGCGCGTCGGCGGTGCCACCTATGACAAGATCGTGCAGACCAAGGACTTGGTCGCCGACATTTTGCCGCCGCCGCTTTATGTCATCGAGGCTTATCTTGAGGCCAATTTGGCTTTCAATCAGGCCAAGCCGCTGCTTGAAAGCAAGGCCCGGATTATCAAGTTGCGCAAAGACTACGACGAGCGTTGGAAGTACTGGAAAGAATCGGATCTCGATCCGAAACTCAAGGCAGAGTTGACGGAAGAGTCGCACAATAGCGCGAACGCGTTCTGGAATACGATCATCGACCGGCTATTGCCGGCGCTTGATACCAATCGTTTCAGTCCGGAAGCGTGGACCGCGTTCGAGGATATGAACAAGGAATACGTGGCGCATCGCAAGGTGATCGATAAAATCGTTGTTCAGGCCAGTGCGTTGGGTGACAAGATCGCGGCCGGCTCTCACCGCGATACCAAGTTCGCACTGTGGGAAATCGCGGGTGTCGACGTTGCCTTGCTGCTGCTTTTGGTCGCCGGCATTGCCATGATCGCCAGACGGCTGGTCAAACCGTTGATGACGATCGGCGCCGGATTGCAAGGCCTGTCGGAGGGCGACCTGACGGTTCGGATGACTGGCAAGTTCCCGCCGGAATATCGACAGTTGCAGGATAACTTCAATCTCACAGCCGAGAAATTCGTCGAGGTTATCGGTTCGGTGAAATCGTCGGCGAACGAATTCACCAATGCCTCGGCGGAAATTTCATCGGGCACTACCGATCTGTCGCAGCGGACCGAAGAGCAGGCGGCAAGCCTGGAGCAGACCTCGGCGTCGATGGAAGAAATTTCGGCGACGGTGCGCAAGAACGCGGAGTTTGCCGCCGCCGCCAGCGAATCCGCGACCCGAACCGGCGAAGTGGCGAGTCGCGGCGGCGATATCGTCGCCAAGGCTGTCGAGGCGATGGCGCAGATCGAAAGTTCGTCACGCAAGATCACCGACATTATCGGCGTTATCGATGAGATCGCGCGCCAGACCAATTTGCTGGCGTTGAATGCGGCGGTCGAGGCGGCGCGCGCCGGCGAGGCGGGACGTGGCTTTGCCGTTGTCGCGTCGGAAGTCCGTAGCCTCGCGCAGCGCTCGGCTCAGGCCGCCAAGGATATCAACGGTCTGATTTCGAACAGCAGCGGCCAGGTGACGGTCGGCGTCGATCTGGTCAATCAGACCGGCGCGGTGCTCACCGAAATCATCGGTTCGATCAAGCAGGTTACCGACGGCATCGCCGAGATCGCATCCGCCAGCGCCGAGCAGGCCACCGGCCTCGATCAGATCAACAAGGCGATGGCGCAGATGGACCAGGTCACGCAGCAGAATTCGGCCTTGGTCGAGGAAAATGCCGCTACCGCCAAGACGCTCGAGAGTCAGGCGAATGCGATGGACGCGCGGGTCGGCTTTTTCAGGATCGATGGCGTCGCTGACGGCTATGAAGCCGCCGGCGCGGCGCGAAACATCGATCATCACGCGACCGCATCGCTGCGTGCCGGATCGTCCGACGGGCCGGCGCGGCGGTCGCCGCCGCGCAAGGCGGCGGCCGCATAACGCTTCACGACCATGGCTGGACGAAAGCGCCGACGCCGTGCGTTTTATCGACGCCCGTCGGCGCTTTGAATTGAGCCGGTGCTATTGGCCTTGTGCCACATCACCGCGAATAAGGCGGCGGCGTCCTGATCACTGTAGCGCGCCGAGCGAACGTAAATCTTGTAGTCGGCCGGCGCGCGCGACAATGAAATCGTCAATTCCGGCTTGCCTGCCGCCGGATCGAGCCGGATGGTTTCGATATGGCTGGCTTCGGCGCAGGCATTCGCCATCGTGCCGTCGTCGACCAGAACGAAATCGGCCCGCCCCGGATCGTCGACCAGTTGCATCTTGAGGCTGGCGCCGGGCGTCTTGTTGTCGAAGCGGATGACATGATTGACCGCGCCGGAAGCCGGCCCGGTGATTTCATAACCGTCGGTGCCGGCGATGAAGCAGGGTTTCGCGCCCGTCGACGAAAACAGTGAGCCGGCGGTGGCCGCCGGCGTCGTGGCGATGAAGCCCGCAAGACTGAAAACTGCGATGGTGACGTGGATCTGTCGCATGAGCCCTCGCGGCTATCGGTGGCGACGCATCGCTAAAACGCTAGGGCGCTATGGTTAATGGTCGGTTAATTGTCTGGCTTCTTTGGGTCAGGCGCGGATCGCCGGCGTCGCGGATGCCCGGCGGAGTTCGCCGTTGAACCGGCGCGCGGTCGCTGGTCGGTCAGGCGGCGCTGCGGACGTCGTCGGCGAGCGTGCGGTACGACAGGGCTTCGGCCAGATGCAGCCGGCCGACGGTCTCGGCCCCATCGAGATCGGCCAGCGTTCGCGCCACCCGCAATACGCGATGATAGCCGCGCGCCGAAAGATGCATCGACGCGGCCGCGTCGCGCAGCAACGCGGTGCCGCCGGCGTCAGAGCGCGCGATGTCTTCGAGCATCGGCCCGCTGGCTTGCGCGTTGCAGCGGATATGCGGCAGGCCGCGCGCGCCATAGCGTTCGGCCTGGATGTCGCGCGCGCGAGCAACCCGTGCGGCGACCTCGCGGCTGCCTTCGGTGGGCGGCGGCAGGATCAGGTCCGCGGCGGTGACCGCCGGCACTTCGATATGCAGGTCGATACGGTCGAGCAGTGGACCCGACAGCCGACCCTGATAATCGGCGGCGCAGCGCAGGTTGGCGCCGCGTTTGCAAGCGTAACCGGGGTCGCTGGCGCGGCCGCAACGGCAGGGATTCATCGCCGCCACCAGCATGAAGCGTGCTGGATAAGTGATGCGATGATTGACGCGGGCGATCGCGACCTCGCCGGTCTCCAGCGGTTGGCGCAGCGAGTCGAGCACGGCGCCGGGAAATTCCGGCATCTCGTCGAGAAACAGCACGCCGTTATGGGCCAGTGAGATTTCGCCGGGCCGGGCGCGAAAGCCGCCACCGACCAGCGCCGGCATCGAAGCCGAGTGATGCGGACTGCGAAACGGCCGCTTGTTGGTCAGCGCGCCGCCTTCGATCTCGCCGGCGACCGAGGCGATCATCGAGATTTCGAGCAGTTCGGTCGGCGACAGCGGCGGCAGGATCGAGGGCAGCCGCGCCGCCAGCATCGACTTGCCGGAGCCGGGCGGTCCCACCATCAACAGATTATGGCCGCCGGCGGCGGCAACCTCGAGCGCGCGCTTGGCGCTTTCCTGGCCCTTGATGTCGGAAAGATCGAGCGCCAGGCCATCGACCTCACGGACCTTTGGCGAAGGTCGCGACAGCACCTGGCTGCCGCGGAAATGATTGGCCAGTTGTAACAACGAACGCGCGGCGACGATCTCGATCTCGGGACTGGCCCAGGCTGCCTCAGGTCCGCAAGTTTCCGGGCAGATCAGGCCCTGGCCGCGCGCATTGGCACCAATCGCCGCCGGTAGAACGCCGGCCACCGGCGCGATGGAGCCGTCGAGGCCGAGTTCGCCGAGCACGGTGAAACCATCGATGGCGTCCGGCGGCAGCGCGCCGATCGCCGCCATCAGACCGAGCGCGATCGGCAGGTCGTAATGACTGCCTTCTTTCGGCAGATCGGCCGGCGCCAGATTGACCGTGATCCGGCGCGCCGGCAGCGCCAGCCCGGATGCGACCAGCGCGGCGCGGACCCGCTCCTTCGCCTCTGACACAGCCTTGTCAGGGAGGCCAACTATGTTGAAGGCCGGTAACCCCGGAGCCACCTGAACCTGCACATCGACAGCGCGGGCGTCGATGCCTTCGAAAGCCACTGTCGCGACCCGCTGCACCATCGAAACCGCCTGTTTCCTATGTTTCGTACGACCGCCGTCCAGCTAACCCGCAACCATGTGCGGTCGCCGACGTTAACCAGCCGCGGGCAATGCCGAACCGGACAGCGGCAAAGTCACGCCCACAACCGGAACAGCCGTCAATGCTACCACAGAGTGTAGCTGAACTTGTGGATACCGACAAGAACAATTGCAGAACAAATTAAGATAGCTATAGTCGAATCATCAAAAACAGGAAGCAGAGCCATGATCGACCGCAAAGCGATGGAGAACGATCTGTACCTGGCGCGGAAGGCCCGGCAGGACGCCCAGGCTGCCAATAGCGCCGTCGAGGAATTGCTCTGGGAGTTGCAGCACGCCCAGCTTGGCCGGCAGCGCGTAGTGTTTTCCATTGCCGGCTTCGAACAGGACATCGTCGCGTCCGCGCCGAACTGACATCGGGTCGGTATCAGTCCGACGGTGGCGTGTTGGTCGCCAGGATGTCCTTGCGCGCGGCGGACAGGATATCGTCCGACAAGACCGGATCATGTACCGCGCGGGCCAGGATGACCGCGCCGATTAACTCAGACATTGCCGCCAGAGCCTGGCGGCGGCGTTGCGGCTTCGAGCCATCAGGCATCGCGGCGGCCAGAATATCGACGAGGGACATCAGCCCCTCGGTAAAGACCTGCCGCACATTTTCGCCCTGACGCGCGGCATCGATCGCCAGTGCCGCGAAAGCACAGCCGGTCGCCGGTTTGTCCCGGTGTTTGCGCGCAAGATAGTGGTCGACCAGCGCCTGTAGCGGTTTGTCGGGCGCATGTTCGGCGATGCCCTGCCAGACCTTCGCCGAGGTCGCGTTTGCCGCTTGGCAGGCCTGCGCCGCCAGATCTTCCTTCGAGTCGAATTGACCGTAGAATCCGCCGTGCGTCAGGTCGGCCGCCTGCATGATGTCGGCGACGCCGACGCCGTTGAAACCCTTCTCACGAAACAAGCGGCTGGCGGCGGCGATCACGCGGGCGCGATTTTCCGCGGCCTTCTCTCTGCTGACGCGCATAGCTGCTCCGCCTCCGTTTCGTGCGGGCTTTTTCATCGCGCCGACGCGCGACGGTCAGCTCCGCCCCCTTGACAAATTATATGTCGACTATCATCAATACTCAATAGATGATGATCATCATTTAATCGGCGCGCCGCTCCCGTTCGCCGCCGTCCAACAGTCAGGCCGCTTCATGTTATCGAATCCGCTCAATGCCGCCCTGGCCCGCCGCGATGTCCATTACGGTTGGGTCGTGGCCGGTGTCACCTTCCTGACTATGCTGGTGACTGCCGCGGCCATGGGCGCGCCGGGCGTGTTGCTGGTGCCGCTGAAGACCGAATTCGGCTGGACCACCGAGCAGATTTCGGCGGCTCTGGCGGTTCGCCTGTTGCTATTCGGTCTGCTTGGTCCGTTCGCCGCGGCCTTGATGAACCGGTTCGGCCTGCGTCGCGTCATTGTTTGCGCGTTGACCTTGATCGCGGCCGGCTTCGTGCTGTCGCTCGGCATGACGCGGGTCTGGCAGTTGATGGTCTTGTGGGGCGTGGTGATTGGCGTCGGAACCGGCATGACCGCCATGGTGCTGGCCGCCACCGTCGCAACCCGCTGGTTCAATCACCGACGCGGGCTGGTTATCGGTATGCTCTCGGCCAGTTCCGCGACCGGCCAGCTTGCCTTTTTGCCGTTGATCGCGGCGTTGACCGAAAGCCACGGTTGGCGCGTTGCGCTGCTGTTTGTCTGTCTGCTGCTGGCGGTCGCGGCTATTCTGGTCCTCGCCCTGATGCGTGACCGACCCGCCGACCTCGACTTGCCGATCTACGGCGAAACCGTCATCAGTCCGGCTCCGGGCAGTGGCGCCGGCATGCTGTCATTGCTGATGGCGCCGATCCATGTGTTCAAGGATGCGGCACGGACCGGCGTGTTCTGGATCCTGTTCGCGACATTCTTCATCTGCGGCCTGAGCACCAACGGTCTGATTCAAACCCACTTTGTCGCGCTGTGCGGCGATTACGGTCTGGCCGCGGTCGCGGCGGCGAGTGTGCTGGCGCTGATGGGGGTGTTCGATTTCGTCGGCACGATCGCCTCCGGGTGGCTGTCGGACCGTTACGATAATCGCAAGCTGCTGTTCTGGTATTACGGGCTGCGCGGGCTGTCGCTGCTCTATCTGCCGTTCACGACCTTTACGTTTTACGGCTTGTCGCTGTTCGGCATGTTCTACGGCCTCGACTGGATCGCGACGGTGCCGCCGACCGTCAAACTGATTGCCGACAAGTTCGGCCGTGAACGGGCCGGTCTGGTCTTTGGCTGGATTTTCGCCGGCCATCAATTGGGGGCGGCGACCGCGGCTTACGGTGCCGGCATGATCCGCACCCAGTATGACACCTACCTGCCGGCTTTTTTCGCCGCCGGTGGGCTCTGCCTACTCGCCGCGGTGCTGGTTCTGAGCATTCATCGCAAGCCTTCGGCCGTTGCTGTCCCGCTTCCGGCGGCGGGTTAAACCGGCGGCTTTCATCGTGACGAAGCGCGGATGCGTTCATCCGCGCTTCGTCAAAGTCAGAGCACGGCCGTGGATTTCACCGATCAAGGTGTTTCGATACCGGCCAATATTTATGACGGCCGTTTTCTACATCGCCAAAGTTATTTGTATTAACGCTGTCGCATTGTCGACCGTCGTCAGACGCTGAATGTCCCTCAGTCAGTCCGATCGATCTTCGCTTCGTGCGAATTCGAGATAAATCTTTTCCTAGAATTAATGGTTGTGGGTGTTGGTTACGAGCGGACAGAAAGCCGCGAGAGCCGTGTGAGCATCCATCCAAGCTATCCGATGCATGCGCTCCAGACCGAAATTCTGGAGGCGCTCGTCAAAGGCCAGCGATTTGAACAGATCGCGGATTTGCTGTGTCGGCGGGCCGAAGCGCTGGCGCCGGGCGCCTATTGTACTATTCTTGCCATCACGCGCGATAATCGCGTCAAACCAATCGCGGCACCGAGCCTGCCGCAATCTTATTCCGACGCGCTGGATGGTGCGTCGATCGGGCCGGACGTCGGCTCATGCGGCACCGCGGCCTATCGCGGCGTCCCGATCGAAGTCACCGATATCTCGACCGATCCCTTGTGGGCGGACTACAAGGGTCTGGCCCTGCCGCTCGGATTGATGGCCTGCTGGTCGAGCCCGATCAAGGCGCGCGATGGCCGGGTCGTCGCGACCTTCGCTTTTTATTATGAAACCAAGCGCGGACCGACGACGCTCGAGCGTGCGATTGTCGAGACCTGCGTTCATCTGTGCGCGATCGCGATCGAACATGACGAAGCGCAACAGCGCAATTACGAATTGGCCTATTACGACCAGTTGACCGGTCTGCCCAATCGCCGATCCTTCGACGAGATGATGAGCCGCCGGCTGGGCGAGGAAAATCCCGCCTTTGGGTTGCTGGTGCTCGACATCGATAATCTGAAAATCGTCAACGATACGATGGGTCATTTCGTCGGTGATCATCTCATTCGTGAGGCGGCGCGACGGTTCGAAGAAATCGCGCCGGCTACTTCGTGCCGGCTGGGTGGTGACGAGTTCGCGGTGCTGGTCGACGGCTGCGACAATCACGCCAGCCTGGGCGATGTGGCGGCCCGGCTTGTGCTTGCGCTGCAAGTCTCGTTCGAGTGCAGCGGCAACACCATCGTTCCACAGGTCACGATCGGTGGCGTCGTCTACGGCATCGATGGCACCGACGCCGAAGTGTTGCGTCAGAACGCGGATTTTGCCCTTTATCACGCGAAGGAGAACAATCGCGGCGGTTATATGCCGTTCGATGAGGGTCTGCGCACTTCGATCGCGTCGCGCATGTCGGTGATCCGGCAATTGGGCAACGCGCTGACCGCCGGCGCGGTCGTGGCCTACTACCAGCCGCTCTTCGACATCGAAACGCACGAGGTCGTTGGTCTTGAGGCCTTGGCGCGCATCAGGCACCCTGACGGCAGTATTGTCGCGGCCGGCCTGTTTCAGGCGGCGTTGTCGGACCCTAATATTGCGTTCCGCCTGACTGGTGAAATGCTGAGGCAGGTCGCCCGAGACACCCGTTCCTGGCTTGCTGGCGGGCTTGCGGTCGACCATGTCGCGCTCAACCTGTCGACCGCCGATTTCTATCGTGACGATCTGGAGCGCCGTCTATCCGAGGCTTATGAAGCCGAAAAGGTGCCGCTGAAGCATCTGTTGCTCGAGGTCACCGAGACCGTTCTGATGGACGGTCATGACAACAAGGCGGCCCGCGCCATCGAGCGGTTGCGCAAGAAGGGCTTGCAGGTCGCGCTTGACGATTTCGGTACCGGCTTTGCGTCGCTGACGCATCTGCTCAGTTTTCCGGTCGATGTTATCAAGATCGACAAATCCTTCATTGATCGGTTGCTGGAAGATCGGTCAAGCCGGGTCATTGTCGAGTCACTGATCGATCTGGCCGGCAAGCTCGGCATGCAGGTGGTCGCCGAAGGTATTGAAACCGAAGCCCAGGCCATCCGGCTGCTCGAATTGGGCTGCAAGACTGGCCAGGGTTTCTACTTTGCACGTCCGCTTGATTTCGCGGCCACCACCCGGCTCCTGCGGAACGCGGCGCGGCGGTCCGAACGGCTTGAGGACGTCAGGCTGAAGGCGGTCTCTGGCGGCGCGTCGGCTTAACCTTTCCGCTTTTTCTCGATCACATCCCAGACCAGCGCGGCGGTGTCCGGACCGCCGAGATTCTTCACCGCGCGAATGCCGGTCGGTGACGTCACGTTGATCTCGGTGAGCCAGTCGCCGATGACATCGATGCCGACAAAGATCAGGCCGTGCGCGCGTAGCGCCGGACCGAGCCGGTCGACGATTTCCCGTTCGCGTGCGGTCAGGTCGGTTTTGGCCGGTGAGCCGCCCCGCACCATGTTCGAGCGCAAATCGTCGGCAGCCGGCACGCGATTGACCGCGCCGGCAAATTCGCCCTCGACCAGCAGAATGCGCTTGTCGCCATGGCGAACCGCCGGCAGGAATTTCTGCACCACCCACGGCTCGCGGAAGGTGACCGCGAACATGTCGTAAAGCGAGCCGAAGTTCAGGTCATCGCGGGTGATGCGAAACACGCCGCCGCCGCCATGACCGTAAAGCGGCTTCATCACGATGTCCTGATGCTCGGCACGGAAGGCCTTGATCTCGGCCAGATCGCGGGTGATCAGCGTCGGCGGCATCAGGTCGGGAAATTCGGTGACAAGGATTTTTTCCGGCGCGTTACGCACATGGCCCGGATCGTTCACCACCAGCGTTTTCGGGTGGATGCGCTCCAGCATATGCGTGGTCGTAATATAAGCCATGTCGAAAGGCGGGTCCTGCCGCAGCAGGATCACGTCGAAGTCGCGCAGCGCTGTCCGTTTGGCCTCGCCGAGGGTGAAATGGTCGCCCGCCTGATCGCGCGCCGTCAGGGGCTCGACGCTGGCGAACAGTTCGCCGTTCACCTGCGCCATCCGGTCGGGGGTGTAGTAACCGATCTCGTGGCCGCGTTTTTGCGCCTCCAGAAGCAGGGCGAAGGTCGAGTCGCCCTTGATGTTGATTTTCTGGATCGGGTCCATTTGCACTGCGATTTTCAAGCTCATGATCGCCTTTCGAACACGCCAAAGGTTAAGGAAAACAGATCGTTAATGGTTTGCCGCCATGATAGCCGTCACATGACCTGTGCTCTACGGGATGAGGCCGTCAGTGACTCTGCCGAAGCTTTCAATCGCCGCCAAGCTTTATGCCATCTTCGCCCTGATGGCCATCACCGCCTTGGCGTTGTCGGGTGCTGCCCTCATCAACGCACGTTATTACGCCGCTTTGACGGCGACCTATGAGTCGGCCAATGCCGGCGTCCTGAATGTCGAGCGGGTCAACGGCCTGATTTACGCGGTGGTGGCGGACTCCCGGGGCATCTACATGACGCCCGACCGCGCCGACCGCCAGAAATTCATCGATGGCATCAGGGATTTCGATCGCCAGATCGCCGAGGTTGTGGCGAACTGGAAGAAGACGGTGGGCGCCGACGACGCGGAGTTGTTCGCGCAATTCGCCAAGCGCATCGACGCCTTTATCGACTATCGCACCGAATTGACCCGGCTCGCCGAGGGCGAGACGACCGATGCAGCGCGCAAATGGGGCGTTGCCAGTCGGCCGATGCGCAAGGCGCTGAACGCCGATCTGGAAAGCCTAGCCGCCCATTACAATAATCGGGCGCGCAACGCTTACGCCAAAATCAACGGCGGCATCGATCATATTATCATCTGGTTCGGCGTCTTCGCGCTTTTGGCTGGATTGGCGACGCTGGCTCTGCTGATGATTTCGCGCGGCATTGTCGTGCCGCTTCGCGTTATCACCGCCGTCACGACGTCGGTCGCTGACGGCAATGAAAACGTCGCGGTGCCGTTTAGCGATCGCGCCGACGAAGTCGGCGCATTGGCGCGAGCGATCGGCGTGTTTCGTCAGGCCATGCAGCGCAACAAGGAACTCAACAAGACGGTTATCGTCGATGCCGAAAGCCGCAGCACCCGGCAGCAGCAGATGACGAACGAGATTGCGCGCTTTTCCGCCGACGTTGAGGCGACCTTGTCCGAGCTCGGCCGGATTTCCGATCAGATGCTGGCGGCTTCGGGCCAATTGGCCGGCGCCGCCGACGACGCTTCGGCCAAGACCGCGCGGGCCGACGCCGCCTCGAGTGAAGCTTCCGCGAATGTTCGCGACATCGCTTCGGCCGCCGATGAACTATCGGCTTCGGTCAACGAGATCGATCGTCAGGTCGCGCAATCCAATGCCATCGCCAGCAAGGCGGTCAGCGAAGTCGGTCAGACCAACCGTGCGGTCAAGGAGCTGGGCGATGCGGCGGCCCGGATCGGCGACGTCGTCAAGATGATCACCGACATCGCCGAGCAGACCAATCTTCTGGCGCTCAACGCGACCATCGAGGCCGCGCGCGCCGGCGATGCCGGCAGGGGCTTTGCCGTGGTGGCCGCCGAGGTCAAGGCACTGGCCGGTCAGACCAGCCGCGCTACCGAGGAGATCGGCGCCCAGATCGCCGACATGCAGCGGGCCACGCAGACCTCGATCGATGCGATCGGCACGATCGAACATACCATTCGTGAAATCGGCAATATTTCGAGCGCGATTGCGGCCGCCGTCACCGAGCAGGGCGCCGCGACCAGCGAGATCGCCCGCAGCGTTGAAATCGCCGCGCAGCGTACGTTCGAGACGGTCGAACACGTCAATCAGGTCGGCGCGGCGACGTCGGATACTCATTCCAGCGCGACCCTGGTCAAGCGGGTCGCGGATGATCTCGGTCAGGTTGCCGGCCGTATTCGTGGCCAGGTCGATCAGTTCTTCGATCGGCTCAGCGCCTAACGGTCAGGACATTTCGCGGCGGGGCTTTAAGTCTCGAAAGCGCCGGGAATGTGCCGGGGCTTTTGTCCCGGTGCGATCAGGATCGCGTCGAACCGCAGATCGCGATATTGCGCCTTCGGATTATTGGCCAACCAGATTTCCGCCGCCGCCGCGATCCGCGCACGCTGCCGTTCGGTCACCGACCAGGCGGCTTCGTCGAGTGAGGCGCGCGCCTTGACCTCGACGAAGACGATCAGAAAGCGTTTGCCGGCGACGATGTCGATTTCGCCGGCGGCGCAGCGAAATCGCCGGCTGAGAATGCGAAAGCCCTGCCCAACCAGCCAGGCGGCCGCCTGACTTTCCGCCGAGATGCCGCGATTGAATGCCGCTTGTCGCTCGGGGTCGGCGTCGGTCTTTTGGGACTTCGGCCGCAGGCCCGGCACGCGCGGTGCGGCCGGCAAAGGCGGCAATCCGGACGGCGCTTTGTCGTCAGTCCCGGGCACTGTCGTCGCCTTCTGCCGTGGTTTTGCTGAGTTCGAGCGCGCGCTGATAGACGTCGCGACGGGCCCGGCCGGTGGCAAGGGCCACTTCGCCGACCGCGTCCTTGACCGACACGCGGGCAAGCGCCCGGCGTAGCATTTCGTCAATATCGTCGTCGGCGGTCTGCTGGTCTGGTGGCGGTGCGATGACAATGACGATTTCGCCACGGGTCTCGCCACCCTCGGCATAGGCTTGGGCGAGGCTGCTGAGGTCGGTGCGCCGGATTTCCTCGTGCAACTTGGTCAGTTCGCGGCAGACGGCGGCTTCGCGCGGGCCCAAACCGGCGGCGAGATCGGCCAGCGAGGCGGCCAGCCGAGGGCCGCTCTCGAACAGGACCAAAGTCGCCGGAATCGTCTTCAACACCCCAATCCGCTTCTGCCGCGCTTGCTGCTTCGGCGGCAGAAACCCTTCGAAGAAAAAACGGTCGGTCGGCAGCCCCGATAGTGCCAGTGCGGTCAAGACGGCTGACGCGCCGGGTAATGCGGTCACGTTATGACCCGCGGCGACGACCGCGCGCACCAGGCGATATCCGGGGTCGGAAATCAGCGGCGTACCGGCGTCGGAGACCAGTGCGACCGATTGGCCGCGATCGAGCCGATCGATGATCTTTGGCAAAGCCTCATCCGAATTGTGCTCGTGATAGGCCATCAGCGGCGATGCAAAGCCGAAGCGCTCGGCCAGCTTGCGGGTTACACGGGTGTCCTCGCAGGCGATGCAGTCAACCGCCGCGAGCGTTTCCAAGGCCCGCAGGCTGATGTCGCCGAGGTTTCCGATCGGCGTCGCGACGAGATAGAGCCCCGGTTCCACGGCCCGGGCTTCGAGCGATACACCGAGCGCGGTGTAGCCGCGTTTGTCCGGTGTGGGGTCGGTGTTCAAGAGATCCTGGGCCATGCCGGCACTCTAAGCCTTGCCGACCGAACTTGCCGGCTGAAATTGTGCAATTCGACTGCCAAAAGCCGCGAAGTCCGGTATAAATGCCGCATAAATCAGGGGAGCGGGGCTGGAAAATCCCGT
The DNA here is from genome assembly GCA_016124795.1 of Rhodopseudomonas sp. Classification (GTDB taxonomy): domain Bacteria; phylum Pseudomonadota; class Alphaproteobacteria; order Rhizobiales; family Xanthobacteraceae; genus Pseudolabrys. Next base: position 99,825 of record WGNB01000033.1, on the reverse strand, counting down.
TTTCGTCCCAAACCGGGCCAAATTCCTTTACCTTTTCATTACCTTAACTTTTGCAGGACAAAATGGCCGTCAACGGTTAGGACTGACACACTATTGTTGCGTGGGGAGCGAGCCCTTTTGGGAACGCAGAGTTCAGATCGAAAGTTAACGCGGCGCCAGTTCGGTGCAGCCGCCGGTGTTTCATTGGCGGCGCTGATGCTGGCCGCCTGCGCTGGGGCGGGCGGTGGCGGCGGCCGTTTCGGCGGCGAGCCCGGTCCGGGTCAGGTCCCGCCGGCCTCTCCTTCGGCCATCGGTTCCGGACAGATTCGCGTCGGCTTGATCCTGCCGCTGTCGGCTCCTGGGAATGCCGGCGTTGCCGCGCAATCGATGAAGAATGCCGCGGAACTGGCGCTGACCGAATTCAAAGAACCCAATATCCAGTTGCTGGTCAAAGACGATGGCGGCACGCCGCAAGGCGCGCAAACCGCCGCCCAGCAGGCTATCGATGAAGGCGCCGAAATCATCATCGGGCCTTTGTTCGCGCAATCGGTCAGCGCGGTTGGCCGGCTGGCCCGCAGCCGCAATATTCCGGTTATTGCTTTTTCGACCGACGCCAGCGTGGCGGCACGCGGTGTTTACCTTCTGAGCTTCCTGCCGGAGTCCGACGTCAAGCGGATCGTCGAGTTTGCGGTGTCGCGCGGCAAGCGTTCGTTCGCGGCACTGCTGCCGGACAATGCCTATGGCACGGTGGTGCAAGCCGCGTTCCAGCAAGCGGTGGCGCGGCGTGGTGGCCGTATTGTTGCGATGGAGAAATATCCGCTCGATCCGAGCCAGATGGGCGAGGCCGTTCGCCGTGTGGCGCAGGCCGCCAGCCGTGCCGACAGCATCTTCATTCCTGACGGCGCCGATGCAGTGCCACAGGTCGTTGCCGCGCTGGCCGCCGACAACGTCAATCTTAAGCGCGTGCAGTTGCTCGGCACCGGGCTTTGGGATGAGCAACGCATTTTCGACGCGCCATCGCTGGTCGGTGGCTGGTATGCCGCGCCCGACAATACTGGCTTCCGCAGTTTTGCGAACCGTTACCGCGCTCATTATAGCCAGGAGCCAGTTCGTACCGCGACGTTGGCCTATGACGCGGTCGCTCTGGTGGCGGCACTGGTGAAGACGCAAGGGCCGCAACGCTTCAGCGAGCCGGTGCTGACCGGCTCTTCGGGTTTTGCCGGTATCGACGGTGTATTCCGTTTTCGCTCCGATGGCACCAACGAGCGCGGTCTGGCGGTGCTGAAAGTCGCGCCCGGCGGTGGTCAGGTTATCAGTCCGGCGCCGAAATCTTTCGCATCCGGGACTTAAGGGCGACACTGTCGCGCCGCGGCCGATCGTATTTCTGTTTGAGCTTGAAAGACAAATGCGGCGGTCGTCGAATTGGCGACCGCCGCATTGTTGTGATGCGAGCTTTAATCAGCGCATCGTTATTCGATATGCGCGCCCGAAATCTTGACGGCTTTGCCCCACTTCTCGGTCTCGGCCTTCAGGAAGGCGCCGAAGGCGTCGCCAGTCAGGGTGCCGGGTTCGGCGCCGAGATCGTCGAGTTTCTTCTGCACATCGGGGCTCTTCAAAGCCTTGCTCACGCCAGCCTCGATAACCTTGAGCACGTCGGCCGGAGTCTTCGCTGGCGCGACCAGACCGAACCAGGCCGACGCCGTAAAGCCCGGCACGCCGGCCTCGATCATTGTCGGCAGATTAGGGAACACCTTGGTGCGGGTTTCACCGGCCACCGCCAGCGCGCGAACGGTGCCGGCCACGACCTGTGGCCGAACCGCCGGCATGTTGTCGAACATCATCGGAATATGACCGCCGATCAGATCGTTCATCGCCGGTGCCGCGCCGCGATACGGTACGTGCACGATATCGATATGGGCGAGGCTCTTGAACAGTTCGCCGGCCAGATGATTGGTCGAGCCGTTACCCGACGAGCCGAAATTGAGCTTGCCGGGCGAAGCCTTGGCGAGCGCGATCAGTTCGCCCACGGTCTTGGCTTTAACGGCGGGATTCACCACCAGCACGATCGGTACCGAGGCGATCAGCGCCACCGGCGCGAAGTCCTTGCTCGGGTCGAAGGACAGCTTGCGGAACAGCGTTGGATTGATGGCCAGCGGGCCGGGCGGCGCGAGCAGCATGGTGTAGCCGTCCGGCGCCGAACGCACGACATAGTCGGCGCCGACATTGCCACCGGCGCCACCGTGGTTTTCCACGACGACCGACTGGCCCCACTGCTCGGACAATTTCTGCGCCAGCAGGCGCGCGATCACATCGTTGGAGCCTCCGGCCGGAAACGGCACAATGATGCGGACCGGGTGATCGGGAAACGAACCGGCGGCGTTGGCCGCTCCGATCGGTAGGAATGCCATGGTGGCGAGCATGGCGAATACGATGCGACGTAACATGTAACCTCCCTTTTCATCGATTTATCGAATTTCATCGATTTTAGGTTTGACAGCTTCGGCCGCGCGCGTCAAATCCTACGTCGCGGCGTAATATATCCGCCGCGCAAGGAAGATTTTCTATGAGCGATACCAAGTTCGGTATGGTGGCAACGTCGCCGGCGGCAGAGGCCGTTTCATGAGCGCAAGCCGTCCGATGCATGCCTGTCCCGGTCCTGACCGCCAGCCCCGTCGGCCAAATTTCGCGATGCCGCGCGGTGCGACCGACTGCCACGTCCATGTCTTCGGTCCGCAGGCTGTTTTTCCGTTCAGTCCGCAGCGCAGTTACACGCCCGAGGATTGCACCTTTGAAGACCTCGCGCAGCTGCACGCGACGCTCGGGATCGACCGGGCGGTAATCGTACATGGCGGCGCCCACGGTACCGACAACAGCGTGACGCTGGCGGCGCTCGATCGCGATCCCGCTCGGCTGCGCGGCGTCGCCGTGATCCCGTCGGGACTACTGCGCCCGACGCTCGAAGACATGCATCGCCGCGGCATGCGCGGCTGCCGGATGTCGACGGTGGTGAGCGGCGGCGCGAGCTTCGATCACTTACAGCGGCTGTCCAACGAAACCCTCGATCTGGGCTGGCATCTGGTCCTGCATTTCAACCGATCTGCCGAACTGGTCGATGTCGAGCCGATGCTGAAGTCGGTGCGCAGCCGATTTGTGCTCGACCATCTCGCGCGCATTACCGGTGACGAAGGCATCGAGTCGCCCGGATTCAGATCGTTGATGCGTTTGCTTGACACCGACCGGTGTTGGGTCAAACTTGCCAGCCTCTATCGGCTGTCGTCCGAGCCTTATCCGCATCGCGACATGTTGCCGATGATCGAGCGTGTGGTCGCAGCAAGGCCGGACCGCATTCTTTGGGGCAGCAACTGGCCGCATCCGATTTGTCCTGTGGCGATGCCGAACGACGGCGACATTGTCGATTTGATCCCGCTCTGGTTCCCCGATGAGGCAACGCAGCGGCTCGCCTTGGTCGACAATCCGCAAGAGCTTTACGGCTTCGCCGCGGTGGAGGGATAGCCCGTGACCGAGGTTCGCACCGACGCCCGCAACGGCGATGCACCAACCGCGGCGACATTGTCGTCGACGTTGGTCGCCCGTGTGCGCAATTCGATCATGTGCGGTGAATTGATGCCGGGGTCGAAGCTCAACCTTGACAGGATGCGCGAGGCTTATGGCGTCAGTCTCAGCCCGCTGCGAGAGGCCTTGTGCCGGCTGGAAAGCGAGGGTCTGGTCACGATCGTCGATCAGCGCGGTTATCGCGTCGCACCGGTATCGAATGCCAATCTCGCCGAAGTTATCAGACTGCGCGTCGAGCTCGAATGCATGGCCGCCAAGGAGGCGATGCAGAACGGCGACGCGGCCTGGGAAGGCCAGATTCTGGCGGCGCTGCATCGTCTGAGCCGCTGCAAGCGTGGCGCCCGCTCGGCGCAGGAGCAGGAGGCCTGGGAGGTTGCGCATCGCGCTTTTCATGCCGAACTGACCTCGGCCTGCGGCATGCCGCTATTGCAGCAGTTCTGCGTCATGCTGCACGATCAGAGCGATCGCTATCGCCGTATCTTCCTGAAAAACCATGCGCCCGATCGTGACGTGCCGGCCGAGCACGAGGCGATTGCCGAAGCGATCATTGCCCGTCGCGTCCGTGAGGCGACCCATTTGTTGCGCGATCACATCGAACGCACCGGCCGCAATATCCAGGCCGCCTTGTGCAACACCTGAAGCGAAGTCTGATTTCATTGCCCTGAGCCGTCTGGCTCAGGCCGCCAGATCCGCCACGACGGCGTCGAGCAGCGGGAAGCCCGAAGGGGTCACGCGCAGACGGCCGTTGGCCATGGTCTCGACCGCGCCACCGTCACGCAGGAACGATATGCGGTCCGGATCGAGCGTGCGGCCCGACAAGGACGTGAAGCGCTGTGGATCGATGCCTTCGGCGAGCCGAAGTCCCATCAACAGAAACTCGTCGGCGATTTCGCCGGGCTGAAGCTTCTCGTCGACGGTCAAACCATGGCCGTTGGCTTCGACCAAAGCGAGCCACGCCTCCGGCTTCTTTTCGGTTTCGGTGGCGTAGCGCCGTCCGTCGATATTGAGCCGGCCATGCGCGCCGGGGCCGACGCCGGCATATTCATGCCCGCGCCAGTAAACAAGATTATGCCGGCATTCCGCCCCCGGTCGGGCGTGGTTGGAGACTTCGTAAGCCGGCAAGCCGGCGTCGCCGCAGACTTGCTGCGTCAGGTCGTAAAGGTCGCGGCCGACATCGTCGTTCGGCACGATAAGCTTGCCGGCCTTGTGCAGGCCGAAGAACGGCGTGCCCGGTTCGATGGTCAGTTGATAAAGCGACAGATGTTCGGCGGCTTCGGCGATCGCTTGCTTCAATTCGGCACGCCAGCTTTCGAGTGTCTGGCGCGGCCGTGCGTAGATCAGATCGAACGAATAGCGGTCGAAGATCGAGCGGGCGACCGCGATGGCGTCGAGCGCCTCTCGCGCGGTGTGTAGCCGGCCCAGTTCTTTCAACGACTGATCGTCGAGCGCCTGTACGCCGAGCGAGACGCGGTTGACGCCGGCGGTGCGATAGCCGCGAAAGCGGGTTGCCTCGACGCTGGTCGGGTTTGCCTCAAGCGAAACCTCGACATTACCGGCCACCGTCCAGTGTTTGCCAATGGCGTTGAGGATCGCGCCAACCGTCTCTGGCTGCATCAGCGACGGCGTGCCGCCGCCGAAGAATATCGTCGACACGGTGCGGCCGGGCGCGCGGACGGCGGCGGCGGCAATTTCCTTTTCGATGGCGCGAACGTAATGACTTTCGTCATAGCCACCGTGCCGGACGTGGCTGTTGAAATCGCAATAGGGACATTTCGACAGGCAGAACGGCCAGTGGACGTAGACGGCGAAGTCCGGCGTCGGAGCGGTAACCGGTGGTGGCGAAGCGTTCTGGGTCGTTAAGGTCATGTTAAGCACCATAGGCTGCGTCGCCGCGACCAGCCAGTGTCGACGGATCTTTGCTGCGGACAAGTCATTAAAATTGTAACGACTTTCCGCGTATCGCGGATCGGGCGCGCTAAAGCCCGACCCGCGTACAGCGGTTGGCCTGTGATTGTCGACGTGACCAGCAGCGCTGGTCGTTATTTCTCCAAACAAGCCTTCGCCAGCGTCACGAAAGCCCGGGCGCGGTGCGACAGGCCCTGACCCTTGGGCGGCAGGCCGTGCTTTTCGTCCGCCGTCATTTCGCCGAAGGTTCGATCGTGCCCATCCGGCAGGAACAGCGGATCGTAACCAAAGCCGGCGGTGCCTTTGGGCGGCCAGACGATGACGCCGTCGATGCGGCCTTCAAAGTCCTCGATATGGCCGTCCGGGAAAGCCAGGCACAAGGCGGCGATGAAATGGCCGCGGCGTTGTTCCGGCTCGCGCGCGCCGCGCTCGATCAGCAGCGTCTGAATGCGGTTCATCGCGCTGCGAAAATCCTTGTCGGGTCCTGCCCAACGCGCCGAATGAATGCCCGGTTCGCCGCCGAGCGCTTCGACGCATAGACCGGAGTCGTCGGCGAAAGCGACTTGACCGGTTGCCTTGGCGGCCGCGATAGCCTTGATGCGGGCATTTTCGGCAAAGGTTTTTCCGGTTTCTTCCGGCTCGGCCAGATTGAGTTCGCCGGCCGATTGCGCCGCGATACCATAAGGGGCCAGCAGCTCGCGCATTTCGGCGAGTTTGCCGGGATTATGTGTAGCGATCACCAGAGGGCGGCCGCCGAGATGGTCGGGCAGGTAACGGTGCTTTGGTTGAGGAGGATTCACAATCGGTTCCGATATTTGATCAAGCCAATGATGCCGATGCCGGCCGAATAGGCCAGCACAATGGCAAAGACTATCGCCCAATACAGATGGCCAGTACGCAAGGCAAAGATCACCACGCATATCAGAGCCAGGGCCGCGAAGGCGATCGACCAGAGATAGCGTTGGCGCAGACCAATCGGGCAGTCCGCATCCCACAGATAAGCGCCCAGCGAAAAACTGGCCTTGTGGGCCTCCTGCAAATCGTCTGGCAATAACGGTCGGGCGCGCGCCACCGCCGAGCGGTAGAACGCATCCGACATGAACAGGCTGACCAGCCCAGTGACGACCGCCAATCCCGTCAGATGCGCCGTCACCAGCCCGATCATGGGGCGCTCCGGTCAGGACGCCTCAGGCGACCGCCATTTTCTGCAAATCGACCAGCTTGCCGATGCCCTTGCGAGCGAGCGCCAGCAGCGTCAGCAGTTGCTCTTCGCTGAACGGGTCTTTTTCGGCGGTGGCCTGGACCTCGACGATATTGCCGGAGCCGGTCATGACGAAATTACCGTCGGTGTCGGCTTCAGAGTCCTCGGCGTAATCGAGATCAAGCACGGCAGTGCCCTTGAATACGCCGCAGGACACGGCGGCGAGATGGTCGCGCAGCACCGGACCGTTCTTGAGCATGTCGCGTGCCTTCATCCAGGACAGGCAATCCGACAGCGCCACCCAGGCGCCGGTGATGGAGGCGGTGCGGGTGCCGCCGTCGGCCTGGATGACGTCGCAATCGATGGTGATCTGGCGTTCGCCGAGCGCCTGCAAATCGACGACCGACCGCAATGAGCGGCCGATCAGGCGCTGGATCTCGACGGTGCGCCCACCTTGTTTGCCGGACGAGGCTTCGCGCCGGGTGCGGGTATTGGTGGCGCGGGGCAACATGCCGTATTCGGCGGTAATCCAGCCGCGGCCCTGACCCTTCAGCCACGGCGGCAGGCGCTCTTCCAGGCTGGCGGTCACCAGCACATGGGTATCGCCGAATTTCACGAAGCAGGAGCCCTCGGCGTATTTGACCACCCCGCGTTCCAGCGACACCGCGCGTAATTCGTCGACTTGTCGCTGGCTGGGCCGCATCGGGCGCTCCTCGTTTTCCGCAAAACCGGCTTTTGCAGTTGTTGGGGAGCTTTTACGAAGCGGCACCAGCCAGGGCAAGGGCCGCCTCTAAGGGGCGGGCGCGATCTTGGTGACGATAAACTGGCCGTTGACCTCGTCTGCGTCGAATTTGATCTTGTCGCCGGATTTGATGCCGGACAGCAAGTCCGGGCTTTTGACCGTGTAGACCATGGTCATACCGTCATCCATGCCGAATTTCTTCATCGGGCCGTGTTTGATGGTGATCTTGTTTGCCGACGGGTTGACCTTGGTCACCACGCCGTCGGTCATTGCCGACTGAGCGCGGGCCGGGTTTATCATCGTCAGGCTCGACAAGGTCAGCATGGCCAACATCGTCATCGCAGTCAGTTTTCGCATGATCGTCTCCATTCAGGTTGTCATCGGGTTGGGTTTGAAAATCCGGCGCGTCATTTCACCGTGATCGTGCCGTGCATACCGGCCTCGTAATGGCCCGGTATCAGGCAGGCGAATTCGAAAGTGCCTGCCTTGGTGAACTTCCAGAGAATTTCGCCGCCGGTATAAGGCATGAGTTGGCGCGCGTTCGGGTCGGCGTGCTCCATGTTCGGAAATCTTTTCATTAACGCGCCGTGCTTGCGGTTCTCCTCGACGGTGGCGAGAACGAATTCGTGTTTCTCGGTGCCGTCATTGTTCAGGATGAAGCGAATCTGTTCGCCCTTGCGCACGGTGAGATGCGACGGCGTGAACAGCATGTTGCGACCATCCTCATGCATTACGACCTTGACCGCATGAGACGGCTTCTTCGGATCGCCCGGCTGGCCTGCTGAGAAATGGCCGTCATGGGCATGGGCGGCGCCAGTTGCCGCGGCCATGACGGCAAGCGCGGTGAAATATGAAAACAGGGTCATGCGGGTCTGTTGGTAACGTGAGATCATTTCAGTTCCTTTTTTGGTAGAGGATCGCTGGATTTCGGATTGGGGGCGGCCGCGTTGGCGCCGCCGTTTTGGCGTGGCGGGTTTTGCGGTGGCGCGTCGATTTCATAAGCCACCGTGCCGGCGGGATGCCTGTACCAGCCAGGGTCCTTGTAATCGTTGCGGTCGAGGCCTTCGCGCACCTTCACGACCGAAAACATCCCGCCCATTTCGATCGGGCCGAATTGACCGAAGCCTGTCATCATCGGCAGCGTGTTGTCGGGCATCGGCATTTCCATAGCGCCCATCTCGGCCATGCCGGCCGAACCCATCGGCATGTAATCCGGCGTCAGCTTGCGTATGGTCTTGGCGAGATCGCGGGTTTCGACGCCGATGAAATTATTCACCGCGTGTCCCATGGCGTTCATGGTGTGATGCGACTTGTGGCAATGAAACGCCCAGTCGCCCGGCTCATGGGCGTCGAATTCGAAAGCGCGCATGCCGCCGACCGGGACGTCGATTGTGACTTCCGGCCAGCGTGCGCTTTCCGGCACCCAGCCGCCATCGGTGCAGGTCACCTTGAAGTCATAGCCGTGCATGTGAATCGGATGGGCGGTCATGCTCAGGTTGCCCATCCGGACGCGGACACGGTCGCCTTTGCGAATCGCGAGATGGTCGATGCCCGGAAAAACCCGGCTGTTCCAGGTCCATAAATTGAAGTCGGTCATGGTGTTGACCTTCGGGACATAGGCACCGGTATCGATATCGAAGGCGGCAATGAGGAAGACGAAATCGCGGTCGACGCGCATGAACTTCGGATCGCGCGGATGAACGACCAACGAGCCCATCATGCCCATCGCCATCTGGACCATCTCGTCGGAGTGCGGGTGGTACATGAACGTGCCGCTCTTCTTCATCACAAACTCGTAGACGAAGGTCTTGCCGGGTTTGATGTGCGGCTGGGTCAGTCCGCCGACGCCGTCCATGCCATTCGGGATCAGTAAGCCGTGCCAATGAACCGTTGTATGCTCGGGCAATCTGTTCGTGACGAAGATGCGGACCTTGTCGCCTTCGACGCATTCGATGGTTGGTCCAGGAGACTGGCCGTTGTAGCCCCACAGGTGGGCGGTCATGCCGGGCGCGATTTCGCGCAGCACCGGCTCGGCGACCAGATGGAATTCCTTCCAGTCGCCGTTCATGCGCCAGGGCAACGTCCAGCCGTTAAGCGTGACGACCGGCTGGTAATCGGGACCGCTGGCCGGAAACAGCGGTGGCTGCATCGCGGATGTGGCGGTGCTTGGAGCTTCAGGGATAGCGGCGGCCTGTACCCGCCCACTGATGGCGGCGGCGCCGGCCAGCACCGCCGACCCCCCGATAAGATTGCGTCGCGAGATCATGGTTGCGTCCTTGTCGTTGACGATTGCCGGGTCAATGCGCGGGAGCGTCGCCGCCGCCGTTGATGGCCATGGTGGACATTGGCTCGCCGCCGCCACCGCTGCCATTGCCGGCCATGGCGGTGGACAATGCGGCGGCCGCGAGCCAGAAGTCGCGTTGGGCTTCCAGCGCCGCGACCGAAGCGGCGATGCGTTGCCGTTGTTCGGTCAACAGCGCGAAGACGTCGATTTGCATGGCGCCGTAACGCAGCGTTATTTCATCGGAAATGATCTTGCGCAGCGGCAGCACTTCGCGCTGGTAATGCGCGGCGATGTCATAGGCGGCGCGATAGTTGCGATAAGCCTCGCGCGCCTGCGAACGCACGTTCACTGCCTTTTCCGCCAGACGATTAACGGCCGCCATATAAGTTTCTTCGGCTTGACGCAGTCTGGTCTCGCCGAAGTCGAATAGCGGTATCTGCAATTCGACTTCGACGCCGCGCGAACGATCGCTTGGACCGTCGGCCGGACGTGTCGTTTTACTGATTCCGCCGAGATCGAGGACATTGATGAAGCGGGTTGCCTGTGACAGTCCGTAGGATTTCGCCAGCGCCTCGATTTCGATGCGTGCGATCTGGACATCGATGCGATGATCGAGCGCGTCGCGTTCGACCGCGCGCAGGGCGCGGGGCCGGACCGGGAGCACCGGCAGCTTGGCCGGCAGTTTGAAGGCGAGATCGTCGCCCCAGAGCCCCATCGCGCGGATCAGCGCTTCGCGTTCGCCGGCGGCCCTTTGAAGCGCGGTGGCATGTTGCGCGGCAATCTCCGCGAAGAACACCTGTTCGCGCGCTTGATCGAGTTTGTTGAGCGCGCCGCTTTGTCCGAGCCGTGTGGCGAGTCGAGCCGCGTTGGCGGCGGATGCTTGCGCGCCGCCTAGTTGTTCGGCGAGCTGCTGGCTGGCGACCGCGCTGTAAAATGCACGACGGGCTTCGCCGGCGACCCGAACGGTTTCGCCGGCCGCTCGCAGTTGCGCCTGACGGAAGCGATCTTGCGCGATCTGGGCACGCGCCGGCAGCGTCGCGAGGTCAAGAATATCGATGACGATCCGGCGTTCTATTTCGAGGTCGGCGCCAGACAGACGTGACAGCGACAGTTTCGGATTAGGTGGCCGGCTGTCGGCCACCATCACCGCTTCGGCAATGCCGAGTTCATTATAGGATGCTTGCAGGCCGCGATTACTCAATAGCGCGATCTGGACCGCGTTATCAGCGGTTAAGGGCCGCTTGATCAGATGGCGAACGCGCGCGCGTACCGCTGATGCATCGTCTGCGTTGCGGATGGCGACGGTGTCTTTGCCGAGTTGCTGCCGTGTAAAGTCCGACGTGACGCTCATGCCGCCGTCGGGCGATAATGTTTGGCAAGCGGCGAGCAGCAAGGCGCCGCCGGCAACGACGCCGATACGGGTGAGGGACGGGCTTGTCATTTCTGGCCGCCGTTTCCAGGCGCGGGCGCCACTTGCCGGTTTCGTTCGAGCCACGGCGACGGTTCGACCGGTCTTTGACTCGCGTAACCGGCAAGCACCGACCGGTAGGCTGTCGGAGTAACGGCGATGCTGGCATCGGCGGCGTCGGCCCGGACGGGACTCTGCGGCGGTGTCTGAGCACAACCTTGCGAGAGCACGGTGGTGGCGGCCAATAAGACGGTTAGCCGGAAACGCATCAGGCGCGCGCGCGCAGACGCGGCCGTCGGCCTGAGCCGAAGATTACTGGATATCATGATCCCTCATCCATCGATTGACGACGAACGCGCGCCGGGGCTGCCGCCGCCGAAGCGTGATTCGGCTTAAGCCGCGCGCGCGAACGGATTCAAAGCGAGGGGAGGGATCTCGGTGGCCGGTCGATTCGGTCGGTGTCCTGACCGGCAAGGTCGGCGGCAAATAAACGAGGAATTTGCGATTCGGGAGGCCGGCGTTCGACGATAAGATCGAGGTTCGGCATCACGCCGTTTACGGCAAACAGGCCACAGCATTTGCTGGCGTGGTCGTGATCGATATCGCCGGTATCGGGATGGTCGCGGTCGGCTTTGTTATGATGAACGTGGCCGGAGCCGAATGTCTGCGTGGTTTCGGTCAGGCAATGTGCCGGTGTGGCGGCGGCGCCGAAAGTCAGAGCCACTGTCGGGGCCATCAGGCAAACGGCGTAAAGCACGACAAGAAAACCTGCCGTGCGCCATCGCCATTTCCGGGTTAAAACGCCCAACATTCTTGAAATCGCAACCGGTTCCGCGTTCCGGGTCGATCCCGACGCAGCCAGCTTGGTTTAAAAATGCCATTATGGCCGGGCGGTGGCAAGGCCGCCTTGTGCAAAGCCTCGTGAATGGTCAATTCTTGACCAAGCAGAAGGAGTTGTTCTTGGCTTCCCACGACGTTCCCATCGGCGCCAGTCACGTCAGTCTCGCCGCGCTCAACGAGCGCTCGCGCGAGATTTTCAAGACCATCGTCGAGAGCTACCTGACCACCGGCGAGCCGGTCGGGTCGCGCAATCTGTCGCGCATCCTGCCGATCACGCTGTCGCCGGCCTCGGTGCGCAACGTGATGTCGGACCTCGAGCAGCTCGGGCTGATTTTCGCGCCGCATACCTCGGCCGGCCGGTTGCCGACCGAACTCGGCCTGCGGTTCTTCGTCGACGCGCTGATGCAGATCGGCGACCTGACGGAAGAAAACCGCCGCTCGATCGAGGCCCAGGTGGTCGGCGTCGGCGTCAACAAGTCGGTCGAGGCGGTGCTGACGGAAGCCTCGCAGATGCTGTCCGGCCTGACCCGCTCGGCCGGCGTGGTGCTGACCGCCAAGACCAATGTCCGGCTCAAGCATATCGAGTTCGTGCGGCTCGAACCGGAACGCGCGCTCGCGGTTCTGGTCGGCGAAGACGGTCAGGTCGAAAACCGCATTCTCAACGTGCCGTCCGGGCTGCCGACTTCGGCGCTGTCGGAGGCCGCCAATTTCCTGAACGCCCATATCCGGGGCAAGTCGCTGGCTGAGTTGCGCGCCGAGATCGAGGCGACGCTGGCGCAGGGCCAGGCCGAGCTCGATCAATTGACGCAGAAGATCATTGCCGCCGGTCTGGCGAGCTGGTCGGGCGGCGACACCGACGAGCGTCAGCTGATCGTGCGCGGCCACGCCAACCTGCTCGACGATCTGCACGCGCTTGACGATCTGGAGCGGGTGCGTTCGCTGTTCGACGCGCTCGAAACCAAGCGCGGCGTCATCGATCTGCTCGGCCGCGCCGAGCGGGCCGACGGCGTGCGCATTTTTATCGGTTCCGAGAACAAGCTGTTTTCCCTGTCGGGCTCGTCGACCATCGTCGCGCCCTACCGTGACGGCGAGGGCCGGATGGTGGGCGTCATCGGCGTGATTGGCCCGACCAGGCTCAATTACGCCCGTATCATCCCGATGGTGGATTATACGGCGCGGGTGGTGAGCCGCTTGTTGTCGGGTTAAGCTGGCCTGAAAATGCCCGGAATTTCGGGATTTCGTGCGGAAAGCTTGATTTTTCGGCCGCCAGCCCTGATATCCGGGGCAACCGAATATCCCCAAGAGATGGATCGATTATTATGACGGATCAGACCGCGCATAAGGCTGAAGACGCGGCCGCCGAGGCGAACAAGGCTTCGGTTTCGCCCGAGACCCAGGCTCAGGACCCGGCCAAGGCATCCGACCCGGCTGGTGCCGCATCGGAGATGGTGCCGGCCGAACAGGTCACCGCCGCGCTCGCCGCCGCCGCCGACTTCAAGGACAAGCTGCTGCGCACGCTGGCTGACATGGACAACCTGCGCAAGCGCACCGAGCGTGAGGTTGCCGATGCCCGGCAATACGGTATCACCAGCTTTGCCCGCGATGTCCTGGCGGTGGCCGACAACATGCATCGCGCGCTGGCGACGATCGACGACATGCAGCGCGAACTCGCCGATCCGGCCGTCAAGGCGATGATCGAAGGCGTTGAGCTGACCGAGCGCGAACTGATGAAGTCGCTCGAGAAATACGGCGTTCGCAAATTCACGCCGCAGGGCGAGAAGTTCGATCCGAACCTGCATCAGGCGATGTACGAAGTGCCGAACTCGGATTTCCCGGCCGGTCACGTCGCGCAGGTCGTTCAGTCCGGTTACATGATCGGCGAGCGGATGCTGCGGCCGGCTCTGGTCGGCGTATCCAAGCCGGCGGCCAAGACCGAATCGAAGGCCGGCTAGATCGACGCCGGTTTGCGCCGGCGGTGATTCGTTTCGGCGACGTTCAGGATTTTACGCAGCGCCGCGCGCGTCGTTTCCGGTTCTCGGACCGGTCACCATGTGCGCGGCGCTGTCGCATTTGCGATACAGCCGACGAAAATAAATTTCGATGGCAGCTCTGCGTCGGCCGCCCGATCGTGACGGTCGATCGCATCGGCGAAGCCGCGTTTCGCGAACGCCGCTGCAAGCGGTTCGCGTTTGCAAGAGCGCGCAAGCTCTTAGATCAAAGCTCTTCATTAGAATAATCCGAAGGAAGAAACCGGCGGCGTCAGGAAGGCTGCCGCCGCGGCCTAATTCTACATTGGACTAGTTATAAACTACTGATTTTATTCATTTTTTCGGTTGACCCCGACGGATGCCCTGAACAATGTCGCGAGCAATTACCTCGCCTCAGGAGCAATCGTCATGGTGTCGAACGTCACTCAGATTTTCCGGCAGCGCGCCTTGCAGCTTGGCTGCGCGCTCGCCGTCGTCGCTTTCACTGCCGGCGCCGCGCAAGCCGCGACGATGGAAGCCGGCATCAAATCGTTCAAGCCGTTCATCGTCGATCACATCGGCAAGGCGATCGCCGGCGCCAAGGAATTGCAGACCGCGGTCAAGGCCGGCGACGTCAAGGCGGCGCAGGCGGCCTGGATCAAGTCGCGCAAGGGTTGGGAAGCGATGGAGACCGTGACCGGCACCTACTTCGGCGACATCGACAAGGAAGTCGACGCCTGGCCGGACGCCAAGAAGGGCTATCACGCCATCGAAGTCGTGCTGTTTAAGGCCGGCAAGACCGACGGTCTCGAGGCGCCGGTCGCCGAGATGCTCGGCCATCTCGATACGTTTCAGAAGCGCGCCAAGTCGAAGGCCTTTGATCTGACCGCGCAGAAGCTGCTCGAAGGCACCGCCAATCTTGCCTACGAAGTCGGCGAGGAGAAATCCAAGGGCGGTGAATCGCCTTACGCCGGCACCTCGATAATCGACATGCAGGAAAACGTCGAGAGCATCGAGATGGCTTACAAGCTGGTGTTCTCCGACACCCTGAAGAAGAAAGAGCCGAAGCTCGCCACGATCATCGACGATCGCATCTCGAAGCTCGAGAAGCTGGTCAAGGTTGCCGACATCAAGAGCATGGAGCAGAAGAAGGTCTACGTCGCCGGCGAAGAACTGGCCGCCTTGCTGCTCACCGCCGCGCCGAAGCTTGGTCTCAAGCCGTTCAAGGTCGGCGACGAGGAAGAAGGCGCGGACAAGCCCAAATAACCGAAAGTTTGAAGACGCAACATCGGACGATCCGGCCGCCGCGGCGCGGCGGCCGCAGACCGCAGGAAAGATAAAGGGTAGCGATATGCGAAGCCGACAGGTCCTTACGACGGTGGCACTGAGTTTCGTTCTGGCCGCGGCGGCGGCATCCTCCGTGGGTGCGACCCCGGTGGTCAGCAAGGACGCGGCGCTACCGGTCGGCAGCAATCTGAACGAGGAAATCCTCGATCAGCCCACCGAACGGTTCGGCTTCGAAGCCGCCGGCGGCAAGCGGTCCTATCTGTTCAATCTCGGTGACATGCTGTTTTCCTCCGCCGCGATCTTCGGCGGCAAGGCGCGTGACGCCGGCATGAGCTGCAACAGTTGCCATCAGCAGGGCGCGGGCAATGCCAAGCTGTTCGTGCCCGGCCTGTCGAGCCGTCCGGGCAACTTCGACACCACCGGCGCCTTGTTCAACGCCAAGGCCGATAATGGCGTGTTCGACCCGGTGACGCCGCCGAGCCTGCGCGGCGCCAAGTATCTCGCGCCTTATGGTCATGACGGCCGTTTCGCCTCGTTGCGCGATTTCGTTCGCAACGTCATCGTCAACGAATTCGCCGGTCCCGAGCCGAGCGGTCAGGTGCTGGACGCGCTGGAAACCTATATCCGTGAAATTGCGTTCCTGCCCAATCCGAAGCTGGGGCCGGGTGGTCGTCTGACCCGGGAGGCCTCCGATGCCGCCCGTCGCGGTGAGGTCCTGTTCAACAAGCCGTTCCCGCACGATCCGTCAATGAGCTGCGCCGGTTGCCATCAGGCGGATTCGGCCTTTATCGACCACAAGGTCCATGACATCGGATCGGGCGGATGGTTCAAGACCAAGACGCTGATCAATGCCAGGTTCAACGCGCCTTATTTCCACGACGGCCGCTTCGACAGTTTCGACGAAGTGGTCGGTTACTTCGACAAGCACTATGACCTCGGTCTGGCCGCTCAAGACCGCGCCGATCTGGTCGCCTATCTCGACGCGGTCGGCGATGCCGAGCAGCCTTACACCCGCAACACGGTGCAGGCCGAAGTCGACGAAATCGCCGCCTTCGTCAGTGTGCTTGATGTGGCCATTCCCGCGCGCGACAAGGAAGTCATCGGGCTGACGGTCGATTCGGTCGGCGGCGAATGGCGGGAACTGGGTGAGAATTTTCCCGGACGGACCGACACCAGCGTCAGCGGCGGTCTGCAAGAACGCCTGCAGGCGCGCGCCGCGGTTCGCGATCTCGTGTTATCGTTGCGGCGGGTCGCGATGGCCGTGGAAGGCGACGACTTCGATCAGGCGGCACGGATCTATGCCGATTACAAGAAGCAGACGGTTGCCGCCGCCGCGTCGCTCAAACTGGCGGAAACCTGGTCGTTGTTTAACCCGGTGGTGCATGACGCCCATTTCTTGGCTCTCAAGCAACTTGCCGATCTGGCCAAATAACCTCTTTACCGGGGCAGTCTGGTTGTGTAGTTATATTATAACATAACATTTATGGCGGTACTTACGTAGGGGGACTGGAATGCGGGGCGCGATGAAAAACCATGGTCTGGGGCATCATTTGGCGGTGGCTTTCGCCGCCGCAGCGCTTGGCGCCGTCTCTTCCGGCGCGGCGCTGGCCAAGGACCCGGTGAAGCCGGCGCCGTCGATCTGGGACCAGCCGACGCTGACCGGCGATTGGGGCGGGGCGCGGACCGCGCTCAAGGACAAGGGCATCGATATCACCCTGAACTATGTCAACGAGGTTTTCGGCGTGATGTCCGGCGGCGTGAACCGCCGCGCGAGCTACGAAGGCCGGTTGGAGTTTTCGGTCGATACCGATCTGCAAAAGCTGATCGGCCTGCCCGGCGCGACCACCCACGTCACCGTGTTCCAGATTCACAACAGCGGTCATAACGCCGCCGCCCATGTCGGCTCGCTCGCCGACCCGAGCAACATCGACGCCACGCCGACGACTCGGCTGTTTACCGCCTGGTACGAGCAGAGCTTCAATGACCGACTGTCGATCCGGGCCGGCCAGTTGGCCGCCGACGACGAGTTCATCACCAGCGAAACCGCTGGCGGTCTGGTGAACGGCACTTTCGGCTGGGCCGGCGTGCTGGCCGGCAACATGACCAATGGCGGTCCGGCCTATCCGCTCGCCACGCCCGGCGTGCGCGCCAAGGCGGCGTTGACCGATCAATTGACGGTGCTCGCCGCGGTGTTCGCCGGTGATCCCGCCGGCCGCGATTGCAATGACGACCCGCAGCGCTGCAACAAATACGGCACCAAGTTCAGTACCAGCGGCGGCGCGCTCTGGATGGGTGAGGCGCAATACGGCGTCAATCAGGGCAAGGACGCCATCGGCCTGCCGGGGATGTACAAGCTCGGTGGCTGGTACGCGACCGCCGACTTCGCCGATCAGCATCTCGGCATCGACGGCACCGGAGCGACGGTGTCGCTCGGCGTCGATTCGACCGCCACGCCGATCCAGCATCGCGGCAACTGGGGCATCTACGGCGTCGCCGACCAGATGGTCTGGCGTCAGGCCGAGCGCAGCCTGAACCTGTTCCTGCGCAGCGGTTTCTCGCCGTCCGATCGCAACCTGATTTCGTTTTACATCGATGGCGGCGCCGGCATGAAGGGCTTTGTCCCCGGCCGTCCCGACGACGTCCTGACCTTCGGCGTGGCTTACGCCAAAATCAGTGGCGATGCCGTCGATACCGATCGGGACGCTTTGGTGACGAACGGTCCGCCGCAGGCGATCCGCGATCATGAGTTGGTGTTTGAACTCAGCTATGCCGCGCAGCTCGCGCCGTGGTGGACGCTCCAGCCGGACCTGCAATACATCGTCCACCCCGGCGGTAATGTGGCCGATCCGAACGATGCCAATACCACGGTGTCCAACGCCTTCGTGGCCGGCTTGCGCAGCACCATCAAGTTCTGATCGCGCGGCCGACGCCGGATCGATTGAACGACAAGCGGCCGGTCCCGGCAGGGGCCGGCCGTTTTCGTTTGGCGGCCGCTGTCTATCGGAAGGCGATGCCGTCGCGCACCGCGCGGAACCGGTTGAACAGCTTGTCCCATTCCTCGCGTTTGCCGACGCCGACGACCCGCAGATAGCCGGTGCCGCTGAAGCGGAGCCACTGCACCATCGAAACCGGCGTGGCGTTCGGACCTTCCGCCTGGCCGCGGATTTCAAACCCGGCGGCGCCGGTGATCCGCATCGATTCCGCGTTCTGGATCTTGAAGCCGCGCAACGGCATGTTCGACAGCATGTCGTTGGCGAAGCGGGCGCGGTCGGCCGGATCGGTCGGCGCGTTGGGTCCGATCGTCACGATCATGTAGGGCTGCCGGGTCAGGTCGTCGGCCGGTCCGTCGGTGAGCACGACGCCGCCCGTCGGCATCACCTGAACGACGCGGAAACCGGCCAGATCGTTGACCTTGAACGGGATCAGACCGAGCTGTTCCTGGATCGGGGCCGGCCGGAAGGTGATGCTGGCCAGCGCCTTGCGGATGGTGGCGTCGGGATAGATCTTGCGGGCGGGCTCGGGGACCTGGGCGCTCGCCAGCATCGCCAGATTCTCCACCTTGCCGCTGACGGCGGTCGCCATCAAAAACCATTTATGGACGGCGACGCCGTTCTCGGTCGCGGTGCCGCTGACGAGCACGCCGATGCCGTTGGCGAAGGGAAAGCTCTCGCGCTTGAGTTTGCTCAGGTCCTTGTGGCTCTGGGCGAAGGCGGAACGCTCGACCTCCTGATAGGCCCCTTCCGGCAGGTCGAGGAGAACGATGGCGGCCTTGCGGTCGGCGTCTTCGAAACCGGCGAAGCGTTTGCTGACCGTCATATCGCCGGGGGGCTGTAAACCGATGCGTAACCCTGGCGGAAACACCGGGTCGGCGGTGGCGACGGAACCGGACAGCGCCAGCCCGGCCAGGCCGGCGATCAGGGGACGGATGAGAGGGCGCAGCATGGGGCTTAAACCGGGTCATTTCGGGTGGGTCGGCGGCCCGGCCTGCCTAGCCGGGCCGGACCTTGCCGGCAATGGTTAGGGGGCATTCATGGCATTTGCGGGGGCTGGCGCAGGCTGTTGTTCGCGATTTAGTGATGATCCGACTTGCGGCCCCCATGGGCCCTCCTATATGAGCCTTGAGCCGCGAAATGGCGGTGAATCGCGTATCCAGGGGGCTGGATCGGGGGGTCTGCGGATGAGCCGCCGACGCATCCCATCGGGCGCTTAATAACCTTCGGGTTACGGCCCGTCCGGCCTGCCGCAAATTGAGAGGGACAGCTATGGGCAAGGTCATCGGTATCGACCTCGGCACCACCAATTCCTGCGTTGCCGTGATGGAAGGCAAGGCACCGAAAGTCATCGAGAACGCCGAGGGCATGCGCACCACGCCTTCGATCGTCGCCTTCACCGACGACGGCGAGCGGCTCGTTGGCCAGCCGGCGAAACGCCAGGCGGTGACCAATCCGGAAAAGACGATCTTCGCGGTCAAGCGCCTGATCGGCCGGCGCTACGACGACCCGATCATCGAGAAAGACAAGAAGCTCGTCCCTTACAAGATCGCCAAGGCCGCCAACGGCGACGCCTGGGTCGAGGAGGACGGCAAGACCTATTCGCCGTCGCAGATCTCCGCTTTCATCCTGCAGAAGATGAAAGAGACCGCCGAAGCCCATCTCGGCTCGAAGGTCGATCAGGCGGTCATTACCGTTCCCGCTTACTTCAACGACGCGCAGCGCCAGGCGACCAAGGACGCCGGCAAGATCGCGGGTCTTGAAGTCCTGCGCATCATCAACGAGCCGACCGCGGCCGCGCTGGCCTACGGTCTCGACAAGGCCAAGAACGGCATCATCGCCGTGTACGACCTTGGCGGCGGCACCTTCGATATCTCGGTGCTCGAAATCGGTGACGGCGTGTTCGAGGTGAAGTCGACCAACGGCGACACCTTCCTCGGCGGCGAAGACTTCGACATGCGCCTGGTCAACTACCTGGCCGACGAATTCAAGAAGGAGCAGGGTATCGACCTGCGCAGCGACAAGCTCGCCTTGCAGCGGCTGAAGGAAGCCGCCGAAAAGGCCAAGATCGAGCTGTCCTCGACGACGCAGACCGAAGTCAACCTGCCCTTCATCACCGCCGATGCCTCGGGTCCGAAGCATCTGACGATGAAGCTCACCCGCGCCAAGTTCGAGGCGCTGGTCGACGAACTGATCCAGCGTACCGTCGAGCCGTGCCGCAAGGCGCTCAAGGACGCCGGCATCTCGGCCGGCGAGATCAACGAAGTCGTTCTGGTCGGCGGCATGACCCGCATGCCGAAGGTCCAGGAAGTCGTGAAGCAGTTCTTCGGCAAGGAGCCGCACAAGGGCGTCAACCCGGATGAAGTCGTCGCCATCGGCGCCGCCATCCAGGCCGGCGTTCTGGCCGGCGACGTCAAGGACGTGCTGCTGCTCGACGTGACCCCGTTGTCGCTCGGCATCGAAACGCTGGGCGGCGTGTTCACTCGCATCATCGACCGCAACACCACGATCCCGACCAAGAAGTCCCAGACCTTCTCGACCGCCGAGGACAACCAGAACGCGGTCACGATCCGGGTCTTCCAGGGCGAGCGCGAAATGGCGGCCGACAACAAGATGCTCGGCAATTTCGATCTGGTCGGCATTCCGCCGGCGCCGCGTGGCATGCCGCAAATCGAGGTCACCTTCGACATCGACGCCAACGGCATCGTCAACGTGAACGCCAAGGACAAGGCGACCAACAAGGAACAGCAGATCCGCATCCAGGCCTCGGGCGGCTTGTCCGAAGCCGACATCGAAAAGATGGTCAAGGACGCGGAAGCGCATGCCGACGAGGACAAGAAGCGCAAGGCCGCGGTGGAAGCCAAGAACCACGGCGAAGCTCTGGTGCACTCGACCGAGAAGGCGCTCAGCGAGCATGGTTCCAAGGTCAGCGACGCCGATCGTTCGGCGATCGAGGACGCGATCGCCAATCTGAAGGAAGCGCTCAAGAGCGACGATCCGGAATCCATCACGGCCAAGACCAATGCCCTGGCGCAGGCTTCGATGAAGCTCGGCGAGGCGATCTACCAGCAGCAGCAGGGCGGCGATGCCGCCTCCGGCGCTGCCGGTGAGCAGCACGGCAAGGACGACGATGTCGTCGATGCCGAGTTCACCGAGGTCGACGACGACAAAGGCGCCAAGAAGTAAGCCTTAAGGAGCTGAAACAATGGCCCTCATCCTGAGGAGGCCCAAGGCCGTCTCGAAG
Organism: Rhodopseudomonas sp.; assembly: GCA_016124795.1. Classification (GTDB taxonomy): domain Bacteria; phylum Pseudomonadota; class Alphaproteobacteria; order Rhizobiales; family Xanthobacteraceae; genus Pseudolabrys. Next base: position 78,405 of record WGNB01000033.1, on the reverse strand, counting down.
GATGGGGGCTATTTTTATATCTGCCTATCGGGATGGGGCCTCGCCCTTCCGGACGCGGTCTCGCCGATCGCGCGCCAGGGCGAGAGGATAGGTCAAGGGTTGCCAGATCATGTCTAAGCGCGACTATTACGAGGTGCTTGGCGTCTCGCGTACCTGCACCGAGGTCGAGCTCAAGGGCGCGTTCCGAAAGCTCGCCATGCAGCATCATCCGGATCGCAATCCGGGCGACAGCGAGTGCGAACACAAATTCCGCGAACTCAACGAAGCCTATGAAGTGCTCAAGGACGGCGACAAGCGCGCCGCCTACGATCGCTTCGGCCATGCCGCCTTCGAACAGGGCGGTGGTGGCGGTCATGGCTTCGGCACCGATTTCGCGTCGACTTTCTCCGATATCTTTGAGGACCTGTTCGGCATGGGCGGCGGCGGTGGTGGCCGTCGTGGCCGCGGCACCGGCCGCGAGCGCGGCTCCGACCTGCGCTACAACATGGAGATCGGTCTCGAGGAAGCCTTCGAGGGCAAGGAAGCCCAGATCCGGATTCCGACCTCGGTGACCTGCGAGGTCTGTTCCGGCACCGGCGCCAAGGCCGGCACCAAGCCGAAGACCTGCGCCACCTGCGGCGGCGCCGGCAAGGTTCGCCATGCCCAGGGTTTCTTCACGCTGGAGCGCACCTGCCCGGCCTGTCAGGGCCGTGGTCAGGTGATCGACGACCCCTGCGCGGCCTGTTCCGGCGCCGGCCGGGTGACGCGCGAGCGGACCTTGTCCGTGAATATTCCGGCGGGCGTCGAGGACGGCACCCGCATCCGGCTGGCCGGCGAAGGCGAAGCCGGCGTGCGCGGCGGTCCGGCCGGCGACCTCTATATTTTCCTGTCGCTGGTGCCGCACGAGCTTTATCAGCGCGACGGCGCCGATCTCTATTGCCGGGTGCCGATATCGATGGTGACGGCCGCCCTGGGCGGCGAGATCGCGGTGCCGGTGATCGACGGCAGCGAGGCCAAGGTCAAAATCCCGGCCGGAACGCAAACCGGCGGCCGTTTCCGGCTGGCGGGCAAAGGTATGCCGGTGCTGCGGTCGAAGCAGACCGGTGACATGTATGTGCAGGTCTCGGTTGAAACGCCGCAAAAGCTCACCAAACGTCAGCGCGAATTGCTGACCGAGTTCGAAAAGCTGTCTTCCGAACAGACCCAGCCGGAATCGGCGGGTTTTCTGGGGCGCGTCAAATCGTTTCTCGACGGTTTGGGAAGTGGTGACAGCTATTCGGACAAGCCATCTTGACCCTGTGGCTTTCGCCCTATACCGGTGAAGATTGCGGGCCAACTCCCGGCCAAGACGCGCGCGTGACCAAGCAGTAATGCCCTTGCACACATCTGTCCGCGTAGAAAAAAAACCGCTGCGTCTCGACGACGAGATGCAATTCATTCGGACATGGTTCGAAAAGCCGATCCGTACCGGCGCCGTCATGCCGTCGGGCAAGGCGCTCGCCCGTGTCATGGCGCGCTATGTCGATCCCAATTCCAACGGTCCGGTGATCGAGCTCGGGCCCGGTACCGGTCCGGTGACCGAAGCGCTGGTCCGCCAGGGCATCGATCCGGCCCGTTTGATTCTGGTTGAATTCGATCCCGATTTCTGCCGGTTGTTGCGCACGCGCTATCCGGCCGCGACCGTTGTTCAGGGCGATGCCTATCGTCTGCGTCGGCTGTTGAACGACATCGCGCGCGAACCGGCCGCCGCCATCGTCTCCGGCCTGCCGTTGGTGACCAAGCCGCCGCGGACCCGTCTGCGCTTGATTTCCGATGCGATGAGCCTGCTGAAACCCGGCGCGCCCTTCGTTCAGTTCACCTATGCGATGCGGCCGCCGATTCCCAAGGTGCTGTCCGGCATCAAGGGCGAATGCTCCGAGCTGATCTGGCTCAACATTCCGCCGGCGCGCGTCTGGGTCTATCGCGGCACCGAGACCGCACGCGGCTGACCGTTTCCGGGCGTGACCGCGCTGCTGCCAATGGCCGGGACTTCCCGGCCATTTTCATGTCGGCTGCCCGATATGACGCTGGCAAGGCCGCATGATAAGGAAGCCCGGTCTGACGGGAGTTGCCGATGCCCCTGCCGAAAATACTGGTATTCTCCGGCTCGATCCGCACCGGCTCGCATAATACCCGGCTGGCGGCGCTGGCGACCAAGCAACTGACCTTGCTCGACGCCGAGGTCACCCGCATATCGCTCGCCGATTATCCGTTGCCGCTTTACGACGCCGATCTCGACGCTCGCAGCGGTCAGCCGGACAGCGCGGTCAAGCTCAAGCATCTGATCTCGACGCATCAGGGCATCTTCATCGCCAGCCCGGAATATTCCGCCTCGGTGTCGCCGTTGCTGAAAAACGCGATCGACTGGGTGTCGCGGGTGCGCGAGCGTGGCGATCCGGCCTTCGCCGCGTTCAAGGGCCGCGCCTTCGCGATTGCTTCGGCCTCGCCCGGCGCCGCCGGCGGTTTGCCCGGCCTGATCGCGTTGCGGCAAATCCTCGAAGTCGGCTGCGGTGCCATCGTGATCCCGGAGCAGGTCGCGGTGCAGCGCGCCGACCAGGCCTTCGACGACATGGACAAGATCATCGATCCGCGCACCGCCAATCTGTTCCAGAATCAAATGGTGCGTCTGGTCGAGATGGCGCGGCTTTTGGCTTGATAACGCGACTGATATAGAGCGGCTGGTCCGCCCGCAACGAAACCTACCGGAGTAGTATATTGCCGCTTGAACCCCGTGATCGCCTGATTGTCGCGCTCGACGTGCCGTCGGTAAAAGCCGCCGAAGCGATGGTGACCAAGCTCGGCGCCTCCGTCAGCTTCTACAAGATCGGTTATCAATTGGCGCTGGCCGATGGCTTGCCCTTCGCCGCCGGCCTGATCGCCGCCGGCAAGCAGGTGTTTCTCGATCTCAAGCTGCACGACATCGGCAATACCGTCGCCAAGGGGGTTGAAAGCGTCGCCCAGATGGGCGCGACCTTTTTGACGGTGCATGGCTTTCCGTTGACCATGAAGGCGGCGGTCGAAGGCAAGCGCGGCTCGACCCTGAAGATCCTCGCGGTCACGGTGCTGACCTCCTACGACGACTCCGATCTGGCGAGCGCCGGCTACCGGCTCGGCGTCGCCGATCTGGTGGCGCAGCGCGCCGCGCAGGCGCGCGACCTCGGCATTGACGGTCTGGTCTGTTCGCCAGAGGAAGCCAGCGACCTGCGCGGCATCGTCGGCGGCAACATGGCGCTGGTGACGCCGGGCATCCGTCCGGCCGGCAGCGCGGCGGGCGATCAGAAACGGATCATGACGCCGTCGAAGGCGATTGCCGCCGGCGCCGATTATCTGGTGGTCGGTCGTCCGATCGTCGAGGCTGCCGATCCGAAGGCGTCGGCCGAGGCGATCATCGCGGAGATCGCCGCCGCCCATCGATAACCGGGAGGGCTTGATGGCCAAGGGCTACTGGATTGCGCGCGTCGATGTTCACAACGAAGAAGGCTACAAGCCTTACACCGTTGGCAATGCGGCGATCTTCGCCAAATTCGGCGGCCGCTTCATCGTCCGCGGCGGCCCGTTCGAGGCGCCGGAGGGCAAGCCGCGTTCGCGCAACGTGGTGGTCGAATTCCCCGATTACGCCGCGGCGGTGGCTTGCTACAATTCGCCGGAATACCAGGAAAACCTGAAGATCAGGCAGCCGCATTCCGAGATCGAGCTAATCATCATTGAAGGCTACGACGGTCCCTAGCCTTAGGTTCTCCAGGTCATTCCGGGACGACGCATAGCGCCGGACCCGGAATTCAGATCCGCACGCGGAATTTGCCGCTGGATTTCGGGTTCGCGCCTTCGGCGCACCCCGGAATGACGGAGGGGGTCAGCCGCAGAGGTGACAGCGCCGCCTTCGGCCCGCTATACCCAATTCATTAGCCCGGGAGTTTTTCGATGGCCGATTTGCGTTTGATCGTTGCCGGCGCCGGCGGGCGGATGGGCCGCACGCTGGTCAAGGCGATATCCGAAACCGAGGGGCTGGCGCTGGCCGGCGCGCTGGAAGATGGCCGTTCGCCGCTGATCGGCTGGGATGCCGGCAAGCTGGCGGGCCTCGGCGACAACGGCGTCAAGCTGATCGGCGATCCGGCCCGGCTGTTAGCCGACGCCGATGGCATCATCGACTTCACCGCGCCGGCGGCGACGCTGGGTTATGCCGCGCAGGTGGCGCAGGCCGGCAAGGTCCACATCATTGGCACCACCGGCCTGAGCGCATCCGACGAGGTCGCGATCGCCGAAGCCGCCAAGACCGCGGTGATCGTCAAGTCGGGCAACATGAGCCTCGGCGTCAATTTGTTGGCGGCCTTGACCAAGCGCGTCGCCAGAACGCTGGACAACAGCTTCGATATCGAAATCGTCGAGATGCATCACAATCAGAAGGTCGATGCGCCGTCCGGCACGGCCCTGCTGCTCGGCGAAGCGGCGGCGGAAGGCCGCAAGGTCGATCTCGATAAAGTGTCGGCGCGCGGTCGCGATGGCTATACCGGCGTGCGCAAGGTCGGTGACATCGGCTTCGCGTCATTGCGCGGCGGCACCGTCGTCGGCGAACACACCGTGATGTTTGCCGGCCCGGCCGAGCGGATCGAACTGGTGCACAAGGCCGAAGATCGCATGATCTTCGCGCGCGGCGCGCTGCATGCCGCGATGTGGGCGCGCCGTCAGAAGCCCGGCCTCTATTCGATGATGGATGTGCTGGGGCTGAAGGATTTTTGAACGGTCACTCCGGGGCGCGCCGCAGGCGCGAACCCGGAATCCAGCGATAAATTCCGTGCCTATGTCTGGATTCCAGGTTCGGCGCTACGCGCCGCCCCGGAATGACAGCATCTATTGCCGCGGCAGATATTCGTCCTTCCATTTCAGCACGACATTGAAACTGATCGAGATGCGCGGCGTCTCGCTGAGGTTCGGATGCACGAAATGCATCAGGAACGCCGGCCATAACAGGATCTCGCCGGCCTTCGGCTGCACGGTGTGTTCCGGGTTGACGTAAGGGTCGTCGCGGATCGCGCCCATGTTCACCGCCGGTCCGCGCGGATCGTAAAAGCTGATCGCGCCCGGCCGCACATCCTTGCGCGATTGCAGCGGCGCGCGATCGGCCGGCGTCTGGACGTAATAGGTGCCGGACAGATAGCCGTGCGGATGATTATGCGGGTCGTGATAATCGCCGAGGCGATTGACGTTGGCCCAGCCCTGCAACGACCAGTCGATCTGGTAATCCATGCCGAGCTTGCGGAAATAATCGGCGACGGTGCGGTTGATGCAATCGCGCAGCCAGCCAATGGCCGGATGATTATTGGCGAGCAGATTGCCGCCGAGGTAGTCGGTGGTCAGGTCCCGGTTGGCGGCGTCGAGTTCAAGCACCAGCGCCGACAGCGCTTTATTGGCGAGTTCCGCGCCGGGCAGACTGCGATGCAGGAAAACCGTCGGCCATAACGCCGTAAACCCGTCCGATCCGTTGGCCATGCCGTCCTCCGCCTGAGGCCGGCATCCTGCCATGATTTCAGGTTTCGCGCCGCTGTCGTCGCGGTCTCACGACCACAGCGCGCGCGGGCCGAAGAACGCCGTATCCTTCACCCGGCGCATCGCTTCCTGCAGCATGGAATGCCGGTTGTCGGCGCAGAAGGTCATGCTCAGCACGATGCGGCGTTCGCCTTCCTCGATCGGCGTGACCTTGTGCAGCACGCGCGCGCCCTCGAACACGATCAGCGTGTCCGGCGGCGTTTCGACGATCGTTTCGTCGCGGCCCTTGCGGACCATCAATTTGGCCGCCGACAAGCCGTCGTTAGCGCCGCGATTGACGATCGGCAGCAGCACGGTGAAGTGCCGGCCCTTGTAGAAATTATGATCGTAGTGCCAGCCGATGTGATCGCCGGGACGCTCGTAGAACAGCACCGACAGCGAACTCTGGTCATGCAGCGGCGTCGGTCCGACTTCGACGCCGACGATATCGGAAATGAACCGGTGCAAGGCCGGCGATTGGTAGAAGGCGGCGACGCGCGGCGCCCTGGTGCGCAGCGTCTCGTAGGCGATGGTGCCGCCCTTCTTGTGGGTCGGCACGTAATTGCGTTCGGTGCCGACGAACCGCTCGATCTCGGCGGCCAGCGCCGCGAAGGCCGGTTGCGGCAGGATATTTGGCACCACGCAGAGCCGTTCGGCAAAGCCTTGTGGCGGCGGCGTGAAGGTCAGCCAGTCGACAGGGGCGGCGAGCGCGCCGGCGAGAGGAGCGGAAACAGCGGTCATGAAGCCTCGTCTTTCGAATCGGATTCAACGGTTCGAATGCGACAGGTTGATTACAGTCGCCGCCGGCCGTGCCCCGGCTGGCCAAAGGCGTCGATGGGTGCCGGGAAGAAAGGTCCGGCCGGCCGCCGTAAATCCGTCCGATCCGCCAGGCAAAGACCGTTTTCCGGCGCGCCGCCCGTCCTTCCGCCATGAATTGCCGTCCGGTCTTCATGCGGGCCCGCGACTGGAAACCGCGCCGGCCGGACGCTACAAGGCGGGGGAAATCGCCAGGAATTCCGCAGCGGGACGGTTCTGTCCCGGTCCATTGAGAGGCTTTTCGATGAGCGACAATCTGTTGGTTCTGGTCCGCCACGGGCAGAGCGAGTGGAACCTGAAGAACCTGTTCACCGGCTGGCGCGACGTTGACCTGACCGAAAAGGGCGTCGCCGAGGCGCGCGAGGCCGGCCGCAAGCTGAAGGCGCAGGGCCTGACCTTCGACGTCGCCTATACCTCGGCGCTCAAGCGCGCCCAGCGCACCCTCGGGCTGATGCTGGAGGAAATGGGCCAGTCGTCGATCCCGGTCATCAAGGACCTGGCGCTGAACGAGCGCGACTATGGCGACCTGTCCGGTCTCAACAAGGACGATGCCCGCGCCAAATGGGGCGACGAGCAGGTCCATATCTGGCGGCGCTCCTACGACGTGCCGCCGCCCGGCGGCGAGAGCCTCAAGGATACGCTGGCCCGGACGCTGCCGTATTACGTCACCGAAATCCTGCCCCGCGTGCTGCGCGGCGAGCGCGTGCTGGTGGCGGCGCACGGTAATTCGCTGCGCGCGCTGGTGATGGTGCTGGAAAAGCTGTCGCCGGAGCAGATCCTGAAGCGCGAAATCGGCACCGGCGTGCCGATCATTTACCGGCTCGGGTCCGACGCCACGGTGACGTCGAAGCTGGACCTGGCGGCTTGATCGGACCGCGCGACGTTCTCGCGCAAGTCTGGAACGGCCTCGGCAACGATCCGGCGGCGCTCGCCGGCATCGACCTGACCGGCGCCGAGCCGGTTCTGCCGTCGTCCTTCGCGGTCGGCACCGCGATGCAGGCGGCGGTGGCCGCCTCGGCGCTGGCGGCGGCCGAAGTCTTCAATCTGCGCCGTGGCCATCGGCCGCGCGTCGCCGTCGACATGCGCGCGGCGGCGATCGCCAGCCGCAGCGAACGCTATCTGACCGTCGATGGCGGACCGGCCCCCGAACTCTGGGGCAAGACCGCCGGCACCTATGTCTGCGGCGATGGCCGTTACGTCCGGCTGCATACCAATTTTCCGCATCACCGCGATGGCGTGCTGAAGATCCTGCAATGCGGCGACGACCGCGCGGCGGTGGCGCAGGCGCTGAAAGGCTGGACGGCCTTCGACTTCGAGGAAACCTGCGCGCAGGCTGGCATGGTCGTGACCGCGATGCGCTCCTTCGACGAATGGGATGCGCACGGCCAGGGCCGGGCCTTGGCGCGATTGCCGCTGCTGTCGGTCGAACGCATCGGCGACGCGCCGGCACCGGCCTGGCCGGCCGGCGAGAGGCCGTTGTCGGGCATCAAAGTGCTCGACCTGACCCGGATCATCGCCGGCCCGGTCGGCACCATGACGCTGGCGGCGCATGGCGCCGATGTGTTGCTGGTGACGTCGCCGCACCTGCCGGCCATGGCGCCATTGGTGATCGATACCGGTCGCGGCAAGCTGTCGGCGCATCTCGATCTGACCGACGCCAAAGGTCGCGCCGTCTTCGAAGGCTTGCTGCGCGAAGCCGATGTCGTGGTGCAGGGCTATCGTCCCGGCGCGCTGGCGGCGCTCGGCTACGCTCCGCAGGAGGCGGCGCGGATCAGGCCGGGCATCGTTTACGTCTCGCTGTCGGCCTATGGCCATGAAGGGCCCTGGTCCGGCCGGCGCGGCTTCGATTCACTGGTGCAGACCGCCAGCGGTTTCAATCATGCCGAAGCGCAGGCGGCCGGCATTGACGGGCCGAAGCCCTTGCCGGCGCAGGTGCTCGATCACGCCACCGGCTATCTGCTGGCTTATGGCGCAATGACCGCGCTTGCCCGTCGCGCCCGCGAGGGCGGCGCCTGGCATGTTCGTGCGTCGCTGGCGCAAACCGGTCACTGGCTACGGTCGCTCGGCCGCGTCGATGGCTTGCACTGCAAGGACCCCGATCGCGGCGACGTGCTGGATTGTCTGGAGGACAGTCAGTCCGGCTTCGGCCTTTTGTCGGCGGTGCGTCATCCAGCGACGATCGATGAAGCGCCGCCGCGCTGGACGCGGCCTTCGATGCCGCTCGGTTCAAGCCCGCCGGCCTGGCCGCCGGCGCGTTAAGCGTTCGCGATGCCGGCTTCCCAGCCGAGCATGGCGCGCTTGCGCGTCAGCCCCCAGTGATAGCCGGTGACGTCGCCATTCTTGCCGACGACGCGATGGCACGGCACGACGAAGGAGATCGGGTTCTTGCCGACGGCGGCGCCGACCGCGCGCGCGGCTTTCGGCTTGCCGGTGCTGGCGGCGATGTCGGAATAAGTCGTCAGTTTGCCGACCGGAATGGTCAGCAGCTTTTCCCAGACCCGCACCTCGAAATCGGTGCCGATCAAGACAACCCGTAACGGCTGCTCCGGCTTCCATAACGCGGCATCGAAGATGCGCCGCGCGGTCGGCGCGGTCGCGGCATAGTCCTCGACGTATTTGGCTTTCGGCCAGCGCGACTTCATGTCGTTGAGCGCGTCGCGTTCCTTGCCGGCATCGGCCAGCGCAAGGCCGGCCAGTCCGCGCGGCGCGACCATCACTAGCGCCATGCCGAAGGGGCAGGGATGATAGCCATAGGTCATCGTCAATCCTTCGCCGCCAGCCTTCCATTCGCCCGGCGACATGGCTTCGTGCGTGACGAACAGATCGTGCAGCCGTCCGGGCCCGGACAAGCCGACTTCATAGGAGGCCTCCAGCACGCTGGCTGAGTTGCGCAGCAGTTGACGCGCGCTGTCGAGCGTCAACGCCTGCATGAAGGCTTTCGGCGTCAGTCCGCACCAGCGGCGGAACAGATGATGCAATTCGGTCGGCGTGACGCCGGCGGCATCGGCGATGGTTTCGATCTCGGACTGGTCGCGCCAATGACCGCGGATATGCGCGATGGCGCGGCGCACCACGTCATAGTCCGCCGCCGCGGTGGTCAGCGGATTGAGCTTCGGGAAGGCGTCGGCGAAGGCGGGCTGGGCGGGTTTTGTTGTCATGGCCAAAAGATAGGCCGCGGGCCGGGCGCCAGCCACCCGGTTTCTGGCCGCGCTCCGGCTAGATGGCGGTGCGCACCGGGCCGCGTTTGGCCTCGGCAAGGGCCCGGCCGAGCGCATCGGCGAAGCCCTCGCGCTCATGCGGCCCGAGGTAATTCGCGATCGTCAGTTGCTTGTCGCGCATCACCAGAAACAGCCGGGCGATGCCGAAATCCTCGATGGTTTCCTTGTCGAGCCGGACCCAGAGCGGATTGAGCTGCCATTCGCGGATTTGGCCGCGATGGCTGACCTTGCGCACCGTCAGCACCGAGGGTGTGACGATGACTTCCTCGAAGGCCCGGGCGTAGCGATTATTGAGTTTGATCGCGCCATAGAGCAGCGCGACATCGAGCCCGAAAAAACCGAAGACCGGCCAGGCGCCCATCATCAGGAAGGCAATGCCGGTGATGAAACTGACGCCGCCGAAGGCCACCATCAGGATCAGAAAGCCGGTGCTGTTGAGCGAGCGATGCGGCGTGATCGTCGCGGAAAAGATCGTCGGTTCGAGTTCGGTATGATTGTCGGGCATGTCGGCGCGCACTATACCGGAATTCATGGCGAAAAAGTCGATAGGTAAAGCGCCCGCGCGCAAAAAGGTTTCGGCCGGCAAACCGGCCGGTCGCAAGGTTGTTGTCAAAAAGGCTGCTGTTAAAAAGGCGGTCTCCGCCAAAGCCGCCGACCGCAAGCCGGCCGCCTCGGCGAAAAAGCCAGCCGCCGCAAAAGTCTGGAAGCCGAAGCCGTGGACTCCGGCGCAGATCGAGGAAGCCTTCCGCCGGTTTCAGGCGCAGGAGCCGGAGCCCAAGGGCGAGCTTAAGCATACCAATGCCTTCACGCTGCTGGTTGCGGTGGTGCTGTCGGCGCAGGCGACTGACGCCGGCGTCAACAAGGCGACGCCGGCCTTGTTCGCGCTGGCCGATACCGCCGAAAAGATGGCCGCGCTGGGCGAGGATAAAATCCGCGATCTGGTCAAGACCATCGGTCTGTTCCGCACCAAGGCCAGGAACGTTCACCTGCTGGCGCAGAAGTTGATCGCCGAACACGGCGGCGAGGTGCCGGCCGATCGCGCGGCGCTGGAAGCCTTGCCGGGCGTCGGCCGCAAGACCGCTAACGTGGTGCTGAACATGGCTTTCGGCCAGCCGACCATGGCGGTCGATACGCACATCTTCCGGATCGGCAATCGCACCGGGCTGGCGCCGGGCAAGAACCCGCTTGAAGTCGAATTGAAACTCGAAGCGCAGATCCCGGCGACGTACATGCTGCACGCGCATCACTGGCTGATCCTGCACGGGCGTTACATTTGCCTGGCGCGCAAGCCGCAGTGCTGGAAGTGCATCATTTCCGATTTATGTCAGTGGCCGGACAAGACGCCGTCGCCGTAGCCATCGCGAATTACCGCGCCGGCTCGATCAGATCGGCGCGTCTGCCGCTCATCTTTTTATGGATGTGCACCATGAAGGCCATGGCGAAAATCGGCGTCGCCAGATTGAGCAGCGGAATCGATACGAAGGCCGCGATCACCATGCCGGCGAGAAAAACGTAGCCTGAGCGCGCCCGGCGCATCGCCTTGGCTTCGGCTGGGGGGCGGAAGCGCATGGCGGCGAGTTCGAAATATTCCCGGCCGAGCAGATAAGCGTTGCCGAGGAACAGGATGATGAAGCCGAAGCCGGCGAACAGCACGAAGGGCAAAGCGAACAGGTAGACCACCAGCGCCAGCAGCGAAATCTTGATGCCTTCGATCAGGGCGCGGAACATCGGCAGCGCCTTGCCGGCGGGTTCGGCCGGGTAGTGTTCGAGTTCGACCAGTTCGGCGACCTCGTCGACGAAGAAGCTGCCGACGAAGGCGGTGACCGCCGGCATCAGGAACAGTGCGCCGGTGACGATGCCGAGGCCCGCCATGATCGACAGCACCCAAGCGAGCGCCGACCACACCGCGTGCGGCGCGAAGCCGGCGCTTTGCTCGGCCCAGGTCGCGCCATTGTCGGCCAGATGGGCCAGCAGGCGCTGCATGACGATGCCGATGATGACGATCATCAGCAGCGCCAGGCCGATGGCCTTGAGCAGCACCCGGCGCAGCGGAGCGGACAGCATTTGGGTGAAGGCAAGGCCTGCGGCTTCGAACATGGCAACAGAAGTAAGCGGGCCGGTGCCGTCAGGCAAGGGCACGCCGTCGCCTCTTTCGGGCGATCCGGTTGCGGTCAGGGCACTTCGGCCAGTTCCCGGCCGTCCGGCGCCAGCCGCGCCATCGGGTCGTCGTCCACGGCCGGTAAATCCTACGCCGGCAAATCCTGCGCCGGTAAGTCGTGGGCCCAGGCCAGCGACCGGTAGTCGAACCCCCTGACGATGGTCGGCTTGACCACATTGAAATAGGGCGAAATGTCGAAGTCGCGCGGCGCGTAGAGCGACGAATGGCGGATTTCGAGAATCTCGGCCCGCTCGGTCGGGTCGTCCGACCGCGTGACTTTGGGCAGGATCGGATAGCGCACATTCTGGAAGGCCTGTGCGATCAGCGCCGAGCAGATGATCCGCGTCGGGTGGCCGGAGCCGAGCGCGATCATACGGCGGCGGCAACGTCGCGGCACCGGCAGCGGAAACAGGTAGCGCATCAGGTCGAGGATGTTCTTCAGATCGTAATCGAAGCCGATGCGTTCGCAGGCATAGGTGCAGACCCGCGCGCGGTCGTCGTCGGTCAGTCCGGCCGGCCGGCAGATGCGGGTATGGGCGTTGCCGTATTTCGACAGCGGCACCGCGACCACGCCTTCGCCGATATTGGCCTCGACCAGGGTCAGCGGTTCGCCGGATGCCGCGACACGGTCGCCGATCGGTCCGACATAAAGCGCGGCATGCGACCAGGTCGATTGCGTGAGATATTTGATGACACCGGCGATGTGACTGTTGCCTTCGACCAGCAGCACGTCGCCCGGCTTCAGCGTCGCGGCCAAAGCGTCGGCGCGGCCGGGCACAAGAGCTTCGTAGCCTGACTCGGGCTTTTCCAGATAACGGGCGATCAGATGCCCGATGCGGTCGGCGGCCCAGCTCATCTTCGGCCCCTGACGCCAGCCTTGACGCCAGTGTCTGGCGGTCCGGTCGATGGCGGTTTCCTCAGGGCGCGCGGTCTGATTTTGCCGCGCGTCTTGTTGCGATCAGTCTAGGCCGGACTCGTTGCGAATTGGTGTGCGGCGACGCCGCCACTTCGCTGGCGGTAATACTGCGTTAGCCACGGAAGTCCCTGCGGCATCGCGGTGAGGCGTCGCGCGCGTGGTAAAGCCTAAAGCGTTTGGATACCATGTTGCCTTCATGAGCCGGTGTCCGGTTAGGAATAGCGATGAGCGACACGCAATCGAACTCCGCCATCCCGCGTCCGAAAGCCCTGATCGCCTGGTCGAGCGGCAAGGATTCCGCCTGGGCGCTTCATGCGGCGCGCAAGAGCGGCGATTACGATATCGTCGGCGCGTTGACGACGGTGACCGACAGCTTTTCCCGCGTGTCGATGCATGGCGTGCGCGAGACGTTACTCGAAGCGCAATGCGCCGCCGCCGGCCTGCCGCTGATCCGGGTGCAAATTCCCTATCCCTGCACCAACGACATCTACGAGCGCGCAATGGCCCAGGCGATGGACGAGGCCAGGGCGCGGGGCGTGACGCATGTCATCTTTGGCGATCTGTTTCTCGCCGACCTGCGGGCCTGGCGCGAAGACAAGCTCAAAGCGGTCGGTATGACGGCGGTGTTTCCGGTCTGGCAGGACGAGGCCGACAAGGATACGCCGGCGCTGGCCCGCGACATGATCGCGGCCGGCGTCGAGGCTTATCTGGCGGTGGTCGATTTGAAGAAATTGCCGGCGTCGTTTGCCGGCCGGCGCTTCGATCAATCGCTGCTCGACGATCTGCCGGATGGCGTCGATCCTTGCGGCGAGAACGGCGAATTTCATTCTTTCGTCGCGGCCGGCCCGATGCTCAACGGCCGGATCGCGGTGAGCGTCGGCGAAACGGTCGAGCGCGAGGGCTTTGCCTTTGCGGATCTGGTGCCGGGTTAGCGTTGCTGTCGTCCCCGCGAAGGCGGGGACCCAGTAACCCCAGTCTGTCGGGAACGTGAATGCAGAGCTTACTGGATGCCCGCCTTCGCGGGCATGACACCTGGACGTGACGCGCAGCTTCAGCCCCGCAACACGCCGCCGGTGCGCTTGCTCACTTCCGCGACGATCTTGCCGGCCAGCGCCTCGATCTCGGCGTCGGTCATGGTCTTGTCGCGCGGCTGAATCGTCACCGCGATCGCGACCGACTTCTTGCCCGGTTCGATGCCGGTGCCTTCGTAAACGTCGAACACGGTGACGCCGACGATCAGCTTCTTGTCGACGTTCTGCGCCGCGCGCACGACATCGGCGGCCTTGACCTTGCTCTCGACGACGAAGGCGAAGTCGCGTTCGACCGGCTGGAACGCCGACAGTTCGAGCAACGGCTTGGCGCGGGTCGGCTTGGCCTTGGCGACCGGGATGTTGTCGAGGATGACCTCGAAGCCGGCGAGCGGGCCGTCGACCTTGAGCGCGGCGAGCAGGCTCGGGTGCAGTTCGCCGAAATGGCCGATGACGTTCTGCGGCCCGATCTGGATGGTGCCGGAGCGGCCGGGATGAAACCAGGCTGGCGCGCCGGGCACGATCTGCAACGCCTGCACGGGTGCGCCGGCGCCGGCCAATACGGCAAAAGCGTCGGCCTTGGCGTCGAACACGTCGACCGGGCTGGCCTTGCCCGACCAATGGCGGCCGGCGCCGCTCGCCTTGGCGAGTGCGCGGCGCAGGCCGGTGGCGGCGATGAATTGGTCTTCCGGCTTGTCGCCTTTGAAGATTTGTCCGACCTCGAACAGCGCGACGTCGGGATAGCCGCGATCGGCGTTCTTCTGCGCCGAGGCGATCAGCCCGGCGAGCAGGCTCGGCCGCATGTCGGACAGTTCGGCCGCGATCGGATTGGCGAGCGCCAGCTCAGGTTTGCCGCCGCCGAACAGTTCGGCCTCGCGTTTCGAGACGAAGGACCAGGTCACCGCCTCGGTCATGCCGCGCGCGGCGAGCGCGCGCTTGGCCTTGCGGGTCCGGCCCTGAATCGTGGTGAGTACCGGCTTGCGGGCGTTGGCGCCGCGCGGGAAGGGCGTCGACGGAACCTTGTCGACGCCGGCGATGCGCACCAGTTCCTCGACGATATCGGCGCGGCCATGCACGTCCGGCCGCCATGACGGCACCGCGACTTTCATGCGCTCGCCCTGGCCGGCGGCGAAGAAGCCCAGCCGTTCCAGCGTGCGCCGCGTTTCGGTCTGCGACAGCTTGATGCCGACGAGGCGTTCGAGTTCACTGACCGGATAATCGATCACCAGTTCCTTCGGCGTCGGATCGCCGGCGACCAGGATTTCCGACGGCTCGCCGCCGCACAGGTCCATCACCATCGCGGTCGCGAGTTCGAGGCCGGGCACCATGAAATTCGGATCGACGCCGCGCTCGAAGCGATAGCGCGCATCGGTATTGATGCCGAGCTTGCGGCCGGTCTGGGCGATGTTGAACGGGTCCCACAGCGCCGATTCGATCAGCACGTCGGTGGTGTTCTCGTCGCAGCCGGATTCCTCGCCGCCCATGATGCCGGCGAGCGATTCGACGCCCTTCTCGTCGGCGATCACGCACATCGCCGTGTCGAGCGTATAGGTCTTGCCGTCGAGCGCGAGCAGCGTTTCGCCGTTCTCGGCGCGGCGCACGGTCAGATGGCCTTTGACCTTCTTGGCGTCGAACACATGCAACGGCCGGCCACGGTCGAAGGTCATGTAATTGGTGATGTCGACCAGCGCATTGATCGGACGCAGGCCGATCGCGGTCAGCCGCTTTTGCAGCCACTCCGGCGACGGTCCGTTCTTGACGCCGCGCACCAGCCGCAGGCCGAAGGCCGGGCACAGCGGATGGGTGGCGCCGAAATCGAGCGTGACCTTGACCGGGCAGGGGAACTTGCCCTCGATCCGCTTCGGCGCGTTTTCCCGGTAGTCGCCGATCAGCGTCGCGCCGAGGTCGCGGGCGATGCCGTTGACGCTCGTGCAGTCCGAACGGTTCGGCGTCAGGTTGATTTCGATGACCGGTTCGGCGGCGCCGGCATAGTCGACATAAGGCGTGCCAACCGGCGCATCGGCCGGCAGATCGATGATGCCGTCATGATCCTCCGACAGCATCAGCTCGGCTTCCGAGCACAACATGCCGTGGCTTTCGACGCCGCGAATATTGCCGACGGTCAGCGTGATGTTCTTGCCGGGAATGAAGGTGCCGGCCGGCGAGAACACGCTCTTCATGCCGGTGCGCGCGTTCGGCGCGCCGCACACGACCTGAATCGGCTTCTCGCCCTTGGCGACCTGGCCGATATCGACCATGCAGACCCGCAGGCGATCGGCGTTCGGATGTTTCTCCGCCGAGATCACCGAGGCAATGACGAAGGGCTTGAGCTGCGCGCTCTTGTCCTCGACGTGCTCGACCTCGAGGCCGATCATGGTCAGCTTGTCGACGATCTCGTCGAGCGAGGCGACGGTGTCGAAGTGATCCTTCAGCCAGGACAGGGTGAATTTCACGAGCTCAATCCTCCGGCCAAGGTCGGGAAGTCGAGCGGCCGGAAGCCGTAGTGATTGAGCCAGCGCACGTCGGCCTCGAAGAAGGCGCGCAGATCGTTCATGCCATATTTCAACATCGCGATGCGGTCGATGCCCATGCCCCAGGCAAAGCCCTGATACTCTTCCGGATCGAGACCGCAATTGCGCAGCACGTTCGGATGCACCATGCCGCAGCCGAGAATCTCGAGCCAGTCATTGCCTTCGCCGAAGCGGATTTCGCCCTTGTCGCGCCGGCACTGAATATCGACTTCCATCGACGGCTCGGTGAAGGGGAAGAACGACGGCCGGAAGCGCATCTTGACGCTGTCGACCTCGAAGAAGGCCTTGCAGAATTCCTCGAGGATCCACTTCAGGTGGCCGAGATGCGACGTCTTGTCGATCACCAGACCTTCGACCTGATGGAACATCGGCGTGTGGGTCTGGTCCGAATCGGAACGGTAGGTGCGGCCCGGACAGATCACGCGGATCGGCGGCTTCTGGCTCAGCATGGTGCGCACCTGCACCGGCGAGGTATGGGTGCGCAGCAATAGCCGCGAGCCATCGGACTTCTGCGGGAAATAGAACGTGTCGTGCATTTCCCGCGCCGGATGGCCTTCCGGGAAATTCAGCTTGGTGAAGTTGTAATCGTCGGTCTCGATGTCCGGACCTTCCGCGACCGCAAAACCCATGTCGGAGAAGATCGCGGTCAGTTCGTCGATCACCTGGCTGATCGGATGGACGCGGCCGATTTCGGCCGGCGTATCACGCAGCGGCAGGGTGACGTCGACGGTTTCGGAGGCGAGACGGGCATTGAGCGCGGCGGAAGCCAGCGTTTCCCTGGCGGTGGCGATCGCGGCGCCGACGCGGTCTTTCAGACCGTTGATCGCCGGGCCTTTCTCCTTGCGCTCGTCGGGCGTCATCGACCCGAGCGTCTTGAGCAAGGCCGAGATCGAACCGCTCTTGCCCAGCGCTCCGACGCGCACCGCTTCTAGCGCGGTCTCGTCCTTGGCGGCGCTCACCGCGGCGAGCAGATCGGATTCAAGCTTGGCGATGTCGGACATGGCTACCCCGTGCACCGTCATCGTTCGCACATAGCCGTTTAAAGAATGGCGTTCTTTCAGAACGCCTATGTGCGGACGATCCAGTAACCCCTGCGCATGCGATAAAGCCGATAAGCCGGTGGTTACTGGGTCCCCGCTCGCGCGGGGACGACACCCGTTGGCTGTAACTTGAGCTTTGAACTCAGGCCTTAACTCAGGCCTTTACTCAGGCTTGGGCGGCTTGCGCCTGGGCCGGCAGCGCCGCCTTGGCCTTCTCGACGATCGCGGCGAAGGCACCCGGCTCGTTGATCGCGAGATCGGACAGCACCTTGCGGTCGATGACCAGGTCGGCCTTGGCCAGACCGTCGATGAACTTCGAGTAGTTCAGGCCGAACGGACGCACGGCGGCGTTCAGGCGCTGGATCCACAGAGCGCGGAAGGTGCGCTTCTTACGCTTGCGGTCGCGGAAGGCGTACTGGTTGGCCTTCTCCACGGCCTGCTTGGCGACGCGGATGGTGTTCTTGCGGCGGCCGTAGAAACCCTTGGCGGCCTTATAGACTTTCTTGTGCTTGGCGTGGGCGGTAACGCCACGTTTGACGCGGGCCATGTGAAACTCCTAGCGGAAATGGGGCAAACTGTTGGGCGAGTGATCGGTATCGACAACCCCGGCGCGACGGCCGGGCGAAGTCCGGCCTAGCCGTTGGGCAGCCAGTACTTCTTGATGTTGTCGCCGTCGGTCTTGAACAGCACGGCAGTGCCGCGATGATTGCGGATCTGCTTGGTGGTGCGCTTGATCATGCCGTGACGTTTGCCGGCCTGCTGGTATTTCACCTTGCCGGTGCCGGTAATTTTGAAGCGCTTTTTAGCGCCCGATTTGGTCTTCATCTTGGGCATTTTGCTCTCCAGGTCGGCCAAATATGCGAGGCAAGATGCCCCGCGAAGCCGGGATGCGCTCGAAAGACGATGTCTTTAAGCGGTTGCTCGGTATTGAGCGGGTATCGCCGCCACGGCAGCCCTGACAGCCGGTCGGCGAGAGCGCGGCTTATGCCAGAGCTTGGCCGAATTGACAACCGATTCGATGAAACCCGGCTTCGACGGGCGGTTGACCGGTATCGCCAAAAACGGCTCGCTTTGGCGTCATTTCATCGTTGTCGGGCGCGTTTTGACAGCAAAACGACAGTCTTCGCGGGTTGCGATGGGGTCCCCGATGCCGTATATTATAACAGTATCCAAAATCAGAATTTAAAAACGCGGCGGTGTCGCGGCCGGGGAGCTATTATCGATGAATATGAAACTCAAATTTTCCGAGATCAACGAAGCAAAAGCTGATTTCTCGGATTTATATACTTCAAAAGACCCTAGAAATTACTTCAAATTCCTTGGTCAGCTCGATTATATTATCCCACATCTGGCGCAGCCGATTTTCAGCCAGTTGATCCGCGCTCGTCAGGAGACCCAGGACGGGCCGGTGACCGTGCTCGACATCGGCTGCTCCTACGCCATCAACGGCGCCCTGATGAAATTCGCCGTCGACTATGAGGCGCTGCGCCAGCGCTATACCGCGCCGCCGCTACAGGCTTTGACCAGCGCCGAGATGCTCGACCTCGATCGGCATTTTTACCAATCGTGGCCGAAGAACCCCGGCGTGAAGGTGATCGGCCTCGACGTCTCGGACAACGCCATCCGCTATGCCGAAGACTGCGGCATTCTCGATCGCGGGCTGGCGATCGATCTGGAAAGCCGCGATCCGACGCCGGAAGAAGCCGATCTGCTGTCCGGGGTCGATATCGTCATTTCGACTGGTTGCGTCGGCTATGTCACCAGCAAGACGTTTCAGCGGGTCGCTAAGCTGACCCGCAAGGGCCGGGCGCCCTGGGCGGCCAATTTCGTGCTGCGCATGTTCCCGTTCGACAATATCGCCGCGACCCTGGCCGAATACGGTCTGGTGACCGAACGCTATGAGGGCGCGACCTTCGTGCAGCGCCGCTTTGCCAATCGCGAGGAAATGGAAGCGGCGATCCGGGCGGTCGAAGCGCGCGGACTGGATAGCGACGGCCATGAGACCGAAGGCGTTTACCATTCCGAACTTTTTGTTTCGCGGCCGACCGAGGAAATCGCCCGCCGGCCGATTCAGGAACTGGTGTCGGTGGTCAGCGGCGCCAATAAATTCTGGAGCGTCGGCGCCAACGTACTGTCGAGCTATGGCCAGGCGGTGCGCCAGACGGCGCGCGCCGCCCGCCGGCGCAGCGCCTGAAGTTTTTTCCCGGTGAATTGGCCGGGCGCTGACACGGTGGCGTTGCGGATCCGCGCTAAACTGTCATGCGGCGCTTATCCTGGCGTCGTCTGGCGTTTGGGGGTTCGCGATGCTGCCTGTTTTGCGGTCTGCGGTTCTGGTCGGTCTGATGACGGCAGCGGTTCTTGCCGGATCGCCGGTGTCGGCCGTCGCGGCTGGGCATGACGGTCAATGGAGCGTGTTGATCATTACCGAAAAGGGCCAGTGCGATCGCGGTTATCGCTACAGCGTGGCGATCGCCAATGGTCAGGTTCACTATCAGGGCGATACCGCCGTCGATCTGTCCGGCACGGTGACGCCGAACGGTGCGGTCAAGGTCAGCATCAAATTCGGCGGTCAGGGCGCCAATGGCACCGGCCGGCTGTCGGGCAATGCTGGCGGCGGCACCTGGCACAGCACCGGCGGCGGAGACAAGGATTGTTCCGGACGCTGGGAAGCCGAGCGGCGTTAAGCGCGGCGGCGACGTCATCGACGTCCGATGAAACGCAAAGACTTCCGATGAAACGCAAAACGCGCCGGTTTCCCGGCGCGTCAGCAACTTCAGGGCGCGCGGCCAGACCTCAGCGCGGCGCCAGCAACATCACCATCTGGCGGCCTTCGAAGCGCGGCTCGGATTCGACCTTCGAGTACTGCTCGGTGTCTTCCTTGACGCGCTGCAGCAGCTTGTAGCCCAGCTCCTGGTGCGCCATTTCACGGCCGCGGAAGCGCAAGGTGATTTTGACCTTGTCGCCTTCTTCGAAGAAGCGCTGCATCGAGCGCATCTTCACCTGATAATCGTGATCGTCGATCATCGGGCGGAGCTTGATCTCCTTGATCTCGACGACCTTTTGTTTCTTTCGGGCTTCGGCCGCTTTCTTCTGCGCCTGGAATTTGTACTTGCCGTAATCCAGGATCTTTGCGACCGGCGGGACCGAATTGGGGGCGATCTCGACAAGATCAAGCCCGGCCGCCTGGGCAAGCCCCAGCGCCATTTCGGTTGAGACGACACCCTTGTTGTCGCCTGTGCTATCGATCAGCTGAACCTCGCGGGAGCGGATCTCCTCGTTGATGCGCGGGCCGCCTTTTTCGGCGGGCAGCGCGGATTTCATCGGACGACGAATGGTTATTTCTCCTCGAGCTGTTGAAACGGGTGTTCGGTCGTTGTCGCGACCGGCAGTCTAGCCGAAAAACAGTTGCCTGGCTTCGGAATTATGCGAAGGGCCGGTTTAGTCCGGCGCCGGCCGAACCGGCGAAAGATCGTGATAAACGCGCGCCAAGTCAACGCGGTTCCGGTGTCGCTGTTACCGAAGGCCGCAAAAATCCGGTTAAAAACCGCTTAATCCGGCCCCCGCTCTTAATGTTGGGTCTGTCCGGTGATTTCGCCATAGAGCCGCAACATCTGTTCGGCGCCGTCTTCGGCGTTGAAATGGCCGAGAACCCAGTCGCGGCCGCGCCGGCCCATGTCGTTGACCAGCGGGCGCGGCATCGCGAACAGTCGCAGCAGCGCCGCCGCCAGCGCGCCGTCGTCGCCGGCCGGGACGCGCAGCCCGGTAATCCGGCTTTCGGGAACCGCCGGCGCGGTCAGCACCACGTCGGCGCCGGCGGCCAGATCGGACACGATCAGCGGCCGCGCCATCGCCTGCGCTTCCAGGATCGAGCGCTGGACGCCCTCCGGCTGGATCGCCGCCGACACCACCACCGATGCCGCGGCATAGGCCGCCGGCATGTCATGCACCGGCGCAGCCATCCGGATGATGTCCATGGTGCCGGTCGCCAGCACCAGATCCCAAAGCTCGCCGGTGTAGCGGGTGCGGCCACGATCTTCGCCGACGAAGACGCAGAGAAAATCCCGGGTGCCCATGTCGAGCAGGCGTCGCACGGCGCGGACGACGATATGGTGACCCTTGCGGCGCAGGATGCTGCCGGTAATCAGAATCACCCTGGTGCCGTCCTTGACGCCCCAGGTGCGGCGGATCGCGGCGACCCTGTCGTCCGAGACAGCCGCCGGATCGAATTCACCGAAGTCGATGCTGCACGGCACGACAACGATCCGCTTCCACGGCGTGCAGTAGCGGTCGTTGACCAGTTGCGCCAGCTGTTCGCTCGACGCGATGACGCGGTCGCCGCGCGCCATCACGCCGTTGTACATGCGCTTGAAGATATTCTGCTCGCGAAAGCCCTTGAACCAGCTGGTGACGAAGGCGATGCGGCGCAAGCGCGCCGCGATATAGGCGCTCCAGGCGCCGGCGCGTCCGAGCGCATGAATGACGTCGCAGTTGCGTTCGCGCGCCAGCCTGATCAACACCATCGCGTTGCCCAGCATCACCAGCGGATTCTTGCTGGCGACGTCGAGCGCGATGAATTCGCCGCCGGCCGCGGTGATGGCGGCGACCAGCCGGCCGGCGCGCGACACCACTATGGCGCGGTGGCCGGCCTGGTTGAGCATCCGCACCAGCTCGACGGCGCCGATATCGGCGGCGCCGCCGTCGAGCGCCGGGGTGACGATCAGGACAGTGATGGGTCGCGCCGGCATCGGCAGGATCGGTCGATGATGCGCGGGCTCGCTCGACATGCCGTCACAACCTCAAACCAACGGGCGGCGGTTTTGGCCCCGTGAGTTGGCCGATCGAAATGCGACGGGCCGTGGGGCGAAGCGGAAGGGCTTAGGCGTCACGCGCCAGCAGCGATGTATAAACGCCGCGAATGGCCTCGGCAACGCTCTGCGGTGAAAACATGAATTCGGCGAATTGCCGGGCGCGGGCGCCGAGCGCTTCGGCCGCGGTGCCGTTGAGCGCCAGCGCTTCGGCGGTGGCGCGCGCCAGTTCGCCGACATTGCCGGGCCGCGCCAGCCAGCCGGTGCGCAGTTCCTCGCGCATGCGCGGCGGGCACAACAGGTTTTCCGGCAAGGCGCCGACGGTGGTCGCCACCACCGGCCGGCCGACGGCTTGCGCTTCGGCGGCGGTGCGGCCGGACAACGGCGGTCGCAGCGCCGGCACCACCACAACGTCGGCGGCGGCCATCGCCGCCGGCATGTCGGCGCAGGGACCGACCCAGCGGATCAGCGTGTCGATGCCGTGGTCGCGCGCGCGTTTGCGCAGGGCGCGCTTGTAGGCCGGGTTGCGGATGTCCTCGCCGGCGAAGACGAAGGCGATGTTGCGGTCGCCGCCGCCGACCAGCAGCCGGGCCGCGTCGATCATGCTCATCTGGCCGTTCCACGGTGCGATCCGGCCGGGCACCAGCACGATGCGCATGTGCGGCAGCACGCCCCACGTCCGCCGCATCGCCGCGATGCGGTCGGGATTGAGCGCCGCCGGATTGAACGACACGGTGTCGACCGCGCGCGGGATCACGGTGATGCGCTCCGGCGCGATCTTGTAACGCTCGATCATCGCCCGCGAGATGTAACTCGATGGCGCGATGACGCGGTCGCCGCGCGTCAGCGACGAGCGCAGCATCGTGCCGGGCCAGCTATCGCGCGCCAGCTCGTCGGGAAACGACGTCACCAGAAATACCGGCATCCGGTCGGTGGCGGTCAATGCGCTCCAGGCGGCGCCGGCGTTTTGCGCGTGGACGATGTCGATGCGTTCGCTGGCGATCAGGTTCTGCAACAGGCGGGTATTGTGACGGATGCGGAACGGATTGAGCGTGTCGCTCGGCATCGACAGGAACTCGCCGCCGAAGGCGCGCAGTTCGCCGACCAGCGGGCCGTCGCCACCGGCGACGATGGCGCGCGCGCCGGCTTGCAGCAGCGTCAGCGCGATATCGACGGCGGCGTGACCGGCCGGATTGTCGCGCAGCGCCGACGTCATCTGGAGAATGGTCGCGCCAGCCAGCGAGCGCGGGCTGCCGCGGGGAGTCATCTGTCTCATCGCGCGGATTTTTTCCATTGGCGCATGACGTTGTTCGGGCGCCGGTATGTCGCTTTCGCCGGCAAGGCGACCGCGATACCGGAATCCTGAGCCCCTCTTGCGTCGAAGGTCCGGTTGCGGCGAAAAGATGTAATTGTCGAAATGCCGTTCATCCCTGAACCAGCTCAAATCCCGATGCGAGCGATAAAATAAAAGGTCCGTTCGGAGTGTCTATGAGCCAAGCCCACCTGACCAGTCTGGTTATCGATTCGTCCACGCCGACGCGAACCATCGCCGTGCGCGTGCGGGAGGGCAAGGCCGGCGACACCGCGCCGGGCCTGGTCTGGCTCGGCGGCTTCATGTCCGACATGCGGGGCACCAAGGCGGTGGCGCTCGACGACTGGGCCCGTGAGCAGGGTCGCGCTTGCCTGCGGTTCGACTACTCCGGACATGGCGAGTCGAGCGGCGATTTCAAGGATGGCACCATCGGCCGCTGGCTCGAGGAAAGTCTGGCGGTCTATCGTCAGTTCTGCCGCGGACCGCAGATTCTGGTCGGTTCGTCGATGGGCGGCTGGATCGCGCTGTTGCTGGCGGCGCGTCTGCGTGCGTTGAACGCTACGGCGCCCGATAGCGTCGCCCCGTTGGCCGGCATGGTGTTGATCGCGCCGGCGGTCGATTTCACCGAAGCTTTGATGTGGGCGCAGTTCACACCCGAGATCAAACGCGAGATCGAGGAAAAAGGCGTCTGGATCAGGCCGTCGGATTATGACGAAGGCGGTTATCCGATCACCAGGGGTCTGATCGAGGATGGCCGTCAGCATTTGATGCTGGGCGGGATGATCGAGCCGGGATGTCCGGTGCACATCCTGCAAGGCGTTCAGGACCCGGACGTGCCGTGGCGACATGCGCTCGATCTGATGGCGCGGTTTTCGCGCGACGACGTGGTGCTGACGCTGGTCAAGGACGGCGACCATCGGCTGTCGCGGCCGGAGGACATCGAGCGGCTGCTGGCGGCGGTGGCGGAATTCTAGCGCAGCGCCTGCATCCATTCGTCGTTGACGTCGGCATCGGCTTCACGCCTTGCCGCGGCCAGTTCTGTCATCTTTTCCTTCGGTAACAGCCGCGACAGAGCCCAGACCGCCGCGCCCCGCACTAGCGGCGACGGATCGTCCAGCAACCGCTCGGCTTCGATCGCCAGTCCGGCATCGCCGGAATTGCCGATCGCGTTGAGCACATTGCGGATGAAGCGGTCGCGGCCGGTGCGCTTGATCGAGGTCTTGGCAAACAACAGTCGGAATTGCGCGTCGTCGAGCCGGACCAGCTCCGCCAGCGCCGGCGCGCGCAAGGCGTCGCGCGCCGCGAGTTTGGCTTCGTGGCCGGCCTGGGCGAACTTGTTCCACGGGCAAACCGCCAGGCAATCGTCGCAGCCGTAAATCCGGTTGCCCATCATTGGCCGCAGCGCGCGCGGGATCGGGCCTTTATGCTCGATGGTGAGATAGGAAATGCAGCGCCGGGCATCGAGCCGGTAGGGCGCGGGAAACGCGGCGGTCGGACAGGCGTCGAGACAGGCGCGGCAGCGGCCGCAACTGTCGGCGACCGGCCGGTCGGCGGGCAGTTCGAGCGTGGTGAAGATCGCGCCGAGAAACAACCAGGATCCGAAATCGCGCGACACCATGTTGGTGTGTTTGCCCTGCCAGCCAAGGCCGGCTTTCGCCGCCAGCGGCTTCTCCATCACCGCCGCGGTATCGACGAAGACCTTGACGTCGCCGCCGGCGGTCGCCACCAGCCAGCGCGCCAGTTCCTTCAGCCGTTTCTTGATCAGGTCGTGATAATCGTCGCCCTTGGCATAGACCGAGATCGCGGCGCGGTCGCGTTGCGCCAGCACCGCAAGCGGGCTTTCGTCCGGTCCGTAGTTCAGACCGAGCATCACCACCGACCGCACGTCCGGCCACAGCGCCAGCGGCGATCCGCGCCGCGCGGCGGTCTCGGCCATCCATGTCATGTCGCCATGCGCGCCGTCGGCGATGAATTGTTCGAGCCGCGCTTTGGTTTCAGGCGCCGCGTCCGGCGGCGTCACGCCGCAGACGTCGAATCCGATCGCTCGCGCGCGCGCGATCAGTTCCGACTTGATCGCGGCGGGATCGGTCAAAAATCCAGATCGGCGTAATGCTTGACCGGCGGAATCCCCGGCAGCCGGTCGGCCAACAGCGGACGGAACGACAGCCGTGACTTGACCCGCGCGTACCAGTTCTTGGCGGCTTCGTCTTCGGTCCATGGCACATCGCCCAGGTAGTCGATGGCGGAAATATGCGCCGCCGCGGCCAGGTCGGCGAAACTCATGCGGTCGCCGGCCAGCCAGTCGCGGGTGCTGACCAGCCAGCCGATATAGGCCAGATGATAGCGGATATTGTTGCGGCCGGCCCGCAACGCGGCGGTATCGGGCGGTCCGCCGCCCTGTTCCAGAGTCATGTGGCGCTTGAACACCCGCTCGGTGACCAGCGGTCCGCTCACCTCGTGGTGGAACTTGTCGTTGAACCAGTTCATCAGCCGGCGGACCTCGGCCCGCTGGCTGGGCGTCGCCGGCATCAGCCGGTTGTCGCTATCGCGGGCGGTCGTCTCCTCGAGATATTCGGCGATCACGTTGGTGCCGGGAATCGCCGGCGTGCCGTCGGCGACCAGGACGGGAATGGTGCCGGCCGGGTTCAGCAGCAGCAGGTCCTCGCGCCGCTCCCAGAACCGTTCCTCGACGAGCTGCGCTTCGATGCCGTATTCGTTCAGGATCAGGCGGACGAATCGGGACAAGGGGCAGAGCGGATGGTGCAGCAGCGTCAGCATGAAGGCCTGGTCTTGGTGCGGTCCCGAACGCGGGACTTCGCCGCCTGCACTATACAAACCGCAAGGCTCGCGCAAATTGGCCAATTTTCGCCTTCTTTCCCATTGCCAGCTCCATGACGCCGCGCCAAAAGCGCTTACCTCGATCCGTCGCCAACCCCGCTGAGCGAGACCCCTCTCGATGACTTTTGACGCTATTCAGGCGGCCGTGCTCGGCCCGTTCGTGTCGCATATCGACCTGGTCAAGGCGGCCATCCTCGGCGTCGTCGAGGGTCTGACCGAGTTTCTGCCGGTATCGTCGACCGGTCATCTGCTGCTGATGGAACATTTCCTCGGCTGGGGTGACGGTAGTTTCGGCAAGTCCTTCGCCATTCTGATTCAGCTCGGCGCGATCCTCGCCTTGTTGACGATTTATTTTGGCCGCATCTGGGCGCTGGCGACCTCGATGTTTTCGCGCTGGGATGCGACCCGATTCGTCATCGGCATTCTGCTCGCCTTCCTGCCGGCGGCGGTGATCGGCGCGCTCGCCGGCAGCGCCATCAAGGCGCATCTGTTCGACGTCCGGATCGTCTGCATCACGCTGATCATCGGCGGTTTCGTGCTGCTCTGGGTCGACCGCCTCGACCTGAAACCGCGCTATTTCGAATCGGCGACGTTCAGCCTGCCGATGTATTTCGTCATCGGCGTTTGTCAGTGCTTCGCGATGATCCCCGGCGTGTCACGGTCCGGTGCGACCATCGTCGGTGCGATGCTGTTCGGCGCCGATCGCCGGTCGGCGGCCGAGTTTTCATTCTGGCTGGCGATGCCGACCATGGTCGGCGCGTTTGCCTATGAAGCCTTCAAGAGCCGGCACGAACTGGCCGATGCCAATCTCACGGCGATCGCGGTCGGCTTCATCTTCTCGTTCATCTTCGGCTGGATCGTGGTCAAGACGTTCCTGACCTATGTGCAGCGTCACACTTTCGCGCTGTTTGCCTGGTGGCGCATCCTGCTCGGCACCGCCGGCATCTTCGCGATTTATTTTCTGTAAGCCGAGTGCCGTCATCCTGAGGTGGCCGCGCAGCGGCCCTCGAAGGATGGCGGGCCGTCGCCCTTCGAGGCTCGCGCGTTCCGCGCTCGCACCTCAGGGTGACGGGGAAGCGTTCGGGTTTCTCGCCGCGCCTTGTCGTCTTAATCGAACAGAATGTCACGGCCGACCTTGGCGACGTCGTTGACGCCGGTAAAGGCCATGGTCGCGCGCAGTTCGCTTTCCATCAGCGAGATCACCTTGCCGACGCCGGCTTCGCCCATGGCGGCCAGACCGTAGAGATAAGCTCGCCCGATCAGGCAGCCGCGCGCGCCGAGCGCCAGCGCTTTCAATATGTCCTGACCGGATCGCACGCCGCCGTCGAACAGGATTTCGATGCGGTCGCCGGCGGCATCGGCGATGCGCGGCAGCGCCGCGATGGTGGCCGGTCCGCCATCGAGCTGGCGGCCGCCGTGGTTCGACACGACGATGGCGTCGACGCCGAGATCGGCGGCTTTGCGGGCGTCGGCGGCATCGAGCACGCCTTTGAGCACCAGCTTGCCCGGCCAGATCCGGCGCAGCCAGGCGATGTCGTCCCACGACAGCGACGGGTCGATGTTGTCGTTGATCCACGAGCCGGAGGCCGCGACCTTGCCCTTGCCTTTGATATAGGCGTCGATGTTGCCGAAGGTCTTGCGCTTGCCGGCCAGGACGCTGGTCGTCCATTTCGGCTTGGTCAAAACGTCGAAGGCGTTGCGCCAGGTCAGTTTCGGTGGCACCGCCAGCCCGTTCTTCATGTCGGCATGGCGCTGGCCGCGCGTCGGCACATCGACGGTAACGAACAGCGCGGTGCAGCCGGCCTTGCGCACCCGCGCCACCACCTGTTCGCTGAAGCCGCGATCCTTGAAGACGTGAAGCTGGAACCAGAACGGTTCGCGCACGGCGGCGCGAACATCCTCGATCGAGCAGATCGACATCGTCGACAGCGTGAAGCGGATGCCGGCGCGTTCGGCGGCGCGCGCCGCCAGGATTTCGCCGTCGCCATGAAACAGGCCGGTCAGGCCGGTCGGTGCGATCGCCAGCGGCATCGCGACCTTTTCGCCGAGCATGGTGGTGCCGAGCGAGACCTTGGCCATATCGACCAGCACGCGCTGACGAAAACGAATCGCGCGCAGTGCGTCGCGATTGGCGTCGCGGGTGATCTGGTCGTAGGAGCCGCTGTCGGCGAATTCGAACAAGGCGCGCGGTATCCGCTTGCGCGCGAGTTGCCGCAGGTCCTCGACATTGGTGATGACCGGCATGCGCACTCCCAAAATATTTTTATTTTTAGTCAGACCGGCGCCGGCTTGAGCGCCGGCCACCGGGTCGTGATGTCAGGCGACCCGGCTCTTGAACTGGCCGGTGCGGCGGAAGCGCCACAGATAGGTCGGCACGATCGCTTCGATGGTTTCCGGGGCGATGCCGATGCCTTGCAGGGTGCGCCGCTCGGTGACGGCCTGTTCCGACACCACGTTGTCGGTGCGCAGCATCTCGACCTGACCGGGCGTCAGGGTCAGCGGCGCCGGTGCGAATTGCAGCAACATCGCCTTGAGCTTGGCGGCGAAGAACGGCACCGGCACCAGGATGCGGTGACGCTCGATGGTGGCGAGGATGAACTGCATCAGTTCCTTGAACGTCAGCACTTCCGGGCCACCGAGTTCGTAAATCGTGCCGGTGCGCAGCTTGCCTTCCGCCGCGTTGGCGATGGCCTGCGCGACGTCGCCGACGAAAACCGGCTGGAATTTGGTGTGACCGCCGCCGATCAGCGGCAGCACCGGCGACATCCGGGCGAGCGCGGCGAAGCGGTTGAAGAAATCGTCTTCCGGTCCGAACAGGATCGACGGGCGCATGATCACCGCTTCGGGCTGAGCCGCCAGCACCAGCCGTTCGGCGACCGCCTTGGAGCGGGCGTAAGCCGCCGGCGACTGCTCGTCGGCGCCGATGGCCGAGACATGAACCATGCGGGCGCCATGCGCATTGGCGGCCAGAGCGACCTGTTCGGCACCAAAGCTGTGGATGGAATCGAATCGCTGGCGGCCGCTTTCGGCCAGAAGGCCGACCAGGTTGATCAGGATGTCGGCATCGCGGGCGGCGGCGTCGACCGACTTGGCGTCGCGCAAATTGGCCTGAACCGCGTGAATCTGGCCGACTCGGCCTAAAGGCTGAAGAAAATTGGCCAAATCGGGCCGGCGAACGGCGACCCGGACGCGATAATCGCGCTTGGCCAGGGCCCGCACGACGTGGCGGCCGAGAAATCCGGAGCCGCCGTAGACGGTGACGAGGGTGTCGCTGTTGCTTTTAGCGGTCATTCCGCGCTCGCTTTATGGCAAATTGGACCGATACGCCCGGTAAACCGGCAAATACAGGATCGGCCGGGGTCTGTATAGGGCACAATCGACAGCCAGAATCGACTCTTCGAAGGCATTCAATTGACAAGCCTATTGCCGATCCGTACCTAGACGTCCGCTTGCCCAGGTGGCGGAATTGGTAGACGCGCTGGCTTCAGGTGCCAGTGGCCGAAAGGTCGTGAAGGTTCGAGTCCTTTCCTGGGCACCATCTATAGAAGCTAGGACGCTGAATGACCGTCCGTCTGCATCGCGGCGACTTGCCTAATCTTAACGCCTACAAGGGCAAAGCCGTCGCGATCGATACTGAGACCATGGGGCTCAGTTCGCACCGTGACCGTCTTTGTGTCGTTCAGCTGTCGCCCGGCGACGGCTCCGCCGATGTGGTGCAGATCGCGCCCGGCCAGACCAAAGCCCCGAATATCGAGAAATTGCTGGCCGATCC
This sequence comes from Rhodopseudomonas sp., assembly GCA_016124795.1. GTDB lineage: Bacteria > Pseudomonadota > Alphaproteobacteria > Rhizobiales > Xanthobacteraceae > Pseudolabrys. The sequence continues at coordinate 48,430 of WGNB01000033.1, read as the reverse complement.
GGCCATTCTCAAGATCTTCCATTATGGCCGGTTCGACATGGGCATGATGGCCAAGGCCTTCGGCGTGATGGCCCAGCCGATCTATTGCACCAAGATCGCCTCGCGGCTGGCCCGTACCTACACCGACCGGCACGGCCTCAAGGATCTGGCGCGCGAACTGATCGGCGTCGATCTGTCGAAGCAGCAGCAGTCGTCGGACTGGGGCGCGGAAAGTCTGACCGATCCGCAGGTCGCTTATGCCGCGACCGACGTGCTGCATCTGCATGCCTTGATGAACAAGCTCAACGGGATGCTCGCCCGCGAAGGCCGTATGGAACTGGCCACCGCCTGTTTCGGCTTCTTGCCCGACCGGGTGCGACTCGATCTGGCCGGCTGGGAAGCCGAAGATATTTTTTCGCATTCGGCAAAAGCGCCGTAAAAGCATTAAGTTCCTTGTGGAAGTGTCGGTTCTGCGTCGCCGCCCCGGTGCCGCCGTCGATGGGCCATATTCGCCCGGCAGGCTGTTCTTGGGTGGCGTGCCACGAATGCGCTAGATTCCGTCAATACGGGGCATTTCTCGTCATCGCATCATGAATTTCATCGCAATCATCGTCATCGCGTCATGAATCGGCTCGTAACGGTCAAAGCCGACCAGCGCACCGCGCAGGCCCACTGGACGATGAGCCGGCGTGACAGCGATCGCGCCTTTCGCGCCGCCCGCCGCCATAGCCGGATGGTGCGGTTCCTGCGCGTGGCCTTGCCGATCACGGTGGTCGGCGGTCTGGCCGCGACGTTCCTGGTTACCTATTTCAATCCGTTGCGGATCCTGACCAAGTTGCCGGTCAACATTAACGACCTGGTGGTGTCCGGCACCAAGATCACCATGGAGCAGCCGCGGCTGTCCGGCTTCACCAAGGATCAGCGCGCCTATGAGTTCACCGCGGCGGCGGCGGCGCAGGACCTGTCCAAGCCGAGTATCGTCGAGTTGCGCAACATTCACGCCAAAATTGACATGCAGGACAAGACGACGATGTCGATGACGGCGGTGACCGGCATTTATGATACCAAGGCCGAGACTCTCAAGCTCAAGGACAAAATCTTGCTGACGTCGTCGAATGGCAACAAGGGTCGGCTGAGCGAAGCGACCATCGATGTGCGCAAGGGCAATGTCGTTTCCAGCCAGCCGGTGGAACTGGAGATGTTGCAGGGCGTGCTCGATGCCAACAAGCTGGAAATCGTCGATTCCGGCGCGCTGATTCGTTTCCATGGCGGAGTCGCCATGACCCTGATGCTCAATGGCGCGGCCGTGCCGAAACCGGGGCAGGCGGCGCAATGACGAACGTCGATAACAGAACGACCGGACGTTCCGTGGGCCTCGTGGCCTGCGCGGTGGCCTTGACGCTGGCGCTGACGGTGTCGGCGTCGGCGGCGCAACCGGCCTCGAAAGGCCCGCCGAACGCCCTGCAAGGGTTTTCGCAGAACCGCGACCAGCCGGTTCATATCGAGGCTGCGACGCTCGAGGTTCGCGACAAGGACAAGATGGCGACCTTCTCCGGCGACGTCCGCGTGCAGCAGGGCGACACCGGGATGCGCTGCAAGACGCTGGCGGTGTTCTACGACCAGGACGGCGCCGACGACAAAGGCGGCAAGCCGATGCCGGCGGCGACGCCGGGGCCTGGCGGCTCGCAGAAGATCAAGCGGCTGGAGGCGCGCGGCGGCGTCATCGTGACCCAGAAGGCGCAGACCGCGCGCGGCGATATCGGCATTTTCGACATGCGGGCCAACACCGTCACCCTGAGCGGCAACGTGACGATGGCGCAGGGCAAGAATGTGCTGCGCGGCGACCGGCTGGTGGTCGATCTGACCACCGGGGTGTCGCGGGTCGAATCCAACAAAGGCGGTACCGGCCGCGTCGAGGGTCTGTTCACGCCGGGCAGCGTCGATATCAAGGATCTGCAACACAACACCAAACCGGCAAGGCCGCGCTATTGAAACGGCGTTGGCGATTGAACCGTCCGGCCGATCCGGCAACCGGCGTCTTCCGGAGCAAAATGGCGTCGATCGCTTCGATGCTTGACCCTGTGGTGGGCGGGAGTCAGTTAAGGTTGCGTCGCGCTCATGCCGTCGACGCCGCATCGGACAATTCCGTCCGCCGCAGGGTAGCCCGTTGAATATCATTTCGCTGTTTAAACGGCGGCAACCCGCAAGGCGGCGTGGCCCGCCCCCGCCTACGGTGAACCCGTCCTCCGGGCCGGCGCTGCGCCAGCCGCAGAGCCCGGCGCAACAGCAGGCCGCCGCCCGGCAGCATCGCGAACCCGGCCGTCAGGCGGCGCGGCATTATCTGGCTGCCCACGGCATCGAGAAGAGCTTCGGCACCCGAATGGTGGTCAGGGGCGTCACGCTCTATGTCCGGCGCGGCGAGGCCGTCGGTCTGCTCGGGCCGAACGGCGCCGGCAAGACCACCGTGTTCTACATGATCACCGGCCTGATCAAGGCCGACCGTGGCCGCATCGAACTCGACGGTTACGACGTCACGGTGCTGCCGATGTATCAGCGCGCCCGCCTCGGCATCGGCTATCTGCCGCAGGAAGCCTCGATTTTCCGTGGTCTCAACGTCGAGGAAAACATCCGCGCCGTGCTCGAGGTGGTCGAGCCCGATCGTCGCCGGCGCGACGCCGATCTCAACGCGCTCCTGGAAGAATTCAACATCACCCGCTTGCGCAAGACGCCGACCATCGCGCTGTCGGGCGGCGAACGCCGCCGCGTCGAAATCGCCCGTGCGCTGGCGACCCGGCCGAGCTACATGCTGCTCGACGAGCCGTTCGCCGGCATCGATCCGATCGCCGTGGGCGACATCCAGCAACTGGTGCGCCATCTGACCAATCGCGGCATCGGCGTGCTGATCACCGACCACAATGTCCGCGAGACGCTCGGCCTGATCGACCGCGCCTACATCATCTATTCGGGTGAGGTGCTGATGGAGGGCCGGACCGAGGACATCGTCAATAACCCGGACGTCCGCCGGCTCTATCTCGGCGAGGAGTTCCGGCTGTAATTTGCCGCCGGACCCGGCAAAAATGCCGGGTTCGCCCGGTTAGCGGCAGGCTAATAACATAGCTTGCCAATAAATTGCACATAATTTGTTCAATGCTGCGCTGCGGAATCACATACCGCGAGCGAGCAAGACCTGTTATAAGCGTAATCAAGCAAGAATTGGACCAGTTTCCGCCGGGAAACCTGTATGGCCTTATCGCAAAGACTGGAATTCCGTCAGAGCCAAGCCTTGGTCATGACGCCGCAGCTGATGCAAGCCATCAAGCTGTTGCAATTGTCCAGCCTCGATCTGGCGGCCTATGTCGAAGGTGAGCTTGAGCGCAATCCGCTCCTGGAGCGCGCCGGCGACGATGACGGCCCATCGCCCGGCCACGAGACGGATAGCGCGGCCTTCGACGCCGCTGGCGACCGGGGCGGGGACAATGGCGGCGACAGCGGCGGCGATTTGTCCGCCAGCGCCGACTGGATCGGCGCCGATCTCGAAACCAGCCGCAGTTCCATGGAACAGGGTCTGGGCACCGAACTCGAAAACGTGTTTCCGGACGACGGCGGCGAAAAGACCGCGCCCGTCGAAACGCCGCCGCCGGCCTACACCGAATGGTCAGGCTCCGGCACTGGCGGCGAGGATGGCGACTATAACCTCGAAGCTTTCGTCACCGCCGAGACCACGCTTGCCGATCACTTGAGCGAGCAGATGGCGCTCGCCATTCACGATCCGGCGCAGCGCATGATCGGTCAGTACCTGATCGATATGGTCGACGAGACCGGCTATCTGATCGGCGATCTGCAATCGGTCGCCGACAAGCTCGGCTGTTCGCTCGGCGATGTCGAAGCGGTGCTGACGATTTTGCAGGGCCTCGATCCCGCCGGCATCTGCGCCCGCAACTTGACCGAATGTCTGGCGCTTCAGTTGAAGGAGCGCAATCGTTTCGATCCGGCGATGCGGGCGCTGGTCGAAAATCTGCCGCTGCTGGCCAAGCGCGATCTGGCCGCCTTGCGCCGGTTATGCGGCGTCGACGACGAAGATCTGGCCGACATGATCGGCGAGATTCGTTCGCTCAATCCGAAGCCCGGTCTCGCCTTCGGTTCGACGCTGGTGCAGCCGATCGTGCCGGACGTGTTCGTGCGCGCCGCGCCGGATGGCACCTGGCAGGTCGAACTGAATTCCGACACCTTGCCGAAAGTGCTGATCAGCCAGCGTTATCATGCGCAGGTTTCGAAGAGCACGAAGAACGACAAGGACAAGAGCTACATCGCCGATTGCTTGCAGACCGCGACCTGGCTGGTGCGCGCGCTCGATCAGCGCGCCAAGACCATTCTGAAAGTGTCGAGCGAGATCGTGCGTCAGCAGGACGGCTTCTTCGTCAAGGGCGTGCAGCATCTGCGGCCGCTCAATCTCAAGACCGTCGCCGACGCGATCGGCATGCACGAGTCGACCGTGTCGCGCGTCACCGCGAATAAATACATGGCGACAAGCCGCGGCATTTTCGAATTGAAATATTTTTTCACGTCGTCGATCGCGGCGGCCGATGGCGGCGAAGCGCATTCCGCCGAAGCCGTGCGTCATCGCATCAAGTTGTTGATCGACGCCGAGCGTGCCGACGATGTTTTGTCCGACGACACCATTGTGGACAAGCTGCGTGGCGCAGGTATCGACATTGCGCGCCGCACGGTTGCCAAATACCGCGAAGCGATGCGCATTCCGTCATCGGTGCAACGCCGACGCGAGAAACAAGCCGCCAGTGCCGGCGTGGCGTAACGACACATAGAGGTTAAAAAACTGACGCATTGACGTCACCCACGATTCCATCATCAAATGACGACGCACGCTGGGAATTGGTTCGGAAACATCTTGCGGCAAGAATTTCCTCACCGCAGGTTCCGCACCCGACATGGAGGCTAACTTATGCCTTTGCGCGTCTCGGGCAAAAACATCAGTATCGGTACGTCTCTCCAACAACGAATCGTCGATCGCGTCGACGAAGCGACATCCAAGTATTTTCGCGGCGGTTACTCCGGCCATGCCACGGTCGGCCGCGAGGGCATTGGATTTCGCACCGAATGTTTGCTGCATCTGGATTCCGGCGCCCTGCTGGAAGCCAAGGGCGTTGCGGTCGACGCTTATGAAAGCGCCGATCAGGCGGCGGTTCATATCGAAAAGCGGCTGCGCCGTTATAAACGTCGTCGTAAGGACAATCAGGCCCGTCGCGGCGGCTGAAACCTTAAATCTGCAAGAAAAACCGGCAATAATCGATGGCGCGTGCACCATTTACGGTGGTGCACGCCCATTGACAGCCGCCGTGTACCATCCCTATGGTCCGCGAAATTTCACCCCTCTCCAACGCGACGCAGCCTTTTCCGATCATTGGACAAGTCCATGACGCTTACCGATCTCGTCGCGCCGACAGCGATCATCCCGGCGCTCAAGGTCAACGGCAAGAAGCAGGCGCTTCAGGAACTCGCCAATCGCGCGGCCGAACTGACCGGGCAGAGCGAAAAGGCGATTCTGGAAATTCTGCTTCAGCGTGAGAAGCTCGGCTCGACCGCTGTCGGTAACGGCGTGGCGATCCCGCATGGTAAATTACCGAAGATCGGCCGGCTGTTCGGACTGTTTGCGCGGCTCGATCGCGCCATCGATTTCGAGGCGCTCGACGGTCAACCGGTCGATCTGATTTTTCTGTTGCTGGCGCCGGAAGCCGCCGGCGCCGATCATCTCAAGGCGCTGGCGCGCGTCGCGCGTCTGCTGCGCGATACCGAAATCGCCAACAAGCTGCGTGAGTCGCGCGACGTCGATGCGCTGTATGCCGTGTTGTCCTTGCCGCCGGCGAGCAGCGCGGCCTAGCTTCACGCGCGTCGTCCGCCGCGACAGCGGCGCCCCGGTACGCCGTGGCATTTCGATTCAATTACAAAACCGGGCGATTTACAAAATCGCGCGATGATCAGACGCCCGCTGGAGCCGGCACCCGCGAATGCGGGTGCGGGCATGACAGCATCCTTCGTCGCGACGCATTCGCGTCGCGGCCCGCGTCCCTAGTGAACGCTCACGGCCTCGAGCTCGTTGCTCCAGGCGCTGGCCAGCGCCGACTCACGGGTGTCGGTCAGCATGATCGGCGTACCGTCCGCGGCGTGCAGCGAGAACAGCGTTACGCCGGGTTCGATTTCCGGCGCCTGCGGGAACATGCGGGCGACGTCTTCCGAGCTGATCGCCTTCACGTAAGCCAGACGGCCGTCGCCGAGATGAGCCAGGGCATCCTGGGTGATCACCGGGCTGGTGGTCGTTTCGATGTCGGTCTGCTTGTTTGCTGTATTCGTCATAGTGGCCCTCGATCCTTTCATCTTGAACGCTTTTACGCGGTCGAGTCCTGTTTCTCTCTGTAGCAAGTCTCGTGCCTTACACCCGTCATTCCAGATCCCGGATCGAGATTGTCTTGACGATTCGCTCGGGCTGCGGCCGGATCAGGTCGATCGACAGCAATCCGTGCTTCAAGTCGGCTCCCAACACCTCCATGCCGTCGGCCAGCACGAAGGTGCGCTGGAACTGGCGTGCGGCGATGCCGCGATGAAGATATTGCCGGCTTTTGTCATCCTGCTGACGGCCGCGAATCACCAACTGGCTTTCCTCGATGCAAACATCGAGCTGTTCGCGGGTAAAGCCGGCGACGGCCAGCGTGATGCGCAGCCGTTCCGGGCTGTCCCCGTCGCGCGCCATCCGTTCGATATTGTAGGGCGGATAGCCGTCGGCTCCCTTGGCGACGCGGTCGAGCAGGCGCTCGATCTCGTCGAAGCCGAGCAGGAAGGGACTGGATAGTGAAGGCACTCGTGACATGGTCTCAAAGTCCTCGCGCGAAGCGACTTTGTCGGGGTCCATGAGCAGGCACCCCATAACCGGAGGCGACTGCCGACCGGTTGGAGCTAATATGGGCAGCCCCGGTTAAAGGTTCAAGAACACGAAGGTTAACGGCGAATACCGGGAGATTGCCGTCCGATGGGGAGAATTCCGATGCCAAATGCGTCGAATATGCCGGCTTTGACCGTGCGCGCCATCAAGGCGACGCCGGTCGAAGTGCCGCTGAACTTTGTGCTCGGCACCAGTCAGCAGGCGCTGCGCCGGGTGCCGCTGCTGCTGATCGATATCGAGACCGAGGAGTTCATCACCGGCCGGTCCTACCTGTTCTGCTACCTGCGGGCGGCGCAGCCGGCGATCATGAGCCTGCTCGGCGAGATCGAAAGCCTGACCAAGGGGGAAAAGATCGACCCGGCAGCATTTGCCGTCCGGCTGGCGCGGCGCTTCACCCTGATCGGGGTGCAGGGCATCGTCCGCATGGCGCTGGCCGGCTTCGACACGGCTTGCTGGGATGCGCTGGCGATTGCCGCCGGTCAGCCGCTGGCGACCGTGCTCGGCGCGACGATACGGCCGATTCCCGCCTATAATAGTTGCGGCATGGGCATCAAGGACGACCTTGGCGAACTGGCCGCCGAAGCCGAAACCTTGCTGGCGATGGGCGGGTTCCGCGCGTTGAAGATCCGGCTCGGTTATCCGACGCTGGAAGGCGATATCGCGGCGGTGCGCGCCGTGCGTCGGCGGGTCGGCGACCGGATCGCGCTGATGGTTGATTACAATCAGGCCCTGTCGTTCGACGAAGCCCTGGCGCGCGGCCGCGCGCTCGACGCCGAGAACATCGAATGGCTGGAGGAACCGATCCGGCACGATGACTATGCCGGCGAAGCCCGGTTGGCGCGGGAACTCAAGGTGCCGATCCAGATCGGCGAGAACTTCTCGCTGCCGGCCAATATGCAGATGGCGATCGAGTTCGGCGCCGCCGATTACGTCATGCCCGATCTCGAACGCATCGGCGGCGTTACCGGCTGGACGCAGGCGGCGGCGATCGCCGCCGAGCGGAACCTGAAGATGTCGTCGCATCTGTTCCCGGAAGTCAGCGCGCATCTGTTGGCGGCGACGCCGACTTGCCACTATCTCGAATATGTCGATTGGGCCAACGAACTGCTCGAAGAGCCTTTGGCCATCGTCGACGGCAACGCGATCATTCCGCAGCGCCCCGGTAACGGCATGGTGTGGAACAAGGCGGCGGTCCGGCGCTACCGCGTCGAATAAAGACCGCCGAGGACGGCGCGCCGCGTATTCGATGTCGCACGCCGCGCGATTGAAGCCTCGCGTCATGCTTGAAGTCGCAACACTCGCGGCTTCTTCATTGCGATTGTTCCCTATCGCGATCTTCGCGCGTTGCGATCCCGTTTCGATTCAACCGTTACGCCGTCGCGCGATGTCGCATCGCCCATGTTGCTTGGTCGGTCTTGCTTCACTGATGTCGCCTGGCCGGTGTCGCGAGCATGTCCGTCGTATGTCGGTTCGATAAAGTTTAATTAAAATTGTCTCGATTCGGCGTGTCGCATTAAGCATGCGCGTTTTCCTTACCGGTCTAATTTTTTGCCAAAATCAGTGCGCCGTCATTTTGCTTTGTTAAGATCGCTTGGCCCGATACGGCGAGAGCGGTGCGATTGACGGTGGTGGGGGCGTCTGTTGTTAGCGCGTAGCATTGACCGCGATCCGTTCGATACGCCGGTCGAGCAGAAGATCTTTCGCAACGGCAAACGCTTCGGCGTCGGCATGGCGATATTCGCGTTGACGATCGGCGCGCTCGATCTGATCGGCGCCGGATCGGCGCATGGCACCGGCAGCCTCATTCGCAACGGCCAATTCGATTACGCGGAACTCTCCGGCCGCATCCGAACCGTGATCGCCGGTTTGCCGCTGCTCTCTGGCGATTACATGGTGGCGCTGGCGCGTGACTTCGGTGGCGAACGATGGCGCCTCGCGCCTTCGCCTGTGTTGCAAGTCGCGGCCGACCGATCGCGCGCAACCCTGAAGCCGGCGTCGCCGAACCGCCCCGTGCAACTCGCCAGCCTCGATCTGAACGCGGTCACCGAAGCGACGGCCGATCCGTCAATGCTGTCGGCGTCGTCGCCCAACGTCGCGTTATCGCCGCCGCCCGCCGCCGCGGCGCGTTGGGTGGTGCCGTTGCCGATCCCGGCGCCGGGTGTGCCGCCGCCATCGCCGGCGCAGCGGCTCAAGCTCAACGATCAGGCTTACGCCAAGGCCGCGCATTGCCTGGCCACCGCGATCTATTGGGAATCGCGCGGCGAGATGGTTATCGGACAGGAGGCCGTCGCCCAGGTCGTGATGAACCGTGTGTTCTCGCCGTATTATCCGAACGACGTCTGCAGCGTGGTGTACCAGAACGCCAGCCGGCCGCATTGCCAGTTCACTTTCGCCTGCGACGGCCGGCGCAAGGTGATCCGCGAACGCGGCGCCTGGGCGCGCGCTAATCGCATCGCGCGCCAGACGCTCGACGGTAGTGTCTATGTCGAGGCGGTCGCCAAATCGACGCACTATCACGCGGTTTACGTTCATCCCGATTGGGTGGGCGAGATGCGCAAGATCGTGCGGTACGGCATTCATAATTTTTATCGACCCTATCGCTGGGGCGATGGCGCCGATCAGCCGGTCTGGGGTTCCGCCGCGCTGGCGTTGCGCAAGAAAAAATAGCCCGTTCACGCCGCCGGTCGCGGCAATGAACGGGCTTGGGTCCGACGACGCCGGGCCGGACTTCAGATCTTCAGCTTGAACAGCTTCACCGCGTTTTCGCGGCCAATTTTGGCGCGATCGGCTTCGCTGATCTCGGCGGAGTCGAACCAGGCGCAGCCCTGTCCGACATCCTCGAACGGCCAGTCGACCGAGAACATCACCCGGTCGGCGCCCATCTCGGTCACCGCGTTGATCAACGACGGCGTATGGAAGTTGCCCGAGGTGGTCAGGTGGAAGTGCTTGCGGAAATAATGCGCGACGCCGTGCTTGGCCGGATAGCGATGCGGCTCGTTCATCCAGCCGTTGCGGCCGTCGATGCGCCAGAGCTGCACCGGAATGCCTTCGCCGAGATGGCCGAGCACGATCTTCAGCTTCGGATGCCGGTCGAACAGACCGGAGCCGATCAGGCGGAAGGCGTGCACCGCGGTTTCGGCCGAGAAGGCCCAGTTCGGTCCGAGCAGCCAGTTGTGGCCTTCATATTGCCGGTTCCAGCTCGGCAGCGGATTGCGCGGGTGCAGATAGAACGGCACGTCGAGCGCTTCGACCGCCTGCCAGAACGGTTCATATTGCGGCAGATCGTAATAGGTGACGTTCTCCGGGTCGGTGACCTGCGAAAAGCCGTTCACCAGCGCGCCGACGAAGCCGAGTTCGTTGACGCAGCGGGTCAACTCCCGGGTGGCGGCCTCCGGGTCCTGCATCGGCAGGGCGGCGAAGGCGGCAAAGCGGTCGGGCCGCCGCGCGGTGTGTTCGGCCAGCACGTCATTGGCCTGACGGGCAACCGCGATGGCGGTCTTGATGTCGGGGATCGCCTGCACCGCCGGCGCGTTCAGCGACAGGATCATCATCTCGATCCCGTGCTTGTCCATCTCGCCGAGCCGGGTCTCCTGAATGTCGATCAGGCGGTGGCTGAGGTCCGGCCAGACATGGGCGCCGAAGACTTTTGAATCGTTGAGGGTCGGCTCGATGGCCATATGTTCTTCGAGCGCGATCTTGCCGTGCATGCGTTTCTCTCCCGTTTGGTTTTGCCGGCATCATGCATGGACGGGCGGGGTGTTGTCAGCAGCGCCAAGGTTGCGCGCGGCGTCGGACAACAAAAAAGCCGCCCGAAGGGGCGGCTTGCTTTCAAACGGTCGAAAGGCCCGAGCCGGCCAGCCGGCGATGCCGTCGCGTTTGCCTGGATTTTTTCTCGGGTTGGAAACTTCCCCCGGACAGTGCCGGTTCCCCGGCGGGTGGAAGTTGGTGGAGCCAGGCGGGATCGAACCGCCGACCTCCTGCATGCCATGCAGGCGCTCTCCCAGCTGAGCTATGGCCCCGTCGAGGCAGGATCAGTAATCGTTCTTTGGAAGAAAAGCAAAGGCCAGATTGGGCCTTGGCCGAATAATTCCAAGGGTAGGATTACTGCTCCTCGTCCTTTTCGATACCGTCGCCGATGATATCGGTGACGTCGTCGTCGCTGTCTTCCGTTTCCTCGATGAAGGCGGCGTCGTCAAGGCTCTCGTCGTCGTCGGCGTCGATATCGTCGTCGTCGGCCTTGCCTTTTTTCTTGATCTTGCCCTGCTGCTCGTTGTCGGCATCCTCGAGCGAGACGAATTCCGCGTCCTCCGTCTCCGGCGTCACGGCCTCTGTCTCCTCGACCTCCGTCGGGCGGGCGGACGACTCGGGCCGCGAACGCGACTGCGGTGGCAGTACGATGGGGACGATCTTGCCCGTATAGGGCGAAATGACCGGCGTCTTGCCCAGGTCGTAAAATTTGCGACCGGTGTCGGGGCAGACCCGCTTGGTGCCGAGATCGGTTTTAGCCACGATCGAGTTACCTCGGAAATGCGTTTGAAGTGATGCTTCGAATGGGTGCTTCGCGCCAGCGCGTCGAATTGCTGCTTCACTTGGCTAGTTGCGGCGCGCCTGTCAATAGCGACGGCGTGGCCGGAATCGGCCGCAGGACCCGGCGGAGGGCCCCGGCCGGTGCGCCGATCCGGCCTCTCGGGTGACGGGCCGCGCGGCGCCGTGGTAGGACGGCGCAACTTTGAAGGAACCTGAAGCCCGTGACCTCCACTTCTTCCCCGACCCCGCTCGCCGCCCGCGCCGGCGGTCCCCTGACCGGCCGTGTCCGCGTCCCCGGCGATAAATCGATTTCCCACCGCGCCCTGATCCTGGCCGCCATGACGGTCGGCGAAACCGTGATCTCCGGGCTGCTGGAAGGCGAGGACGTGCTCAATACCGCCGCCGCGATGCGCGCGCTCGGCGCCCGGGTGGTCCGGCTCGATAACGGCACCTGGCATGTTCATGGCGTCGGGGTCGGCGGTTTCGCCGAACCGGCGGCGGCGCTCGATTTCGGCAATTCCGGCACCGGCTGCCGTCTTGTGATCGGGGCGGTCGCCGGCTGCGGCATTACAGCAACTTTTGACGGCGATGCATCGCTGCGCAAGCGGCCGATGCGACGGATTCTCGATCCGCTCGAACAGATGGGCGCGCGGGTTCTCGATCAGGCCGAAGGCGGCCGGCTGCCGCTGACCCTGAAAGGCGCGCTCGATCCGCTGCCGATCGAATACGAATCGCCGGTGCCCTCGGCACAGCTCAAATCGGCGGTATTGCTGGCGGGGCTGGCCGCGCCGGGCGAGACCACGGTGATCGAGGCCGAGGCGACCCGCGATCACACCGAAAAGCTGCTCAAGCATTTCGGCGCCAAGATTGTCAGCAAGCCGCATGGCGACAATGGCCGGCGTATCGTGTTGCAGGGCCAGCCGGAGCTGGTGCCGGCGCCGGTGCTGGTGCCGGCCGATCCGTCATCGGCGGCTTTCCCGATGGTCGCCGCTTTGCTGGTGCCGGGCTCGGATGTGACGTTCGAGGCGGTGATGACCAATCCGCTGCGTACCGGTTTGTTCACCACGCTGCGCGAAATGGGCGCGAACATCGAGGAATCCGACAAGCGCGCCGACGGCGGCGAGGAGATCGCGAGCTATCGCGTGCGCACGTCGAAGCTCAAGGGCGTCGAGGTGCCGGCATCGCGCGCGCCGTCGATGATCGACGAGTATCTCATTCTCGCGGTGGCGGCGGCTTTCGCCGAAGGCGACACGCAGATGCGCGGTCTGAAGGAATTGCGGGTCAAGGAAAGCGACCGGCTGGAAGCGACCGCCGCGATGCTGCGCGTTAACGGCATCAAGGTCGACATCGAGGGCGACGACATGATCGTCCACGGCATGGGCGCGAATGGCGTGCCCGGCGGCGGCGAAGTCGCCACCCACATGGATCACCGCATCGCGATGTCGGCCTTGATGATGGGGCTTGCCAGTCAGAAGCCGGTGCGGATCGACGATTCGGCGTTCATCGCCACCAGCTTCCCCGGCTTCGTCGAATTGATGAAAGGTCTGGGCGCGGACTTGTCGTAAGCCCGCGCCCTGACTGGATCGCGAAAAGCCGCGTCGGCAAAGGTTTATTCGGCGGCCTGCGACAGCGAGGCCGTCGCGTCGGCGGCTTCGAGCGCGACCGCCACCGACTGGATAATGGCGGCGAAGCGAACGGCGGTCTGGATCGTGTCGTCGTTGACGCCGGCCGTCGCCAGCACCTTCTCATGCGCGACGATGCACTTGCCGCAACCGTTGATCGCCGACACCGCCAGCGACCACAGTTCGAAGTCGGCCTTGTCGACGCCGGGATTGCCGATCACGTTCATCCGCAGCCGCGCCGGCTTGGTCTCGTAGGCCTTATTTTCGGTGAGATGGGTGAAGCGATAATAGATGTTGTTCATCGCCATGATCACCGCCGCCGCGCGCGCCGCGTCGAGCGCTTCCGGCGTCAGGTGAGTGCGCGCCAGCGTTTCGAAGCCGCGAATGACGTCGGGATTGCGGGTGGCGATGGCGCAGGCGAGGAACAGGCCATAGCGCTGCTGCGTCGGCAGGGTTTCGTCCGACAGCATCGACGACAGATTGAGCTTCACGTCCTTGGCGAAGGCGGGAAGACGGCTCTTGAGCCCTTCGATCGGCAAATGAATTCTCCTCTTGTGATGAGTGGCGACGGCGCACCGGCGCGGGTGGCGGCTAGGCCGCCTCCGCGCCGGGCGTCAGATCGTCGCTAAAGCGCGCGGCTCAGGCGGCCTTGAGCGTGTCGCCGCCGACTTCGCGGTTGCACGGGCACAGCTCGTCGGTCTGCAAGGCGTCGAGGACGCGCAGCGTGTCCTTCGGATTGCGGCCGACGTTCAGGTTGGTGGCGTAGACGTGCTGGATGACGTTATCGGTGTCGACGATGAAGGTATAACGGTAGGCGACGCCATCGGGCGAGCGCACGCCGAGGCTGTCGACCAGCGAACCCTTGGTATCGGCGAAGCTCCAGATCGGCAGCTTGTTGAGGTCCTTGTGGTCGCGGCGCCAGGCTAGCTTGACGAATTCATTGTCGGTCGAGCCGCCCATCACCACGGCATCGCGGTCGGCGAAGTCCTGACCGAGACGGGCAAATTCGGCGATTTCGGTCGGGCAGACGAAGGTGAAATCCTTCGGATAGAAAAAGATGACTTTCCACTTGCTGGGGAAGCTCGCCTCGGTGATTTCCTCGAAGGCCGAGACGCCGTTTTCTTCATGGGTATTGAAGCCGGGCTTCACGCCCATGACCGAAAAAGAAGGAAGTTTGTCACCGATTCCAAGCATTTACGTCGTCCTTACTGCATTTCAAGTTGTGAAAGTTGACACAGTCGCGTATATGGTGCACTGCACAATAATTATTGCGATGCGAAAACTTATAAGTCCAATAAAGTTACTTCGACAACCTCAATAAGAATTTCTTATCATCGAGGCGACGGGTTTTCGGCGACAAGGCGCTGGTCCGCGACCCGAACTGCCGTTAATCAAGCCACAGCCTCAAGCCCGCCAATTCAAAGGGTTGCGCGTGATTATCGCTATCGACGGACCGGCGGCCTCCGGCAAAGGCACCATCGCCAAACGGCTGGCGGCCCATTATGGCCTGCGCCATCTCGACACCGGTCTGCTGTATCGCGCGGTTGCCAAGACCGTGCTCGACGCCGGCGAAGCGCCCGACGATGCCGCGGCCGCGACCGGGGCGGCGCAGACGCTCGATCCGACCCGCTATGATGAAGCGGTGCTGAAGGGACCGGGCGTCGGCGAGGCCGCGTCGCTGGTCTCCGCGATTCCGGCGGTGCGCGCCGCACTGGTCGATTTCCAGCGCTCGTTTGCCGCCGCCGCGCCCGGCGCGGTGCTCGACGGCCGGGATATCGGCACGGTGATCTGCCCGGATGCCGAGGCAAAGATCTTCGTCACCGCGACGCCGGAAGTGCGCGCCGAGCGTCGCGCCAATGAATATCGCAACGCCGGCAAAGATATTCCGCTGGCCGAGGTGCTCGCCGATATCCGCCAGCGCGACGAGCGCGACAGCAATCGTTCGGCCGCGCCGTTGCGTCAGGCCGACGATGCCGTGCTGCTCGACACGACGCATTTGAATGTCGAGCAGGCGGTCGCGGCGGCGATTGAGATTGTAGAAGCGAAGAGAAGTTAACGCGCGTCGCTCTCCGCTGTCATGCCCGGCCCTGTGCCGGGCATCCCGTTGAGTCGAGCACAACCTAGCCTTCCTAAGCGAGATGGCCGGGACAAGCCCGGCCATGACAAAGTATTCGTCTAGCGCCGTCCCCACGGCACCAGCGCCCAGGCGCGCTCGTGGCAATAATAAAGCGCGATCTTGGTGGCGATCTCAGTGCCGGCGATGGAGCCGGCAATGGTCGGGTTGCCGGTGATGAACCAGCCGATCATGAAGGTGTCGAGACTGCCGGTGGCGCGCCAGCTCATCGCCTTGGCAATCGAGCGCGTGTGCGATTCGTTGGCGCCGAACAGCCGCGCGACACGCATCACGGCCTTGCCGAGGAGGCTGGTCTTGACCGGTGCCGCGGCGGGTTCGGCCGTCCCGGCGTTCTCGATCAGGCCCATCGCCACGGTGTCGTGGGTTTCGGCATCGATCAGGATGAAGCTGCCGGTCTCGCGGTTCTGGTCGTAGCGGTCGGCGGCGAGCGGCCGGTCGAGTTCGAGATGGCACAGGCCGAACTCATTGCTCATCAGCCGTTCGGCCGGCTTGATCGCGGCGTCGTCCGCCAGATCGATCAGTTGCATCGGGCCGGCGACATAGGCCGCCGCCGTCGCGGTGCCGAGCTTGATGTGATAGCGGCCGCCGGGGCTGAACGTGCCCTGACCCATCCAGAAGATGCGCGCCGCGATCCGATCTGACACTTGCGCCGGCGCCTCGGCTTCCGCCAGCAGATCGCCGCGCGAAACATCGACGTCGTCGGTGAGCGTCAGCGTCACCGATTGTCCGACACCGGCGCGGTCGAGCGCGCCGTTGGCGGTGATGATCTGGTCGATGGTGGTGCGCTGACCGGACGGCTGCACCACGATCTCCTGACCGGGCCGCACTTCGCCGCCGGCGATCATGCCGCAATAGCCGCGGAAATCCGGCGTCGGCCGGCTGACCCATTGCACCGCCATCCGGAAAGCCTGATGCGCGGCGCGCGGCGTGACGTCGACGGTTTCGAGTTTGTCGAGCAGCGTCGGCCCGCGATACCAGTCCATCGCCGCCGAGCGCTTGACGACATTGTCGCCCTTGCGCGCCGACACTGGAATGAAGGTGATCGCGGCGGCGCCGAGCCGGTCGGCGAAGGCGCGAAACTCGCGCTCGATCGCGGCGAAGGTTGCTTGCGCGTAACCGACCAGGTCCATCTTGTTCACGGCGACGACGAGATGGCGCACGCCGAGCGTCGCGGCGATCAGCGCATGACGCCGGGTCTGCTGGGTCAGGCCGGATTGGGCGTTGACCAGAATGAGCGCGAGATCGGCGGTCGAGGCGCCGGTCGCCATGTTGCGGGTATATTGCTCGTGGCCGGGCGCGTCGGCGACGATGAACTTGCGCTTGTCGGTGGCGAAGAAGCGATAGGCGAGATCGATGGTGATCTTCTGTTCGCGCTCGGCGGCCAGCCCGTCGAACAGCAGCGAGAAGTCGAGGTCCTCGACCGCGCCGGTCAACTGGCCGGAATCCTTGCGCAGCGTTTCGATCTGGTCATCGAGCACCAGCCCGGCGTCATAGAGCAGTCGGCCGAGCAGGCTCGATTTGCCGTGATCGACCGAGCCGCAGGCCATGAAGCGCAGCAGGCTCTTGGCCTCGTGATGGCTGATGACGGCATCGCGGTCGATAACCGACGGCGCGGCGATATCGTTCAATGAATCGCTGACCGGATCGCTGACATGGATGTTCATCAGAAGTAGCCTTCCTGCTTCTTGCGTTCCATCGAGGCCGAACCGTCCTTGTCGATGACGCGGCCCTGCCGTTCGGAGAAACGGCTGTCGAGCGTTTCGCGGATGATGTCCTCGACGGTCGCCGCCTCGCTTTCGACCGCGCCGGTCAGCGGGTAACAGCCGAGCGTGCGGAACCGGACGTTTCGGATTTGCGGCGTTTCGCCGGGTTCGAGCGGCAGACGGTCGTCGTCGACCATGATCAGCGTGCCGTTGCGTTCGACGACGGGGCGCGGCTTGGCGAAATAAAGCGGCACCACCGGAATGTTCTCGCGGTGGATGTAGAGCCAGACATCAAGCTCGGTCCAGTTCGACAGCGGGAAGACGCGGATGCTCTCGCCCTTGCGCTTGTGGGCGTTGAACAGCCGCCACGGCTCGGGGCGTTGACGTTTCGGGTCCCAGCGGTGATGCGCGTTGCGGAACGAGAAGATGCGTTCCTTGGCCCGCGACTTATCCTCGTCGCGGCGCGCGCCGCCGATGGCGGCGTCGAAGCCGTTGAGGTCGAGCGCCTGACGCAAGCCTTGCGTCTTCATCACGTCGGTATGCAGCTCCGAGCCGTGCGTAATCGGGCCGATGCCGCGCTGAACGCCTTCCTGATTGATGTGCACCATCAGATCGACGTTGAGTTCCCTGGTGCGGCGGTCGCGAAATTCGATCATCTCGCGGAATTTCCAGGTGGTGTCGACATGCAGCAGCGGGAACGGCGGCTTGCCCGGATAGAACGCCTTCATCGCCAGATGCAGCAGCACCGACGAGTCCTTGCCGATCGAATAGAGCATCACCGGCTTGTCGCACTCGGCGACCGTCTCGCGCATGATGTGAATGCTCTCGGCTTCGAGCTGATCGAGATAGCTGTGCGCGGCGGTGGCCGGGGCAAGCGGTGTGCGGGCGAGGGCGTTCATGATGCTTGGGCTTTGCTGTTTGCTGTCAGGGCCGCGCGGGCGGCGAGATGCAGCGGGTTGGCGTGCAGGCCGCATTCGGTCTTGCCGTCCTGCTCCCACCACCAGCGGCCGGCGCGTTCCGGCTCGCCGGGCTGGATGGCGCGGGTGCAGGGTGCGCAACCGATGGAGAGGAAGCCGCGGTCGTGCAGCGCGTTCACCGGCACGCCATGCGTGGCGGTGAAGGCCACGGCGTCGGCGCGACTCCAGTCATGGAGCGGGTTGATCTTGATGAGATCGCGTGCCGGATCGTGCGCGGCGAAGGCGACATCGGCACGATGTTCGGACTGATCGGCGCGCAGCCCGGTGATCCAGCCCGCCGCGCCGTCGAGCGCGATCTTGAGCGGTTCGACCTTGCGGACATGGCAGCAGGCCTGCCGCGCGGCAATCGAAGCGCGGAAGCCGTCGGAGCCCTGCGCGACGATCAGCGTTTCGAGCGCGGCGCGCTCCGGCACGATGGCGCGGATGCGGCGGCCATAGCGTGCCTCGGTCGCCGCCCAGACGTCATGGGTCTCCGGAAACAGCCGGCCGGTGTCGAGCGTGACCAGATCGATGTCGAGGTCCTGGCTGAGAATGGCGTGGCCGATCGCCTGATCCTCGATGCCGAAGCTGGTGGTGAAGGTGAGCCGGCCGGCAACGGCCTTGCGTGCCGCCTTGAGGCGTCCGAACAGATCGAGCGTGGCGGCCTGCCGCGACAGGTGTCCGGCGAGGTCGGCGGGTGTTTCGGCCTCGGGCTTTGCGGCCGGTGCGACAGCAACTGACATGGGATCGGCTGACTTTGAAACGGGACGAACCGGACGACCTTGGCCCCTCGTCCGGCGATGGGGTCTGGCCTGAATAGAATATTTTATTTGTTTGGCGCAATAAGTCGCTGAAAAATAACATATTCTTCTGCGTTAATGGCAGAATCGCAGAAAATCTTTCAAAATGCGGCGTCGCAGCGGAATGGCCGAAGCGGTCTGTCGCGGCCTTGGCCGGCCGTTTCGCGCCCACAGGGGCGCGTCGTCGCCGGTCGGCGACGGCCGTCGTCGGGGGCGAGGCTTTCCTTGCCCCGGGCGGCCAGGTTCGCTATATGCACAGCCTTCGGGCCGCTTTCGATTGTCGTCGAAGCATCCCGGGCGGGCCGAGGCTGCGAACAATCGCTCCTCGCGTTGGAGGACAAAGCCCCGCTCGAGCTTCGGTGTTTAAGCGCCCCGTGAACCGATCCATCGTTGCGACTGTACGGCTTTAGCGCCGGCGATCTGGATTTCCAGTGACACTGGATTCCCGGTCGTCGCCGAATGTCTTGCCAGGACATCCGGCCCGTACGCTTGCAACTCATTCAAACCGCCGGCGCAGGCAACAGGAGATTACATGGCCACAGCTACTGCTTCAGCACCCACGCGCGAAGATTTCGCCGCGATGCTCGACGAGTCCTTCGAGCACGGCAACCTCCAGGAAGGTTCCGTCATCAAGGGCAAGGTCGTCGGCATTGAAAA
Organism: Rhodopseudomonas sp.; assembly: GCA_016124795.1. Classification (GTDB taxonomy): domain Bacteria; phylum Pseudomonadota; class Alphaproteobacteria; order Rhizobiales; family Xanthobacteraceae; genus Pseudolabrys. The sequence goes on along the minus strand of WGNB01000033.1, from coordinate 29,100 downwards.
AGACATGGCCGTCATCGACGTCGGTCTCAAGACCGAAGGTCGCGTCGCGGTTCGTGAATTCCAGGGCCCGGGTCGCACCGGCGAACTGAAGATCGGCGACGAAGTCGAGGTCTATCTGGAGCGCGTCGAGAACGCTCTCGGCGAAGCTGTGCTGTCGCGCGACAAGGCGCGCCGCGAAGAAAGCTGGGGCAAGCTCGAGAAGGGCTTCACCAACAACGAGAAGGTCACCGGCGTGATCTTCAACCAGGTCAAGGGTGGCTTCACCGTCGATCTCGACGGCGCCGTCGCCTTCCTGCCGCGCTCGCAGGTCGACATTCGTCCGATCCGCGACGTCACCCCGCTGATGAACGTGCCGCAGCAGTTCCAGATCCTCAAGATGGATCGCCGCCGCGGCAACATCGTGGTGTCGCGCCGCACCGTGCTCGAAGAGACCCGCGCCGAACAGCGTCAGGAACTCGTGCAGAACCTCGAAGAGGGTCAGGTGATCGACGGCGTCGTCAAGAACATCACCGATTACGGTGCGTTCGTTGACCTCGGCGGCATCGACGGCCTGTTGCACGTCACCGATATCGCCTGGCGTCGCGTCAATCACCCGACCGAAGTGCTCAACATCGGTCAGTCGGTGAAGGTCAAGATCATCAAGATCAACCACGAGACCCACCGCATCTCGCTCGGCATGAAGCAGCTGCTGGACGATCCGTGGCAGGGCATCGAGGCCAAGTACCCGGTCAACGCCCGCTTCAAGGGCCGCGTGACCAACATCACCGACTACGGCGCTTTCGTCGAACTGGAGCCGGGCATCGAAGGCCTGATCCACGTCTCGGAAATGTCGTGGACCAAGAAGAACGTCCACCCCGGCAAGATCGTCTCGACCTCGCAGGAAGTCGAAGTCCAGATCCTCGAAGTCGATCCGGTCAAGCGCCGCATTTCGCTCGGTCTCAAGCAGACCATGCGCAATCCGTGGGAAGTGTTCGTCGAAGCCCACCCGCCGGGTTCGACCGTCGAAGGCGAAGTCAAGAACAAGACCGAGTTCGGCCTGTTCCTCGGCCTCGATGGCGACGTCGACGGCATGGTCCATCTGTCGGATCTGGACTGGAAGCGTCCGGGCGAGCAGGTGATCGACGAGTACAACAAGGGCGACATGGTCAAGGCCCAGGTGCTCGATGTCGATGTCGAGAAGGAGCGCATCTCGCTCGGCGTCAAGCAGCTTGCCGGCGATCCGATGAATCAGGGCGCGGCCGGCGAACTCAAGAAGGGTTCGGTGGTCACCTGTGAAGTCACCGCGGTCACCGACGGCGGCCTCGAAGTGAAGATCGCCGATACCGATCTCACCGCCTTCATCCGTCGCGCCGACCTGGCGCGCGAGCGCGCCGACCAGCGGCCCGAGCGTTTCGCCGTTGGCGAAAAGGTCGACGCTCGCGTCACCCAGTTCGACCGCAAGACCCACAAGGTCGGCGTCTCGATCAAGGCGCTCGAAGTCGCGGAAGAAAAGGAAGCGATGGCCCAGTACGGTTCGGCCGACTCGGGCGCTTCGCTCGGCGACATCCTCGGCGCGGCGCTCAAGCAGCGCGCCGGCGAGGCCGAGAAGGACGGCGAATAAGCCTTTCCTTCACGATCGGCTGCGACAATCGCCCCCGGCGCGCAAGCGCCGGGGGTTTTTGTTTGGCGGGTCGCCGATCCGTCAGGTACAAGAACGCCGGAAATGGCCCCGTCATCCCGAGGCGCGCGCGTCGCGAGCTTTGAAGGATGAGCGGCCCGGACGTCTATCCTTCGAGGCCCGGCCTTCGGCCGCGCAGCTCAGGATGACGGGCCGGGTCTGACGTGAGGATCGAAACTATGTCGCTCGATGCCGATGCCATCGTCGATCGCCGCCGGATGCGGCGTAAGCTAACTTTCTGGCGCGTCGTCGCCGTGCTGGTCCTGGTGCTGGCGGTGGTTGGCGCGGGCTTCGCGCTGGCGCCGAAAACCGGATTGACCGGCGGCGGGACGGCGATTGCCCGGGTCCGCATTCAGGGCCTGATCCGCGGCAACCAGGCGCGCGTCGAAGCGCTCGAACGGCTCGGCCGTTCCAATGCGCGCGCGGTGATCGTGCATCTCGACAGCCCCGGTGGCACCACCGCGGGTTCCGAACAGCTCTATGACGCGCTGCGCACCTTGCAGACCAAGAAGCCGATGGTGGTGGTGGTCGACGGTCTGGCCGCGTCCGGCGCTTACATCGCCGCGCTGTCGGCCGATCACATCATCGCGCACGACACCTCGCTGGTCGGCTCGATCGGCGTGCTGTTCCAGTTTCCGAATTTCGCCGAGGTGCTGAAGACGATCGGCGTCAAGGTCGAGGAAATCAAATCGACGCCGCTGAAGGCGGCGCCTAATGGCTTCGAGCCGACCAGCCCGGAAGCGCGCGCCGCGATCGAGGCGATCGTGCTCGATTCCTACGACTGGTTCAAAAATCTGGTCAAGACGCGGCGTCAGCTCAACGACGCGCAACTGGCCAAGGTGGTCGACGGCCGCGTTTTCACCGGCCGGCAGGGCCTGCCGCTGAAACTGGTTGACGAACTCGGCAATGAGAAGACCGCGCTGGCCTGGCTGGCCCGGGTCAAGAAAGTGCCGGCCAATACACCGGTGCGCGATTATGCGCTGGAGCCGCGTTTCAGCGAATTGTCGTTCCTGCATGTGGCGGCCTGGGGCGCGCATGTCGTCGGGCTGTCGGCCTTCGCCGAGCGCATCGAGGCCTGGGGCGGCATTCAGGCGGTCGAAAGACTCAATCTTGACGGTCTGCTGGCGCTTTGGCACCCTTCGCAGTCAAATTGACCGGGCTTAGAGTAAGGCGGCGTTAAATGATCAAATCCGAACTCGTCCAGCGCATTGCCGCTCAGAATCCGCACCTTTATCAGCGCGACGTCGAGAACATCGTCAACGCCATCCTCGGCGAGATCACCAGCGCGATGGCGCAGGGCGACCGCGTCGAGCTGCGCGGCTTCGGCGCTTTCTCGGTCAAGCATCGGCCGGCCCGCACCGGACGCAACCCGCGCACCGGCGCGCATGTTTCGGTCGAGCAGAAGTCGGTGCCGTTCTTCAAGACCGGCAAGGAAATGCGCGAGCGTCTTAACAAGCTCGACGATGCCGAAGCGCCGCCCGCGGCCGAGTCCGAGGCGACCGCTTAAGGCGGGATACCGGACGCCATTTCTCCTGGGTCCCGGATCGGCAGGCGCCGTTGCGCGTTGGTCCGGGATGCGAGGTCATCATGTTCCGTAAAATTGTCACTGTCGTTGTCGTCCTGCCGCTCGCCGCGATCATCATCGCTTTCGCGGTGGCGAACCGGCAGCCGGTGACGGTGTCGTTCGATCCATTGTCGACGACCGATCCGGCCTATGCCGCGACGCTGCCCTTGTTCATCATGATCTTCGTTCTGGTGATCGTCGGCGTCATCGTCGGCGGCGTGGCGTCGTGGTTGCGCCAGGGCCAGTGGCGGCGCGCGGCGCGCAAGGCCGAATCCGAGAACCGCGCGCTGCATCATGAACTGGCGGCGCTGCGCCGCCGGATCGCCGCCGAGGCGCAAGCCACCGCGCCGCGTCACGCCGGGACCCAGCCGGCGCCGGCCGCGCTTCCGGCGATACCGCCCTCGGCCGGTTAGCGCCAAAAGCCGCCGTCAACGGCTTTGCCGCAACGGGAATTAGGCGCTAGAACCCGTCCACCATGGCTCTCACGATTAAGATCTGCGGCCTCCGGACCCCGGAAACCCTCGATGTCGCGCTGCAATCCGGCGCCGACCAGGTCGGGTTCGTGTTTTTCGCGCCCAGCCCGCGCAATCTCGGGCTTGAGGCCGCGCGCGTGCTCGGCAGCCAGGCCGAGGGCCGTGCGGTCAAGGTCGCGCTGACCGTCAACGCCAACGATCATGCGCTGGCCGCGATCGTCGCCGCCCTGAAGCCGGACATGCTGCAACTCCACGGTACCGAGACGCCGGAGCGGGTCGCGCTGCTGCGTTCGAAATTCGGCCTGCCGGTGATGAAGGCGCTGCCGATCGCCACCCGCGCCGACCTGTCGCCGATCCGCGAATTTGCGCGCGTCGCCGACCGTCTGCTGTTCGACGCCCGCGCGCCGCAGGAGGCGACGCGGCCCGGCGGTCTCGGCAAGACCTTCGACTGGACGCTGCTGGCCGGGCTGAAACTCAACATGCCGTACCTTTTGTCGGGTGGGCTCGATGCCGGCAACGTCGCCGAGGCGCTGCGCGTGACCCGCGCCCCCGGCGTCGATGTGTCGTCGGGCGTCGAAAGCGCGCCCGGCGAGAAAGATCCCGACCTGATCCGCGGCTTCATTCGCGCCGCGCGCGCCGCCGATATCGCGCTCGGGTCATCCAAGGTGAGCGCATGATCGTATTGAGCGCGTCGACCCCTCGAAGGATTGTCTCATGACCGTGCAGCAACAGCCCAATTCGTTTCGGACCGGTCCGGACGAGCGCGGCCATTTCGGCATCTATGGCGGCCGCTTCGTCGCCGAAACCTTGATGCCGCTGATCCTCGAGCTGGAGCAGGCTTATAACGCCGCCAAGGCCGACCCGGCCTATCGTAAGGAGATGGACCACCATCTCGCGCATTATGTCGGCCGTCCGTCGGCCTTGTATTTCGCCGAACGCCTGACCGAAAAGTTCGGCGGCGCCAGGATCTATTTCAAGCGCGAGGACCTCAACCACACCGGCGCGCATAAAGTAAACAACGTGCTCGGTCAGATCATGCTGGCCAAGCGCATGGGCAAAAAGCGCATCATCGCCGAGACCGGCGCCGGCATGCACGGCGTCGCCACCGCGACCTTGTGCGCCAAGTTCGGCTTGCCGTGCATCGTCTACATGGGCGCGGTCGACGTCGAACGGCAGCAGCCCAACGTGCTGCGCATGAAGATGCTCGGCGCCGAAGTGCGGCCGGTGACCTCCGGTTCGCATACCTTGAAGGACGCGATGAACGAGGCGCTGCGCGATTGGGTCACCAATGTCGCCGACACCTTCTATTGCATCGGCACGGTGGCGGGGCCGCATCCTTATCCGGCGATGGTGCGCGATTTCCAGTCGGTGATCGGCAAGGAAGTGCGCGACCAGATGATGGCGGCGGAAGGCCGGCTGCCGGATTCGTTGATCGCCTGCATCGGTGGCGGCTCCAATGCGATGGGGCTGTTTCATCCGTTCCTCGACGACCGTTCGGTCGAGATCTACGGCGTCGAGGCCGCCGGTCACGGCGTCGCCTCGGGCCAACACGCCGCGTCGATCGCCGGCGGCCGCCCCGGCGTGCTGCATGGCAATCGCACTTATCTGCTGATGGATGGCGACGGCCAGATCACCGAAGCGCATTCGATTTCCGCCGGTCTCGATTATCCCGGCATCGGTCCCGAGCACGCCTGGCTGCATGACATGGGCCGGGTGCAGTTTCTGTCGGCGACCGACGACGAGGCGGTGGCGGCGTTCCAGTTGTGCAGCCGGCTCGAAGGCATCATCCCGGCGCTGGAGCCGGCGCATGCGCTGGCGCGTGTCGTTGATCTCGCGCCGAAGAAGCCGAAGGATCACCTGATGGTGGTCAACATGTCCGGCCGCGGCGACAAGGACCTCGCTAGCGTCGAAGCCTATCTCGAGAGAAAAGCGAAATGACCACCCGCATCGAAACACGCTTTGCCGCGCTCAAGGCCGAAGGCCGTGCCGGATTGGTGACCTTCACCATGACCGGCGATCCGGACTACGACACTTCGCTGGCGATCGCCAAGGCGCTGCCGAAGGCCGGTGCCGACGTCATCGAACTCGGCATGCCCTTCACCGATCCGATGGCCGACGGTCCGGCGATTCAGGCCGCGGGCCTGCGCGCGCTGAACGCCGGCCAGACTTTGGCGAAGACGCTCAAGCTGGTGAGCGAGTTCCGCAAGGACGATAACGACACGCCGATCGTGCTGATGGGTTATTACAACCCGATCTATATCTACGGCGTCGACAGGTTTCTGGTCGATGCCAAGACCGCTGGCGTCGACGGCCTAATTGTCGTCGACCTGCCGCCGGAGGAAGACGAAGAGCTGTGCCTGCCGGCGCTGCGGGCCGGCCTCAACTTCATCCGGCTGGCGACGCCGACCACCGACGACAAGCGCTTGCCGGCGGTGCTGAACAATACCTCGGGCTTTGTCTATTACGTCTCGATCACCGGGATCACCGGTTCGGCGGCGCCCGACGCCAACAAGGTCGGCGACGCCGTCGGCCGCATCAAGCGCCACACCCAATTGCCGGTGGCGGTCGGCTTTGGCGTGCGCACGGCGGCGAGCGCCGCCGCGATCGCCGGCCATGCCGACGCCGTCGTGGTCGGTTCGGCGCTGATCGACGTGCTGCGCGCCAGCCTCGACGGTCACGGCAAGGGCGGTCCGCAGACGGTCAAGGCGGTCGCCGATCTGGTGGCGGAACTGGCGCAAGGGGTGCGCGCCGGCCGCTCGGTGGCGGCGGAATAACGGAATTTTCGGCGTGAATCCCGGAAAAGCGGGGATCGGCCGACCACAGAAAGTTCATAGTGGCGGGATAAGCGGTTAAGTCTTATCTCTTGAAAATGCGGATGCCGGCGTCCCGCCTGTGTCGGATCGAACGACAGGCGCGTTGCGGCGTGGCGGCAAGGTAAATGAGAGCGACTGAATGAACTGGATCTCCAATGTCGTCCGGCCGAAAATCCGCGGATTCCTGCGTCGCGAGACGCCGGAAAATCTCTGGATCAAATGTCCGGAAACCGGCTCGCTGGTCTTCTACAAGGATGTCGAAGCCAACCAGTTCGTGATTCCGTCGTCCGGCTATCACATGCGCATCAGCGCGCCGCTGCGGCTGAAGTCGATGTTCGACGGCGGTGAGTTCGAGGAGATCGCGCTGCCGGAGGTGCAGCTCGATCCGCTGAAATTCCGCGACGAGCGCCGTTATATCGACCGGCTGAAGGATGCCCGCACCAAGACCGGTTATCAGGACGCGGTGAAGCTCGGCATCGGCCGGCTCGAAGGCCAGATGGTCACTATCGGCGTTCAGGATTTCGACTTCATGGGCGGTTCGCTCGGCATGGCCGCCGGCGAGGCGATCATCGCCGGCTTTGAAACCGCGGTGCAGCGCCAGACGCCTTACATTCTGTTCGCCGCGTCCGGCGGCGCGCGCATGCAGGAAGGCATCCTGTCGCTGATGCAGTTGCCGCGCACCACCGTCGGCGTGCAGATGCTGCGCGAGGCCAGGCGGCCTTACATCGTCGTTCTGACCAATCCGACCACCGGCGGCGTCACTGCTTCCTATGCGATGCTCGGCGACGTGCATATCGCCGAGCCGGCGGCGCTGATCGGCTTTGCCGGTCCGCGCGTCATCGAACAGACCATTCGCGAAAAACTGCCGGCCGGCTTCCAGCGCGCCGAATATCTCACCACGCACGGCATGGTCGACATGGTCGTGCATCGTCACAAGATGCGTTCGACGCTGGCCAGCCTGTGCCGCCTGCTGACCAAGCAGCCGGCGGCCGGCCCGCAACAGGCCTTGCCGCAACAGGCTTTGTCGCTTCCGGCGCATGCGTGAGCCATCTCCGTCACCCTGAGGTGCGAGCGGCCAAAGGCCGCGAGCGTCGAAGGGCGACGGCCGTTATCCTTCGAGGCTCGCTGCGCTCGCACCTCAGGATGACGGCGCACAGAAGCTTGAGTTCATGACCCCCATCGACACCATTCTGGCGCGGCTTTTGGCGCTGCATCCCAAGCGCATCGATCTGTCGCTCGATCGCGTGCAGGATCTGCTCGCCGCGCTCGATCATCCCGAACGCAAGCTGCCGCCGGTCATCCACGTCGCCGGCACCAATGGCAAGGGCTCGACGATTGCTTTCCTGCGCGCCTTTCTCGAAGCGGCGGGCTTGCGCGTTCACACTTACACCTCGCCGCATCTGGTGCATTTCAACGAGCGCTTCCGGCTCGGCGCGCCCGGCGAAGGCCAGTTCGTGTCGGATGTCGAACTGGCGGCGACGCTGGAGGAATGCGAACGCGCCAATGCCGGCCGGCCGATCACCGTGTTCGAACTCACCACCGCCGCGGGCATGTTGCTGTTCTCGCGCCACCCGGCGGATGTGCTGCTGCTCGAGGTCGGGCTTGGCGGCCGGCTCGACGCCACCAATGTCATCGATCAACCGCTGGCTTCGATCATCACGCCGGTGTCGATCGACCACACCGATTTTCTCGGTCCGACCATCGACAAGATCGCCTTCGAAAAGGCCGGCATCATCAAGGCCGGTTGTCCGGTGATCGTCGGCGCGCAGCCGCGCGACGCGCTCGCCGTGATCGAGCGTCAGGCGGCGCGGCTGAAAGCGCCGATCAGGATCGCCGGCGAAAACTGGACCGCGACCGAGGAACGCGGCCGGCTGGTCTATCAAGACGACGACGGCCTGCTCGATCTGCCGGCGCCGAAGATGTTCGGCCGGCATCAGTTTGAAAACGCCGGCGTGGCGATCGCCGCCTTGCGCGCCGTGCGGTCGTTCAAGATTCCGCCGGCCGCTTTCGAGGCCGGCATGACCCGGGCCGACTGGCCGGCGCGTTTGCATCGGTTGAGCGCGGGCCGGCTGGTCGATCTGACGCCGCCCGGCAGCGAGCTATGGCTCGATGGCGGTCATAATCCGGATGGCGGCCGGGCGGTCGCCGCCGCGCTCGCCGATCTCGAAGAGCGGGTGTCGCGGCCGCTGGTGATGATCGTCGGCATGCTGGCGACCAAGGATTGCGCCGGCTTTCTGCTGAATTTCGCCGGGCTTGCGCGCCGGCTGGTTGCCGTGCCGGTGCCGGGCGCCGACAAGCCGCTCGCCGCCGAAGCGGTGGCCGAGACCGCGCGCGCCATCGGTATTCCGGCGGCCAGCCGCGCTACGCTCAAGGAAGCCTTCGACGCCGTGCGCAAGCTTGACCTCGATCCGCCGCCGCGCATCCTGATCACCGGCTCGCTGTATCTGGCCGGCGACGTGTTGCGCGATAACGGCACCCCGCCAATTTAGGGTGCTGTCATGCCCGCGCAGGCGGGCATCCAGTAGCCGCAGGCGGCTCGGTGGCTCGGAGAGCCAGCTCAGAAGTTTCTTGACACTTGTCCTCGACAGTGCGCGGCGACGAAGTCTTGTGTGTACTGGATGCCCGCCTGCGCGGGCATGACAGATGGGGGTTCAGCGGCACGGCGGTTGTTTGATCGCACGTTCTTCTTGCGCTCGTCTTTTGAAAGAGAAAGTGGCGGCCGCGTCTCTCCTTGTGTCATGCCCGCGCAGGCGGGCATCCAGTAAACGCAGACGTTCCGGTGGATTTTTGCGAATTGGATTAATAATTTATATTTGAGTTCGTTTGTTCAACGAGACGAAGTTCCGGATACTCGAGGTCTTTGCTGTCGCAAGCATACGGCAAACGTAGGTGTGGCCGGGATGAACGGCACGCGACAATACTACGTCTATATTCTTGCGAGCCGCATTGGCGGAACGCTTTATATCGGCGTTACCAACGATCTGGTTCGTCGGGTCTACGAGCATCGGTCAAAGGCTGTCGAAGGGTTCACCCGGCAATACGATGTGACGCGACTGGTCTATTTCGAAGCTTGTTCGGACATTGAAGCAGCGATCATGCGCGAAAAGCAAATGAAGAGATGGAATAGGGCCTGGAAAATCCGTCTGATCGAAGAAGACAATCCGAACTGGGACGATCTTTATCTGCGGATCGCGAAGCCGTGAATTAGGTCGCGTCATCTACTCTGTCACGCCCGCCTGCGCGGGTATGACTGGATGGACGAATAGCCACGCTCCCGTGCCGCATCACAGGCGGGACGAAAGGCTGACCGTGCTCCCACACAGCCAAGGCGGCGCTTGCCTACCCCAACTGTTCCTTCATCCAGTCGGCGCTTTGAGAACGCCAGCGATAGGCGCGGTTGTTGGCGATGTGGTTGCCATCGTCGATCATCATCAGCGTCGCCGGGCCTTTCACCTCGCGGGCCAGCCGTTCGGCATCGGTCGACGGCACGATGCGGTCGCGCCGGCCGTTCATGATGAAAATGGGACAGGTGATGTTCTGCGCCAGGCCTTCGAGCGACAGCGTGCGCGCATTGGCGCGCGCGTCGTCGAGCGTCGCGGCGTGGCTGCGCACCCGGAAGGCTTCGCGGGTCAGCGCCGGCAGCTTGTCCCAGGCCGCGCCCCAGTCGAACGGGCCGCCGAGCGCCATGCAGGCCTTGATGCGCTTTTCGAAAGCGGTGGCGCGCGGCGCGTAATAGCCGCCAAGGCTGACGCCCCACATGCCGATTCGCTTGGCGTCGATGTCGTCGCGGGTCTCGACATAATCGACCACCGCCTTGACCGGCACTTCGTAGTCGCCGCGAATGGCGAAGTCGTATTGTGCCTCGCCCTGGCCCGGTCCCTCGAATACCAGCGTCGCCATGCCGCGCGCCAGGAACGGCGCTTCATAGGCTTCGGTTTCTTCCTTGGTCGAGTCGAGGCCGACGGCCATCACCACCACTGGCGGCCGCGTGACGCCCACCGGCTTGCGCAGAATGCCGGCGAGGAATTTGCCCTGATAGGGAATTTCGACCCGCTCGCCGGGCGGACTGAGATAAGGCAATGCCGCCTGCCGGCAGGCGATCTGCTTCTGGTGCGCGGCCCGCATCTGCGGAATGTCATGCACGAACAGGAAGGTCGCGTAGTGATAATAGACGCCGGCGCGCTGCAGGCATTCGCCGGCGGTCAGGAGATGGCCCTTGGCCAGCGCCTCGCGGCCGATCTGTTCATGCAACTCGGCGCGCTTCGACCAGGCGGCGCACCATTCGTCATAGGACGACATCGAGGCGGTGACGTCCTCGAAGTCGGACAGGTTGACGCCGTTGGCGACGAAGCGCGCGCCCCAATGGGCGATCGCCGATTTGAGCAACTCGTCGGAAGACATGCAGGTGGTTCCTTGCTGAGCTGTCATTCCGGGGCGCGGGCTTGCCCGCGAACCCGGAATCCAGATTTGAATTTCGTTCTGTCTGTCCGGATTCCGGGTTCGGCGCGTTGCGCCGCCCCGGAATGACAGCGTTGCCGATGTCCGGCTGCGTTAACCCGCCTTACCGCTCGCGCCGGTACCACGGCATGAAGCGTTTGGTCACCCAGAACACCAGCAGTTCGAAGCCGACGCCGAAGCCGGCGAGCAACAGCACGCCGACGAAGGCCTCGGCGTGTTTGTAGCTGCGCGAATTGTACAGGATGTAATAGCCGAGCCCGCCGATCGACAGGAAGAACTCGGCGACCACCGCGCCGATCAGCGCACGGCCGGCGGCCAGCCGGAAGCCGGCGAGCAGATAAGGCATCGACGCTGGCAGGACGATTCCGAACAGCACGCTCGACCGGCTGGAGCGGAACGAGCGCGCCACTTCGAGATAATCGCGCGGCACCGACCGTGCGCCGTCGGCGACGTTGATGATGATCGAGAAGATCGCCGCGAAGACGATGGTGGCAAAGCGCGTGCCCGACGAATAGCCGAACCACAGCGAGAACAGCGGCAGCACGACGATCATCGGCATCGCGTAGAAGCCGTTGACGTAATGACGGAAGCTGCTTTCGAAGGCCGGGCTGCGGCCCATCAGCAGGCCGATGACGGTGCCGATCACCAGCGCGACCGCCAGCCCTTCGGCGACGGCGGCCAAGGTATTGCCGGTCGCGGCCTGAAACGCCGGATCGGTCAGCACGCCGGGGATCGCCATCAACACGGTGGACGGCTTGGCGACGTAAGGCGGCGCCAGCAGGCGCACGACGACTTCCCAGCCGATCAGGAGAACGGCGCCGACGATCAGCCGCGGCATGAAGGTGCCGGTCTTGCGTGGCGTTTTGCCGGCCGTCGCGCTTGGCGTTGTGGCGGCGAGAGTGACTTCGCTCATAACTTTACTGTCTCCAACGGGCGAAATGCTTTTCGATCGCGGTGCCGAGCCGCATCAGGCCGACGCCGATCAGCGCGATCACCAGCACCGAGGCAAAGACGCCGGCGGTGTCGAAATTCTGCGAAGCGGTCATGATGAGCTGGCCGAGGCCGGTCGAACTGAGGAAGAACTCGGCCGCGATCATGCCGACGAGCGCGCGGCCGATCGCCTGGCGCACGCCGGTCATGGTGTAAGGCAGCGTGTAGGGCACCATCACGTCGCGCCACAGCGCCCATTCGCTGGAGCGGAACGAACGCGCGACTTCGATCATTTCAGGCTTGATCGAACGCGCGCCTTCCACCGTGTTGTAGATGACCGGGAACACCGAGAACAGGAACACCACCAGCACCTTCGGCGCGAAGCCGAAGCCCATCATCGACAGGATGAAGGGGATCAGCGCGACCAGCGGCGTGGCGTAAAGCAGCATCAGGTAGGGCTCGACCCCGATCCGCAGGGCCGGCACGCGCGCGAGCAGCATGCCGAGCGGCATGCCGATTGCCAGCGCGACACAGAAGCCGGTCAGGAAAAGTTGCGATGAGTCGAGGAACTGGCGGATGAATTCGCCGCTGGTGACCAGACGGAAGAGTTCGAGCATGGTGGTCGAGAACGGCACCATGAAAGCCTGACTGGTCGAACGGCCGGCGATTTCCCAGATGGCGATGCCGACCAGGATCGAGAGCCAGAACGGCGCGTGGCGGCGGATAGCGTTGTTGAGCACTGACGTGATTCCATTGTGGTCGTCTAACACGCGCCTGTCATCGCCCGCGCTTGCGGGCGATGACGGCTTGTCTTTGTCGCGATCGCGTTGAAGCCGGTCGCGGCCTCACTTCACCATCGCGTTGGCGTCTTTCCAGATGCTCGGATCGACGAGGTTGTCGTAGCTCACCGGTTCCTTGTCCGGCTTGATCGCGCCGATCTTCTTCATCAGCTTGGCGACGGCTTCGAGCTTGGCTTTCGGCAGGCCGTCATCCTTGGTCGCCCAGAAGTCGATCTTGAGGAATTCCTCGAGCGCGGCCTTGGCCACCGCCTTGTCGTGACCGGTGATGGTGGCGATCTGCGCCACCGCGTCGGCGTTCTTCGGGTCCTGCATGAAGCGGGCGGCGTCGATGAAGGCGGCGACGGTGCGGACCACGCCGTCGCGCTTCTTGGCGAGGTTGTCCTTGCGCGCCACCAGCATCAGGTAGTGGCTGGTCGGGTTGGTGTTCTTCATCGCCAGCAGGATGGTGAGCTTCTTGCCCTGCGCCTGGATGGCGGCGAGATCGTCGAGATGCAGCACCGCGTATTTTAGGCGGCCGGCGATCATCGCCGGGCCCGAGCCGGAGCCGAGCGCGACCTGCTTGATGTCGGTCAGCTTGACGCCGGGGCAGCCGGTGAGCATCGACCGCAGCGCCACCGAACGTGCGCCGCCGACCGAGTCGACGCCGACGTCCTGGCTGACGAGGTCCTTGCAGGTCTTGCCGGCTTCGGTGGTGGCGATCACCCAGTCCGGGTTCGGCATGCCGTAGACCGCGACCAGCGGAACGCCGGCATTGGAGATCTGGTTGATGACCGGCGGGGTCGGCGACCAGGCGAGATCGACGTCGCCGGCGACGACGGCGCGGGCCGCCGCGGTGCCGTTATCGAACGGACGAATTTCGGCATTGGCGTTGTACTTCTTGAAGAAGCCCTGCTTCTCCGCGACGTAGGCGATGGTCACCGAATAGATCGGCGGAATGCCGGGCACCGCGATGACGACCTTCGGGCTTTCCGCCATGGCCGGCACGCTCAGCGCGGTCATCAGGACGGCGCCGGCCGCCAGCATCAAAGTTTTTCGTAGCATCAAAACCTCCCTATTTTCGTTTATCGTTGGTATCGGCGTTTAACGTTCGAGGACAAACTCCGCTTCGCGGGCCTCCCGCATCAGCGTCGCCCAGACCCGTTCGCGCAACTCGGCGAAGCGCGCCAGCCGCAATGTGTCGCGGTTGCGCGGCTCCGGCAGATCGATCTCGATGATCTCATGGACGCCGGACGGACGGCCCTTGAGCACGATGACGCGATGGCCGAGCAGCACGGCTTCTTCGATCGAATGGGTGACGAAGATCATCGCGGTCGGGCGCTCCTGCCAGATCCGCAGCAGTTCGAACTGGAGGATCTCGCGGGTCTGGGCGTCGACCGCGGCAAAGGGCTCGTCCATCAGCAGCACGCTCGGCTCGACGGCCAGCGCCCGCGCCAGACCGCAGCGTTGCTGCATGCCGCCCGACATCTGATAGGGGAACGCATTCTCGAAGCCGGCGAGCCCGACCATCTTGACGAAGATCGGCACCTTGCGCGCGATGTCGGCTTTCGAAGCGCCGGCCATGCGCAGGCCATAGGCGACGTTTTCCGACACCGTCTTCCACGGAAACAGTCCGAAGTGCTGGAACACCATGGCGACGCCGGGGATAGGATCGATCACGCGCTGGTCGCCTACCAGAATTTCACCGACGTCGTGCGGCAATAGTCCGTCGATACAACGCAGCAATGTCGTTTTGCCGCAGCCGGACGGGCCGACAATCGCGACGATTTCGCGCGCGCCGACATCGAAGTCGATATTGCGGAAGACTTCGAGCGCTCCGTAATGCTTGCCGAGACCGTGAACCCGGATCAGCGGTTCGGCGCCGGCGTCATGCGTCGGTTGTGCAATGGTCGCGGCCGAAGCCGTCATCTGTTGCTGTGTCACGCGGACATTCGCTCCCTGGTCTTTTGCAGCGTTTCGCTTGCACGATTTTTACACGTCGTCAGACACGCCGGCGCGTTGCACTGTCTTTAGCAGTTTTTTGCAGGTCGCGTCGGCATCCGTCTTATGCACCGTGTCGCGGCGAAAAGCATGATGCTCAATTTATTTTTATATGTTGCCGCATCGACGCCGTGACGGCAACGCCAACCGTTGCGCGCTTTTTAGTCATCGCACCGCCGGCAATATCGGCCGGTTTGACGATATCGAATTGTCGTCGATGTCATCGACTGCAACGGGTCGCCGGTCTTCGCCCTTCGCATCGCTGCCCATCCTGACGCGCGGCCGTCCTACCGCGTTAACGGATGCCCGCCGATCCGGGGCCGCCGGGTAGGGTCTCGTTAGGCTGAATCAAATCTTACGGCGCCAACAAGGTTAATCAAAAGTATTGATACTTCGAGAAAAGGTTTAGATACCGGCCGACACCCAATAGATAGGTTTCGTAAACAATAGTTCTTCAGGC
Source organism: Rhodopseudomonas sp. (assembly GCA_016124795.1). Classification (GTDB taxonomy): domain Bacteria; phylum Pseudomonadota; class Alphaproteobacteria; order Rhizobiales; family Xanthobacteraceae; genus Pseudolabrys. Next base: position 13,968 of record WGNB01000033.1, on the reverse strand, counting down.
GTCCTTCAGCATAGCCGCAGTTCCTTTACTCATATTAGTAATTGAATACTTCATCCCCGGTAGGCTTACCCCAACAGCTTATGGCTGCGTCAAACAGGGTAAAAACCACCGTGCGCTCAAGCACTATCGTGATGATTGGCTTTGCCGTCGTATTCGGCCTGCTGGCGGTGTTCATCGCCCAGGCCTGGTTGTCGAACCAGGCCAGCATGCAGGCGCGGAACTTCGAGGCCAACAAGAAGCCGTTGACGACCAACACCGTCGTGGTCGCTAAACAGCCGTTGCGGTTCGGCACGGAGCTTTCTGCGGCGATGTTGCAGGAAGTTCCGTGGCCGACCGGCTCGATGCCGGCCGGCGGCTTTGCCAAGATCGCCGATCTTCTGTCGGGCGGCCGTCGCATCGTGCTGTCCGCGATCGAAACCAACGAGCCGGTGCTGGCGGTGAAGGTCACCGGCCCCGGCCAGCGCGCCACGCTGTCGGCGCTGGTCGCGCCGGGCATGACCGCGGTCACCGTGCGCGTCAACGATGTCGAAGGCGTCGGCGGCTTCGTGCTGCCGGGCGACCACGTCGATGTCGTGCTGACCCGTCAACTCGATAAAGGCGCCGCGACCACCGAAGTCGTGTTGCAGAGCGCCCGTGTCCTTGCGGTCGATCAGACCGCCGATCAGCGCGCCTTCAAGGCCGCCGTCGCCAAGTCCGTCACCTTGGAAGTCTCGACCATTCAAGCCCAGAAGGTCTGGCTGGCGGCGTCGGTCGGCAATCTGTCGCTGCTGCTGCGCAAGGCCGGCGACACCAGCAATGCCCAAACCCGGAAAATTACGCTGAAGGACCTCGGTACCAGCGAACCGGCGAATGGCGGCCGGCAGGCCACCACCACGGTCACGGTGACCCGTGCCGCCGCGCGGCAGGATTACACCGTGCCGGTCGAAGGCCGCGGCGGGGTTACCGCGGAGTCGGCGCGTCTGCGGAGCGCGATGTGACGGGGAATGACGGACTAATCGGCGGGCGAAACGGCAAGCTAACGGGGATGCGGGGATTTGTGTCGTGAGTAACAATAATATCGATACCGGCGGCTTTGACTGGCGGCGTTCGCGGCGGATGCCCGACGAGGCGGTGACCTCGGCGCGCACGAGCCGCTGGCTGCGCGATTTGGCGCTGGCGCTTGCTTTCGCCTTGGTGGCGATGCTGGTGCTGATGGCGGCCGATGCGAACGCCCAGCAGCGCGTCATCAAGATGAGCGGCAATCATCGCACCGCGAGCATCTCGGTCACCATCGGCAAGTCGCAGGACGTGCGCACCGACGATACGCTCGTCGATGTCATGGTCGGCGATCCCGACATCGCCGATGTCAATCCGCTCACCGATCATACGATCTCGATCCTCGGCAAGAAGATCGGCACCACCCGCGTCTCGGTCTATGCCGAAGGCAAGAAGCTGATCGGCATTTTCGACGTCGAGGTCACCTACGACATCACGCGGCTGACCAACGAGTTCCGCCGTCGCTTCCCGCGTTCGCATTTGCAGGCTTCGACCGTCAACGGCCGCATCATGCTGTCCGGCGAAGTCGCCGATGCCGCCACGCTCGACAAGGCGGTGACGATCGCGCGCCAGTTCGGGCCGGATGTCATCAACTCGGTGTCAGTGATGTCGCCGCAGCAGGTGATGCTGGAAGTGCGCTTCATCGAAATCTCGCGCACCGCCGGCCGCGATCTCGGCATTCAGTGGAACCGCTTCGGCGGCAACAGCACCGCCAATATCGGCTCGCGTCAGTCGGCGTCGAACCTGCCGATTGCGCAGGCCGCCGAAACCGCCGCCGGCGTGCTGTCGGGCGGCTCGCCTTTCGGCTTCATGATCGCGCGCATGGTGGCAAACGGCGTCTCGACCGACATGCTGATCAATGCGCTGGAGCAGAAGGGCATCGCTCGCAGTCTCGCCGAGCCCAATCTGGTGGCGTTGTCCGGCGATACCGCGAGCTTCCTGGCCGGCGGCGAGTTTCCGATCCCGATTTCGAGCCAGCTCGGCCAGATCACGGTCGACTACAAGAAATACGGCGTCGGCCTGGCCTTCACGCCGACCGTGCTCGGGCGCGGCCTGATCAACATGAAGATCGAGCCGGAAGTCTCGTCGATCGACACCACGCATTCGGTGGCGGTGTCGAGCACGGTCTCGGTGCCGGCTTTGACGGTGCGCCGCGCCTCGACCACGGTCGAACTGCACGACGGCCAGAGCTTCGCCATCGGCGGCCTGCTGCAAACCGATTCCAAGAACCAGATCGAACAGATGCCGTGGCTCGGCAGCGTGCCGGTGCTCGGTGCGTTGTTCTCGTCGAAGTCCTATCAGCAGAACCAGACCGACCTCGTCATCATCGTGACGCCGCATCTGGTGCGTCCCGGTCGGCCCGGCGATGTGATGCGGACCCCGGCCGACAATTCCCTGCCGCCGAACGACAGCGACTTCTTCCTGATGGGCAAGACCGAAGTGCCGCGCCATCAGGCCAGCGCTTCCGACGGCTTCGGCGCTCAACTGGCGTTTAGCGAAGAGCCGGGCAGCAGCGGTCACATTCTCGATTTGCCGATGGGGAGTTCCAATGCGGCCATTCATTAAACGCGGGCGCATCGCGGCCGGGCTGGCGCTTTTGGTCCTGCTCGCCGACTGTTCGGACTCGCCTTATCTCGCGCGCCGCTATGGCATCACCCAGGACGCCGGCGACGCGGTGCTGAGCGACCGCGTCAGCCAGACGGTCGATCCCTGGCCGGCGGCCAGCGCCAACCAGAACGTCGCCTACAACGGCGACCGGATGGAAGCGGCCTATACCCGCTATCGCACCGGCCAGACTCTGCCGCCGAATGGCATCAGCGCCGGATCGACGAGCCAGTCCGCTCCGGCAGCACCGGCACCGGCGCCGGCCGCGCCGCCGGCTGCGCCCGCGCCGGTCAAGTAATTCAAGGTCGATTGAGATTATGCGCAGTGGACGCGATCCCAAGAGCAAAGCCACCCGCGTCGTGGTGCTGACGGCCGATCCGGCTTTCGACGCTTCGGTGCGTGCCACCTTCAGTGCCTCGAGTGCGATCGATCTGGTTCTGGTCGGCGGCACCCTTGCCGCGCAGGCCGATAACCTCGACCTGACCGGCGCGACGGTCGCGGTGGTCGATGTCGATGCCCACGGCGCGCAAGGCGCTCATGAGATGGCCGCCTTGTCGCGGCTGATGTCGCGGGTCGGCGCCTGGCCGCCGGTGATCGCGGTGACGCAGAGCTTCGATGAAAACGTTGCCCGCGTTCTGATGCAGATGCGGGTCGCCGATTTTCTGGTCAAGCCGGTGGCGCCGCTCGATCTGGTGCGGGCCTGCGCGCGGGTCGCCCAAGGTCAGCCGGTCGTCGACGGCAAGCCGACCGAAGCCGAGATCTACACCTTCCTGCCCGCCGTCGGCGGCGCCGGCGTCACCACGCTGGCGATCCAGACCGCGATGCAGTTGCTCAATTCCGGCGGCCCGCGGGTCAAGCCGTCGACCTGTCTGGTCGATCTCGACTTTCAACACGGCGCGGTCGCCGACTATCTCGACCTTGAGCCGCGGCTCAATCTTGCCGAGATCGAGCCGCGTCCGGATCGTCTCGACCGGCAACTGCTCGAGATCATGTTGTCCTATCACGCCTCGGGTCTGGCGGTGGTGGCGGCGCCGAATCGGCCGGCGGAAATGCGGTCGTTCGATCCCGACGTGGTGACGCGGCTGCTCGATCTGGTGTCGACCAATTTCGAATACGTCGTGTTCGACATGCCGCGCACCTGGTTCTCCTGGACCGACGGCGTGCTGCTCGGCTCCAACCATCTGTTCATCGTCAGCGAGACGACGGTGCCGGCGCTGCGTCATGCCAAGAACCTGGTGACGGCGATCAAGGAGCGGCTCGGCGATGGCCCCGACCCGAAGGTGATCGTCAATCGGTTCCAGCAGCGCGTCTTCGCCGCCAGCCTGCGCCACAGTGATTTCGAGCAGACGCTCGGCGCGTCTTTCGCCGGCGCGATCCCGAACGATTACAATCTGGTGCGCGAGGCCATCGATCGCGGCGTGCCGCTCGATGAAGTGCGGCCCGGCAACAAGATCGCCTCCGCGATCAAGAAGATCATTGTCGACAGCGCCGCCGTCAAAGCCGAAGCCGCGGCCATCGCCACCGGCAAGCCGCCGGTCGGTTCGTTCGGCGGCGGGCCGCTCGTCGACAGCAAGCCGCTGTCCTTGATGCAGAAACTCAAACTGTCCAGGGCAAGCTGATGGCCGGTCGTTTTTCGTCCCGACGTTTTGGCGGTCCGGCCGCGCCGACGGTTGAACCGGCGTCGGTCGCCGCGTCGGTTTTGACGCCGCCATTGTCGCCGGCTTCGGGGCCGATGCCGCGGCCCGAGCCACCGGCCGATCTGGCGCCGAGCCAGTCGCCGGGTCTGGCGCCAGGCCATGCGACAAGCCTTGCGCCAAGTCTTGCTCCCGGCCTTGCGCCAGCTCATCCGCAGGCCGGCGATCTGGCCGTGTCGGCATCGTCCTCGCCGGAGCCGTTGTTGCCATTGTCGTTGCCGACGCTGACCCAGCCGTCGCCGCCGCAGGCCGCGCCGAAGCTCAATCCGCTGCACAGCGACAAGCTGCTCGATGCCAAGGTGCGGCTGCATCGCCGGTTGATCGACGAAATCAACCTGTCCGCGCTCGAAAAGCTGCCGGAAGACGAGATGCAGCGTTATGTGCAGGAGCTGGTGTCGCAATATGTGCTGACCGAGCGGCTCGCGCTGAACGCCCGCGAACTGGCCGAATTCGCTTCCGAGATTCTCGACGAGATGACCGGCCTCGGGCCGCTCGAACCGTTGCTGAAGGACCCGACAATCAGCGATATTCTGATCAACGGCCACGAATGCGTCTATGTCGAGCGCGGCGGCATCCTCGAACCGCTGGCGGTGCGCTTCAAGGACGAGCAGCATCTGCTGCGTATCATCAACAAGATCGTTTCGGCGGTTGGCCGCCGCGTCGACGAATCGCATCCCTTGTGCGACGCGCGTCTGCTCGACGGCTCGCGCGTCAACGTCGCGGTGCGGCCGGTCGGTGTCGACGGCCCGCTGGTGTCGATCCGCAAGTTCTCCAAGAAGAAGCTCGATCTGTCGCGGCTGGTCGAGGTCGGCGCCTTGCGCCCGCCGATGGCCGAAGTGCTGGCGGCGGCGGTCAAGGGCCGCATCTCGACGATCATTTCCGGCGGCACCGGCTCCGGCAAGACCACCATGCTCAATGCGCTGTCGGCCTTCATCTCCGAGAAGGAGCGCCTGCTCACCATCGAGGACGCCGCCGAATTGCAGCTTCAGCAGCCGCATGTCGGCCGCATGGAAACCCGGCCGCCGAATGTCGAAGGCAAGGGCGAAATCCGCCAGCGCGATCTGGTCAAGAACGCGCTGCGTATGCGGCCGGACCGCATCATCCTCGGCGAATGTCGCGGCGAGGAAGCCTTCGACATGTTGCAGGCGATGAACACCGGTCACGAAGGCTCGATGGCGACGATCCACGCCAATACGCCGCGCGACGCCATCACCCGTCTCGAGCAGATGATCGGCATGGCCGGCCTGCCGATGACGGTGGCCTCGATCCGCGGCCAGATCGCCAACGCCATCCAGGTGGTGGTGCAGTTGTCGCGTCTGTCGGACGGCAAGCGGCGCGTGACCTCGATTGCCGAAGTCACCGGGCTCGAAGGCGACATCATCCAGATGCAGGAGATCTTCAAATACGTCCGCACCGGTGTCGCCGCCGACGGCACGGTGCAGGGTCATTTCCAGGCGACCGGCGTGCGGCCGCGCTTTCTGGCCGAGCTGTCGCATCAGGGCGTCAAGCTGCCCGGCAACTATTTCGATCCGTCCAATCCGCTCTGACGCTCATGCTCGACTTCAACAAGATTTATCTCTTTTATCTTCTGATCGGCGTCTCGGCGGCTATGTTCGCCGAAGGCTTCTATCTGCTGTGCTTCAACACCGCGTCCTACCGCAAGAACATCAACCGCCGTCTCAAGGTGATGAAGGACCAGCCCGATCGCGAAAGCGTACTGGTGCAGTTGCGCCGCGAGCGTGGTCTGACCTCGGGCGGCGAATACCGGCTGCCGCTGATCAATCTCAATCAGCTGTTGCTGCAATCCGGTCTGTCGATCGGCCTGACCCGGCTGGCGGTCTCCGTCGCGGTCGGCGTGGTCGTGACCTTCGCCGGTTTGCTGCTGTTCGGCAGCACGCTGCTCCACGCGCTGATGGGCGCGCTGTTTTCCGGTCTGGTGTTGCCGATTTTGGTGCTGAAGATGCTGCGGTCGCGGCGGCAAAAGAAATTCAGCGCGCAGTTTCCCGACGCCATCGACATCATCGTGCGCTCCCTGCGCGCCGGTCATCCGGTGCCGGTGGCGATCTCGATGGTGGCGCGCGAGACCCCCGATCCGGTCGGTTCGGAATTCGGCATCGTCGTCGACGAAATCACTTACGGCGCCGATCTGGAAACCGCGATGCGCAATCTGTATTTCCGCGTCGGCTCGGATGATCTGCCGCTGTTCGTGACGGCGGTGGCGATTCAGGGTTCGACCGGCGGCAATCTCGGTGAGATCCTGCAGAACCTGTCCGGCGTGATCCGGATGCGCTTCAAGATGCGCCGGAAGATCAAGGCGCTGGCCGCCGAAGGCCGCGCCTCGGCGCTGATCCTGTCGTCGCTGCCGATCCTGATGTTCATGGTGATCTTCTTTCTGGTGCCGGGCTTCTACAGCATCGTCTGGGACCACGATCTGGCCAAGATCATCCTCGCCGCCGCCGGCGGCTGGATGCTGGTCGGCAACCTGATCATGTACCGCCTCGTCAACTTCAAGGTCTGACGATGGACCTGAGTGCGCTCACCGCCGGCGTGTTTCGCGACAATGGCAGCGTGCTGCTGGCCTTGCTGGTGTTTCTGGCCGCCGGCACGCTGGCGTTCTCGGCGATGGCCTTCATGCGGGTGCGCGGCGCTGTCAAGCGGCGCGCGGTCCGGCTGACCGGCGAGAGCGAGCTGAAGGGCAATCCGCAACGCTCGCTGCGCTATTCCAGCTTGCAAGCGGTCACCCAGCTTCTCGAATACACCACCAAGCATTACGCCGCGGCCAATAGCGAAAACACTGCTGCCTTGCGCCGCCGGCTGACCCAGGCCGGCATCTACGACCCGCGCGCGGTTGGCTATTTCTTCGTCGGCCGCACCGCGCTGGCGATCGGCGTCGCCTTTCTGCTGTTCCTGTTCCTGCCGTTGTTCGTGCCGGCCGGCAGTTCGTTCTACTGGCTGATGGTGATCGTCGGCGGCATCGCCGGCTATGTCGGACCCAGCATGTATATCGACAACCGGATCAAGGCGCGGCGCGTCGAGCATCGCGGCGGCTTTCCGGATTTCATGGACCTGCTGGTGGTCTGCGCCGATTCCGGCCTGTCGATGGAAGCCTCGCTCGAGCGCGTCGGCCGCGAGCTTGGCGACAGCTATCCGTCGCTCTGCGCCAACATCCATATCACCAATCTGGAAATCCGCGCCGGCCGCACCCTGAAGGATGCGCTCGAACGCTTCGCCGACCGGATGGCGCTCGATGAGGCGCGCTCCTTCGCCACGTTGATCAACCAGTCGATCGATCTCGGTTCGTCGATCACCGATGCCTTGCGGGTCTATTCCGACGACATGCGTCACAAGCGCTTGTCGCGGGCGGAAGAGAAGGCCTATGCGCTGCCGGCTAAGCTGTCGGTGCCGATGATGGTCTGCATCTTTCCGGTGCTGTTCGTGGTGATCCTGCTGCCGGTCTTCATCCGCATTCACTACGGAACCTTCTGACGTCGGCGCCGCGACGGCGAGGCGGTATTTTTACGGTAAACGGCTTCTTAACCCGCCTCGCATAGCCTGCCTGACGTCGGTTGACCGGCGTTTCGTCAGGCTGTTCGTAATGCGTATCAAGATTGCCCGCGCGCTGGTGATGATCGGTTGCGGCCTCTGGCTGGCCGGATGCAGCAGCGTCGATTCCCTCTCCGACATGTTCGACTCCAAACGCGGTCAGGAGACCGGCGCCGCGGCGACGCTGCCGCCGTCGGATGTCACAGGTTCGATCTCGGACCGCCGCGCGTCGTCGTCCGCCACCGATGCCGCGCTGATCGGTTCCGATCCGCATGACGACGTCAACGAGGGCAAGAAGCAATACCGCGCCCAGAATTACGGGCTGGCCGAACGCTATTTCCGCCGCGCCGCCGAACTGCACCCGCAGGATGCCGAAGCCTGGCTCGGTCTGGCGGCGGCCTATGACCGGCTGCATCGCTTCGATCTCGCCGACCGCGCTTATGCCCAGGCGATCGGCATTCTCGGACCGACGCCGGAAATCCTGAACAATCAGGGCTTCTCTTATATGCTGCGCGGCGACAACGTGCGCGCGCGCAAGACCTTGCTGGCGGCGCAGCGCAAGGACCCGCGCAATGTCTATGTCGCCAATAACCTGCGGCTGCTCGACGACAGCATCGCCAAGGGCCGGGCGGTCCGCTAGCGCGACCGGACGTTAATAAGACGGCGGCCCGAGCCGCGCGCCTTCCAACGCATAACCTTCCTGCACCGCCTGCGCGGCAATCGCGGCGCAGGCCAGCGCGTCCGACAGGGCGTCGTGGTGGTTGAGGGCGATGCCGAGTTGTTCCGACACATAAGCGAGATTGGCTGGCTTGAACTGCCAATGCGCGCGCGCGATCCGCACCGTGCAGAGAAACGGCGTCTCCGGTTTCGGCCGGTCGGCCTTGGCGCAACAGGTGTAGAGCACCTTGCGATCGAAGGCCGCGTTATGCGCGACCAGATAATCGGCGTCGCGCCAGTGTTCTTCGAGATCGTCCCAGACCTCGCCGAAGGTCGGCGCGGCTTTGACGTCGTTCCACGTGATGCCGTGAATATAGGTGAAAACGAATTGCCGGCGCGGCGGCCGGATCAGCCGCGCCGTCGATGACCCGATCCGGCCGTTCTCGATGGTGACGATGCCGAGCGCGCAGGCGGAGTCGGCGCCGGTGTCGGCGGTTTCGAAATCGATCGCGACGATTTTCATAAGACGCAAACTAAGGCTTCGGCGTCGGTGCGGAAACCGGCAAATGAGGTTTTCCCCCATCGCGCCTGGGCTGCTCCATCCTGGCAATATTCTTCATTTGAAAAGACTGCATCATCAAACGTCCGCTTTCGATGTTTGTAGCGCGATTCACGCGTCGCCATCGTCGCGGCAGTAGCGTCCGTTATGACGCTCGACTAGCATCACCGCCGAACCGGCGAAGACCGGTCGGGCTGATCAGTCCTTGAAGGGGGAAACCAATGGCTAAAACCGTCAACGCCGGCGCGCGTCTCGACCGGCTGCCGATCTCGTCGTTTCATTATCGCGTGTTCTGGCTGGTCGGCGCCGGCATGTTCTTCGACGGCTACGATCTTTACGTTGCCGGCGGCGTGCTGGCGGCCGCGATTCAAACCAAGTTCTCGACCGTGCCGCAGAACCTGCAATTCCTTTCGCTGACCTTCGTCGGCATGACGATCGGCGCCTTGATCACCGGCTTCGTCGGCGATGCGATGGGGCGGCGCTTTACTTATCAGATCAATCTCTTGGTGTTCGGCCTGGCGTCGCTGGCCGCCGCCTTCGCGCAGACCATGGATCAACTGATCGTCTGCCGCTTCATACAGGGGCTCGGCCTCGGCGCTGAAATCGTCGTCGGCTATTCGACGCTGACCGAGTTCGTGCCGCCGAAGTCGCGCGGCCGCTGGCTGTCGTTCCTGGCCTTTATCGTTGTCGCCGGCTTTCCGGTCACCGCAGTTCTTGGTTATCTGATCATCCCGAATTTCGGCTGGCGGCCGATGTTCGTGATTGCCGGCGTCGGCTCGCTGGTTGTCTGGTATCTGCGCAAGAATTTGCCGGAATCGCCGCGCTGGCTGGAATCGAAAGGGCGCGATACCGAAGCCGAAGCCTTGATGCAGTCGATTGAAAAGGAAGTCGGCGGGACCTTGCCGCCGCCGGTCGTGTCGGCGCCGGTGGTGCAGCTCACGGCGTCGTCGATGGTCAAGCCGCCGATCCTGCAGCGCATGATCGTCGGCTCATGGACGCTCATCACGATCAATACGCTGATCTTCGGCTTCGTGATCTTCCTGCCGCAGTTCTTCCTGCGTCAGGGCCTGACGATCGCGCATTCGCTGGCCTATACCGTGGTGCTGTCGGTGGCCTCGCTGGTCGGCTGCGCGCTCGGCGCCTGGAGTTCGGATGCCATCGGCCGGCGCGCCAGCATCATCGGCGCATCGGTCGCCACCATCGTGTTCGGTTATGTCTATGCCCGTTTCAACGCGGCCTCCGATCCGACCATCGTGCTCAGCGTCGGCTTCGTGTTGATCGTGGCGATCTATGTGCAGACCGCGGTTTTGTTCGGGGTCTATACGACGGAACTGTTCCCGACCGAGATCCGGCTGCGCGCCAACGGCATCTGCAACACGCTCGGGCGCGCCGCGACGGTGGTGTCGCCCTTCGTGGTCGGTTACCTGATGTTGCACTACAAGCTGCCGGGCGTGGTCTGGCTGATGATCGGCCTGGTGGTGGTGCAGATCGTCGTCGTCTGGGCCTGGGGCGTCGAGCCGCGCAACCGGACGCTTGAGGATGTCGCTGTCGCTGAAAGTTGACCGGCGCGGCGGGCGCTTCACCTCTCCCATGGGAGAGGTGAAGCGAGCATGCCGCGTGGGCTTTCGTTACCGTCTCCGTCACCCTGAGGTGGCCGCGCGTCGCGCGGCCCTCGAAGGGCGACGGCCCGTGATGCTTGTGGCCGTTCATCCTTCGAGGCTCGCTATCGCTCGCACCTCAGGATGACGGATTGGAGTTATGGCGAGCGAAGATTTGGATTTCCGTTTGCGCGGTGAAGCGAGAACGCTGCGTGGATTTCGGTTTCCCTCAACGCGCCCCCTTTGACCTCTCCAAATTCCTAGGTATATAGTCTCGTTACTTCCTCCAAGCGAGGGGCGTTCTGCAGACGCTCGCTGGACGTGGGGGAGGGGTTGCGCCTGCGGGCGGGGCTCGTAACCCCGCACTCGGGAGGCCTCGGGTAGCCGTCCGTCCCCACTACGGGGGACCGCCCTTGAGTGGGCTGGACGCGGTGCCGGTGAAGGCGGGCGAAAGTCCGCCGGAGGTCGTTTCGCCTCATAAGGGCGGGCGATCGTGGCCGGCGCCCGGAAGCTACGGCCCCGGGGACGTCAAATCGCCACTTGGTGGAGCGCCGCAAGGCGACGCGCCTTCCCGCAAAAGGCACGCTCCGTCGAAGCCGAAAAGGCCGAGGCGGAAGATCCACACTGGTTGCGCCTCGCGGCGCTCCACGCCCTCGCATCGTGTCGAGGGCAGGCGGTCCGACGACGGCGTCACCCGCGCCGCCAACAACAGGGCCGTTGGCGCTCGCGCGCACGACAGGCGCTGGCTTTGCGCTCCCTTGGCGCTGTTTTGGCGCTGGCCTGGCGCGGTCAATCTTGCGGCATTGTAATGAAACATTGCCCAAATCGATCTTACATTGCACATCAGGGGTGAAGATGTGGCCTGTCGGGCGAAAATGCCGGCGGGTGGAAAATGGAACGCGGCGATGTTCGAAGCTTTCAGAAAGATCATGAGCGAACTGGTCGACGGCGGTAAGCCGCCGGCGCGGTATGACGCCCGCGATTTCCGGCTGGCGGCGGCCGCGCTGCTGGTTCACGCCGCGTCGATCGACGGAAGCATCGCCGAGGTCGAACGCGAACGCTTGCATGGCGTCATCAAGCAGCACTTCAAGCTCGACGATGAGGGCACCGACGAGCTGATCGCTCAAGCCACCGTGGCCGACGAAAACGCCGTCGACCTTTATCGCTTCACCACCCAGCTCAATCGCACGCTCGATGGCGTCGAGCGCGCCCGCATCGTCGAGATGATGTGGCAGGTGGTCTATGCCGATGGCGTCGTCACCGAGTTCGAGGATAATCTGATCTGGCGCGCCGCCGACCTGTTGCATGTCTCGCGCGAGGAACGCATTGCGCTCAAAGGCCAGGTCGCCGCGCAATACGACAACAGGGATCAGTCCGCTTCATGACCGCACTTCGTCCGGTTACCGTCATCACCGGCGCATCGGCCGGCATCGGCGTGGCGCTGGCGCGCGAATTTTCCCGCCACGGTCATGAACTGGCGCTGGTGGCGCGCCGCCGCGACCGGCTGGAAGCGCTGGCCGACGAGATCGCGGCCACCGGACAACCGCGGCCGCTGGTGATCGTCGCCGATCTGATGCAGGCGGGTGCGGCCGGGGCGATCGGCGATGCGCTGCGCGCCGCCGGTGCCGAGCCGCGTTATGTCGTCAACAATGCCGGCTTCGGCCTCGTCGGCATCGCCGCGACGCTCGACCGCGCCGAGCAGTTGCAGATGATCGATCTCAACATGCGGGCGCTGACCGAATTGTCGTTGGCTTTCGTGGATGCCATGGCGCGCCAGCGCGGCGGCCTGCTTAATGTCGGCTCGATCGCCGGCTTTCTGCCGGGGCCGGGCAGCGCGGTTTATTACGCCAGCAAGGCTTATGTGCTGTCGTTCACCGAGGCGCTGCATGGCGAATTGCGGGCGCGCGGCGTCAAGGTGACGGTGTTGTGTCCGGGGCCGGTGCCGACGGAATTCGCGGCGCGCGCCGGCGTCAAAGGCGAACTGGCGCCGGGCCGGCTGACCCAGACGGCGGAACGGGTTGCCGCCGCCGGTTATCGCGGCCTGATGCGCGGCAAACGCCTGGTGGTGCCGGGACTGGCCAACAAGATCGTGCTGCTGGCGGCGCGGGTGCTGCCGCGCCGGATCGTGCTGCGGCTGGTCGGTTCACGCCAGAGCAAGCGGAGGGCGGCGCAGGCGCAGGCGGCGTGAGGCCGTAAATCACGGTCCCGCTTCGGCCGGGGATGGATGCCGTTATTCCGGCCGGATCATGCGCGAAGATCATAGGCGCTGTTCCCGGCTTCGTGTTGCCAAGCCGTGCGAAGCAGTTGCCTATTGAGCGCGTGAGGTGAACGCTGCGATGACGACGACGTTGAAGCCGGTTTTGCTTGTTCTGCATCAGGAGCAGTCGTCGCCCGGCCGCGTCGGCCAGCTTCTCGCCAAGCTCGGCTATCCGCTCGACATCCGCCGGCCGCGCTTCGGCGATCCGCTGCCGGAGACGATGGACGATCACGACGCAGCGGTGATTTTCGGCGGTCCGCCGAGCGCCAACGATCCCGACGATTACATCAAGACCGAGATCGACTGGATCGCGGTGCCGCTGCGCGACAACAAGCCGTTCCTCGGCATCTGTCTCGGCGCGCAGATGATGGCGCGGCAATTGGGCGCGCGGGTCTATCCGCATCCGCAGGGCCAGGCCGAGATCGGCTATTATCCGATCCGGCCGACGGCGGCCGGCCGCGCCTTGCTCGCCGACTGGCCGGACCATGTTTACCAATGGCACCGCGAAGGCTTCGAGGTGCCGGCCGGCGGGGAACTGCTGGCCGAGGGCGAGACCTTCGCGGCCCAGGCTTTTCGTTTCGGCACTGGCTATGGCTTGCAGTTCCATCCGGAAGTGACCCACGCCATGATGCACCGCTGGCTGGTGCGCGGCGCGGCCCGCTTGGATTTGCCGGGCACCAAGCAGCCGCATCAGCATGTCAGCGACCGGGCGGCTTACGACTTTGCCTCGCGCAACTGGCTCAACGCTTTCATCGACCGCTGGATCGGGCGGGAGCCGGCCGGAACTGCGGTCGATGCCAAGGCGCCGGCGGCCATGGTGGCCGCGTCATAACCGGATCGGGGTGCTGGGATAAGTAGGTCCGCGATGGGACAGTCTGAGTGGGTTGGTGGAGCCAGGCGGGATCGAACCGCCGACCTCGTCATTGCGAACGACGCGCTCTCCCAGCTGAGCTATGGCCCCTTCCCAACGGCCGAAACGAGCGGTTATGCGTCGTTTCAGGTCAGAGGCGCCATTTAGGG
>WGNB01000030.1 GCA_016124795.1 Rhodopseudomonas sp. | reverse complement strand
GGGGTATAGCCCGCTTGCGGTTTCAAACGTGGCAGGGTTATAAGGCCGCCCACAGTCGGAGTGTAGCGCAGTCTGGTAGCGCACCTCGTTCGGGACGAGGGGGTCGCAGGTTCGAATCCTGCCACTCCGACCAATTTCCCGGTCCATTTCTCTGAAAATTCGTCCGTTTTGCTACCCGATCGGGTCAATCCCGCCCGGCGGTCTCCTAATGGCGATATAGTCGGCCGGCACGCTGGCGGGCTTTTTTCTTTGGCGCAGGACGTGCGCCACGCTGCACCCCAGCATGGTCCTCCCGGGCTCAATCCCTTATCCGGCGGCGCGATCCGGTGCCGTTATTGACACGGCGAGCGGGCGGCAGCCGGAGATCGGCCCGGACGGCATGACGCCGGGGCGGCGTTAGGCGGTCGGCGCGCCCGGCATTGCGATCCGTGCCGGTGACGGCATTCTCCGCGCCGCGTGCGGCAGCACGAAAGGCACCGAAGGGTCGGGAATCTGGCCGAGCGCGGACGAAACGCCGAAGGTATCCTGCAACATCGTCTCATTGATCGCTTGCGCCGGCGCGCCGTCGGCGGCGATGCGGCCGCGGCCGAGCACGATGACCCTGTCCGCCATCAAGGCGGCGAGGTTGAGATCGTGCACGACCGCGACGGTGGTGGTGCCGCGCGCGCCGAATTGCTTCACCACACCGGCGAGATCGAGCTGATGGCGCAGATCGAGGCTGGCGGTCGGCTCGTCGAGCAACAAAATGCCCGGACCGTAGGTCGCCTCGCCGCAGGCCAGTTGCAGCATGACGCGGGCAAAATGCACGCGCTGTTGCTCGCCGCCCGACAAGGTGCCGACGATCCGGTGCTGAAAGCCGTCGAGATCGACATCGGCGAGCGCGGCATCGGCCATGGCGTCGATCGCCTTGCCGCGGCGTTCGCCGGCGCCCATGCGCACGATTTCGATGACGGTGAAAGGGAAGGTCACCGCGACGTTTTGCGACAGCACAGCGCGGCGTAGCGCCAGCTCGCGCGGATGCCAGGCCTGTGGCGCGCGTCCTTTCAATGTCACGACGCCATCGCTGATCGGGATCTCGCCGGCCAGCGTTCGCAACAAGGTCGACTTGCCGGCGCCGTTCGGTCCGACCAGGGCGACGGTCTCGCCTTGCCGGATATCGAAGGAGATCCGGTCGAGCAGCGACTTGGCGCCGATGCGGACCGATAGCGATGTCGCCGAGATCGCAATTGTCATAGGCCGACGAGCCCCCGTTGCCGCAACAGCAGCACCAGAAAGAACGGCGCGCCGACGATCGCGGTCAGGATGCCGATGGGTATTTCGGCGGGCGCGGCCAGAGTCCGCGCCGCGGTGTCGGCGGCGAGCAACAGGATCGCGCCGAGACAGGCCGAGGCGGGCAGCAGGCGCGCATGCCCCGGCCCGATGGCCAGCCGCAATAGATGCGGCACCACGATGCCGATAAAGCCGACGACGCCGGCAAAGGCCACCGCCGCGCCGGTCATCGCCGAGATCAGGATAATCGACATGCGCTTCAGGCGTTCGACTTCGATGCCCATGTGAAACGCTTCGGCTTCGCCGAGCGTCAGCAGATCGAGGCCTCGGCTTATGACGGGAATGACGATCAGCAGCGCCGCCAGAATCGGCGCGATGGCAGCCACCTTGTCCCAGGTCGCGCCGCCCAGCGAACCGAGCAGCCAGAACGTGACGTCGCGCAATTGACGGTCATCGGCGACAAAGACCAGCAGGCCGATGCCCGCATTCGCCAGAGCGGCGATGGCAAGGCCGCCGAGCAGGAACACCGCGATCGAGGTCGTCCCGCCGCGTGTCGCGATCCGTTGCAGGACCCAGGTGGTTACGAGCGAGCCGGCAAAGGCGGCGGCGGGTAGCGTCGCGAATGGCAGCGTGATGGCATAACTGGCCGTCAGACGGTCGCCGAAGATGATGACCGAGGCGGCCGCCAACGCGCCGCCGCTGGACACGCCGACCAGCGCGGGATCGGCCAGCGGATTGCGGAACAGGCCCTGCATGATCGCGCCGCTTGCCGCCAATAACGCGCCGATGACAATGGCGATGGCGATGCGAGGCAGGCGCACCGACCACAGCACCAGACTGTCGCGCTGAAACAGTGCGCTGTCGCCATGTCCGGTCAGGCCCAGTGCGGCGGGGATCCGTTCCAGCGGGATGCCGGCCGCACCTATGGCGGTCGCCGCCAGCACGACCGCGATCAGGAGTGCGATCAAGGCCGGAAACAGCAATGGCCCCGCGATCAGCGCCCGCAACCGGATCGCTGTCCATGCCGCGCCGGGGGCGGGGGCGACGCGCTCGGTCATTCCGGACATGCGGTCGTGCCGGATGCGTGTTCGGAGGGAAGCGGCGCCGTCTTGAGGCCCGGATAAAGCGTCGCGGCGAGGTCGCGGGCGGCGCGGGCGGTGCGCGGACCGAAGCCGAGCAGATAGAGCCCTTCCATTGCCACAAAAGATCGATGCGCCGCGGCCGGCGTTGCCGAAAACGCGGCATGCGAGAACACCGCGTCGGCGGTCAGTACGCCGGGTCCGCCGCGCTGCATGCTGAGGATGACATCGGGACGGGCCGCGACAATGGCTTCGTCACTTAACGGCTTGTAGCCGCCATAGTCGTCAATCGTATTGACCCCGCCGGCCAGCTTAATGATGCCGTCGGCGGCGGTGTCGCGGCCGGCGGCCATGGCGCGGCCGTTGACGAATGACAGAACGAACAGCACGCGCTTTCGGCGCCCGATGCCGGCCTCCAGAATCTTGAGGGCGGCGATGTCGCTATGGACGCGCTCGATCAGACACCGCGCTTTGTCGCCGGCGCCGACGGTCCTGGCGATCAGCCGGATCTTCTCGACGATGCCGGTCTCGGTATAGGACTCCGGTATCTCGACGAGAGGTACATGCGCCGCCTTCAGCACCGTCATCGTTTCTGTCGGACCGGAGCCGGCGATGGCGACGATCAGGCTCGGCCGCAATCCCAGCACGCCCTCGGCGGAGAGCTGACGCATATAGCCGACATTCTTTTTGTCGTGCGCGGCGCGCGCCGGATAAAGGCTGGTGCTGTCGATGCCGACGATGTTGTTCTCGAAGCCGAGTGCATAGAGAATTTCGGTGACTGCGCCGCCGATCGATACGATGCGCGATGTGTCGGCCGCCGCGCCATTGTTGACGGCGATGTTATCGGCTTGCGCTGCCGTTGACGGCGCTGCGGCGAAAAGCAGCAGCCCGAGTCCCAACACACCAGGCCTAAACAGGCGAAGCGTCAGACATTTTGGTCGTCGCGTGCGGGCAAGCGTCGCGGCGCCACGTTCGTTGTGAATAAAGCTGCGCGTCATCGGTCGCCTCATTTGGTCAGGATCAGTTTGTTTTGCGCCGTCAAGCGAAGACGATAGGTCTCGTCGCCGTGGGCGATGGTGATTTCGCGGATGCCCTGGAAAAGATCGCGGCTGTCGATGCGGTTGTTGGACGAGGGAATACTGCGGATCGGCGGCTTGTCGCCGCCGGGATCGTCGGGTCTTCTTTCCGCTTCTTTGCTTCTGTTCACGTTCATCCTCATCGCACTTTCAGTATTCGATAAATAAATATTTCCTGATGACGCTCTTTTTAACGATTATAAACTAATATTACTTATGCACATGTCAGTTTAGAGAGGTTATAACTTTCTAATTCATGCCTTGACCTAAGTAATACGTCACGGTTACAAACGCAAACATCGCTGCTGGTCAAGTCCGGCAGTGAGCCAGCCAGCCAAGCCGGCTCCTTCGGGAGCGGCGCGCCAGCCCGCCGCAATTCAAAAAACAACCGTGGTGTTTGGGGGCTGTCATGCCGGCTGGTCGTCGGAGCGCGTGCGCGCTTCTTTTCAGTGTCTCTTCTCTTGCTTTGATGGCGGGTGCGTTGCCCGTTGCCGCTCAACAAGCGGTCACGCTCGATCCGATTACCGTTCTCGCGACCAAGACCGCGGAAAAGACATCCGACGCGCTTGCCGCGGTCAGTGTCGTCGGTCTCGAGTCGCTTGAGCGGACCTTGCCGAGTAAGCCGTCCGATATTCTGTTCGGCATTCCCGGCGTTTCAGTGCAGGAGCGCGCCGACGATCCGGGCACGGCGGTCAATATCCGCGGCTTGCAGGATTTCGGTCGCGTCAATGTCGTTGTCGATGGCGCGCGACAGAACTTCCAGCGCACCGGCCATAACGCCGACGGCGTCTTCTACCTCGATCCGGAAATGATCGGCAGCGCCGAGGTGGTGCGCGGTCCGGTCGCCAATATCTATGGCTCCGGCGCGATCGGCGGAGTCGTGTCGTTCAAGACCAAGGATGTCGGCGACGTGCTGCGGCCGGACCAGAAATGGGGGATCGAAACGCGCGGTGAACTCGGCTCCAACCAGACGCAAGGCGCCGGTTCGATATTCGCCGCCGCCCGCGTCAATCCGAAGTTCGATTTCATGGTCGGCACCGTCGAGCGTTCGAAGCAGAATTACAAGGATGCCGACGGCAACGAGGTCCAGAATTCGGGCTTCAGCAATTGGAGCGGCATCGCCAAGGCGACGTTCCGGCCGGCCGACGGGCATCAGATCAAGCTCGGCTTCACCAGTCTCGATTCGCGTTACAACACCGGCCAGGACCCGTCTTCGGTCTATTCGACCGATGTGAACAATAACGTCGCGACCGCGCGCTGGCTGTACAGCCGCCCCGATGACAAGCTGTTCGACTTCGACGGCAGCGTGTACTGGACCAACACAGAAACGGCGCAGACCAAGATTTCCGGCACCGGCTCGGCGGTGTCGGGCAAAATCGGCGACTCGCGCAATTTCAAGATCGATACGATCGGCGTCGACGCTCACAATACCTCGCGGTTCGAAACCGGCGCCTTGCGTCACGAATTGACCTATGGCGGCGACAGCTTCCGCGACAATGTCGACACCAGCGGTTTCGGCACCGTATTCACGCCGTCAGGCGAACGGACGGTGTCCGGCGGCTTCATGCAGCTCAAGACCAATTACGACAGCTGGCTCGAAGTCATCGGCGCCGCGCGCTACGATTCCTATTCGCTCAATGGCGGGGGTTACAATTCCGAGGGTACGCGCCTATCGCCGAAGATCACGGTCGGCGTAACGCCGGTATCGTGGCTGACGCCTTATGTCACCTATGCCGAAGGCTATCGCGCGCCGGCGATTACCGAGACGCTGGTGACCGGCACGCACCCGGTGTTTCCGATGTTCGATCTGTTGCCGAACCCGTGGCTGCGCCCCGAAGTCGGCAAGACCAAGGAAGCCGGCGTCAACATTCGCTTCGATAACCTGATGGCGCAAAACGATGCGCTGCGTATCAAGGGCAATGTCTATCAGAACGATGTTTACGATTACATCGAGATGACGGCACTCAGCAACGGCGACACGGCGGTCGGCGGCGCGACCTGTACCAACAACGCCTTCGCGCCCGGTTTTGGTCTCTGCGAGCAGTATCAGAATATCCCGCACGCCCGGCTGCGCGGCTTCGAAATTGAAAGCAGCTACGATGCCGGGGGCTGGTTCGCCGGGCTCAATTACGGGCACGTTCGCGGCCGCAACGTCGACACCGACCAGCCGCTCGCCAAGATCTCGCCCGATGCGGTGACGACCACGCTCGGCGCGCGCTTCTTTGACCGCAAGCTGACGGTCTCGGTTCGCTGGCAGGCGGTCAGCGGCAAGGATGCCAGCGATATTCCGACCGACAGTCAGGGCACGCTGATCTTCCCGCAGACCAGTTCCTACAATCTCGTCAACATGTATGCGTCCTATCAGGCGTCGCCCGATGTTCTGGCATCCTTCGCGATCGAGAACCTGCTCGACACCGAATATAGCCGCTACATGACGACCTATCCGAGTGCGAGCGGCACCGGCGCTCCTGTTGCCTTTCCGCAACCGGGCATCACCTTCAAAGGGGCTTTGAAGATCCGGTTCGGCGACGATTTCTACAAGAAGGGATGATGCGCGGCATGCTCGCAACCGAAATCTAAACCGTCGATCGCGTTCTCTATTCCTTCACCGATACGCCCAAGCCAGGTGTCTCACGTTAACAAGCCAGGGAGAAAGTCAATGTATATCGCGATGAATCGTTTCAAGGTGAAAAAGGGTTCCGAAGACGCCTTCGAAAAAGTCTGGGCCAGCCGCGATTCCTATCTCGATCGCATGCCGGGTTTCGTCGAGTTTCATTTGCTCAAGGGGCCGGAAGCGCAAGACCACACGCTTTATGCGTCGCATACCGTCTGGCAAAGCCATGCCAGTTTCGATGCCTGGACGAAGTCGGAGGAATTCCGCATCGCCCATTCGCGCGCCGGCAACGAAACGACCGGTTCGCTTTATCTCGAACATCCGAAGTTCGAGGGATTCGAGGTCAAACAGACGCTGACTCATAAAGCGGCGGTCGCCTGACCGGCAAAGGCAGGTCGGCGGATGCGACAGCTTGTCGAATCGATGACCCGCAAGACACCCGCGTCCATCGCCGGCGGGCCGCCGGTCAAGTCCGTTGCCGCGCGACGCAAGGCCGGCGTCGCGCGCGGACGCCGCCTTTCCGATGACAGCGGCGGATCGCGCCCGCTGAACTTCAAGGAACTGGCCAGGTTCCTGGATGGGGTCGCGATCGAAAGCGAAGCGGCGGAACGTGGCGTCTGTCCTCGCCAGATCCTCGAGGAACTGCCGCGCGACGTTTGTCGAATGGTTCCGTCGCGCTGCTTTCTGGCGGTGATGGATGACGTCGCGACCTGGGGACCGGTGGCGGTGCCGTTAAACACGGCCGATGGTATCGTCGAATTCAATCTGACCCTGCCACGCGGTGAGATCAAAGCCGATTATTTCTATTGGCTTCAGGATGGGCCGATCCGGGGGCGGCTGAGAATCAGCCGTTGCGCCGGCATTGCCTTCGTCGAACGGCCGTTCCTGGGCCGGCCGTCCGCGGCCGTGCTGTTCTTCAATCGCGACGGCAATCTCATGTTCAAGATATTTCTCGCGCGTGACGACAACCATCAGCTCGACCCGAAGCAGGTTGAGCAGTTTCGCGCGTTGGCGAAGCGCTTGTCGCGCCGTGGTGGCGCCCTCGGAAAATTGCCGGAAGGATGAAGTTCATGACGACCTCTACGATTGACGGTCTACGCGCCAAACTCTCGGCCAATCCGGGCGCGGTGATCGAGACCGTCGCTTTAGAGCATAACGTCACCGCGCGCGCGGTGGTCGAAGCGATGCCGGATGCCATGCGACGCTTCGCGCCGGCGGATGCCTTCATTGAGATCATGGGTGCGGTCGCGACGTGGGGCGAGGTGACGGTCATTGTTCATACCGACGACGGCATCATGGAATTCACCGGCCCGGTCCCGCGCGGTGAGGTGGCGCGGGGCTATTACAATCTGTCCGGCCGCACCGGCTTTCACGGCCATCTCCGGCACGAGCGTTGCGCCGGCGTGGCCTTCATGGAGCGGCCCTTGTTCGGCAGGCTGTCGGCGTCGATCAACTTCTTCAACCGCGATGGCGGCATCATGTTCAAAATTTTCGTCGGCCGCGATGACAAGCGGGAACTTCTGGCCGACCAGATGACGGCGTTTCGTGCGCTCGCGGATCGCCTGTGCTGAGACGGCCGTCAGCTTGCGGTCGGTGCGCCGTGGGTCCGCGAGCGGGCGCGCCGTGACGCCAGCCATACGCCGGCAAGGATCAGCGCGAAGCCGATGACATGAAAAGCCGCCAGGTGCTCGCCGAGCAGCGCGCTGGCGAGCACGGCGGTGTAGATCGGCACCAGATGCAGGAACGGGCCGGCGCGATTGGCGCCGATCAATTCGACGCCGCGATTCCACGCGGCGAAAGCCAGCAGGCTGGGGAACAGCGAGACATAGCCGATCGCGACGAAGGTGATCAGCGTCGGTTGCAGGCGAGCGCCGTCGATCATTTCCCAGACGAACAGCGGTACGTTGAATAGGGTCGAAACGACCGCCAGCACGAACAGGAAGCTGAGCCAGTGGATATTGGGCCGCAGCCGCAGATAGGCGGCATAGACGGCGAACAGGGCCATGCTGACCAGCGTGATCAGGTCGCCGCTGTTGAAGGCCAGCGCGGCGAGCGTTTCGAACTGGCCGTGCGCGATAATCGCCAGCACGCCGAGCGACGACGTGGCGATGCCGGCCAGTTGCAGCGCCGTGACGCGGTCGCGGAAGAAGATCGCGCTGACCGCCACGATCAGCACCGGCACGAGTGAGTTGAGCACCGAGACATTGAGTGCGCTGGTGTGTTGCAGGCCGACATATTGCAGGACGGTGAACAACGCGCCGCCGGTCAGGCTCAGCCACAGCATGATTTTCCAATGCGCGCGGATCGCCGGCCAGTCGCGCCGAAGGTGGTGGCGCGCCAGGGGCCACATCACGATGGCCGGGATCAGCCAGCGCGCCGCCGCCAGCGCCAGCGGCGGCACCTGACCGCCGGTGGCGCGGCCGATAATATGATTGCCCGACCACAACAGCGATGTCGCCGCCAGCAGCAGATAGGGATTGTCGAGGAGGCGCAGCGCCCAATGGCGGGGCGGGCCGCCAGCGATCGCGGTTTCGGTTTCGACGGTCATGTGTCGGCGCCGTCGAACATGCGGCGGCGGGCATTGTCGATATGAGTCTGCATGGCGATGCGGGCGGCTTGCGGTTCGGACGCCGTAATGGCGTCCACGATGGCGCGATGTTCGTTCTGGACCAGCCGCAGGCGTTGCGCGGTACGCAGCAGCGACAGATTGCGTAACAGGTTCATGCCGAACACGATATGGGCGTGCAGCGAGGTCTGCACCGAAACGTAATAGTCGTTATGGGTCGCCTTGGCGATGGCGATGTGAAACCGCTCGTCGGCATCGACGCCGAGCCGGCCTTCACGGACACTGGCCTCCAGCGCGTCGAAAGCCGCTTCGATCTCGCCGAGGTCGTCGGCGTCGCGGCGCTCGGCCGCGAGCGCGGCGGCCGCGCCTTCCAGCCCGGCGCGGAACTCGAAGCAGCGCTGGATGTCGGCGATCGATCCGACCGGCACGAAGCGCAGGACCGCGTTATCCGGGCGGCGCTTGACGTAACTGCCGGAACCTTGCCGCGAGACGATGATGCCGTCGTCGCGCAGCCGCGCCAGCGCCTCGCGCACCACCGGCCGCGATGCGCCGAAGCGCTGCGCCAGATCGATTTCAGACGGCAGGCGCGCATTGACGGCGAATTCGCCGGCCAGAATGGCTTCGAAGATGCGCTGATAGATGCCGTTCGACAGCTTGGCCTCGCCAAAGCCTGGTGGCGTCGCCGGCGGGGATGGATCGGGCGGCATGGCGTCGGCCGTTCGTCAGCGTTGCCGATCGGCGCGCCAGGCGGCGAATTCGGCGCGCGCCTCCGGCCCCGGCGGGTAAAGCCCGAAAATGCCACGGCCTTCGCTCACCTTGGCCTGAACGAAATCCTCGAACACGGTCTGTTCGAAGGCCTCGTCGGCGATGCGGTCGGCGATGGCGCCGGGGATGACCGCGACGCCTTCATTGTCGCCGACCATGATGTCACCGGGATAGACGGGCACTTCACCGCAGGCGATCGGCACGTCGAGATCGATGGCGTGATGCTTGATCAGGTTGGTCGGCGCCGAAGCCGCGGCGTGATAGGCGGGAAAGGGCAGGGCCGCGATCTCAGGGGTGTCGCGAAAGCCGCCATCCGTGACGACGCCGGCGACGCCGCGTTTCATCAGCCGCGTCACCAGAATATTGCCGGCCGAGGCCGCGGCGGGATTGCGCCGGCTGTCGATAACAAAGACATGCCCGGCCGGACATTCCTCGACGCCTTTACGCTGCGGGTGCGAACGATCCTCGAAGACGCCGAGATGGTCGAGGTCCTCGCGGGCCGGAATATAGCGCAGGGTGTAGGCCGGGCCGACCATGTTCGGCGTTTTCGGCGCCGCCGGATTGATCCGGTGGATGCCAGCAATGAATGTATTGCGCAGGCCGTGCTTGAACAGCACCGTGGTCAACGTTGCCGTCGAGATGGTGGCCAGTTTGGCCCTGGTGGCGTCTTGCATGGTCCGGTCCCTGCATGGATTGGCGCAATGAGCCAGTTGTTCGTTTTGGTGCAATGTTGTCAAGAGTTGTAATATTCGCTTGTGCGCGGCCCGTTCCCCCAAGTAAGCTTGAAAACCTGAAGTAAGCTCGCCGACCCGAGAAGCGAAAAACGCCGAAAAGGCGATCGTTAGAAAAAGTCCCCGCATTCAAGCGGAGGGCGTGGAGGAGACAAAAATGACGACTTTCAACAAGACTCGTATTGCGACTTGCGGTCTGGCCCTGGGCCTGGCTTTTGGCCTTGCCGTGCCGGCGGCTTCGGCTGCCGACATCAAGATGATGACCGGCCCGCAGGGTGGCTCGTGGATTCCGCTGGGCGGCCAGCTCAAGGATATGTGGGAAAAGGCTGTGCCGGGCCTGAAGATTCAGGTGCTGCCGGGCGCCGGCATCGCCAATGTACGTGGCGTCGACGAAGGCAAGGCCGAAATCGGTTTCGGCAACTCGATCTCGACCGTCGACGGTCTGGCCGGCAACAAGCCGTTCCCGAAGAAGGCGACCGACATCTGCAATGTCGCGACGCTCTATCCGCAATATTATCAGTTCGTCGTCACTGCCGACTCCGGCGTCAACAAGATAGCCGATCTCAAGGGCAAGTCGATCACCACGCAGCAGCGCGGCAATACCGGCGAGTTGATCACGCGCCAGATCCTCGGCGTCAATGGTCTGAACTATAACGACGTCAAGGTGTCCTTCGTCGGCTATTCCGACTCGGTCAACCAGATGAAGGACGGTCACGCCGTCGGTTTCGCGCTCGGCACTCAGGTGCCGGCCGGCGCCATCATGGATCTCGCCTCGGCGCGCGACATCAAGATGCTCGACCAGTCGTCGAGCTATGCCGGAATGAAGAAGATCAATCCCGGTTATACGCTGGCGACGATCAAGAAGGGCAGCTATCCGAAGCAGGACGCCGACGTGAAAGTCATCGGCTACGCCACGCATATCTTCGTGTCGTGCAAGCTGCCGGCCGACGAGGTCTATAAAATGACCAAGGCGATCATGGACAACAAGAGCAACCTGGCCAGCATCGCCAAGGCTATCGGTCAGCAGGATGTCGCCGATTTCGCCGCCGACATCGGCGTGCCGTTCCACCCCGGCGCGGCCAAATACTATAAGGAAAAGGGCGTCACCGTCGCGTCCCACTGACGAAGGCTTGACCGGCGCGCCATTGGTCTGATGGCGCGCCGGCCTCGTTCCGTCCGGAATTCCGTCGTCCCATCATCGTTGCGCATCAGGTCGCAGGCCTCCCATGAATAACGCCATGAAATTCGACTATCGCGGCATCGTACGTCTCGTGACAGCCGTGGTCGCCTTTGCCATGGTTCTCTATCACATGTGGGCGATCGGCTTCGGTTCGCCCGAAGCGGTCTATTTCCGCGGCATTCATCTGCTGTTCGCGCTGACGCTGACCTTCCTGATTTTCCGCTTTTCAGGCGCGATCGACGACAAGCCGAAGGCGCTCGATCTGATCCTGCTGGCGGTGTCGATCACGCCGATCCTCTATCTGTTCGTCAACTACGATTACGTCGTCAATCGCATCTTCTACGTCGACGACTTGACGCTGTCGGACAAGATCATGGGCATCACCCTGATCGTGTTGTTGATGGAGGCGGTGCGGCGCGTTCTCGGCTGGGCGCTGCCGATTACGGCTGCGGTATTCCTGTTTTACGGTCTCGTGGTCGCCCAGATCGAGCCGCAGCGCATGCTCGATCAGCTCTATATGACCACCGAAGGCATCTTCGGCATCCCGCTGTCGGTGTCGGCGACTTATGTGCTGATCTTCGTGGTGTTCGGCACCTTCATGGAGCGTACCGGCACCGGCCAGTTGTTCATGGATTTCGCCACCGGCCTGACCGGCCACCATACCGGCGGCCCGGGCAAGGTCGCCGTGGTATCGTCGTCGTTGTTCGGCGCGATCTCGGGCTCGGCGGTCGCCAACGTCATGGTCACCGGCCAGATCAGCATTCCTCTGATGAAGCGCACCGGCTTCAAGCCGGAATTCGCCGGCGCGGTCGAAGCGGTGGCCTCGACCGGCGGGCAGATCATGCCGCCGATCATGGGCGCGGCCGCTTTCGTGATGGCCGAATTCCTCGGCGTGTCCTACGGCGAGGTGGTGATCTGGTCGATCATTCCGGCGCTGTTGTATTACATCGCCTGCTTCGCCGCGGTGCATTTCGAGGCGAAGCGGCTCGGCCTGAAAGGGCTGTCGAAATCGGAATTGCCCCGGCTTGGTGCGGTTGTGACCCGCAACGGTCATTTGTTCCTGCCGGTCGTGGCCATTCTGGTGATGATGTATTCCGGCTTTTCCGCGCCGCTCGCCGCACTGGTCGGCACCTTGTCCTGCTTCCCGGTTGCGGCCTTGCGCGCCCATACCCGCGTCAACTGCACCTGGGAGAACCTCACCGGTGCGATGGTCGACGGCGCGCGCAATACGTTGTCGGTGGCGCTGGCCTGCGCCGCAGCCGGCATCATTGTCGGCGTGGTGACGATTTCCGGTCTTGGCATCGTCTTCACCCAGTTCGTCGTGCATCTGTCGAAGGACATGCTGTTGCCGGCGCTGATGCTGACCATGCTGGCCGGCATGGTGCTCGGCATGGGCATTCCGACCACGCCGGCTTACATCATCATGACGGCGCTGCTGGTGCCGGCGATCGTCAAGCTCGGCGTTATCGTCCCGGCCGCGCACATGTTCGCCTTCTATTTCGCGATCCTGTCGGCGATCACGCCGCCGGTGGCGCTGGCGGTGTTCGCCGCCTCCGGCATTGCCAAGTCCGATCTCTGGAGAACCGGCTGGGCCGCGGTCAAGATCGGCGCCACCGGCTTCATCGTGCCTTATATGTTCGTCTATGAGCCGTCATTGCTGATGATCGGTCCGTGGCCGCAAATTCTGTCGAGCTGCGCGACCGCGATCGTTGGCGTGCTGCTGTTCTCCGGCGGCCTGCATCAATATTTTCTCACGGCGACGAACTGGTGGCAGCGGCCGATGCTGATCGTCGCCGGGCTGCTCTTGATCAAGCCCGGCTGGGAGAGCGATATTATCGGCGCGGTGCTGGCGATCACGGTGATTGTGACCCAGTACCTCGCCCGCCGCGCAACGGTCGCGGCCGCCCTCAAGCCCGAGACCGCTGCGGAATGATCCAAGCGAAGCGTTACAAATGACCAAAGTGAAGCGTTACGAAGACCTGCGCAGCCATCGCTGGCTGGGCCCGAACGATCTGCGTTCGTTCGGTCACCGTTCGCGGTTGCGCCAGGGCGGCTTCGACTTGCCGGACTGGCAGGGCAAGCCGGTGATCGGCATCGTCAACACCTGGAGCGATATCAACTTCTGCCATACCCATTTGCGGGCGCGGGCCGAGGAGGTTAAACGCGGCGTTCTGCAAGCCGGCGGCTTTCCGGTCGAACTGCCGGCGATGTCGCTGTCGGAGCCCTTCGTCAAACCCTCGACCATGCTCTACCGCAATCTGCTGGCGATGGAGACGGAGGAACTGCTGCGCAGTCATCCGATCGACGGCGCGGTGCTGCTCGGCGGCTGCGACAAGACCACGCCCGGTCTGATCATGGGCGCGATCAGTATGGGTGTGCCGGCGATCTATGTACCGGCCGGTCCGCAGTTGCGCGGCAATTGGCATGGCCAGACCCTCGGCTCCGGCTCTGATGCGTGGAAGTACTGGGACGAAAAGCGCGCCGGGACGATCACCGAGCAGGACTGGAGCGAGGTCGAAAACGGCATCGCACGATCCTTCGGCACCTGCATGGTGATGGGGACGGCGGCGACCATGATGGCGATCGCCGAGGCCTGCGGATTGTCGCTGCCCGGTGCGTCGTCGATCCCGGCCGCCGATTCCAATCATCCGCGGATGTGCGCGACCGCCGGTCGTCGCATCGTCGACATGGTCTGGGAAGACCTGACGCCGGATAAAATTCTGACGCCGGCCGCCTTCGACAACGCGATCCGCGTGCATATGGCAATGGGCGGATCGACCAATGCCATCATCCACGTGGTGGCGATGGCGCGCCGCGCCGGGCTGAAACTCGACATGAAACGCTTCGACGAGATTTCGCGGGAAATCCCGGTGCTCGCCAACGTCCGGCCGTCGGGCAAATACCTGATGGAAGATTTCTTCTATGCTGGCGGCCTGCGCGCGCTGATGAACGAATTGCGCGATACGCTGGATCTCGACTGTTTGACGGTGACCGGCAAGACCATTGGCGACAACATCGCCGGCGCCGCGATCTATCTGCCCGAGGTGATCCACACGCTCAAGGATCCGGTCAATACCGACGGCGCGACCGCGGTCTTGACCGGCAATCTGGCGCCGCGCGGCTGCGTCATGAAGCCGTCGGCGGCGGCGAAGCGGCTGCACAAGCATCGTGGCCCGGTCATCGCCTTCGAGGACTACAACCACATGGCGCGCGAGGTCGAACGCGACGATCTCGATGTCACCGCCGATCATATCCTCGTTCTGAAGAACGGCGGCCCGATCGGCGGCCCGGGCATGCCGGAATGGGGCATGTTGCCGATCCCGAAGAAGCTGGTGAAGCAGGGCGTACGCGACATGGTGCGGATTTCCGACGCGCGGATGAGCGGCACGTCATACGGTGCCTGCATCCTGCATGTCGCGCCGGAGAGCTTTGTCGGCGGTCCGCTGGCCTTCGTGCAGACCGGCGACGAAATCGAAGTCGATGTCGAGGCGCGCCGGATTCATCTGCATGTCAGTGATGAGGAGTTGGCGCGGCGCAAAGCGTCCTGGGTCAAGCCTGAGCCGCGTTACCCGCGCGGTTACGGCGCGCTTTATTCCGCGCATATCGGCCAAGCGGATGATGGCTGCGATTTCGACTTCCTGGCACCGCTTGGCGTGGTGCCTGAGCCGGAGATTCATTGAAGCGGTATCGGGCGGTGGCGATGCTGTGAATCGATGCGGTATTATTTCCATTTGTTCACCATCGCTGCACCTTGCGCGTGCCTTTAAGATAATAAGTCATCATTTTCGTGTGCACTGTCCCGGTATAAACAGCCGGAACAGATGGCTATGCGTTTATTGGGATCGTCCGTTGTCCTCGCCGGTCTGGTGGCCGTCGCGCTGAGTGGCGTGCTGTCGACGCCGGACGCGATAGCCGCCGAGCCGTTGCGGATGGGCGGGACCGGTTCGTCGGTCGGTCTGCTTGGCAAGGTCGGCGCACAGTTCACTGCAACCGGCGGGCCCGACGTCGCGGTTATCGTCGGTCTCGGCAGTTCGGGCGCCATCCGTGCGTTGGCCGACGGCAAGATCGACGTTGCGGTGTCGGCCGGGCCGTTGAAGCCGGCCCAGAAGGTCGCCGGCGTCGAGCAGGTCATGGTGGTGAGAACCGGCTTCGTGCTGGTGACGTCGCATCGCGATCCGGAGGGAGTGCGGGTCGCCGATCTGACCCGGATTTTCACGGCCGAGAAGCCGGTCTGGGCCGATGGTGCGCCGATCCGTATCATCCTGCGGCCGCGCAGCGAAACCGATACGCAGCTCCTCGGCAACCTCGCGCCCGGCATGCCGGAGGCGATCGAGGCCTTGCGTAAGCGCACCGAGGTGCCGGTCGCGGCCACCGATCAGGACAATGCCGACATGGCGCAGCGGATCAACGGTTCGCTGACGGCGACCACGCTGACCCAGTTTAAGGCCGAGGGCCGCCATCTCAATCTCGTATCTCTCGACGGGGTCGAACCGACTTTCGCCAATTTCGAGAGCGGCAAATACCGATACGCTAAGAAGCTGTATTTCGTCGTGCGCACCGGGGGCGCTCCCGCCGTCGTGAAGTTCATCGATTTTCTCCGCTCGCCGCAAGGTCAGGCCGCGATGCGTGATTATTACGCCTTGCCGAGTGCGGAATGATGGGTGATCGCGTGCTCAAGAAGATGGTTGGCACGATCGCGCTGTCGATCGCGGCTTTTGTCGCCATCGCCGCGCCGGCCAGCTATTTCACGGTGAACTATCTGCACCAGTCCGAGGTCATGGCGTTCAAGGCGCGGCTGACCGCCGCGCGCGTCGCCCAGTACATCTATGCGCATGATGAGCTGTGGCAATATCAGCAATTGCGATTGGCCGAACTCATTCAATTGCCGGAACGTGGCGAGGAGCCGCTTCGACACATCATTTACGATCTGAGCGAGCGGCCGGTCCTGGACGAGGACCCGGCGTTAGCGGGGCCGGTGATGGAGCGGCGCGCGCCGATTCTGATCGGTGATTCCGTCGTCGGCTATACGGCCGTTCAACGAAGCATGACGCCCGATTTGTACGGCACGGCGCTGGCGGCGGCCGTGGGCCTGGTGCTCGGCTTCGCGGTCTATTTCGCCGTGAGGTCGTTTCCACTGCGGGCGCTCGACAAGGCGCTCGGTGCGTTGCAGCGGTCCGAAGCGAGCCTGGCCGAGCAGAACGAACAGCTCCGCGTCAGCGAGGCCAAGTTGTCCGACGCGCTCGGCATGGCCCGGGCCGGTCAGTGGGAATATGATTTCGCGACCGATCGTTTCACCTTCAACGACAATTTTTACCGGATTTTCCGCACCACCGCGGAAGCGGTTGGCGGCTATACGATGACGTCCGCCGACTATGCCCGTCGGTTCGTGCATCCGGACGATATTGCGCTCGTCGGCGCAGAGATAAAGGCGGCAATTGAAGCGAACGATCCCGCGTATCGTCGTGAGTTCGAGCACCGCATTGTCTATGCCGACGGGACATTTGGCGACATCTCGGTGCGGATTTCCATTGTCAAGGACGAGCACGGCCGAACCATCAAAAGCTGCGGCGTCAACCAGGATATTACCGAGCGCAAACGCGTGCAGTTGGCGCTGGCCGAGTCAGAGCTGAAATTGACTGCCGCGCTGAACAATATGTCGCACGGCTTGTGCATGTTCGATGCCGACGGCAAGCTGGTGATCTTCAACGCCCGTTTCCTCGAGATCTACGGGCTGGCGGACGGCAGGCTCAAGCCGGGCATGACCACGCCGGAGATGATGGCGCTTGGCGGGATTGATGGCACGGCGGAGGATGTCGATCCGGACGGGACGTTGGGGGTGCAGGCGAACTTCCTGCGCGATGGCAAGGCGGGGTCGATGATTCAACGCCTGTCCGACGGCCGCAGTATCGCGATTTCGTGGCGGCCAAAGCCCGAAGGCGGTTTTGTCGCGATATTCGAGGACATTACCGAGCGGCTCAGCGCCGAGGCCAAAATCCAGTTCCTGGCGCATCATGACGCGCTGACCCATCTGCCGAACCGCGTCGCGTTCTACGAACGGATGGATGAGGTCGTCGACAACCTGCGGCGCGACGAGGCGGTCGCGGTGCTCAGCCTCGATCTCGATCATTTCAAAGGCGTCAACGACACGCTGGGTCATCCGATTGGCGACCGGCTGTTGCAATGCGTCGCCGAGCGCATTCGTCATTGCATTCGCGACGAAGACATCGTCGCCCGGCTGGGCGGCGACGAGTTTGCCGTCGTTCAGGTGCCAACCGGCAATCCATCGGAAATCGGTGCGCTAGCTTCGCGCCTGATCGAGATCGTCGGTGCGCCTTACGAAATCGACGGCCATCAGGTCGTTGTCGGCGCCAGTATCGGCATCGCGATGGCGCCGAGCGACAGCGATGTGCCCGATGTGCTGATGAAGGACGCCGATCTGGCCCTTTACCGGGCCAAGGCCGAGGGCGGAGGCGTCTACCGGTTCTTCGAAATCGAGATGGACACGCGGATGCAGGCCCGCCGCGTGCTGGAGCTGGATCTGCGCAAGGCGATCGTGAATGCCGAGTTCGAGATGTATTATCAGCCGATCACCGACATCAAATCCGGGCGCATCAGCAGTTTCGAAGCCTTGATCCGCTGGCATCATCCCGAGCGCGGCATCGTGGCGCCGGTCGAATTCATTCCCGTCGCGGAAGAGACCGGTTTGATCGTGCCGGTCGGCGAATGGATCCTGCGCCAGGCCTGCAAGGAAGCGGCCGGCTGGCCGGACAATGTGACGGTCGCGGTGAACCTGTCGCCCGCCCAGTTCAAGAGCAAGAACCTGGTGCCGACGGTGATCAGTGCCTTGGCGACGTCCGGTCTGCCGGCGAGCCGGCTGGAACTGGAAATCACCGAAACGGTCCTAGTGCAGGAAAGCGACGGCGCTTTCGAGCTATTGCACCAGTTGCGGAACCTCGGCATCAGGATCGCGATGGACGATTTCGGCACCGGGTATTCGTCGCTGGCCTACCTGCGCAGCTTCCCCTTCGACAAGATCAAGATCGATCAGTCCTTCATTCGCGATTTGCCGGCCAAGAAAGACAGCGTGGCGATCGTGCGTGCCGTGGTCGGTCTTAGCAGCAGCCTGGGGATCACGACGACGGCCGAAGGCGTCGAGACCCGGGAACAGTTGGAGAGTGTGGCCGCCGAGGGCTGCACCGAAGTGCAGGGCTATCTTTTCAGCCAGCCGAAGCCGGCTTCCGAGGTCGCGCGCATACTGCGTGAGCAGAATCCGGCCATCGAGGCGGTCGCCTGACGACGGCCAAAGACGCAGACGGCGTCGGGTTCCGGCCGGGGGCAAAAGGTCTGGCGGCGGCGGCGCGGACTTGCTAGGTCCGCAAGCTGACATTCCTTTCGCGGATCCGCTAGCATGGCCGACGACATCCCCTTCGACAAAACGCTCAATCTGGCGCCGGATACGGTCGAGGAGGTCATGCCCGGGGTGCGCCGTGTGATGGCCAATAACCCGAGTCCGTTCACGTTCAAGGGCACGATCAGCTACATTATCGGCAAGGGCAACGTCGCGATCGTCGATCCGGGTCCCGACGATCCGGCGCATATCGCCGCGCTGCTCGATGCGGTGCGCGGCGAGACGGTCAGCCATATTTTCGTCACCCATACCCATCGCGATCATTCGCCGGCCGTGACGGCGGTCAAACATGCGACCGGGGCGACTGTCTATGCCGAAGGCGTTCACCGCGCCGCGCGGCCCTTGCATATCGGCGAGATGAATCCGCTCGAAGGCTCGGGCGACCGCGATTTCAAACCCGATGTCTATCTGAAAGATGGCGAGATCGTCGAAGGTCCCGGCTGGACGATCGAAGCGATCACCACGCCGGGTCACACCGCCAACCACATGGCTTTTGCCTTCAAGGAGGCCAATGCGTTGTTTGCCGGCGATCATGTAATGGCCTGGGCCACCACTATTGTTGCGCCGCCGGACGGCGCGATGGGCGATTACATGATCTCGTTGCGCAAACTGGCGGCGCGGGATGAGCAGATCTATTTTCCTGGCCACGGCCCGGCCATCGCCGACGCCCAGCGCTTCGTCAATTATTACATTCTGCACCGCATCGCCCGCGAGGGCTCGATCCTGCATCGGTTGGCCAAGGGTGCGACCGATATTCCGACCATCGTGCGGGCGATCTATATCGGCATCGATCCGCGATTGACTGGCGCTGCCGGCATGTCGGTGCTGGCGCATATGGAAGATCTGGTGGCGCGCGGGCTGGTCGAGACCGACGGCCCGCCGTCCATCGACGGCGTGTTCCGGATGAAATCGTAGCGGCCGACCGGCAGGGTTATTTCTTCGGCTTGCGCTTCGGGGCGGGCTTCTTGGCGGGCTCCGGTTCGGGCTTGGGTTCTGGCGCATTGCTGGCGGCATCGTCGATATCTTCCATCAGCGCCCGCAGGCGTTTGGCATTGGCGCCGAAATCGACCGAGCCGATCCGCGAGGCCGAGCGTAGGTCGATGCGCGCGCCGGCATCGGAGCCGCTGCCGAGCGGGGTGATCCGGATCACGATATCGTCGCGAAAACCCATCAAAGGCGTGCGCGCCGTCGCCTCGATGGTGCCGGTGCCGCGGGCGCCGACCGGCGGGCGGGCTTCCGCGATTGCCCAGCGGCGTTTGGTGATGACGGCGAGGGTCACCTCATAGGCGCTGCGTACCGGCAGGCTTTCCTGCAGCGGCACGATATCGGGATAGGCCTTGTGCTGGAGCGCCGCCGCTTTCTCGCCGGGATAGGCGACGCGGTCGGCGGGACGTTCGCGCGCCAGCGCCACGAAACGCGGCGGGTTGACGGTGTCGGTGGAGATGTCGGATATCGGCGGCAGCTTGAGCGCCTTGCTGCCGAGATAGGCCGGATAAGCGAGCAGGGCGATGCCCAGAATAAGTCCGCGCAGGGCGCGGCCGAGGCCCGACAGGCCCTGCCGCCAGATGGCGGCGAAGGCCCCGAGCGCGAGCAGGATCGCCAGCGCCGCACAGCCGAGCGCGGCTGCGAAGGTGGCCAAGGCCGGTCCGACCTCGAGCAGTCCCGAACGCAGGATGACGACCGATAGCGCCGCGACCGCCAGGCCGAACAGGCCAAGCCGCGCCGACCAGGTGGCCAGTCGCGAGATCGGTTCGTCGATGTAAAGGCGGCGCGCCATTGTCGCTCTAAGTCCTTGAAGGAAGCCCGGTAAAAGGGATACTGGCTGGCGTGGCCGGGCGCAATCGCGCTGTTACCATGGCCGCGGGTTCTTGCCCAAATGTTGCGCAGTCGCCGGCGAAACTTGCGCAGCAGGCCCTATGTCGCAGGCGACCGCTTCCGGCTAACCTGATCGGGCCGGGAGCGCCGGCAGCCAATTTATTCTGAGCGGCTGAGGCCCCGGCGTTGGACAGTCTGGTCTTTCATCCATCGCGTAACGTGATCCGGGTCGCAGTCTTCATGCTGGCGGTCTGCGCCGCGTCGACCATCGGCTATCTGGAGGCGGGATGGAGTTTTCAGGACGCGATCTACATGGTGACGCTGACGGTTTTCACCGTCGGCTATGGCGAAGTCCATCCGATCGATACGCCGTTTCTGCATGCTCTGACCATGGCGACCATGGTGCTGGGCTGCACCGGCATGATCTTCTTTAC
The DNA here is from genome assembly GCA_016124795.1 of Rhodopseudomonas sp. Lineage (GTDB taxonomy): Bacteria > Pseudomonadota > Alphaproteobacteria > Rhizobiales > Xanthobacteraceae > Pseudolabrys. Next base: position 55,027 of record WGNB01000030.1, on the reverse strand, counting down.
GGGCGCACTGGTGCAGTTCTTCACGCTGCGGCCGTTGCAGGAAATATTCGGTGACAGGCGCGTGCAAAACGAAGTGGAAAAACTTGACGACCACGTCATCGTTTGCGGCTTCGGCCGGATCGGCGTCGAACTGTCCAAGGCGCTGAAGGATGGCGGCGCCGCCTTCGTCGTGGTCGAGCAGAACGAGCAGAAGGTCGTCGCGGCGCGTGCCGCCGGTTATCTGTGTTTGCAGGGCGATGCGTCCCAGGAGGCGGTGCTCGAACAGGCCGGCATCGCCCGCGCCCGGATCCTGGCGACGGTGCTGCCGAACGACGCCGCCAATGTCTTCATCACCTTGTCGGCGCGCAGTCTCAACCGCGAGGTCGAGATCATCGCGCGCGGCGATGCGGTGTCGACCGAGCGCAAGCTGTTGCACGCCGGCGCCAACAAGGTGGTGCTGCCGACGCATATCGGCGCCGAGCGCATTGCCGATCTGATTTTGTTTCCGGAGACGGCGCGCTTTGTCCGCGAGTCGGAACGCATGCAGGAGCTTGACCGCACGCTGCGCCATCTCGGCCTGGCCATCGAAGTGGTGGTTGTGCCGGATAAGGGCGCCATGACACAACTGACTGTCGCCGAGATCGAGGCGCGCGCCCACGGCGCCTTTTTCATCGTGCAGCTTAACCGCCGCGATGGCGAGGCCATCACCGAGCCCGACAAGAATTTGCGGGTCGAGGCAGGAGATGGCGTCGTGCTGGTCGGACGCAGTGGCGAGGCGATCAGCGCAATGTTTGCCGCGCCGCCGGAGAAGGTGAGGGCCGGGCGGCTGACTTATTAGCGAACCTTCGCGGTGTAGCGAGGCCCGCTGTGCTCACGCCGGGAACGGGTTAGACGGCGGCGCGTACCAATGCGCTGCTGTCGCAGGCAGAAACCGGCAAAATCACCTGCGTCCGACATCTCCGTTGTGGCCGGTTGTCACCCGGCGCGAGCATGACGACAATGACGCGACGCGTATTTCGTTCCGGCTCGCGTTCTGGCGCGGACGTGCCGTGACGGCCGGCTTGCTCATGGCATGCCGCAATTCTTACCGTGCTGCAGCAAAGAATACCGTCGCGCTTGCACGCATGGCGCGATTAAACACGCCCGTTTCGTTGCCGCCTTGCCGATTCAATAATTTTGTTCATGCGTTTCGTCACTGACGATTGTCTTCTTCTTAAAGCCTCTGCGCTCTTATGCAGGTTGGTTACATGACTGGCGCAGGGATGGAGCAGCGCAATGTCGGAGTGGAGCGATTGGACGCTGCAACAGCAGTGCGACGCTGACGATATCGTCGAACTCGATGATACCGTCGATGGCGCGGCCATGCCTCTTGGATGGCCGGCGATCGGTTTTCCGGCGATGGCTTGTTCCAGTGGCCTTGCGCCGTCGGCGTTCCGCCCGTTCTTCGACGATCTGCCGTTTCCGGTTTACATGATCGATACCGAAGGTCGGCTGACTTATTTCAATCCGGCCTCGGTCGAGTTCGCTGGCCGGTTGCCTAAGCTCGGCAAGGATCAATGGTGCGTGTCCTGGAAGCTCTATTCGGCGGCCGGGGAATTCATCCGGCACGATGAATGCCCGATGGCCGTTGCCGTTAAAAATGGCCGGACCGTGCGCGGCGTCACCGCGATCGCCGAACGGCCGAACGGACGGCGGGTGCCGTTCATGCCATTTCCAACGCCGATCCGCGACGGTAACGGGCGGGTGGTTGGCGGCCTCAATATGCTGGTCGCGATCTAGCGATCTCGGGCGGCCTCAGAGATAAGCGAAGAGGCTGGCCGTCGTTCCGCTGCTGGCGGTGCTGTTCTGGAACAGGCCCGCGGTCTTGTAGTTTGAAATCAGCCGGCTTTGCAGCGCATCGGTATACCCCATCGCCGCCTTTTCGGCGGCGCTCATCCCGGAATAATGGCTCAGGAGCGCCAGGCTTTGGCTTTGTACGTCGCCTTTGCCGGATGAGGGATTGAGCGCGGCCATGATGCTGGCGCGGTTACGCGAATTCAGCTCGGCCTTGGCGGCGCGGCTCTCGTCGGACGAGAAGCTGGCGCTTTGGTTGAGGGCGACCACCGCCAGCGTCTGATTGTCGAACTGGCTGAAGTCGACCTGCTGGCCGTTCGTCAGTTTCGGGTTGAAGACCAGACTGGTGCCGGCATCGCGCGCCTGATTGGCCTGTGCGTCCAGCATGGCGCGCGCATTGGCGGTGATGCTGGCGGTATCGGTCGCGGCGCCGTTTGAACTGGCCTGCGAGGTCTGGGTGAGCAGGGCTTGCACCGGGTCGTTGGCATTGCCGGTGTCGGGCGCCTTCTGCGGCGATGCCTTGGCGAGCGCCAGCCCTGCGGTAACCGCCTGCTTTTCGCTCTGCCATAACGGCGTGGCGCGTTCGTCGGCACCGGCCTGATCGAGATAATCCGAGGCCGCCTGATAGAGCCCGGCATAGTCGCCGGTGTGGCGGGCGATGACGACATGGGGCGTCATGGCGTCGTCGAAGCGTTTTTGCAGCGCCAGCCCGGCGGCTGCGGTTTCGTCCTGGCTGAACAGCGACTGGCTGTTGGCGGCGATGGCCGACAACGTCGCGCGGCTGAGCGATGTCATGTCGAGCGCGACCTGGCCGTCGAGCAAGGGCGAAGTCAGGTTGTTGGCGGCATATTGCTGGTCGAACCATTGCCGGGCATCGGCCGCCAAAGTCGCGGCGTCGACCGGTGTCGTCGCGGCGAGGTAGGCCTTGGCGGCGTCGGACAGGGTGATCTGGTCGCTGGCGGCAGCGGATGACGATGTGGCGCTGGACGCGGTCCGGGCGGACGACGTCGTCGCGGCGCTCGCGGACGAGGCTGTATAGGCCGATCCGGTGCCGGCCGGCAGGTAGGAGTTGGAGCTGACGGCAGTTGTCACGCCAGATCGTCCGTCGCGCGATCGTCTCGCGGGTTGTTCGGTCAGTGCGGTCAGCCTTGACGGATTATGGTTAATGGGGTGTTAACGGCGAGCGTCGGCCGTTCCGCCGCTTCCGCCTATGACGCGTGGGGCGATGGAACCGGCGCCGGGGTCCGGCGTTGCATTGCCGGATTGCGCCTTTGGAAATTGCCGCGCCTGAAAGTCATTTCGCATGAAGCTGTTTCAATGCCAGTTCTGCGGCAACGTCGTTTATTTCGAGAATTATACCTGCGAAAAGTGCGGTCACCGGCTCGCCTATCGCCCGGCCCAGGCCGAGATGACGGCGATCGAGCCGCTCGGCGATAATTGGTGGAAGCCGCTGAATGCGCCGGATCAGAAGCGCCTGCTGTGCGTCAACGCCGGGCATGGCGTCTGCAACTGGTTTGTGCCCGATGACACCACCGACGCGTTCTGTCTCGCTTGCCGGCACAATGCGGTGGTGCCGGACCTCGGCATTCCCGCCAATGTGGTGGCGTGGCAGGCGCTCGAACTGGCCAAGCACCGGCTGTTCTATGCGCTGTTGCGCTGGCGGCTGCCGCTGACCACCGTGGTCGAGGATCCGGTGGGCGGTCTGTCTTTTGAATTTCTGGCCGATCCGCCTGCGCAGAGCGGGCCGAAGATCATGACCGGTCATGACAACGGCAAGATCACCATCGCGCTGGACGAAGCCGACGACGCCGAGCGGGAAAAGCGCCGGGTGGCGATGGGCGAACCCTATCGCACCTTGCTCGGCCATTTCCGTCACGAGGTCGGTCATTATTACTGGGACGTTCTGGTCCGCGACGGCGGGCGACTCGATGCCTGCCGCGCCGTGTTTGGCGACGACCGTCAGGATTATGGCGCTGCGTTACAGCGTCATTACGCGCAGGGCGCGCCGGCCAACTGGCAGGGGAATTTTGTTACCCAATACGCCACCACCCATCCGTGGGAGGATTTCGCCGAAACCTGGGCGCATTATCTGCACATTGTCGATACGCTGGAAATGGTGGCGGCGTCGGGCATGACGGTGAAACCGCGCATCGACAAGACCGGCGATTTCTCGGCGCGCGTCACCTTCGATCCCTATAACGCCGGGTCCATTGAGCAGATTGTCGATGCCTGGCTGCCTTATGTCTTCGCGATGAACAATGTCAGCCGCGCCATGGGCGCGCGCGATCTTTATCCTTTCGTGCTGTCGCCGCCGGTGATCGCCAAGCTCGGCTTCATCCACGATCTCATTCACGGTGCGGCCAAGGCGTCGCCGCAAAGCGCGCCGCAAGCCGAAGCCGTGCGCAAGCGCCGCTGGCCGCTGTCGTTGTTCCGTTAAGCGTTTGGCCGGCGGAAAGGCAGTAATGCCTTTCCGCGCGTGGCGACGAACGACATTACGTTAGCGACGTTTCACGTCTCGAGATCGACGTCACGGGTTTCCGGCGTGGCGATGATCGCGTAGATCGCCAGCAGCGCGTAGATCATTACCAGGCCGCCGATGTAGAGATAGGCTTCCTTGACGCCGTAGTGATTGAGGAAGTAGCCGGCGACGATCGGGATCAGGCCGCCGCCATAGACTTGCGACACCTGATAGCCGGCGCTGGCGCCGGAGGCGCGATACCGGGTCGGGAAGTTCTCGGTGTAGAAGGTCGGGATCGCGCCATAGCCGAAGCCGAACACGAAGCCAAAGCCGACGATTTCGGCAATCGTCGCCAGCAGGAAGCTGCCGGTATTGACCAGATAGAAGTAGGGGATCGCGAAGATCAGGAACGTCACCGCCGCGACCAGCAGAATGACGCGGCGGTTGATGAGGTCGGCGAGCAGCGAGCCGATCAGCATGAAGGCCAGCATGAATCCGGCGGCGATCAGGCCGATTAATTCCGGCGTATTGCCGGTGAAGCCGACCGCTTTCATGTAGCTGGTGCCGAACACGAAATAGAGAAAGAACGCGCCGCCGAACATGGCGTTGACCAATGACGTGCGCAGGATGGTGCCGGGCATTTCGGTCCAGACCTGGCGCGCTGGCGATTCAAGGACGGCGCTTTTGGTTTTGTGGTCGGAAAACACAAAGCTTTCTTCGGTGCGACGCCGGATGAAATAGCCGACGATGGCGACCAGGAAGCCGACGATAAAGAAGATGCGCCAGCCCCAGGCATTGAAATGGTCGGCGGTCATTAGCGACTTGACGATCAGCACCGAACCGAAGCCGAGAATGAGCCCGATTGGAATCGCGAAACCGACGAAAGCGCCCCAGAACGCCCGGTGCTTGGTGCGGGCCGCCATTTCGACGACCCAGGTCGACGCGGTGCCGAATTCGGCGCCGAAGCTGATGCCCTGGATCAGGCGGAAGGCGATCAACAGACAGGGTGCGATGACGCCGATGTTGTCATAGGAGGGTGTCAGGCCTATCGCCAGCGTGCTGCCGCCCATCAGAACGAGAGCCCAGACCATCGCGTCCTTGCGGCCGATGCGGTCGGCGATATGGCCGAAGATATAGGCCCCGACCGGCCGGATGATGATGCCGATGCCGTAGACGCTGATCGCGGCGGCGACCGCCGCCAGCCCCGGCAGTTTGAAGAACACGCCGCCCCAGACGGTGGCGGCAATCACGCCGGTGATGAGAAAGTCGTATTGCTCGATGATCGAGCCGATAATGCTGGCGAAAGCGACCTTGAAGATCTGACGGCTGGTCGGACCTTGATCGGAGGCGATATTCGTGGAGCCGTCGGCGGTGATGATGGTCATTGTCATGTCCCTGAGCCCCCAAGGATCATATAACCATCGCCGGCTCGCCGTGTTCCATGCGGCCCGGGCCGAGCAGGGACGCGCGCCGCCGGCTTGTACGACGCGCGGGCTTCTGTCAGCGCCGTCGTGCCAGCCCGGTCCAGTCAAACAGTTCGCCCGGACCGGGCTGCGCGCGACGGTTATTTCACGTCGAGCAGTTCGACGTCGAACATCAGCGTGGCATGCGGCGGGATCACGCCACCGGCGCCGCGTTCACCATAGCCGAGCGCGGGCGGAATGATCAGGGTACGTTTGCCGCCGACCTTCATCGTCGAGACGCCTTCGTCCCAGCCCTTGATGACCTGACCGACGCCGATGGTAAATTCGAACGGCTGGCCGCGGTCGACCGAGGAGTCGAACTTGGCGCCCTTGAGGCCGTTGTTATAGAGCCATCCGGTATAGTGCATGACGCAGGTCTGGCCGCGCTCCGGCGTGGCGCCGGTGCCGACGACGATATCCTTGATCTGCAATCCTGAAGCTGTGGTCATGAATTTCTTTCTGGTGGTTTGTGCGGAAGCGGGAGCGACGGCGGCCAGACCGGCAAGGCCTAAGGCCGCGGCGCTAAGGGTCAATGTCGCAACGGTCAACGATGCGGCCCGACGGGTCAGGGGCATTCCGGTCTCCTGGCTGGAGCGGCCGGTGCGGCCGCTCGTTCGATCGGGCTTCTAACCGATGCGGCGGCCATTCCCAATCGGATTTTTGGGCCTGTCGTTCGTCCCTCGGCCCGGCCGTCGCACCGCGCTTCCGGTTAATCAAGTCCGGTCACGGGGTCGGTACCGCCGGTGAGATTGGCCTCGGCCGCTTTGACTGCAACCGGATATTCGAGCGCGCAGCGATTGCAGAAGAAAATGCACATGATGTCGCCGGGCTCGGCGAGTTTATGCGTCATCTTGATCCGGGTCGGTCCGGCACAGACCGGACAAGCAGGCGGCAAGGTACGGGTGGTCATGGATTTCTCCGTCAAAAGACAAATGAAAAGCGCGGGCGCAGTAACGGCTGCGCGAATTTGTCGGTGCGGTGTGTTGGCGAAGGGGGAATTGGCGCGGGATGCGCCCGGTTGTTACCGTGTTAACGCTTCACGTCGGAACCGGTGCCCTCACGTTGGATGACAGCTGTGGCAATTGGTGATGATCGATGCGGGAACCCGCGCGCGTCGCGCTGCGTCAAAGATGGCGTAAAAGCGGCGGCGTAACGCGCGTCCTTGATCGGCGTTGTAGGTTTGTCGCAGCGCGGTGTGTTTATCCGCGCGCGGCGGTCAGCCGACCGCGCCGCGCTGGCGCCGGACCACCGCGCGATGGCGCGCCGCCATGACCGACTTTTTATAATTGGGATCGTCGGTGACTTCGGCGCCGATCCAGTCCGGCAAGACGATGGATTGGTTCTCGCGGCGAAGTTCGACCTCGGCGATTACCACGCCTTGCAGCAGGCCGTCATAGACATCGATCTCCCAGGTCAGGCCGGAATTGGGCACGATGTAACGGGTCTTCTCCAGCACCTCGTCGCCGCACATGCTGCGCAGCATCTCTTCGGCGTCGGCTGTGGGAATCGGATATTCGAATTCGGCGCGGACAATGCCATGGGCCTCGCCTTTAACCGCCAGCGTGCCCTGGCCATCGATGATGCGCACCCGCGCCTTGCGGCCATCCGAGCCGGCGATCAGCCCATCGCGGACTTTGACGCTGCGGATGCAGGCGGCCTTCCAACTGTCGTTGCGGACCAGAAATTTGCGCTCGATTTCCATCGCCATGTCGGATCAGCTTCATCGCGCCTGAATTTGCGCGACCGAGCCTGCGCAATTGTCAGGGTAGCCGGGACGCTGGCGCGGGCGTTGACCTGGGTCAAGGCCACGACCGGCCACGTCGGTCTTGCTTGCCACGGACGGGGGCGAGGCTCGGCGATTCGGAGTAATCTAGGCCGGTAACCGCTTCCGGCGGTGCGTCGGCGCTCCGCCCGATTGTCGACAGGCGGCCGGACGACCATAATTTTGGCAATGTTTGCAAGCACATGCTTTGTCGAAGATGGGAATTTCCAACTCGCCGCCAGTCGCGCTAGGATGCCATTCGTGGGACCGAGGCCGAACCGGTGGACGCCTTTGTAGGCAGACAAATGTCTGATGTGATTATGGCGCGCCGGCGGGAGCTCGCGGCTGTGCTGGAAATTGCCGCTGAATCAATGGCCGAGTCGGCCATGGCGCAGCGCCGTTCGATGGGCGCGCCGCAGGGTCCCAAGGCCGCGGTTCGCAAGGCGCCGGCCGCCAAAGACAAAGACGTGCCTCTCGGGGAGGCGATGCCGAGCCGGTCGGTCGGCCGTCCGCCGGCCGGACTGGGCGGCACCGCTGTTAACCAATCGTTATTCAAGAAGTCTTGGCTTCGCCTCGGCGTTGCCGGCGTGGCGAGCGCCGTGGTGGCGGCTGCGCTCTGCCTGCCGTTTGCCGACGACCAGACGGTGGCTCCGCCGCCGCAACTGCGGCCGACCATGGAGCCGGCACTGCCGTCGCCCGAAGGTTTCGATCTCAAGCAGGCCTGGCACGAGGAGCACGCGCAATTAGCCAACCTCACCGGCCTCGGTCCGCGCACCGCGACGGACGATGCCTGGCGGCCGGACGGCGGCCTGTCGACTTTGCTGGCGACCCGCTTCCCCTCGGCCGGCAATGTGCGCCTGCCGGATGCCGATGCCGGTACCGATATCAATGCCAATACCGACGTCGCCGCCGTGCCCTTGCCGGCGCCGCGACCGGGCGGCGTCGCGCATTCGAGCGTGGCCCGCGTCAAGCCGGTGGTGATCGAACCGCAGGTCGCCGCGCTGCCGCCGCAACAGCCCAAGCCCGGTTATTTCGACTTCTTCCACAAGCTGTTCGCCGATCCCGATCAGAACGCGAAAGCGGTGCTGGCCGCCAATCCGAAGACGGTGCTCTACGATATCACCAAGCGCGTGGTCTATATGCCGGATGGTGACAAGCTCGAAGCCCATTCCGGCTACGGCAAATACATGGACGATCCGAATTCGGTGTCGCGCAAGGACTACGGCGCGACGCCGCCGAATGTCTATAGCGTCAGCTTCCGTGAGAAGCTGTTTCACGGCGTGCGCGCGCTGCGCATGAAGCCGGTCGGCACTGGCAACATGTATGGCCGCGATGGCATCCTCGCGCATTCCTACATGCTCGGCGACGACGGCGAGTCGAACGGCTGCGTGTCGGTGCGCGATTACGACCGCTTCCTGCAGGCTTACGAGGCCGGCAAGTTCGACCGGATCATCGTCGTGCGCAGCGCCGACGAACCGCGGCCGTCGCAGGTCGCCAATGCCGCGCCTGGCGGGGCGTGAGCGGGGGGCTCACTCCGCAGCCTCCACCCCCGGCAGCACATAGCCCGCAAACTGCTTCCTCAACGTCATCTTCTGAATCTTCCCCGTCGCGGTGTGCGGGATTTCGTCGACGAAGGCGACGTCGTCCGGCAGCCACCACTTGGCGACCTTGCCGCGCATGAAGTCGAGAATCTCTTCGCGGGTCGCGGTCTCGCCTTTCTTCAAGACGATCACCAGCAAGGGCCGCTCGTCCCATTTCGGATGCGTGACGCCGATGGCGGCGGCCTCCGCCACCTTGGGATGGCCGACCGCGAGATTCTCGAGGTCGATGGTCGATATCCATTCGCCGCCGGACTTGATGACGTCCTTGGCGCGATCGGTGACCTGCATGTAGCCGTACTGATCCATCGTCGCGACGTCGCCGGTATCGAACCAGCCGTCGTCCTCGAACACCGGATCGTCATCGACCTTGTAATAGGCTTTCGCCACCGCCGGTCCGCGCACCTTCAGGCGGCCGAAGGTCTTGCCGTCCCACGGCAGTTCGCGGCCGGCGTCGTCGGTGATCTTCATGTCGACGCCGTAGGGCGGGTGGCCCTGTTTCATCTGCACATCAAGGCGGGCGTCGCCAGTCAAATCCTTGTATTCCGGCTTCATGGTGCAGAGCGAGCCGAGCGGACTCATCTCGGTCATGCCCCAGGCATGCACCACCTCGACGCCGTAATGCTCCTGGAAGGTCTTGGTCATGGCGCGCGGACAGGCCGAGCCGCCGATCACCACGCGCTTGAGGTAGGGCAGCTTGCCGCCGGTCTTCTCAAGGTCCTGCAACAGCATCAGCCAGATCGTCGGCACCGCGGCGGTGAAGGTCACCTTGTAGTCGGTCAGGAGTTCGTAGATCGAGGCGCCGTCCATCTTCGCGCCGGGCAGCACCAGGCTGGCGCCGACCATCGGCGTCGAGAAGGCCAGCGACCAGCCATTGGCGTGAAAGAACGGCACCACCGGCAGACAGACATCGCTCGACGACAGGTTCTTCGAATCCGGCAGCGACGCCATGAAGGCGTGCAACGTGTTGGAGCGGTGCGAATATAAAACGCCCTTGGGATGGCCGGTGGTGCCGGAAGTGTAGCACATGCCGGCGGCGGTGTTCTCGTCGAACTGCCGCCAGCGGAAGTCGCCGTCGACTTCGGCCAGCCAGTCCTCATAGGCGACGGCGTTTTTCAAAGTCGTCGCCGGCATATGCGCGCCGTCGGTGAGGACGATGTATTTCTCGATGGTCGGCAGCTTGTCGGCGATCTTTTCCAGAATCGGCACGAAGGTCAGATCGACGAACATCATGCGGTCTTCGGCATGGTTGACGATCCAGACGATCTGCTCGGCAAACAGTCGCGGGTTGACGGTGTGATAGATCGCACCGATGCCGAGGATGCCGTACCAGGTTTCCAGATGCCGCCAGGTGTTCCAGCACATGGTGGCGACGCGGTCGCCGAGCTTGATGCCGTCTTTCTCCAGTCGCTGTGCCACTTTCAGTGAGCGGGCGCGGACCTGCGCGTAATTGGTTTCGTGGATCGGACCTTCGACCGACCGGCTGATGATGCGGCGTTCGCCGTGGAACTTGGCGGCGTGGTCAATGATGCGGTGAAGCAGCAGCGGAAAATCCGACATCAGGCCGAGCATGGACGTTTCCCTCTCGCAGTCTTGTTATCAGGTCTGTTGTCGACCGTTTTGGACGGGCCCCACGCCCGCCGGCCGTCAGGTTAGCGGGCGCGGGCCATGATGCAAACGGTCTTGATAACTGCCGCTGCGGCGCAAATGTTGCCTCGCACAATTGCCTCATTCGTGGCAGAGATCGCAATGATGTGGCGGCGGGCAGCAATCATCGTATGCGCGGGCTTGAGCTGTGGCGTCGCCGTCGCTGCGCCGGTTGACGTGCCGGCAGCCGGTTCGAACGCCGCGGCGGTCGCAACGCCGGTTCCACTGCCGAAGCCGCGCCCGCCGGCGCAACCCAAGCCGGCCTGGACGCCGCGCGCCGACTGGAGCGAACTGCATTCGTTTCGTGAGGCGGTCGGTCCCGATTTCAATTCAGCCGATGTCACGTCGGAGCCGTCGGCCTGCCGGCTGCGGCTCGAGAAATTCGCGATCGTCGAGGCGATACCACGGTTGATCGGGCCGGGCGCTTGCGGCGGTTCCGACATTGTCCGGCTCGATGCCGTCAAGCTGGCCAGCGGCAAGTCGGTCGAGATCAAGCCGGCGCCTTATCTGCGCTGTCCGATGGCCGAACAACTGGCGCTGTTCGCGCGCGACGACGTTGCGCCGCGGATGGCCGGTATCGGTGCGGCGCTGGCGAGTATCGAGACTTACGACGATTTCGATTGCCGGGGGCGCAACCGCAAATCGAGCGGCAAGATCAGCGAACATGGCAAGGCCAACGCCGTCGACGTGCGCGGCCTGACCTTCACCGACGGTCGTTTCGCGGCGCTGACCGATGTCAAAGTCGACAAGGTTTTGCGCGACGATCTGCGTCAAAGCGCCTGCCGGCGTTTTACCACGGTGCTGGGACCGGGGTCCGACGGCTATCATGAGGAACACATCCATCTCGACCTGATCCAGCGCCGCAACGATTACCGGATCTGTCAGTGGGATGTCCGCGAGCCGCCGTCGCCTCCGCTGCCGCCGAAGCCGCCTGAACGCAAATCGCCCGAGGGGACGCCGGCCGACGCCAAGTCTGCCGACGCCAAGCCTGCCGATGCCAAGTCAGCTGATACTAAGCCGGCCGGTACCGAACCCGCTGACACCAAACCGGATGCCGCCGCTCCCGCGCCGGTGACCAGGCCTGCTTCGACACCTGCCAAAGTCGCGGAACCTGCGGTACCGACCACCGCCGATTCACCTCGTTTTGCGGAAGGCACCGTGCCACTGCCGCGCCCCCGACCGAAAGCCGCGGAAAAGCCACATCATCCGCGAAAAAGGCGGTCAGGCTTCCACTTTCCCTTCAGTATTTTCCGGTAGCGACCCAGTAATGACGATTGTCCACCCCCGCCGTCCCGCGCCGCTCGCGCCGGACCCTGCCGGGCTGAGCCGGCGCGGTTTCATCCGCCATGGCCTCGGTCTGGCTGGCCTTGCCGGTGTCGTGGTGCCGGGCACCACCGCTTATGCGGCGATGGAGGCGGCGCACGGCCTCAACTTCACCGACTACCGGCTGACCCCGCCGGGCTGGCCGTCCGGACGTTCATTGACCATCGCGGTGATCGCCGATCTTCATGCCGGCGGGCCGAATATGGGCATCGAACGGGTCCGTCAGGTGGTCGATGCCGGTAATGCGCTCGGCTGCGATCTGGTGGTGCTGATGGGCGATTATTTCGCCACGCATCGCTTTGTCACCGAGGTTGTGCCGGCCACGGCCTGGGCCGGCGAACTGGCGCGGCTGCGCGCACCGTTGGGCGTTTACGCCATTCTCGGCAATCACGACTGGTGGCACGATGTCGCCGGCACCCGCGCCGCGCTGGCCCAGGTCCGGATTCCGCTGATGGAGAATGACGCGGTGCTATTGGGGCCGCCCGGTCGCCGGTTCTGGCTTGCCGGTCTGGGCGACCAGATCGCCTATCAGCTCGGGCCGAGCGAATTTCGCGGCGTCGACGATCTGCCGGGTACGCTTGCGAAAGTCACCACCGACGATCCGGTGATTCTCCTGGCGCATGAGCCAGACATCTTCACGCAAGTGCCGGACCGGGTGTCGCTGACGCTCGCCGGCCATACCCACGGCGGCCAGATCAGGCCGCCGCTGATCCCACCGTTCTGGACGCCCTCCGAATACGGCGCGCGCTTCGCCTATGGCCATATCGTCGAGCAGGGCCGCCATCTGATCGTCTCGGGCGGCCTCGGCTGCAGCAATGTGCCGTTGCGGCTGAACATGCCGCCCGAAATCGTCCGCGTGACGCTGGGCTGAACCCGGTCGGCGCATAAAAAAACGGCGCCGGAAGGCGCCGTTTTTCAATTCAGGCTGGCCGCTCTTAGCGGAAGAAGGTGCTGGTCGAGGCGACCCGCGGGCTGTAGGGCGAGTCGCCCTGATGCGGCGCGAGAACCACGACGACGGTGCCCATCTTGACCTTGTTGTAGAGGTCGATGACGTCCTCGTTGGTCATGCGGATGCAGCCCGAGGAGATCGCTTCGCCGATGTATTCCGGCTGGTTGGTGCCGTGAATGCGGTACAGCGTGTCGCGGTTGCCGTCGAACAGGTACATGGCGCGGGCGCCCATCGGGTTCTGCGGGCCGGGCGCGACATAAGCCGGCACGTCCATGCGGGCGCGCTCGCCGGGGGTCGGGTTCCAGGCCGGCCATTCGGTCTTGCGCTTGATCTCGGCAACGCCCGACCAGGCCATCGCTTCTTCGCCGACGGTGATGCCGTAGCGGATCGCCTTGCCGCCATCGAGCACGTAGTAAAGGTAGCGGGCGTCGGAATCGATCACGATCGTGCCCGGCAATTCCTTGCGGTGATAGGTGACGATGTGGCGCTTATACGGCTCCGGGATCGTCGCCTTGGCATAAGGCGCCGCCGCCAGAAGGGTCTTGTCGCGAGGGGTCAGGCTCGCTTCCGATGCCGGCTCAAGGGTCGCCTGCATGCAGCCACCCAGCATCATGCCAACGCCAAACACAGCCACCAGCAATGCTTTAGCCCGCATTTTATCCTCTTTCCCAGGCCGTCACAGGCCGCTGTGAAAAGCGCCCGCCGCCTAATTCCACGATGAATCCGTATCCCGCAATTAATCGAAGAAGCGCCGCGATAGCTACGGTTTCGAGGCGTTCTCCATCACACTTCCTGGGGACCTGTTGCAGGAAAGCCGCATCCGCCTTTCGTTAGTTCCGAACGGCTGCCCGCCGTCGGTGACGGGCATGCAAAAACCCCCGAAAAGGACTATGCCTGCAGGCCGTTAAGCGAAGGTTTACCATAACGGGCGGTAAATAGCCGACCGCGAAGTAGCCGTCGGCCGGGTCGGTCCGGTGTAACCGGCGGAATGATTCGACTTGGATAAGGCGGCGGTGTCACCGGAATCGGGCTGTCGCGGACTGGAAATGCCACAGTAGAATACGCTTGGTTGCGCAATTTTGCCGTAGTCGGCCATCAAGACCGGCGGCAAGGGATTATCCCGAGGAATCGTCCAAGGTTGGACTGGAGATAACTGAAATGACCGCGATGAAGGCGCCGGAGCGCCCGCAGCAGCAACAACAACAGCAGCCGCAGAAGCAGCAGCAGCAATTGCAGCAGGGCGCATCCGGCCAGGCGACCACGCTCAACGACCGTTACGGCAAGATCGGCATTTCCGCCGTCGCCGGCGCGGTGGCGCACAAGCCGGAAGTCCGGCCGGCCGCCGCCGTTCGCTTCACGGCGCAGGACAGCGACTGATCCTCCGGCGATCCGGGCATCGATAAGCCCGATGGGACGCCAACAGCCAGGCTGCCGCCGGACGGGGGCAGCCGTGGCGACTTCCCTTATTTTCCGAATTTTCCGATTGAAAATCGCGACCCGATTTATGGCTTGCGCGCCGCCGCGCGAAGCGGGCATGACTGCATCAACATGACTGCGTCAACTTGTCATGTGCGAACCGGTGTGAGGCCCCATGCTGTCGGTTTATGTCCCGCACGGTACCCAGCTCGAACGGATTGCTGTCGACGCCGGCGTTGAACCGCCGGAGGCCGCGGTCTGGATCGATCTGGTCACGCCGACGGTGCAGGAAGATAAGCTGGTCGAGGGCCTGCTCGGCATCGCGGTGCCGACGCGCGAGGAAATGCAGGAGATCGAGGTCTCCAGCCGGCTCTACATCGAGAACGGCGCGCGCTACATGACCGCGACGCTGATGTGCCAGTCCGACACCGCGTCGCCGAAGACCACGCCGGTCACCTTCATCCTGTCCAGCCACCGGCTGTGCACCGTGCGCTACGACGACCCGCGGCCTTTCGCCATCGTCGAGCACAAGCTCGGCCGCGCCTGCGGCCCGAAGGTCTCCGGCGAAACCGTGCTGATGGACCTGCTCGATGCGGTGATCGATCGCTCGGCCGACATTCTTGAGCGCATCGCCGCCGAGGTCGACCAGGTGTCGCACTCGATCTTCGAACCCGACGACGACGCCCAGACGCCGTCCTACAAGGAAGTGCTGAAGGCGCTCGGCCGCAAGGGCGACCTGACCTCGAAGGTGCGCGAGAGTCAGGTTTCGGTCGGCCGGCTGCTGTCGTTTCTGGCCAACGAGGCCGAAGGCATGAAATGGGCGAAGGATGCCCGGCTGCAACTGGGGTCGATGCAGCGCGACGTCATCCAGCTCTCCGACCACGCGACGTATCTGTCGAGCAAGATCACCTTCCTGCTCGACGCGCTGCTCGGCATCGTCTCGATCCAGCAGAACGACATCATCAAGATCTTCTCGATCGCGGCGGTGATCTTCATGCCGCCGACGCTGGTCGCGTCCGTCTACGGCATGAACTTCCACAATGGCATGATCGAACTCGACTGGAGTTTCGGTTATCCCTTCGCGCTCGGGCTGATGATCGTCGCCGCCGTCGTGCCGCTGGTGATCTTCAAGTGGAAGAAGTGGCTGTAGCCGGCGCGCGCCGAGTGTCGCTCATCGTGACGGCGACGGCCGGGTCCCGCCCGGCCATCGTCCTGTGATCAAACGTCTTCGTCAGGTTAGCGCGAACAGCCCCAGGCCCGCGCGCACGTCGTCGAGCGTGGCTTGCGTCGTCGCGCGGGCGAGGGCGGTGCCTTCTCTCAACACGTCCATCACGTAGCCGAGATCGTCGGCATGGCGCGCGCGCCTGTCGCGGATCGGCGCCAGCAGCGCCTGCAACACATCCTCGAGCCGGCGCTTCACGACCATGTCGCCGAGCCCGCCCTGGCGATAGCGCGCCTTGAGGTTCTCGACTTCGGCGCGGTCGGCATCGAAGGCGTCGAGATAAGTGAACACCACATTGCCCTCGACCCGGCCCGGATCGGCGGCGCGCAGATGGCCGGGATCGGTGAACATCTGCCGCACGGCATGCGATATCTCGTCGGCGCTCGCCGACAGCGCGATGGCGTTGCCCTGCGATTTGCTCATCTTGGCTTTGCCGTCGATGCCGGGCAGGCGGCCGACCTCGGGAATGAGCGCGGCGGCCTCCGGCAGCAGTTCGCGGCCGGCCTGCCGGTTGACCCGGCGCACGATCTCGTTGGTCTGCTCGATCAGCGGCGCCTGATCCTCGCCGACCGGCACGACATGCGCCTTGAAGCCGGTGATGTCCGCGGCCTGCGCCACCGGATAGCAGAGAAAGCCGGCCGGAATGTCGCGGCCGAAACCGCGCTGCACGATCTCGGTCTTGATCGTCGGATTGCGTTCGAGCCGCGCCACGGTGACGAAGTTCATGTAGAGCAGCGTCAGTTCGGCCAGCGCCGGCAGCGCCGATTGCAGGCAGATCGTGGTCGCGGCCGGATCGATGCCGACGGCGAGATAATCGAGCGCGACTTCGAGAATGTTGCGCCGGACCTTGTCGGGATCGTCGGCATTGTCGGTCAGCGCCTGGGTGTCGGCGATCAAAAGATACTGCCGATGTGAGTGCTGAAGCGCGACGCGATTCTTCAGCGAGCCGGCGTAATGGCCGAGATGCAGCGGGCCGGTCGGGCGGTCGCCGGTGAGAATGACGGGACGGGTATCGGGTGTCATGGGCTTGCTCCGTGAAGGGAGCCGCCGCGATCGGAAACACTGCCGGAGATTGACCATGCCTGCCGCATCACGGCGGCAAGGGTCAATGTCGAGGCGTTAGCTAGTGCACGAAATGACGATCTGCCGCTCCTTAAAAGGAGCGCCACCACATTTGTCGGCGGGTGTCGGCAAGACTTGTCATGGCGGCTTGATGCCACAGATCGCGCCGTGCTGGCAATGGCGAAGGCCGCGGCGGCAGTGCGTCTTTTCACGGTACATCGGCGGCGATCGGTCCGGATGCAGACCGGTTTATGCGCGACCGGTCTGCGACCGTTAACGATAGCGATGGCGACCTGTTCGTATCCCGGAGCACCCGCGAACCATTCTCGTCACCGGCCGTTTTCGGCGCGATGATCGCGCTAGAGAGGAATCATGCTGGTCCTGCTGTTGCTATTGTCGCTGTCTTTTCTGGGCGCGATCTATGCGGTCTACAAGGCGACGCCGTGAGGCGGGCGTTGTCCAACGGGCGCGCCGCGCTGGACGTGATGGCATGGGCCGTCGCCCTTCGAGGCGCGCTGCGCGCGCACCTCAGGGTGACGGATTATCGGCTGTCGGTGTCGGATCGACGAAGACACATGCGTAGACTGTCCCCGTCATCTCGAGGTGGCCGCGTCAGCATTCGATCCGTCATCCTGAGGTGGCCGCCGAAGGCGGCCCTCGAAGGATGAACGGCCACCAAGTCCGGGACGCGGCGTCACAGGCCGTCGCCCTTCGAGGCTCGGCGAAGATTCGCCTCGCACCTCAGGGTGACGGGGCAGCGGGACAAGTTATGGCTCGCGCAATTTCCGCTCGACAACCTGTAGCTGTGTCGCGATGATTTGAACCGGGGCAGGCCGCGCGTGACGCGGTGCCGAGGGGACCGCGCGCCGGTGGTGGAAATTACCAATCGCAAAGGATTGGAGCGCTGG
Organism: Rhodopseudomonas sp.; assembly: GCA_016124795.1. Lineage (GTDB taxonomy): Bacteria > Pseudomonadota > Alphaproteobacteria > Rhizobiales > Xanthobacteraceae > Pseudolabrys. The sequence continues at coordinate 37,407 of WGNB01000030.1, read as the reverse complement.
CTTCAAGTCAAGCCGCGCGAATGGACGGTAGTGATCGCGGCGCGGGTGGCGTTGCGTGTAGTGCCGATGTTGGCGACTGAGCTCGGTCCATGGAGTGGCGGCGCGCGCAAAGCGGAGCGCGATATCTTTTTGCCCAGCTTTCGTGGTTTGGCTGCATCGTGGGTTGAGGGCACATGGCCAACTCTCGGCGTATTGGTTAGCGCTGCCGTCAATACCGCTGCTAACGCCGCTAATTACGCCGCCGGCGAAGCTGGCGCTTACGCTGCCAACGCTGCCGCTTACGCCGCTAACGCTGACGCTGGCACTCACGCCGCTGCTGCGGTCGCCGACGCTGCCCAAGCCGCTACCGCCGCCACCGCCGCCACCGCCGTTGGCTGCGCTGTCAATGCCGCAGCCTACGCGGCCACCGCCGCCACCGCCGCTAATTTTGCCGCCGATACGGCCACCAACGCCGCCACCTCTATCTGGCTTTCGCTTGCTTTTGATGCGACCACGCTAGAGGGTGGCGTCGATTTCAAAACACGCCCCAGTGACCTTGCGAAGCAGTCGTTATGGCCGTCAGGTAACATGCCCGGATGGGCCGCCGACAATTGGCTAAGGCTGAAATCGGCTTTGCTTGTGCTGGGCGATGACTGGGAAGTCTGGACCGACTGGTACGAAGCGCGTTTGCGCGGCGGGCCGGCCAACGAAGAACTCGAACTCGCGCGCGTGATGATTGACGACGATATTTGGGATCAAGGCCCCAAGGTCGTGAACGCGCATATCAAGGAGTTGATTGCGCAATACGCGAGACTGTCCAGGCCCGCTCTTGATCCGAAGTCAATCCGCGCCGAACTCGCTGAAGTTGTCAGCCCGGCACCAACGCTTACGCCTGACAATCTATTGGACGCCGGCTCGAACGCAGTCTTCGATGCGCCGGATGCCAGCCTCGATTTGCCGAATCTGCCGATCCGTCAACGCGCATTGATCCAAACCATCTTGGATGGCCTTCCAGCGCAGGCTCCGAAGCATCTCAGGTCGACGCTTGAAAAATATGACGGCGAATTGCTGGTGCGCGGCGTTCAGCCAATTCTTGGGTTGCTGAATGACATGGCGGCCATTGTGGAAGCCGTTATTGGCGATGTTAACGCGCGGCGCGAATGGCTCGCGGCGGGCATCGCGGTCGCCTTTGGCAAATTTCTTGAGAACCACAATCTTTTCGCCAAACATTTTCCGCTCAACCTGGAACGAGACGCGCTTTATGCGCGCACGCCGATTGATGAGGACGCGGCAACCGGGCCGGCGCTGGCTAAACCGTTCGAGGACGTTGCCAAGGCGACGGCCAGCGCTCACGGTGCCGGTTTGACGACTGACGATTTTGTCAAAATCGTCGCCAGTCTTTCCGAGTTTGCCAAAGTCACGTCGACTTTGCCGCCAGCGAAGTCCGATCAAGTGAGCGCGAAGAAACGCACGGTTCTGACCGGCATCGGCTTTTTGGAGCGGGTATATAATATTCTGGGTGCGACAGTGACGTTGGCGGCGACCTCGGAGGGCGTCCAGTTGTTGACGGCGGTGACGGCCGCGCTAGAGGCGCTGTTGCGGCTTGTTCATTGAAGCGGTGGGTACTGTAAAGGTTTAGCTCGGGCGGTTTTTCGGTCGAAATTCAAAAAGTGATTCACGCCGCCTTCGGAGTGACATGGCCACGCATCCTGGCCACGCCGAATCAAAAGCTAAAACGCCCGCCGTCCCTTAAGCCCCGCCATTTAACTCAAATACGTTTGTTTATTCATGGTCGGGCAGGGAACGGTCGCGCCGTCATGCGCGTTGTTTGCTGCATGAACACAACCATGCACCAGCCCTTGAATGCGCCGCCGGACAAGACCCGCATCGTCGTCACCTGTCCCCAGACCGGTGTCGTGGTCATCACCCGGCTGACTTATGACGAGATGATAAGCCCGCGCGAGCAACCGAGACTGTTTGCTTGCGCGTGCGGCGAGACTCACAAGCTCGCTTTCGCCGGAAAAATCCGCCGCCGACAGGCCAGCTAACGAGGGTTCGCACCGTCCAGATCGTCGGCCTTTTGCTCGGGGCCGCGCGGACGGGAGCTTGCGAACGCGCCAAGCGTTCGTTGCGCGTTTGATGTGTTGTGCGCTTGACGTCACGCCTGACGCAAAGGTTTTGACGCTAGGCTTCCGGCGTTACGATTTTGACGTCGCTTGCTGACGTTTCGCTTTTGACGTTAAGCTTCTGACGTTCGCTTTGGCTAAACACTTAATGTTGCCAAATGCCTTAAACGTGCTGGCCGCCATTGATGTGGATTTCGGCGCCGTTCACGTAAGAGCTGGTCTCGGTGCACAGCACATAGATGATCTTGGCGACTTCGTCCGGCGTGCCGAGCCGCTGCATCGGAATCTGCTCGACGATCTTGTCGGTGCCCGGCGACAGGATCGCGGTGTCGATCTCGCCCGGCGCGATGGCGTTGACGCGCACGCCGAGCCGGCCGAAGTCGGAGGCCATTTCGCGGGTCAGCGCCGCGAGCGCCGCCTTTGACGTGGCGTAGGCAGCACCCGCGAAGGGATGCACGCGCGAACCGGCGATCGAGGTGACGTTGACCACCGCGCCCTTGGCCGCCTTGAGTTCGTTGACCAGCCCGCGCGCCAGCATGATCGGCGCGAAGAAATTGATCTGGAACACCTGGTGCCAGACATTGGCGGTGGTATCGAGCGAGCCGAGCCTTTTGCCGCCTTCGGCCTTCGGCGAGATCGCCGCGTTGTTGACGAGCGCGTGCAGTTCGTGGCCTTCGAGCCGGCGCTTGATCTCGGCGATGGCTTCCATCGTGTTGGCTTCGTCGGCGAGGTTGACCTGGATGTGGTCTTCCGGGCCTGCGTCCCACGGGCAGTTTTCCGGAAACGGATGACGCGAGCAGGTGATGACGCGCCAGCCGGCGGCCGAAAAGCGCTTGACCGTCGCGTGGCCGATGCCGCGGCTGGCGCCGGTGAGCAGCAGCGTGCGGCGCGGCTGGTTGGAAGTCGTAGAGGGCATTGCTGTTTTCGGCTTTCTCTGAAGCGATGTTAGACGGCCCATGGCGCTGTCGCGCCATGTTAGCTCACGGATAAAGCCGCGTCTTGCGCCACGGCGCCTTGTCGTCGTCGCGGGTGAAGACGATGCGGTCGTGCAGGCGGAACGGCCGGTCGTGCCAGAATTCGATCGACGACGGCGTCAGGCGATAGCCGGTCCAGTAAGGCGGACGCGGCACGGTCGAGATCGCGTATTTGGCGGCATTGATCGCGATCGCCTTCTCGAAGGCAAGGCGGCTTTCCAAAGGCCGCGATTGCTGGCTCGCCCAGGCGCCGATCTGGGCCTGCTTGGGCCGCGAGGCGAAGTAGTCGTCGGCTTCCTGGTCGGCGACGCGGGCGACGGTGCCGCGCACGCGGATCTGGCGGTTGAGCGATTTCCAATGGAACACCAGCGCGGCCTTGCCGCTCGAGTCCAATTCTCGCCCCTTTTGGCTCTCTATGTTGGTGAAGAAGACGAATCCCCGTTCATCGGCGCCCTTGAGCAGCACCATGCGGGCATTGGGCATGCCGTCGGCGTCGACGGTGGCCAGCGTCATGGCGTTGGGATCGCGCGGTTCGGAGGCGCTGGCGTCGCTGAGCCAGGCGGCGAATAGCGCCATGGGCTCGCTGGCCTCGGTGAAATCACCAGTCGTTAACCAAGTTGTGCGCTCAATAGGAGGGGTATCGGACATTTTCGGAGAACTCGTGTGACCGGTCGTAGGACTCGTCATCAGACCCGGCAGAATTACCGTTGTTCTCTATATAGGGGAACCGCCGACGCGCGCCTATGGCGTGCCGGTATTGCGGCCGTGGTGATGATGCTGGGGCTCGGCGGGTGCAGCCTGTCGTCGCAGTTCGATTCCGTGTTCGCCTCCGGCAAGGACGACGTCACCGGCTCGATTCTGCCGCCGCCCGGCACCAAATCGACCGAAGGTCTGCCGCCGGCCGCCGATCTCGCTTATGCCAGTGCCGCCGTCAGCGACGTGCTGGCGCGTGGCCGCAAGGATGCCAGCCTGCCGTGGGAAAACCCGCAAAGCGGTGCGCGCGGCACCGTGACGCCGATCGCCAGCGCCTATAACGATGGCGACCAGACCTGCCAGGATTTCCTGGCCAGCTATATCCACGGCACCGCGCAGACCTGGTTGCAGGGCGAAGCCTGCAAGGTCCGCAAGGGTGCGTGGCAGGTGCGCTCGATGAAACCGTGGAAACGGTCCTGATCGGGCGGCGTGCTTGCGCGATGACCGCCATTTAGGCGATGGTGCGTTGCGGAGCAGGCATCGGAACCCCACATAAGGTCCGATTAACCGGCGCGAGGTCCGCCGGCCGGGGCTTTTCACGCTAGTTTTATGGAGATGCGAAGGATGCGCGACCCCTACACCGTTCTGGGGGTTTCTAAGAGTGCGAGCGAGGCGGAGATCAAATCCGCCTATCGCAAGCTCGCCAAGAAACTGCATCCCGACGCCAACAAGCACGACGCCAACGCCGCCACCCGTTTTTCCGAGCTGAACGCGGCTTACGAAATCGTCGGCGATGACGAGAAGCGCAAGGCCTTCGACAATGGCGAGATCGACGCCGAGGGCAAGCCGCGGTTTCGCGGCTTCGAAGGCGCGGGCCACGCCGGTGGCGGTTTCCACCCCGGTGGCCAGCCGTTCGAGGGTTTCAGCTTTGGGACCGACGGATTCCAGCGCGGCGGCACCGGGCCGGGCGGCATGGGCGGCGCCGGTTTCGAGGATTTGCTGCGCGGCATGTTCGGCGGCCGGGCTTCCCCCGGCGGCGGCGCGCGCGGCTGGAGTAACCAGTTCGAGCCGGAGGATTTCGTCAGTGGCGGCTACGGCCAGGCCGGCGGGCAGGACCTGGTCGCCAGCCTGACGATCTCGCTGCCGGACGCCGTCAAGGGCACCAAGACCCGGGTGCGGCTGCCGACTGGCAAGGACGTCGAGGTCAAGATTCCGGCCGGCATCGCCAGCGGCCAGCAGATCCGGCTCAAGGGCCAAGGCTACGCCGGTCCCGGCGGGCGCGCCGGCGACGCCATCATCACCATCACCATCGCGCCGCATCCGGTGTTCAAGGCCGAAGGCGAGGACCTGCGCATCGATCTGCCGATCACGCTTTACGAGGCGGTGCTTGGCGGCAAGGTCCGGGTGCCGACCATCGACGGTGCGGTCGAACTCGCGATTCCGCCGGAGACCAATTCCGGCCGGACGTTCCGGCTCAAGGGCAAGGGTCTCAAGATCAAGGGCGGCGTCAAAGGCCAGCATGGCGATCTGCTGGCGACCGTGCGCGTCGTCTTGCCGGAGCCGGCCGGCGACGACCTGAAAGAGCTGATGAAGAAGCTGCGCGACGCCAAGCCCTACGATCCGCGCAAGGATATGGCCTGACGCCGGTCGTATCAGCCCTTCTTCACGCCCGCTTTGTCGACCTGTTCGTAGACGTTCTTGGCCACCGTCTCGAGCCGGTCGCGGTCGGCCGGGCCGCTGACGACATAGCCGACCTTGTCGTCGACCCAGGTGAATGAGGCGTCGCGCTCGCCGTTCTTGAAGCGCAACGCGGTCTCCGGGCCGCCGGCCTTGGCGCAGTAGATGGTGAAGCGTTCGCCGCTCGGTCCCTCATACATATAAAACGCGGCGGCGCCAGTCGGCCCCGGCAGCAGCCGGCCGCCGACCAGTTTCAGGCCGATTGATTGCAGATCGGGAATCCGCAGTTCCTCGCCGACCCGCTTCGACAGCCACTGCCGCAGGTGCGCTCGCTCCGAGCCCGGCACCTCGACCGGATGCCGGACCTCTACGACGTAGAGCCGGTAGGCTTCGAGCGCATCGGCGGTGATCTTGTCGGAGCCGGCGGCCACTATGCGGCCCTGGCCGGCCGCGCTTTTCGCGCCGGCGTCGCCATGCGCGAACCAGCCGGTGCCGGCGCCGATACCGAAGGCCAGCACCACCGTTGCGGCCATCGCCATCAGGCTGCGCAGCGGCGGGCGACCGCGGTCGGTGGCACGGGCAATGTTGTCGAGCATTAGCCGGTCCGGCACCGGCTCGCTGGCGACCGCCCCGTAGTGGGCGCGAATGGCATCGCCCTGCATGCGCCAATGCGCGACCAGCGCCGCCTGCTCGGGATGGGCGGCCAGCCAGGCGGTGACCGCCTGCAAGCGGTCGTCCGGCAGCTCGCCGTCGACGTAAGCGTGCAGTTCTTCCTCGGTCACGGATAGATCACGATCGATCATGATGCGTGCTTTCTTTCTCTCACTTCACCCGACGCAGCGCCGGACGGCTGCCGTCGAGAAATTCCTTGATCTGGGCGCGCGCCCGGGCGAGGCGCGACATCACGGTTCCGATTGGCACGCCCTGGACCTCGGCAACCTCGCGGTAGCTCAGGCCCTCGAGGACGACCAGCAGCAGGACCTGCCGTTGCTCTTCCACCAGCAGGGCCAGCGCCCGCTCGATATCGCGCGCACCGGCCTCCGGTCCGGCCAGCGCCGGGCCGTCGTTATCCTCGATCGAGGACATCGCCGGCTTTCTGGCCAGAGATCGCAGCCGGTTCCGGTTCAGGTTGGCCAGGATGGTGTACATCCAGGCCCGGATATCGCCGCCGTGGAACAGGTGCTCGGCGCGTAGGGCCCGGACCAGCGTGTCCTGCACCAGGTCGTCGGCGAGATCGGCGTCGCGCGTCAGCGAGCGGGCGAACCGCCGCAGCGCGGGAATCGTCGTCTCGACGTTTTGCCGAAAACTGGCCAGGACGGCCTCCTTCGCGGTTCCGGCGCAACGCCGGGGGGCAGAAATCAGCGGGTTCACGGCCAATAAAACCCCGAAGGGCCGAACATATTCCGGAATTTCTAAATAGAGGCGGCCAATTTGGCCGGTCCGGCATCATCCGGCTCCGGACTTGGCCACAAGTCATCGCCAAGACCCGTCTGGCTTGCTTGATGGCCCTTGCCCCCTATGCCATACGGTGGCGGCCGGCGCCCGCCGGCCTTAGCGAGGACGATAATGGCGGAAATCTCAGGTCTGATGCGCGGCAAACGCGGGTTGATCATGGGCGTCGCCAATAATCGGTCGATTGCCTGGGGTATTGCGAAAGCCTGTCGCGAGCACGGTGCCGATCTCGCCTTTACCTATCAGGGCGACGCGCTGAAAAAGCGGGTCGAGCCCCTGGCCGAGGAGGTCGACGGACTGGTTGTCGGCCATTGCGACGTTACCGACCCGGCCTCGCTGGACGCGGTTTTCGCGCAGGTCGAGCAGGCCTGGGGGTCGCTCGACTTCGTGCTGCACGCCATTGCCTATTCCGACAAGGACCAGCTCGACGGCCGTTACGTCGACACCACGGAAGACAATTTCACCAAGACCATGCTGATCAGCTGCTATTCCTTCACGGCGATCGCCCAGCGCGCCGAGAAGCTGATGACCAATGGCGGCTCGATGCTGACTTTGACCTATTACGGCGCCGAGAAGTGGATGCCGCATTATAATGTCATGGGTCTGGCCAAGGCGGCGCTGGAAGCGTCGGTACGTTATATGGCGGCCGATCTCGGCGTGAAGAACATTCGGGTTAACGCGATTTCCGCCGGTCCGATCAAGACGCTGGCGGCCTCCGGCATTGGCGATTTCCGCTATATCCTGAAGTGGAACGAGTTCAACACGCCGCTGCGCCGCAATGTCTCGCTGGAAGACGTCGGCAAGGCCGGCATGTTCTTCCTGTCGGATCTGTCGAGCGGCATTACCGGCGAAGTTCAGCACGTCGATGCTGGCTATCATGTCGTCGGCATCAAGCATCCCGAGGCGCCTGACCTCTCGGTCAAGTAAACGATGGCGGCGCGGACCGTCTATTACATCCGTCACGGCGAGACCGACTGGAATGCCGCCGGCCGTCTTCAGGGCCACAGGGATATTCCGCTGAATGCAAAGGGTCGCGCCCAAGCGGCTCATTGCGGCGCGGTGCTGCGCGAAGTTCTGACGCGGGAGGGCCGCGACCCCGCCGAACTCGATTTTGTGTCGAGCCCCCTGGGCCGCGCGATTGAGACCATGGAACTGGTCCGGCCGGGTCTCGGCCTGCCGGCTGACGGTTACAGGGTCGAACCGCGTCTGATCGAATTGTCGTTCGGCGATTGGGAGGGCTCAACCATTGCCCTCCTGCACCAGAACGACCCGGTGCGGATTTCGCAGCGCGAGCACGATAAGTGGCATTTCCAGCCGCCGGGTGGCGAAAGCTACGAGATGGTCGCGCGCCGGATGCGCGGCTGGTACGACAGCCTGACCCGCGACACGGTCGCGACCTCGCATGGCGGCACCTGTCGGGGGCTGATGGCCTGCCTCGGCGTTGCCAAACCGGCGGCGGCACCGCTGGTCGATATCATCCAGGGCGAGGTTTACGTCTTTCAGGGCGATAAACTGACCCGGTTTGCCTGAACGGCGTCGCCCGCCTAGCCATCTTCCTCGGGTCAAGTTTGCCGCGCCCCAATTCGCGTCTCTGCGGAACTCTCTATTTTTCGGTTCAAGCGTTAAGATTCTTGGTCCGCTTAGACGCGAATAAAAATTCCAATAGGCGTCTTGCCGTCGCTTTCTTTTGTTCGGTGAATAGCGAAAGCAGCCAAATGCTGCTGAGCGTGCCACCCATCACGACAAAAGCGTTAAACGGTGATCTGCTCTCTGGGCTCGATATATGGAGAGATATTGCCAAGGCATGGAAAAAATAGATTAGTGGGTAATGGTAGAGATACATGCTAAATGAGCATCCGGCAATGTGCCGAATTGGAAAAGCAAACTTATCGAGGATCGCTTTTGCATCGGTCTCTATGCCCTTAAATCCAATTAGTGCACAAGAAAATAGCATCCCGATTATATAATCGGACAGAAAGAATGCCGAAAATCCAAATTCCTCCAAAGATGGCCCTCTCGTATTTAGATAGTCACGCAGTCCACTAAGAACGAAGACGACATATGTAGTGCCTGCGCCGGTAATCAGTAGGGCTCCGATTAAGCGCGGAATTTCAATTCGTTTATAGATCTGCCAAGTTGTCACGCCTATCAACCATACAGGAAATAAAAGAATGATCTTTGGTCCAATTACAGCAGCTGCCGTGCCGCAGACCAAATAGCGTTGCCATCCTGTCAGATATGTGGCTGCGCCAAAAATAAAATAATATGCGGCCTCATATCCCATAGACCAGAAAGGGCTATTTGTCCCGGGCCAAACGTTGATCCACCAGATTTCATTTGTAAATGTTAGGCTTAATAGCGAGCGGGTCAATGGCGGCCACTGCATGTCGTTTAGCGTTGCAATATCAGAGAAGTGCCTTGCATAAAGCTCAGGACTTAGTCGGCTGCCGATAATGTCGGCGACTATGGTGAGAAAAATCGCCGGAATGACAACAGAGAGCAGTCTCGCGAGTCGGCTAATTGTAAAATCTTTGCCGGTTTTGTCTTTTGTTTCTGCTGAGTATGAGATGACAAAACCTGACAATACGAAAAACACCATGACGGCGTCGGTGCCTGTCCTAATAAACGCTCCTGGGATATAAGTTCCATGGAAAGCGGCGTGATGTAGAAGCACGACAAGGGCGGCTAGCAGGCGAACAAGATCCAAGAACAAAGATGTGGTTCTGTTCATTGATTTGTAATCGCGCCGGAAAAAAACACAGCAGAGGTGATATTTAATTTTGCTTCGCGACGATAAGACAAAACGGCCACCGTGTCGAACGAATCTGTCGCTTCCAGCCACCGGGCGGCGAAAGCTACGAGATGGTAGCCGCCGCATGAAGTGCTGGTACGACAGTCTGGCGCGCGACATTGTCGCCGCCTCGCATGGCGGCGCCTGCCGCAGGCTGATGGCCTGCCTAGGCATCGCCAAGCCAGCGGCGGCGCCCCTGATCGATATCATCCAGGGCGAGGTCTACGTGCTTGTCGGCGATAAGCTGACGCGGCATGGGTAACCCTCTGTCATGGCCGGGCTTGTCTCGGCCATCCACGTCTTGCATTTTTCTAAGGCTAAAAGACGTGGATGCCCGGCATAAAGCCGGGCATGACGGTGGCAAGTGGCGGCGGGCGGGGATTTGACCCGTCGCCGGGCTCGGGCTACCAAGCCCCGGCAAACGCGGAACCCCCATGTCGTTCAATACCTTCGGTCACCTTTTCCGGTTCACCAGCTTCGGCGAAAGCCACGGGGCGGCAATCGGCTGCGTGGTCGATGGCTGTCCGCCGCGCATTCCGATCACAGCCGAGGAAATCCAGCGCGATCTCGACAAGCGCCGGCCCGGCCAGTCGCGCTTCACCACCCAGCGCCAGGAGCCGGACGCGGTCAAAATTCTGTCCGGCGTTTTTACCGATGAGGCGACCGGGCTTCAGGTGACCACCGGCACGCCGATCATGTTGTTGATCGAGAACGTCGATCAGCGTTCCAAGGACTACTCCGACATCAAGGACAAATACCGGCCCGGTCACGCCGGCTATGTCTATGACGTCAAATACGGCATCACCGATTATCGCGGCGGCGGCCGGTCCTCGGCGCGCGAGACCGCGGCACGGGTCGCGGCCGGCGCGCTGGCGCGCAAGGTCGTGCCCGGCATGAGCGTGCGCGCCGCGCTGGTGCAGATAGGGCCGCACAAGATCGACCGGTCGCGCTGGGACTGGAACGAGGTCGACAACAATCCGTTCTTCTGCCCCGATCCGGTGCAGGCGAAGTTCTATGAGCAATATCTAGACGGCGTGCGTAAATCGGGGTCGTCGATCGGCGCGGTGATCGAGGTGGTCGCCGATGGCGTGCCGGCGGGGCTCGGCGCGCCGGTGTATGGCAAGCTCGATGCCGAGATCGCCGCGGCTCTGATGAGTATCAATGCCGTCAAGGGTGTCGAAATCGGCGACGGCTTTGAAACCGCGACGATGAGCGGCGAGGACAATGCCGACGAAATGCAGATGGGCAATGCCAACAAGCCGGTGTTCCTGTCGAACCACGCCGGCGGCATTCTCGGCGGGATCTCGACCGGCCAGCAGATCGTCGCCCGCTTCGCGGTCAAGCCGACCTCGTCGATCCTGACGCCGAAGCGGACGGTCGACCGTTATGGCAACAATACCGAGATCATGACCAAGGGCCGCCACGACCCTTGTGTCGGCATTCGCGCCGTGCCGATCGCCGAGGCGATGCTGGCATGTGTGCTGGCCGATCACTATCTGATGCATCGCGGTCAGGTCGGCGAGGGCGTCGCCTGGCCGTTCGAGAAGCGATGAGATTTTCCGGTCGTTCCGGCTCGACGCTTTCAGCGCAGCATGGAACGATAAAAACCTAGAATTCGGAGTTCGCCGTGTCCAATACTCACAGCAAAGTCGAAGCCGCCATCAAGGCTTTCGCCAAGGGCGAACTGGTTGTCGTCACAGATGACGACGATCGTGAGAACGAGGGCGATCTTTTCGTCGCCGCGTCGCTGTGCACGCCGGAAAAGATGGCCTTCATCATCCGGCACACCTCCGGCATCGTCTGCGCAACGCTCGGCGCCGAAGATGCGCGCCGTCTGCATCTCGAACCGATGGTGGCCAAGAACGATGCGCCGCTCGGTACGGCTTTCACCGTCACCGTCGATTTCAAGCACGGCCTGACCACCGGCATCTCGGCCGAAGAGCGTACCAATACGGTGCGCGGGCTCGCCAACGGCAATAGTGGCGCGTCGGACTTCGTGCGGCCGGGTCATGTCTTCCCGTTGATCGCGCGCGATGGCGGCGTGCTGATGCGTTCGGGTCATACCGAAGCCTGCACCGATTTGTGCCGGCTCGCCGGCCTGCCGGCGGTCGGTGTGCTGTCCGAACTGATGAACGACGACGGCACTGTGATGCGCGGCCCGCAGGTCGCCGCTTTCGCGCTACAGCATAAGCTGCCCCAGATTTCGATTGCCGAGCTGATCGCCTACCGCCAGAGCCGCGACAAGCTGGTCGAACGGGTCGGTGAGTTTCCCACCGCTTCGGAGATCGGCCCGCTCCACGGCTATGCCTATGTGACGCCGTTCGACAAGGTGCATCACATGGCTTTCGTTTATGGCGATATCGGCGACGGCCGCAACGTGCCGGCCCGTCTGCACCGCGCCGATGTAATTGGCGATGTGTTCGGTGGCGCCAAGGCGATCCGGGCCTCGCTCGCCTGTTTCAAGGCGGAAGGGCGGGGCGTTATTGTTTATTTACGCGACGGAACCGCCGGCGTGCCGGTGGCCGCGATCCCGCAGGACGGGGATACCGGAACCGAAGCCGCCCGTTCCCAGCAATGGCGGGACGTCGGTCTGGGTGCGCAAATTCTCAAGGATCTCGGCATCACCTCGATCAAGCTCGTGACTTCCAGCCAGCGCACTTACGTTGGCTTGAGCGGCTTCGGCATCGAGATCGTCGGCACCGAGGCGCTCGAAGTCTGATCGCCTGACGTCCTGATATTTCATCGGATAGGGTCAGCCATAACCAAAGCCGGCCTTTTTTCCGGCGTGGAGCCGTGCCACCATGAATATCCGGTGCTCTTGAGCATGGGTGAATGGCAATGCGGATCATGGGGCGGCTTCGTCTTTATGGTGCGGTCGCGGCGGTATTGACCGCCGGCGCTTTCGCGATAGCCGCTTTCGCCGCGCCGCATCCGCGCTTTGCCGATCGGGGACCAAACGCCGTTCCGGTCGATGTCGAATTGGTGTTGGCGGTCGATGTGTCCTATTCGATGGACCCCGACGAACAGGCGTTGCAACGCGAGGGTTATATCCAGGCGCTCACCTCGAAAGAGTTCCTGACCGCCTTGCGCGAAGGCGCCAATGGCAAGATCGCGATTACTTATGTCGAATGGGCCGGGCAGAGCGACCAGAAGATCGTCATGCCGTGGCGATTGATCGAGGGTCCGGAATCGGCCGGCGCGGTCGCCGCCGAAATCGCCAACGCGCCATACCGGCGGGCGTCGCGGACTTCGATTTCCGGCGCGCTGAAATTTGCTCAGCCGTTATTCGACCATAGCGGCTATCGCGGTCTGCGGCGCGTGGTCGACGTGTCCGGCGACGGACCGAATAACTCCGGCGATCCGGTGGTGCCGACCCGCGATGAGCTGATCAAGGCCGGCATCACCATCAACGGCCTGCCTCTGGTGCTCAAGCGCTCGAATTTCGGCATGATGGATATCGAGCATCTCGATACGTATTACGAGGATTGCGTGATCGGCGGGCCGGGCGCTTTCGTGGTGCCGATCAAGGACCGCGCCAAATTCGTCGAGGCCACCCGTACCAAGCTTATTCTCGAGGTGGCCGGCCGGCAGCCCGAAGCCAAAGTTTTGCCGGTGAGCGCCGACAAGCCACGGATTTCCTGCATGATCGGCGAAAAGCTGTGGCAGGACCGTTGGGGCGGCGGCATGGATTTCGACGCACGCTAGGCCGCGTTATTTTTCGGGCGTCACTTTTCGAACTTCGCCACGATCTCGACGTGATGCGAATAGCGGAACTGGTCGACCGGCGTGACCGAGATTAGTTGATAGCCGCCATCGATCAGGATGCGGGCGTCGCGGGCAAAGGTGTTGGCGTCGCAGGATACGCCGACCACCACCGGCACCTGGCTCAACGCCAGTTCGCGGGCCTGAGCTTCCGCGCCCTGGCGCGGCGGATCGAACACCACCGCGTCGAACCCCTTTAACTCGGTCGCCATGAACGGGCTGCGGAACAGGTCGCGCGTTTGCATCTCGATTTGCTTGAGGCCCGTGCTTTTGGCGACGCCGCGCTCCAGTGCCTTGATCGCCTGGCCTTCGCTGTCGATCGCCGTGACGCGCGCGACTTCGGCGAGTCGCAAGGCGAAAGTGCCGACGCCGCTGAACAGGTCGGCGATGCGCTTGATGGGCTTACCCTTGGCGTTGGTCGAACCGATATGGCCGAGGACCAGTCGCGCCAGCGTTGCTTCGCCTTCGGCGGTGGCTTGCAGGAAGGCGCCGGGTGGCAGCGGCACGAAGGCCTTGCCGATTTTCAACAGCGGCTGTTCGCGTTGCAGAACCAGTTCGCCGTGGCGGGTGATCCGCGCCAGCTTGTACTGTTCGGCAAGTCCGGCGAGGCGGGCGGTGAGCGCGGTGTTGAGCGGACCCGAGCCGCGCACGTCGATGTCGAGGCCGGTGTCGGTGGCGGTGGCGTGAATGTCGAGCGGCTTGTCGCTTGGCTTCAGCGCTTCGGCAATGGCCCAGGCGACCGGCACCGCGTCCTTCAGGCCGGGGCTCAAGATCGGGCAGCGGTCGATGGCGACGATGGCGTGGCTGCGCTGGGCGGCGAAGCCGACCTCCAGGATATTGCCGTGGCCGCGCCGCGCATGCAGGACGGCGCGGCGGCGGCCCTTGCCGTGACCATCGATCAAGGCTTCGACCGGCGCGATCAGGCCGGCGTGCTCGAGTGCCTCGACCACCAGATTGCGCTTCCATAATTGGTATTCGGCCATCGACCAGTGCTGCACCGCGCAGCCGCCGCAAACGCCGAAATGCTTGCAAACCGGGGCGATCCGCTCGTGGCTCGGGTGATTGACCTGCAACAGATGCCGCCGGTCGGGATGGCCGGCGACCGGCTCCACCGTTACGGTTTCGCCCGGCAGCGCGTAGGGCACGTAGATCGGCCCGACATTGGTATCGGCGACGCCGTCGCCCCGGTGGCCAATGCGGGCAATGGTGAGTTGTTCGGTCATGGTGTGGACTTAGCCGACAAGGCCCGTGTCAAGCAATGCGCGTCATCGCAGCGGCGCGTCGTGGCCGGGTGGTAACGGCATGTAGCCGTGCCGGGTCAACAGATTGAAGCGCCAGACCAGGAGCAGGGCGTAAACGCCGAGCCCAAGCGTGAAGCCGATCCAGATTCCGGCCGCGCCCAGTCCGGCGATGAAAGTGAGCGAATAGGATGCGACAAAGCCGACGCCCCAGAAACTGATGGCGGCGAACAGCAGCGGTATGCGCGTGTCGTTGAGGCCGCGCAAGGAGCCGGCGCCGACCGTCTGAATGCCATCGACGATGAAGAAGGTCGCGCCGACCGTGAGCAAGGTCGCCGCCAGTTGCGCCGTCGCCACGGCATCGGGCGTGTCGACGTTGATGAACATCAGCGGGATCAGATGGCGCGATAGCACGATCACCGACACCATCGTTGCCATGAAGCCGGCGGCCAGTCCGATGGCGGCGAAGCCGGCGCGGCGGCTTCCGGCCGGATCGCCGCGGCCGACAGCATGGCCGACCCGAACGGTCGCCGCCATCGAGATACCGAACGGCACCATGAACAGAATGGCCGCGGTTTGCAGTGCGATCTGGTGGGCGGCGAGCGCCACCGTGCCGATCCACCCCATCAGGATCGCGGCCGAGGCGAACAGTCCGTACTCAAGCAGCACCGAGCCCGCGATCGGTGCGCCGACCGCGACCAGTTTCCCGAGCAGCGGCCAGTCGGCTCGCCAGAAATGATGCAGCACGCGATATTTCTTGAACGGCCGCAGCGTGTAGCAGACCCAGAAACCGGCGGCGCACATCGCGATGTTGATCGAGGTCGTCGCCACGCCGGCGCCGAGCAGTTCGAGCCGCGGCAGACCGAAGGCGCCATAGATCATGCCGTAAGCGAATAAGGCATTGAGCGGCACCGCGCACAGCGTGATCCAAAGCGCCGGTTCCGGCCGGTTGACCGCGCCCATGAAACTGCGTAGCGCGATGAACCACCAGTTTGGTATCAGACACCAGCCGAGACCGAGCAGGTAAATGCCGGCGAGCCGCGCCGTTTCGGGCTCTTGACCGAGTGCTCGCAACAGGTCCTCGCCGTAATACTGCACGACGGTCATTGGCACGCCGAGCATGACCGCCGCCCACAGGCCGACCCGCAAGGCGCGTCGCACCATACGCGGCTCGCGCGCGCCGAAGGCTTGCGAGGCCAGTGGCGCGACCGCCGAAACAAGACCCATGCCGAGCATGAAGGACGCAAACATGACGGTCTGGCCGAGCGCGGCACTGGCGATGGCCTGATCGCCGAGATGGCCGATCAGGATCAGATCGGTGGTCACCATCGCGATCTGGCCGAGTTGGGTCAGCGCGATCGGAACGGCGAGTTTGACGGTGCCGATCAACTCGCTGCGCCACAGACCGTCTTGCGTCGGTCCTAACATCGTTCGGCTCCGAGCAGGAATTCGGCATTGCCGTCGCCGCCGGCAATTGGCGACGAGATGATGGCAATGACGCGCCAGCCGAGCGAGGCGACCAGCGCCGTAATGTCGTCGCAGACCGTCTTATGCACGGCCGGGTCCCGCACGATGCCTTTCTTGAGATGCGCGCGGCCGGCTTCGAATTGCGGTTTGATCAGCGTCGCCAGTTGAGCCTTGGCGGCCGCCAGAGCGAGCGCCGGCGGTAGCACCAGCTTGAGCGAGATGAAACTGACGTCGCAGACAATGAGGTCGGGTGGCGCGCCGAACCGATCGGACGTAAGGCGGCGAATGTCGGTCTGTTCGAGCGACACCACTTCGGGCCGCGCCTTGACGCTGTCGTGCAATTGGCCGCTGCCGACATCGATGGCATAGACTTGCGCCGCGCCGCGTTCGAGCAGCACTTGCGTGAAGCCGCCGGTCGAGGCGCCGATATCGAGGCAGACGCGGCCCTTGGGATTGAATTTGAAGTGGTCGAGTGCGGCGACAAGCTTCAACGCGCCGCGCGAGACATAAGGATGTGCGGCGCTGGCCTTGATCTCGGCATCGGCGGCAACCGTTTCGGACGCTTTGGTGATGACGCGGCCATCGACGCTGACCAGCCCGGCTTCGATCGCGGCTTGCGCCTTGGCGCGGCTGTCGAACAGACCGCGTTCGACGAGCAGACGATCGATACGGGGGCGGGGCGTCGTCATCATGCGGCTCTTGATCCGTCACCCAGCGGTGCGCTCTTTCGGTGCGCACCTCAAAGTGACGGAAAACAGAATAGTGTCGAGCGTTAAGCCAGCTTCACCGTCTCGGCGGCGGCGTCCTTGCCGAGCGCCTCGAACACCTTGGCGACGATGCCCTTGGCGTCGAGGCCGGCGGTGGCGTACATCGCCGCGGGCGTGTCCTGATCGATGAAGATATCCGGCAGCACCATGGCGCGCACGCGCAGGCCGGCGTCGAGCGCGCCGTGCTCGGCCAGGCATTGCAGCACGAAAGAGCCGAAGCCGCCGATCGAGCCTTCCTCGACGGTCACCAGCACGTCGTGCTCGCGGGCGAGCTTCAATACCAGATCGACGTCGAGCGGCTTGGCGAAGCGCGCGTCGGCGACCGTCGTTGACAGACCGAGGGCCGCCAGTTCGTCGGCCGCCTTCAAGGTTTCCGCGAGCCTTGTGCCATAGGACAACAGCGCGACCTTGTGACCTTCGCGGACGATGCGGCCCTTGCCGATTTCAATCGGCGTGCCCTGTTGCGGCATCGTCGCGCCGGTGCCTTCGCCGCGCGGATAGCGCAACGCGGAAGGCCGGTCGTTGATCGCGACCTGCGTCGCCACCATGTTGACCAACTCGGCCTCGTCGGCCGCCGCCATCAACACCATGTTCGGCAAGCAGCCGAGGAAGGCGACATCGAAAGCGCCGGCGTGGGTCGGGCCGTCGGCGCCGACCAGCCCGGCGCGATCGATCGCGAAGCGCACCGGCAGCGACTGGATCGCGACATCGTGCACGACCTGATCGTAGCCGCGTTGCAGGAAGGTCGAATAGATCGCGCAGAACGGCTTGAAGCCTTCGGTGGCAAGGCCGGCCGCGAATGTGACCGCGTGCTGCTCGGCGATGCCGACATCGAAATAGCGCTTGGGGAATTCCTTCTCGAACAGGTCGAGCCCGGTGCCGGACGGCATCGCCGCGGTGATCGCGACGATCTTGTCGTCCTTGCGGGCTTCCTCGATCAGGCTCTGGCCGAATACCTTGGTATATTGCGGTGCGCCGCCTTTTGACTTGGCCTGCGCGCCGGTGGCGACATCGAATTTGACGACGCCATGATATTTGTCGGCCGAATTTTCCGCCGGCTCGTAGCCTTTGCCCTTTTGCGTGACGACATGCACCAGGATCGGTCCGATCTGGGCGTCGCGGACATTGCGCAAGATCGGCAGCAGGTGATCGAGGTTATGGCCGTCGATGGGCCCGCAATAATAAAAGCCGAGTTCCTCGAACAGCGTGCCGCCCATGACATAGCCGCGGGCGTGTTCGACAGCGCGGGTGATGGCGCGGTCCCAGGATTTCGGCAGATGTTTGGTCAACTGCTTGCCGACGTCGCGCAGCTTGAGATAAGTGCGGCCGGAGCCGAGCCGGGCGAGATAAGCCGACATCGCGCCGACCGGCGGCGCGATCGACATGTCGTTGTCATTGAGAATGACGATCAGGCGCTCGTTGCGCGCGCCGGCATTGTTCATCGCCTCATAGGCCATGCCGGCCGACATCGCACCGTCGCCGATCACGGCGATCACGTTGTTGTCCTTGCCGAGCAGGTCGCGCGCCACCGCCATGCCGAGGCCGGCGGAGATCGAGGTCGAGGAATGGGCGGCGCCGAACGGGTCGTATTCGCTCTCGGCGCGCTTGGTGAAGCCGGACAGTCCCCCGGCCTGGCGGAGGGTGCGGATGCGGTCGCGGCGGCCGGTTAGAATCTTGTGCGGGTAGGCCTGGTGGCCAACGTCCCAGATCAGGCGGTCGGTGGGGGTCTCGAAGACCGCGTGCAGCGCCACCGTCAATTCGACAACCCCCAGGCCGGCGCCGAGGTGTCCGCCGGTTTTGGCGACAGCGTCGATGGTCTCGGTGCGCAGTTCGTCGGCGAGCTGCTTGAGCTGCTCGGTGGACCAGTTGCGCAGATCGGCCGGCAGTCGGACGCGGTCGAGCAGCGGGGTTTTGGAAGCCTCGGACAAGTGGAACTCCGGTCTGTGCCCTGTCGGCCCTGGTTTCGG
Source organism: Rhodopseudomonas sp. (assembly GCA_016124795.1). GTDB lineage: Bacteria > Pseudomonadota > Alphaproteobacteria > Rhizobiales > Xanthobacteraceae > Pseudolabrys. The sequence goes on along the minus strand of WGNB01000030.1, from coordinate 18,514 downwards.
CCCTCGATCGGGCCGGTTTCGCGTCGCGGGGCGGGGACCGCTTAGGCTTACACCAATTCGGCGGTAGCCGGCAATTCGGGCCGGATCGGGGCCTTTTAGTCGATATCGAGCGGTGTCGCGCCGGTCGGCTTGCCGGAGGCGTCCAGCGTGATCTTCTCGACCCGCGCCTCGGCCTGCTTGAGCAGCTCCTCGCAGCGCTTTTTCAGGACCTCGCCGCGCTCATAGATCGCGACGGATTCCTCGAGCGGAACCTTGCCTTCCTCGAGCCGTTTGACGATCGATTCCAGCTCGGCAATGGCGGTTTCGAAGGTCAGTTTCTTGACGTCGGTATTGGAGGTCTCGGCCATGATGTTCTCTTCCCGGTCGGCGCGTCTCGCGGCTGGAATGGGCTCTGCTGGATTGGCCAATCTGGCCGCCGACGTCAACCTTTGGGCCGCGTCGCGTTCCAGTGGCGGGCCATCGCGGCCAGAATCCAGCCGCGCGGCAGAAGGCGCGGTAAAACCGTGGCCAGCCGGTTGAGCGTGCCCGGCGCGACAATCCGGTGCTGGCCGATGAAGCCTTGATAAGCCTCGCGCGCCACCCGGTCGGCGCCGCGCGTCAGCATCGCCGGGATATAAGACGCCGGCATGCCGGCGCGCGCGAAAAACTCGGTCGGCACCGGACCGGGGCACAGCGCCATCACCCGGACGCCATCGGCTTTCAATTCCTCGTGCAGAGCCTCACTGAACGAAATCACATAGGCCTTGGTGGCGTGATAAACCGCCATGCCCGGACCGGGGACGTAACCGGCAACCGAGGCGACATTGAGAATGCCGCCTTTATGCCGGGTGATGCTGTCGAGAAAGCGCAGCGACAGATCGGTCAGCGCGCGGGTGTTGAGATCGATCATCGCCAGTTGCCGGCCGCGGTCGAGCGACGCGGCTTCGCCGAGCAGGCCGAAGCCGGCATTGTTAACGACGATTGACGGTTCGAGCCCGGCATCGGAAAGCGCCTGCTCCAATTGCGCCGGCCCTTGCGGATCGGCCAGATCGGCGACGACGACGTACGGCCGGGGTTGACCGGTCGCGGCAATCTCATCGGCCAGCGCGTCGAGTTCGGGCCGTCGCCGCGCCGTCAGCGCCAGCCGGTGATCGTGGCTGGCGAAGACCCGCGCCAGTTCGGCACCGATGCCGGCGCTGGCTCCTGTAATCAGGCAAATCGGCTCAAGGGATGACATGATCAGATGAATGCTCGACAATACCGCATAATGCAATGCCGGGGGCGACGCGCGTGACCGATCTCAGCCATAAAGTCGAATTGGTTACGGGCGGTGCGGGTTCGATCGGGGCGGCGATTGCCGTCGCGGTGCGTGACGCCGGCGGGATTGCGCTCGCCAGCGATCTTGCCGGCGGTGACAGCGTCGACTTTATCCATGATGTGACGCAGGAGGCCGACTGGCAGCGGATCACCGCCGCGATCGCCGACCGGCATGGCCGGCTCGACGGTCTGGTCAACGCCGCCGGCATCGCGGTGGTCGGCGGTCTCGACAAGACCGATTTCGCGACCTGGCGGCGGGTGCTGTCGGTCAATCTCGACGGCACGTTTCTCGGCTGCAAATATGCCTTGCCGTTGTTGCGCCAGCGCGGCGGCGCGATCGTCAACCTGTCGTCGGTGCTGGGCCTTGTCGGCAGCGGCAGCATGATCGCCTATAGCGCCTCGAAAGGTGGCGTGTCGCTGCTGACCAAGTCGGTCGCGCTCAACGGCGCGCGTTATCAGCCGCCGGTCCGGTGCAATGCGATCTGTCCGGCTTTCATCGATGGTGCGATGGTCGACGATATCGCCGCCGCCGCGCGCGATCCGGACAAGGCACGCGACAATTTCGCCGGCGATATTCCGCTGGCGCGGCTTGGCCGGCCGGGGGAGGTTGCGGGGCTCTGCGTCTATCTGCTGTCGGATGCGTCGGCTTTCATCACCGGCGCCGATCTGCCGATCGATGGCGGGCTGACGGCAAGGTAGATGACCGTCATTCCGGCTGTGGCGCTCCGCGCCGGCCTGCAATGACGGCTATCCCCGCATCAGCGCCGTGACATGCGCGGCGGCCGAGCGCGCCAGCCCCTGCAGATCGTAACCGCCTTCGAGAATTGAAACGATACGCCCTTGCGCCGATTCGTCGGCGATCTGCATCAGGCGTTGCGTAACCCAGGTATAATCCGCCTCGACCAGATTGAGGTTGGCGAGCGGGTCGCGGGTATGGGCGTCGAAGCCGGCCGAGATGATCAAAAGGTCCGGCCGGAAGTCGCGCAGCCGCGGCAGGATCACGGTCTCGAAGGCCTCGCGGAACTGCACGCCGCCGTCGCCGGCCCGCAGCGGCGCGTTGACGATCATGTTGTGCTCGCCGGTTTCGCTGACCGCGCCGGTGCCGGGGTAAAGCGGCATCTCGTGCGTCGAGCAATACATCACGCTATCGCTCGACCAGAAGATATCCTGCGACCCGTTGCCGTGATGAACGTCGAAATCGACGATCGCCGCGCGTTCGACGTCGTAACGCTTTTGCGCATAACGCGCCGCGATCGCGGCGTTGTTGAAGAAGCAGAAGCCCATCGGCTTGGCAGTCTCGGCGTGATGGCCGGGCGGCCGCGTCGCGACGAAGGCATTGGCGGCCTTCTGGTTCATCACCTCGTCGACGGCGAGCGCCGCGCCGCCGGCGCCGCGCAAGGCAGCCTCGAAACTGCCGGGCGACATCGTGGTGTCGGCATCGATCCGCACCATGCCTTCCGATGGCGAGGCGCGGCGGATCGCCTCGAAATATTCGAGGGGATGGGCGAGCGACACGATATCGCCGTCGGCCATCGGCGCCTGTTCGCGCGCCAGCATGTGGAAGCGTTCGTCTTCGAGCGCCTGTTCGACGGCGCGCATGCGGTCCGGCCGCTCGGGGTGGCCGGGCGGCGTGACGTGATCGAGGCAGGCGGGGTGCGAGATCAGGAGTGTGGACATACCGGTTATGTAACGCTGGGACGGGTGGGTTGCAAACCGCTCACCGGGATTCGTTTGTGACGTGATGTTCCGGGCAACGCCGAGCGTTCTCGCGGCGCGACATGCGCCCAAGTTTTGCGAGGCTTCCCTCTCCCACCAGGAAGAGGGGGACGGCGCGCCGAAAGGCGCGGCGTGTCTTGTCCTTCACGCATTCCTCGCACACAAGCTTGCGCAGTGTGCGCAAGAAGGAGCGGAATGCGTGGCGCCTCTCGGCGCGCCGTCTCGGCGTCATTCACGGCGTCCGGGCCGCGCTTCCGGCGGCTGGTTCGTCGCGCCGTCGGCCCTGAGGCGCGACCCCTTGCGGAGCATCGCGTCTTTCGGGCCTCGGGCACGCGAGTAGCGCGCACCGTCAGCCAGCTCCTGGCGGCGGGTCATAGTGCCCGCGGGCGGAGCCCCGGCGCCGCCCGAGCGCGTGGCCAGCGAAGCCACGCCCGCGGGCGCCGAACCCGTCCCCCACAAGCCGGCGCTACCGGTTCATGGCCCCTCGGAGGGGACGAGCGGGAATAGGCATATGATCTTATAGGATTGTTGTCAAGAGGCGGAATGCGTTTATTCTGGGAGGGCAGATCATGGGAGCTCGTGGGCTGGTTTGTCGCGGTTTTCCAGATATGAGTTACTGTAAAGAAACGGCTCGGATAACAAGCGTGAGGTTGATTCTTGTATAGACAAGGTGTTCGCTGAAATTGCTCGTTGCGGCTTTAGGTCGAGTTAGAGAAGGTCTGCCAACGACTTGGAAAAAGTTAGTTAAGGTGAATTTATAGTATTATAATTCGCATTGTGCGTCAGTGTGTCCGTGAGCTTGTCATGCAAATAGATGCTGAAGATAATGTTTGGCGCCAAGCGGCGATGGATTATCTCAGTCGTCCACCTGATTTTGTGCCGCGCTTCGGTTATCCTAGATCTCTTTATCCTCAAAAACGTAGTGTATATGATGACCCTCTTTGGATGGTGATTCCGTTATCGTCTGGGCGCGGCGTCTTGGTCGAGGCCTACACCGTCGAACAGCTTAGTGATCGAGCGCGGCTGGCCGGAAATCTTCTTCCTTTCATTAGCTATCCGTTGTTGTTGCTGGCGTTCTGGTTGATAGGGCGAATCCTCTTGCCTTATGGTGCTGGTGGAGTGCTTGCCGCTATCTTTGTTTTGACGGCGCTTGTCTATGTGTTTTTTAGGGCTTTGGGATGGTTGGTTTGGCTGCCGCTGCTCAAGGGACTCAATCGTGGCGAGCTAATTCTCATTTCAATACCGGACATTTTTTATCGCATCGTGAATCCCGTCGAGGCAGATTCTTTTCGTCATCATCAAAAATACCAGCTGGTCGGTAAGCTGGGTGGGGGCGTTGCTTCGGCAATGGTTGGCTTTGTCAGCGCTCCATTTGTCGGCCATGTCGCTGCCAAACTTTTGGAGAAAGCTGTCGACTTGGCTAGCGATGCTGTCGTCGATAAGATGAGTGAAAGTGTCGATAAGCCTAAACGTGACGAACGGAATAATGCGCTCCGTCCGCACGGTTCTGATGATAAGTGAAGGTTAGCGGGCAATATTCGCGTAATGCTATGATTTCACATTGAGTCAGGGGCAATGTAAATGACGGTTTGCACGCCCTTGGCGTAAGCCTGTCCTGCGCCTTACCGCAACGTTAGCGCCTTCAAGCTCACGCCCTTCGGCGGCGGCATGGTGTCCGGCACGAAGAAGTCGACCTGCAACGGCTGGCTCGGATCGACGCGGTATTGGTCGAAATCGCTGACGCCTTCGGCGGCGAGGAACGTATCGTCGATCAGGAACTGGCCGGTGAAGGTCTTCGGCTTGTTGAAGATGCGATACGCGGCATCGGCCAAGATCTCGGGCTTGCGCGACATCGCCATCAGCGCGTCGCCGCCGAGCAGGTTGCGCACGGCGGCGGTGGCAATCGTCGTGCGCGGCCACAGTGCGTTGACGGCGATCCTGCCCTGCTGCTCGCCGGCCAGCCCGAGCACGACCAGGCTCATGCCGAATTTCGCCATCGAATAAGCGGTATGCGACGCGAACCATTTGGTCTGCATGTCGAGCGGCGGCGACAGCATCAGGATATGCGGATTGTCGGCTTTCAACAGATGCGGCAGAGCGTATTTCGACACCATATAGGTGCCGCGCGCATTGATCTGATGCATCAGGTCGAAGCGCTTCATGTCGGTTGAGGCGACATCGGTCAGCGCAATCGCGCTGGCATTGTTGACGACGATATCGAGGGAGCCGAAATGCGCGGCTGTCCTGTCGAGCGCGTCCTTCACCGCCGCTTCGTCACGCACGTCGACGGCGAGCGCCAATGCCTTGCCGCCGGCTTTTTCGATCTCGGCGGCTGCGGTATGAATGGTGCCTTCGAGTTTCGGATGCGGATCGACGGTCTTGGCGGCGATCGCGATATTGGCGCCGTCGCGCGCGGCGCGCAGCGCGATGGCCAGCCCGATGCCGCGCGAGCCACCGGTGATGAACAGGGTCTTGCCTTTGAGCGACATCGGGTGGCCCTCGCAGTTTTTTCTTTGTCATTCCGGGGCGCGTGCGCAGCGCGCGAACCCGGAATCCGGAACGATGTATCGAGCAAGCCTCTGGATTCCGGGTTCGCGGCCTGGCGGCCTGGCGGCCTGACGGCCGCGCCCCGGAATGACAGAACGCTACTCCGCCAACGCCGCTTCCGCGTCGGTGATGCTTTGCGCGCCGTCGATAACGCTGCGTTCCAGACCCGACGCCTGCACCGCGATGTTCTCGGCGAAGAACCGCGCCAGCGCGGTGCGTGCCGCGCCATTGCCGTCGCGCAAGGCGACCAGCGCCTGACCGGCGAGCATGACGCCACCGGCGGCATTGCCGAACATTCTCAGGTAAGGCGTCGCGCCGGCCTGCGCCTCGGGCGACGACTTCCGCGCCAGCAGCCATTGCGTGGTGCGTTCCAACGCGTCGATGGCTTCGGTAAGACGCGCGGTGGTGTCGCCGAAGGCCGGCGTGTTGCTGGCCTTCACCGCTTTGACGGTCTCGCGCAATTCGCCGATATAGGCAGCGACCGTTGCGCCGCCGTTGAGCGGCAGCTTGCGCGTGACAAGATCGATCGCCTGAATGCCGTTGGTGCCTTCGTAGATCGCGGCGATACGGGCATCGCGATAATGCTGCGCCGCGCCGGTTTCCTCGATGAAGCCCATGCCGCCATGCACCTGCACGCCCAGCGAGGCGACTTCGATGCCGATATCGGTCGAGAACGCCTTGGCGACCGGCGTCAGCAGCGAGCAGCGTTCGTGCGCCTGCTGGCGGGTCGCCTCATCCTTGCCGCGCAGCGAGCGGTCGAGCGCGACGCCGGTGGCGTAGCAGATCGCGCGCGCCGCGGCCGTCAGCGCCCGCATCGTCAGCGCCATGCGCTTGACGTCGGGGTAATCGATAATCGCATGGCCCATCTGCTTGCGCTCGCGGGCATAAGCCACCGCCTGCTGCATCGCCCGCTCGGCGATCGCCACACCTTGCAGGCCGACCGCGAGCCGGGCGCGGTTCATCATCGTGAACATGCAGAGCATGCCCTTATGCTCTTGCCCGATCAGGTAGCCGGTCGCGCCGCCGTTATCGCCATAGACCATGGTGCAGGTCGGCGAGGCGTGGATGCCCATCTTGTGCTCGACCGAATGGGCGCGGACATCGTTGCGTGTGCCGTCGGCCATGATCTTCGGCACCAGGAACAGCGAGATGCCCTTGGTGCCGGGCGGCGCATCCGGCAGCCGCGCCAGCACGAAGTGAATGATGTTGGAGGTTAAATCGTGCTCGCCATAGGTGATGAAGATCTTCGAGCCGGTGATCCTGTACGTGCCGTCGCCCGCGCGCTCGGCCTTGGTGCGCAGCGCGCCGACATCGGAGCCGGCCTGCGGCTCGGTGAGCTGCATGGTGCCCATCCATTCGCCGCTGATCAGCTTTTCGAGATATTTCCGTTTGAGGTCGTCGGAGCCGTAGGCGTGCAGGGCGTCGACCGCCGCCATGGTCAGCACCGGGCCGATGCCGAAGGCCATTGACGCCGCGTTCCACATTTCGATGCAGGCGGCGTTGACCGCCTGCGGCAGGTCCTGGCCGCCGAAGTCGGCGGGCGAGGCGAGCCCGTTCCAGCCGGCGGCGGCCCAGGCGGTATAGGCCTCCTTCCAGCCCGGCGGGGTGGTGACTTGGCCGTCCTTGAACGGCGTGCCGAACGTGTCGCCGACGCGGTTCAACGGTGCGATCACGTCGCCGGCGAATTTGCCGGCTTCCTCGAGGATCGAATCGACGGTGTCCTCATCGAGATCGCCGTAAAGGCCCTCGGCGAGCGCCGTTTTCAGCCCGGCGGCGTGTTTGAGGGCAAAGGCGATGTCGGCAACCGGCGCGCGATATGTCATGCCGGCAATCTAGCCAAGCTTGCCGGCCGGTCCAAGCGCTCCGGGAAGGCGGCCAAAATCATGGGGTTAACCTTCGATCCGGGGGGCCGCCACGGCCGTCACGGGCGTTGATTGCGGTCAAGACCGCCGCTATGGTCCGCCCGGCCGCTGGGCGGAAAAGTGCTTCGGCGCCGTCTTCTTCGACAGTGGTCCGATTGGGGCGTAGCCAAGTGGTAAGGCAGCGGATTTTGATTCCGCCATTCGGAGGTTCGAGTCCTCCCGCCCCAGCCACATTCAAGCGTAAAACCGGATATTTGCCGTCTTCGGCCGGGCCGCGCGCGGTGCCGGCCGATGTTACCCCGCCTTCGGGTCGGCGAAGCCCTTGGTTCTGTCGACCGGTATAGCGGAAGGCCCGTTGTTGCGGATCGTCCGCATCACCAGTTCTCGCAGCCAGGTGTGGCCCGGGTCGAGATCGTTGCTGATATGCCAGACCATGTACATGTACTGTTCGGGCATCTCGAACGGCAGTTCATGGATGTCGAGTTCGAAATTCCCGGCGATTTCCTGGACGAAGCGGCGCGGTAACAGCCCGACCAGATCGGTGCGCTCGACCATCGGCGGGATCGACCAGACCTTGGACGGCATGTATTTGACGCGCCGCGCGATCCCTTGCGCGACGAGATTCTTGTCGACATTGTTCATGCCGCGCAATTCACGACCGAGCGCGATTTGCGGCAGCCTCTGTAGCGTTTCGTAGTCGAGCGGCTTTTTGATCTCGCGGTGGTTCTTGCGGCTGACGACGACGAGGTCGGCCGGACAGATGGGCTCCACGACCATGTCGGTGGTGTCGACCGGGAACGCAAAGCAAGCGAAGTCGATAGAGCCGTTCCGGATGCCTTCGTAGAAATTGACGTTGGCCTGGATGTTCTCGATGTCGATGCCGGGCGCCTGCGCCATGATCGTGGTGATGACCTGCGGCATCACGATCGCTTCAAGCGGATCGATGATGACGATCCGGAACAGCCGCTTGTAGGTGGCGAGGTCGATCTCCGGTTCGTTGTCGATATGCCGGCCGATCAGTCCCAGCGCCTCGCGCACCGGGCCGATGAGTTCGCGGGCTTTGGCTGTTGGCTGCACGCCGCGTGGAACGCGCACGAACAGTTGATCGTCGAACATGCCGCGCAGTCTTGCGAGAGCATTGGAGACGGCCGGCTGGCTCATGCCGAGTCGTTCGGCGGCGCGGCTGGTGTTCTCGGTGGCGTAGAGCGCTTCGAAGACGACAAGAAGGTTAAGATCGACCTTTCTGAGGGTGGTGCTATTTTTCATTATAATTCAGATACTTGTGTCGATTCGCCGGGACTATTGGCGACGTGAATTGGGCCTATACGTTATTTCTATTTCCCCCGCGATGACGCTCCTTCCAGAAATGACGTGCGGTAACGAAGCGTTAACTTTTTAGCACGCGGCTCGTGGGTCTGGAAATGCGTAAAATACTGGAACAATATTGCGGGTCCGTATGGCGATTGCTGTCGAAAGGACCGCGATTCAGCTTTCGCAACGCCGCGCTGATGGTCGATCGCGCCATCAGCATCCTCTCCATTGTCGTGTTTACCGTCGCGCCGGTGCTCGTTCAGGCGCAGCAGCTTCCAACTGGCGGCTCGGTCGCGGCCGGCAGCGCCAGCATCAGTTCGCCCAACAGCTCCACGCTGAACGTCAACCAGTCGTCCGATCGCGCCATCATCAACTGGAACTCGTTTTCGGTCGGCGCCGGCGGCACCGTCAATTTCAATCAGCCGAGCGCGTCGTCGGCGACCTTGAACCGCGTCACCGGCAATACGCCGTCGTCGATCGCCGGCACCATCAATGCGCCCGGCACCGTGCTGCTGGTCAACCCGAACGGCGTCGCGATCACCAAGGATGGCGTCGTCAATGTCGGTTCCTTCGCGGCCTCGACCCTCGATATCAAGAACGACGATTTCATGGCCGGAAACTACAAGTTCTCCGGCAACGGCAATTCGCTGGCGGTGACCAATGCCGGCCGCATCAATGTGTCGGATGGCGGCTTTGCCGCCTTGCTCGGCGGTCAGGTCGCCAATGACGGCGTCATCACCGCGCGGCTCGGCAAGGTGGCGCTCGGCAGCGGCGAACTGATTACACTCGATCTCGCCGGCGACGGCTTCATGTCGGTGGCGGTGCCGACCAAGGATCTCGGCAAGATCGTTGGCGCCGACGGGCAGACGCTGGTGTCGAACCGCGGCAAGATCGTTGCCGATGGCGGGCTGGTGTCGCTGAGCGCGGCGACGGCGGCCGGGCTGTTGCGCGACGCGGTCAATGTGCCGGGATCGATCAGCGCCCGTAGCGTCAGCGGCCATAATGGCCGGATCATCATCGGTGGCGGCGCTGGCGGCCGCGTGCGGATCGCCGGTCGGGTGCGCGCCAACGGCCGGCACGGCCGGAGCGGCGGCAGCATCGTCGTCACCGGCGCGGACGTGAACCTGACCGGTCGCGTTTCGGCGAATGGCGGCAAGAATGGCGGCAAGGGCGGCAGCGTCACCGTCGTCGGCGATCAGTCGGTCGAAGTCGACGGTACGGTCTCGGCCAAAGGGAATGGCAGCGAGGGCGGCGTCGTCATCCTCACCGCCGATCAGGTCACGCTGGGCGGCAGCGCCAAGGTCGATGCCAGTGGCACGACCGGCGGCACGCTGCTGATCGGCGGCGACTACCAGGGCGGCGCAAACGCCGCCTCGAATTTCTCGATCACGCCGGTCAAGAATGCGCTGACCACGACCATTGATGCCGGTGCGACGCTCAATGCCAGCGGCACGAACGGCGACGGCGGCCATATCGTGGTCTGGTCGAACGATCAGACGACGTTCGCCGGCGCGCTCGATGTGACCGGCATCAACGGTCAGGGCGGCTTCGCCGAAGTGTCGGGCCATCGCTTGCTCGATTTCACCGGCACCGTTGACCTTGCCGGCACGGCCGGGGCGGGCACCTTGCTGCTCGATCCCGAAAACATCACGATCTCCAGCGGATCGGATAGCGGCGTCACCGCCAGCGGCGGCACCTATACCGCGGGCGCCGACAGTTCGGTCCTCAGCGTCGCGACGCTTCAGGCCGCGCTCGCGTCCGGCAATGTCATCGTCACCACCGGCGGCGTGGGATCCGCGGGTGCGCAGGCCGGCGATATCACGGTCGCGAACGATGTGACCTGGTCGAGCGGTAACAGCCTGACGCTCGATGCCTATCGCAACATCGCGGTCAACGCCAACGTGACCAACACGGCCGGGGCAGCCGTCACTTTACGCGCCGACAACAGCGGAACGGGAACGGGCACCGTTACGTTCGGGGTTGGCAATACGATTTCGACGTCCGGCGCGGTGGCGTTTTATTACAATCCGACGGGCAGCAATGTCACCGTCAACACGGTGAAATATAGCTCCGGGAGCCAAACCAATTATTCCGGTAACGTCACCGGCGGCGCTTCGCTCACCAGCTATATGCTCGTGAATACGGTATTTGACTTACAGAACATCCGGAACAATTTGACCGGAGTCTACGCTCTCGGTCGCGATATCGATGCCAGTGTGACGTCATCGTGGAATAGCGGCGCCGGCTTCGTGTCGATCGGCACCGATGGCGCAGGCGGCGTGTGGAATGGCAGTGCCTTTGACACCAACACTTCGAGCAGTTCGCTTCTTGGCTTTACTGGACAATTCGATGGCTTGGGGCATTCCATCAATGGCCTCACCGTCAATCTTCCTGACGTGAATTACGGCGGACTTTTTGGCTATTCCCGGGGACAAATTTCGAACGTCAACATCGTTAATGCTCACGTTCTTGCCACAGCCTGGGCCGCCGGTCTCGTAGGCAGAAACTACGGTACTATCTCGAACAGTTCTTCCAATGGGACGATTGTTGAGACTTCTTCTGGCGCTAATTCCGGAACGGGCAGCACGGGTGGGCTTGCCGGGTCGAATTACGGAACGATAACGAATAGTTACAGCAGCGGTACGGTCACCGCTAACGTAGATGACAATACGGGTGGCCTCGTTGGGTGGAATTCCGGTACGATTTCAAATAGCTATTCCATCGCGACTGTCGCCGGCGCCGGGAGTGTCGGAGGCCTGGTCGGTCATAATGCCGTTGGTGGGACGATCAGCGATTCCTACGCAACAGGCAATGTCAGCGGTGGTTTTGACATTGGTGGCCTCATCGGCTCGTTTACGTACGGCAGCACGATCCGCCGCGTTTATGCCAGCGGGGCGGTAAGCGGTGGCGGTTCTGTCGGCGGTCTTTTCGGTTCTAGCGACACAAGTGCGACGGTCGCGCGCGCCTATTGGGATACGACGTCGACCGGACAGACTTCCGCATGCGGCGACAGATCGACCTGCGCCGGCACTGTCGCGTTGCAAAGCAGCGATCCGACTGGCGCCAAATATGCCTACTCCCAATCCAGTTACAGTGGATTCGACTTCACAAATACATGGGCTATTGTCGAGGGCACATCGCGTCCAACCCTCGCGTGGCAGGTCGCGTCGACGCCGTCGACGTTAATTACCGGCCATGTCTATAGCGATCTCGGTACGACATTTGCCGGCGACGGCACCATCGTCAATGCGCTGCTTAACGGTGTCAGCCTTGGGCTGACGACAACCAGCAATGGCTATTACCAGTTCTCGTTCGCCGCCGGCTCGCTCGACGGCAGCAAGATGCTCATTACCTACACGACAGGTGCGACCGGCGGTGCGGCGCTGGCCGAAAACGCATCCGGTTCGGTCTCCAATCTGAATATTTACGGCAACGCTCTGGCCGTCACCACGTCCTCTTCCGCGCTGTCGACGGTCTATGCCAATTTGACAACTGGCATCGGCGCGTCCGGCTTCATGGCGTCCTATCCGAGCCTGGTCATCGATGTCACCGGCTCGAGTTTCAATATCGATCAGGCCGTATCGCAGTCCGGCACGTTGAAACTCAATGGCACCGGTACGCTCGGTGCGACCGCGGCGGTGAATGTCGGTTCCTATGTGCAGCAGAGCGGCGACTGGGTGCAGAACACCGGCATGCTGCCGGCTTTCTCCGCGACGAATTTCTCCGTAACCGGCGGCTCGTTCCTGCGCGTGACCGGCGGCGATGGATCGAGCGCGGCGCCCTATCAGGTGAGCGACGTCTATGGCTTGCAAGGCATCGGCACGTCGGTGACCGGGATGGCGGGCTATTGGCAACTGGCCAACGACATTGACGCCAGCGGGACGGCGAACTGGAATAATGGGGCGGGATTTGTGCCGCTCGCGACCGATGGCGCCGGACATTTGGTGGACGGATATTACAGCAGCTTCGACGGTAACTTCGACGGACAAGGCCACATCATCTCCGGCCTGACGATCAATCGGCCGACTGCCGATTATGTCGGACTCTTTGGCTGGTCCAATGGGACGATCGCCAATGTCGGTCTCGTCGGCGGCTCTGTGACCGGTCAGGACTACACAGGTGCGCTCGTCGGCTCCCAGTCCGACGGCGCGATCAGCAATGCTTATGCCACCGGCTCGGTCAGCGGTCGCGTTTACGTGGGCGGTCTGGTGGGAAGCAACGGCGGGCCGTATATAAACACTACTCCCACGATCACGAGCTCTTACGCGACCGGCGCCGTCAGCGGTCAGCAAAATGTCGGCGGATTGGTTGGCGAAGCCGACGGTACAATCAGCAAGACTTTTGCGACGGGCGCTGTCACGGCCACCACGAACAGCGATGCCAATTATGGAGGGCTTGTCGGTGTACTTGTTGGATTGATCGATCAATCCTTTGCGACCGGCGCGGTGATTGGCGCTGATGATGTTGGTGGCCTGGTGGGCGCCGCGTCAGGCACCGTCAGTAATTCCTATGCGACCGGTACGGCAACGGCCACAGAATACGGCGCCGGCGGGTTGGTGGGTGCTAGCATTGGTGCCAACTTCAGCTCGGTCTATGCCACGGGAGGGGTCTCCTCACCGGGGCCTGCGGGAGGATTGATCGGCTACACGTATGGGGGCGCCGGTAGTTTCACGAACAGCTATTGGGACACCGACACCAATAGAGGTCTATCGGCGATCGGCGCCGACAACTATGGCCAGGGCGGCCAAATCAATGGTGTGACCACCGCGGTTCTGTCCTCGGCAAACGTATTGGCCGCGCTCAATTCCAACGCCGGGGTCTGGGCAAATCAGAACAACCAGACGACGCCTTATCTCGGCATCAATCCGGGCCCGGTTTTTCTCGCCAGCGACAGCACGCGCCTCTACCAGCCGATTTCCAACGTCAATCAACTTCAGGCCATCAGCAACAATCTGTCCGGTAATTATCTGCTGATTAGCGATATCGACGCCTCGGCCACCGCGGCGTGGAACAATGGCGCCGGCTTTGCACCGCTTGGAACTTTCACCGGCAACTTCAACGGCCTGGGTCACGTCGTCAGCGATCTGACGATCTATCGCCCGTCGACCGACTATGTCGGACTTTTTAGCAACGTGGATTTCGGGGCGACGGTCTCCAACATCGTTTTGACCGATGTCTCGGTGACGGGGCACGCCGACGTTGGCGGGCTGGCCGGTTTTAGTCGCGGTGCGATCAGCGGAGCGTCGGTGTCCGGCATTGTGACCGGCGCGGCGTCATCGACTGCCTATGGTACCGGCGGTCTTATCGGATATTCGGGTTACCTCAGCACGATCGCCAATTCATCCAGCAGCGCGACAGTCTCCGGCGGCAACAGTGTTGGCGGCCTGGTTGGCGATATGCAGGGCATCACCATCTCGAACAGCTACGCGAGTGGCTCGGTTCACGCCGCCTATAGTTTTGCCGGTGGTCTCGTCGGTTACGGCAACATCAATGGCCAGTCGACGCTGACGATTTCAAATTCTTACGCAACAGGTTCCGTGAACGGCAGCACAGTCGGTGGATTGATCGGCGGCGCCGACGTTTATGGCGGATACCAGTCCTTGCTCCAACTGAGCAATGTCTGGAGTTCCGGCGCGGTGACGGGCACGACTACCGGTGGCGTCCTCGGGCAGATCGGCATCGCCGGGACCTACAACGGCGTCTATTGGGACACGACGACGACGGGCCAGAGCTCGGCCATCAGCGGAGCGTCCACGCCCTCCGGCATCACCGCTCTGCAAAGCGCCGATTCGAACGCGGCTAACTACGCCTTCACGCAAGCAAGCTACAGCGGCTTCGACTTCACCAATACGTGGACCATGATCGACGGCCAGACGCGGCCGTTCCTGCGTAACGAATACTCGACGACGATCACCAACGCGCATCAGCTTCAGTTGATGGCGCTCGACCCGACCGCGAGCTACACGCTGGCGGCGAATATCGACGCCAGTGGCACGGATGGCGCTACGAATCCGTCCGGCATGTGGACCTCCGCCGGCTTCGTACCGATCGGCAGCGACAGCGTCGGGAATATCCTTAACGGCGGCAACGGTTTCACCGGCTCGTTCAACGGTCTCGGTCACACCATCAGCGGTCTGACGATCAACCGCTTCACCGGCAATATGGCGCTCAATTCGGGCTATGTCGGTCTGTTCGGTTATGCAACCGATGCGACGATTTCCAATGTCGGACTGGTCGGTGGCCAGGTGACCGGCGACTACTACGTCGGCGCGCTCGTCGGCGCCGCCTCAGGTGCGACGACGATTTCATCCAGCTACGCCAGCGCTTCGGTTCATGCGAATAATTATGTCGGCGGTCTCGTCGGCTTTGCCCGCGGTGGCGTTTCAATCACGTCGAGCCATGCGACCGGCGATGTCTATGGTTACGATCAGGATGTTGGCGGGTTGGTCGGCTGGTCGATGGGTTCGATCGCCTCCAGCTATGCCAGTGGCAACGTGTCCGGCGGGCCGAATGTCCACTGGATCGGCGGGCTGGTCGGCTACCTGAGCGGCTATCTATACAACCAGACTGACTCGATTACGTCCAGCTATGCGACCGGCACCGTAACTGGAAACAGCGCGGTCGGCGGTCTCGTCGGCAATACCGAATATGGTTCGATTGCGGACAGCTATGCCACTGGCGCGGTCGCCGGGAGCGATACGGTTGGTGGTCTGGTTGGCAGTAATGGTGCATCGGTATCGAGGAGTTTCGCGTCCGGCGCCGTTAACCTATCGATGCCAAATTACTTGGCCGCGGGTGGCGGGTTGGTGGGTGTACTCACCGCGAGTGGGTCGCTCACCGACACTTACGCGACCGGCACCGTTACCGGAGTTCAAGCGAGCTATCTTGGTGGTCTGGTTGGCCGCCAGACCGGTGGGTCGATCGCGACCAGCTATGCGGCCGGCTCCGTCATTGACGGGTCTCCCAACCCGGGCAGTACTTACCTGGGCGGTCTTGTCGGTGCGGCCGGCGGCGGCACGATTTCCAACGCCTATTACGACCGCGATAGCACCGGACAAAGCAATGCGTGCGGCGATTCGGCCTGCACGGGCGTGACGGCGCTGCAAAGCAATAGTCTGACGGCCGGTCATTACGCGCTGTCGCAGGCGAGCTATGGCGGGTTCGATTTCAATTCGGTGTGGAGCATTTCGGAAGGCACGTCCTATCCATATCTGACGAATACGGCGCCGCCGACCGTTCCGGTGCCGCAGTTCCAGGTCGTGTCCGGCTATGTCTATAGCGATCTCGGCGCGACGCTGGTCGGCAGCGGCGTGACCGTCAATGCGTTGCTCAATGGCGTGAGCCTCGGTTCCGTCACCACCAGCGGTGGCCGTTATCAGTTCTCGGTTTCCGCCGGCAGTCTCGACGGCAGCAAGATGCTGATCGCTTATACCGTCGACGCGAATGCCGGTGCGGCGCTGGCGGAGAACGCCTCCGGATCGATTGCCAACCTCAACATTTACGCCAACGCCTTGACCGTCACCACGGCGTCGTCGGCGCTGTCGACGGTCAACGCCAATCTGACTACCGCGATCGGCTCGTCCGGGATTGCGGCGACCTATCAGAACCTTGTGGTCAACGCGACGGCCGCATCCGGCTTCAGCATCGACACCAATGTCAATCTGGCCGGGACGTTCCAGCTGTCGGCCGCGGGCGATGTCTCCGGCAACACCGGCTATATCACCGCCGATCGTCTGGCGATCAGCACCACGTCGAGCGCGTCGAACGTCAATCTGTCGGGTTCCGTGGCGCACATCGGCGATATCAGCCTCGGTGGCGGCAGCCTTCGGTACTATAGCGGCACCGCGAACCCGACCCTCGATGGCACGGTGACGGCCAATGGCGGGGTCACATTCATCGGCAACTCGCTGACGCTCGCCAGCGGCAGCCAGATCGTGTCTTCCGCCACCGGCAACGCGGTCATTCTCGATCTGACGACGAATTTCATCAATAACGCCGGCTCGAACGCGATCTCGGCCCCGAACGGGCGCTGGATCGTTTATTCCGCATCTGTCGCCGGCGACGTTTTCGGCAATCTCGATAGCGGCAATCATGCCATTTTCGAATTTGCATCGGATGGCCTGCCATATTACAACGTTCCTAGCGGTAACCGTTACGTCTTCAGTGAAACGCCGGTCCTGACGATCACGTCGACCGATGCGACCAAGACCTACGGCGACGTGTCCGATGTATCATCCCATTACACCATCACCGGTTTCCAGGGCGTCGCCAACGCCTTCCTCACCGATACGGCCGCGAGCGTCGGGATTTTTGGCGCGCCGACTCTGTCGTCGACGGGGACGGCGGCGAACGCGAGCGTTATCGGCGGTGGCTATACGATCAACGTCGTCGACAGTGGGACGCTGGGGACGAGCGGCATTGGCGGAGGCTATACGTTCTATTCGTATGACGGGTCTAATCTTGTTAGCAGCGGCAAGCTGACGGTCAATCCGCTGGCGGTGAGCCTGTCGGGCACACGGAGTTATAACGGTACGACGGATGTCGCCGGTTCGATCCTGAGCGTCACCAATGCGGTCGGTGGCGACACGATCACTGTGAGCGGCACCGCGACGAACGTCCTGTCGAGCGCCGATGCGAGCGCCACGCCCTATGCGATGTCGAGCCTGACGGGGCTGACGTTGAGCAATTCGAACTACACGCTGACGGGCGGCTCGGGCTCGGTGACAGTGACGCCGGCTGCCGTGGTGCTGACGCTCAATGGCAGCAAATCCTATGACGGCAACGCGATTTTCGCCGCGGCCGATTTTGGCGCCGGCGGCACCATCTCCACCGGGGTCGGCGGACAGACGTTGATCCTGACCGGCAGCGGCTCGGTGGCGAGTTCGCATGTATCGGCGGGCACGCAGGCTTTGACCGTCGGCACGCTGACCCTGACCGATGGAACGGGCCTCGCCAGCAATTATCAGATCGCCGCGAGCGGCAATACCGGTACGATTACCCCGGTGAGCCTGACCGCGTCGATCATTGGCACGCCGACGAAGGCCTATGACGGCACGACGGACGCGGCGCTGACCGCGGCCAACTTCAGCCTGTCGGGTCTGGTTAACGCCAATGACCTGTCGGTGACGCAGACGGCGGGCGCCTACAACAGCAGCCACGTCGCCACGGCGACGACGGTGACCGCTAGCCTCTCCACGTCCGACTTCAGCCTCGGCGGTTCGGCGCAGCTGACCGATTATGTGTTGCCGGCAACCGCTTCGGGCGCGGGCGCGATCACGCCGGTGAGCCTGACCGCGTCGATCATTGGCACGCCGACGAAGGCCTATGACGGCACGACGGACGCGGCGCTGACCGCGGCCAACTTCAGCCTGACGGGTCTGGTTAACGCCAATGACCTGTCGGTGACGCAGACGGCGGGCGCGTATAACAGCAGCCACGTCGCCACGGCGACGACGGTGACGGCGAGCCTCGCCACGTCCGACTTCAGCCTCGGCGGCGCGGCGCAGCTGACCGACTACGTGCTGCCGGTGACGGCCTCGGGCGCCGGCGCGATCACGCCGGTGAGCCTGACCGCATCGATCATCGGCAACCCGACCAGGGCCTATGACGGCACGACGGACGCGGCGCTGACGGCGGCCAACTTCAGCCTGTCGGGTCTGGTCAACGCCAGCGACCTGGCGGTGACGCAGACCGCCGGCGTCTACAACAGCAGCCACGTCGCTTCGGCGACGACGGTGACGGCGAGCCTCGCCACGTCCGACTTCAGCCTCGGCGGTTCGGCG
>WGNB01000011.1 GCA_016124795.1 Rhodopseudomonas sp. | reverse complement strand
GCCGGTCCAGTTGTAAGCCTGCTCGTACATCGGGGCCTTGGTCGGCATCGCGTGCCGACGCGGGAGGTCGGCCGCATTGGCCGCACCCATCAGGGTGACCATGGCGAGAGCGCCGACACCGGCGAGAACTAGACGCTTCATCTGAAAGATCTCCGTAACGTGTTTTCTTGTAGCCCCATAACCTGGCGGCACAGTATTCGTAATCAGATTTCCGTCTAGTGTAGAAAAGACACACAAATCAATAAGTTGTTGGTTCAGTCGTCGCAGATAGGTCAACGATTTGCCACTTTTGCGCCTTGATTAAGACTGTAAAAGGCCGAGAACTCGGAAATTTTATATGTGTAAATACGTTTCTTAATGAAACATTACCAAACCATGAATGAGCCATTACCTGAGTTTGGCGGAACCTGACTCATCGGCCTCATTCGGTCGCGATTCCGGCGTTCTCCCCTCGACCGGAGCGCCGCAAAAAAAAGCCCCGGGCGCGAAGCCCGGGGCAAGAAGAGTGGCTGCGGGTAGGCAGCGTCGGTCGTTGCCGCTTAGAAGTGGTAGTTGACGCCGATGCGCACGAAGCTCGACGACAGGCCGTTCTCGGTGCCGGTGACCGAATAGGTGCGGTTGCTCAGGTCGGCATAAAGATATTCGAGCTTGGCCGACCAGTTCGGCGTGAAGCCGACTTCGGCGCCCAGACCGGCGGTCCAGCCGATTTCGGTCTTGGATTCCGACAGGCCGGCATTTTCGCCTTTCAGGCCGCCGTAAGCCAGACCGACGGTGCCGTAGAACAGCACGTTGTTCATGGCGATGCCGCCGCGGCCGCGCAGGGTGCCGAACCACGGGTTGGAGAATTTGTAGGGTGCGAAGGTGTCGTCGGCACCGCTGATTTGCAGGTCGGTTTCCACACCGTAGACGAACTGGCCGTTCTGCCAGTTGTAGCCGCCGGTCAAACCGCCTTCCAGGCCGCTCGGGTTGGTGCTGGTGTTGCTCACCGAGCCCCACTGATAGCCGACATTGACGCCGGCATAAGCACCGCCCCAGTTGTAGTAAGCACCCTGAGCCGGCGCCGAATAATACGGCGACGGACCGCGAGCGATATCCGCGGCCATGGCCGCTCCGGACGTGGCGGTCGCCGCCAGGGTCAAGGCCAGAATTGCATTCTTCATCGTACTCTCCACCTACTCCCCGCCAGGCCGCGCCAAGCGCGTCGCGGAATTAACTTGTCGGTCTCACACGGTTGCGAAACTTGGACAATTTTTCGTAACGGAGTTATCGCGCTTTTTAGGTTAAACGCTTATGAATCCGGGGGTGGAGAGCAGTTGTTATCCTTAAAAGTCGGTTAAAAAAGACGATTAAGACACGTTTACTATAATCGAATACATGAATTCGACTGTATTCGTGGCCGTTTGACTTCAAAACTGCCGGTAGCCGGTTCGGGGCAACGGCCGGGCGTCGACGGCGTCGCGAACGATCCACGGCGCGGCGGGACAGCCCGGATGTCCCGCGTTAAGACAGGCCGGTGCGGCCGGACGGAATGAACGGGTTGGAATTCATGCTTCGAGGTAAATCGCGGAATGGGGCGGGCGCGGCGTTGATCACCGGCGGCGGTCGGCGGATCGGCGCGGCGATCGCCCGCACGCTGGCGCAAGCCGGCTTCGCGGTGGTGTTGCATGCGCATAAGTCTCGCGACGAGGCCAAGGCACTGGCCGCAGAGATCGAAGCGGCCGGCGGCCGGGCCCATGTCGTACTGGCCGATCTGGCCGATGCCGACGCGCTGGCCGGTTTGGTGCCGGCGGCCGCCGCCGTCGCGCCGCTCACGCTTCTGGTCAACAATGCCAGCGTCTTCGATGAGGACGAGATCGGTTCGCTGACGCGCGTGCAGTTCGACAGCACGATGGCGGTCAACCTGACGGCGCCGTTGTTTCTGGCCCAGGCCTTCGCCGCGCAGGCGACGGCAGGGATTGACGCCTCGATCGTCAATATTGTCGATCAGCGGGTTTTGCGGCCGACGCCGAAATTCTTCTCTTACACCTTGAGCAAGAACGCCCTCCATCTGGCGACCACGACGCTGGCGCAGGCGCTGGTGCCGCTGCGGGTTAATGCCGTCGCGCCTGGTCCGGTGCTGCCGAGCCCGCGCCAGACGCCGGCGCAGTTTGCCGCGCAAGCCGCCAGCGTGCCGCTTGGTCAAGGGCCGTCGCCGCAGGATATTGCCGACGCTGTGCTCTATCTCGCCAGGGCCAGAAGCGTGACCGGCGTCACGGTGGCCGTCGATGGCGGCCAGCATCTCGCCTGGCGCACCGCCGACAGCGACATGAACGAATGACATGGCGGAATAGCGCCCGCTGCTTATCTTTGAAACCATGATCGGCAACAAGAAAGACATCGATCCCGACAGTGAGCTTCGCGACGACGAGGACGACTCGTCGTTGCCGGAGCTTGAGCTTGAGCGCGAACCGGATCCAGGCGAACCGGCCGCCGGTACGCTGGCCGGTGGCCGCGACGCGATCCTGCGCGCGGTCAAGCATGCGCCGTCGGCGCCCGGCGTCTATCGGATGATCGACGTCAAGGGCGAGGTGCTCTATGTCGGCAAGGCCAAGAACATCAAGAAGCGGGTAACGTCCTATACCCGCCTGAATGCGCACGATAACCGCATCACGCGGATGATCGCGGCGACTGCGTCGATGGAGTTTCTATCGACCGCGACCGAAACCGAAGCGCTGCTGCTCGAAGCCAACCTGATCAAGCGGCTGCGTCCGCGCTTCAACGTGTTGCTGCGCGATGACAAGTCGTTTCCCTATATCCTGATTACTTCGGATCACTGGGCGCCGCAGATTCTCAAACATCGCGGTGCGCGCAACCGTCCCGGTCAGTATTACGGGCCCTTCGCCAATGCCGGTGCGGTCAATCGCACGATTAACGCACTTGAGCGCGCCTTTTTGCTGCGCTCCTGCTCGGACTCCTATTTCGAGTCGCGGAGCCGCCCGTGTCTCCTGCATCAGATCAAGCGTTGCGCCGCGCCTTGCACCCAGGAGATCGATTTCGCCGGTTATGCCGAACTGGTGCGCGAGGCCAATGCGTTTCTCGACGGCCGCAGCCGCACGATCCAGAAGGAGCTGGCGGGGGAAATGGAGACCGCTGCGGAAGCGCTCGATTTCGAACGCGCCGCGATCTACCGCGACAGGCTGGCCGCGCTGTCGGCGATCACCTCGCATCAGGGCATCAATCCGCGCACGGTCGAGGAGGCCGATGTCTTTGCCGTGCATCAGGACGGCGGTTATAGCTGCATCGAGGTGTTCTTCTTCCGCACCGGTCAGAACTGGGGCAACCGCGCGTATTTCCCGAAGGCCGATCGCAGCCTGGGCGGCGGCGACGTACTCGGCGCTTTCATGGCGCAGTTCTACGACGATAAGCCGGCGCCGCGTTTGGTCCTGATTTCTGACGATTTCGACGAGCGAGAATTGCTTGCCGATGCCTTGACCGCCAAGAGCGGCCGCAAAGTCGAAATCTCGGTGCCGCAACGCGGCGAGCGCAAGGACCTGGTCAACCATGCGCTGGCCAATGCGCGAGAGGCGCTGGCGCGCAAGCTTGCCGACACGGCGTCGCAGCAACGACTTTTGAATGGCCTGACCGAGACTTTTGGTCTGTCGCGTCCGCCGCGCCGGATCGAGGTTTACGACAACAGCCATATCTCAGGCAGCAACGCAGTCGGCGGCATGATCGTCGCTGGGCCCGAAGGCTTTCGCAAGAATCAGTATCGCAAGTTCAATATCCGTTCGACCGACATCACGCCGGGAGACGACTATGGCATGATGCGCGAGGTGTTGCAGCGTCGATTCAAGCGGCTGATGGAAGAGAGCCCCAGGGAACCGTCGGAGCCGCTATCTTTCGAGGCTGGCGCGCAGCCGGCGCCGCTGGATGCCGGCGATGATGGCGCATTGTTCGCTCCCCATTCAGAGGCGATCGCGTCGCGCGCCTCGATGGACGACAGCCGCGAGCTGGACGAACGCGACGAACAGACCGACTCGCCGTGGCCCGATCTGGTGCTGATCGATGGCGGTCAGGGTCAGCTCAAGGCCGCCACCGATACGCTGGCCGAACTCGGCGTGACCGGCGTGCCGTTGGTCGCCATCGCCAAAGGGCTGGACCGCGAGTCGGGCCGCGAGACTTTCTTCATGGCGGGCCGCAACCCGTTCAAGCTGCCGCCGCGCGACCCGCTGCTTTATTACGTCGAGCGATTGCGTGACGAGGCGCATCGCTTTGCCATCGGCTCGCACCGTGCCCGCCGCAAGAAGGATATCCGCGAGGCCGGCTTGCAGGAGATCGCGGGCATCGGCCCAACCCGGAAGCGGGCCTTGCTTCACCATTTCGGCACTGTGAAAGCGATTGAACGCGCCAGTCTCGCCGATCTGGCGCAGGTGCCGGGGATTAATGCGGAGACCGCGCGAAAGATATATGACTTCTTCCACGAGAAGGCGGCGCGTTAACCGGCGCGGTCCGCGGCAACGCGGTTAATATCGAAACAGACGTTTATAAGAAGGATCAAGGGAGCGGACATGATCATCCAGAACCAACAGGACGTCACGCCGGTGGTCGTCGACGCCTACAAGAATATCGACGACGCCCGCCTGCACGAGATTGTGGTTTCGCTGGTCAAGCATCTCCATGCTTTCGCTCGTGATGTTCACCTGACCGAGGAGGAATTCCAGAAAGGCTGCCAGATCGTGGCCAAGCTGGGCCAGATGACCAATGCCACCCACAACGAAGTGGTGCTGATGGCCGGTTCGCTTGGCTTTTCGGCGCTGGTGTGCCTGCTCAACAACGGCAATAACGGCCAGACCGAAACCACCGCGAATCTGCTCGGGCCATTCTGGCGTCTGAATTCGCCGCGCACAGAGAATGGCGGTTCTATCATTCGATCGCCGACACCGGGGCCGCAGATTTTCGTCAATTGCACGGTGAAGGATCCGAACGGCAATCCGATTGCCGGGGCCGAGGTCGATGTCTGGCACTCCTCGCCGGAAGGCTTTTACGAGCAGCAGGATCCTAACCAGGCCGACATGAACCTGCGCGGCAAGTTCACCACCGATGCCAACGGCCATTTCGGCTTCCGCAGCGTCCGCCCGGCCGGCTATCCGATCCCGATCGAAGGTCCGGTCGGCGATCTGCTGCGCGCCGGCAAGCGCCATAACTTCCGGCCGGCGCATCTGCATTTCCTGATCCTGAAAGATGGCTTCAAGACCTTGATCTCGCAGATTTACGACCCAACTGATGACAAGTTGGAAACCGACGTGCAATTCGGCGTCACCCGGGCGCTGATCGGCGATTACATTCGCCATGACGGGCCGGGACCGGCGCCGGACGTGACCGGCGAATGGTATTCGCTCGATCAGACTTTCGTGATGGAGCCCGGTGTGAGCAAGCTGCCGAAACCGCCGATCGAGTAACGGTGGGGACGCCTGTTCATCAAATTCGCAGCAATTGGGTGCGGCCGGCCAGCCGCACCGGTTGACCTTGGTGCTGGCCCGGTGTTCCTTGTGCCGCATGAACGCAACGCCCCCTAAGCGGCTGCCGGCGCATCCGCTGGCGCTACCCAATATCCTGACTTATGCCCGTATCGCCGCCGTGCCGGTGGTGGTCGGCCTGTTGTTCTGGCAGAGCCTATTGGGTGGCGACCTGCGCTTGCGGTGGGTCGCGCTGGCGGTGTTCGCCGCCGCCGCGGTGACCGATTTCTTCGACGGCTATCTGGCGCGGATGTGGGGGCAGCAATCCTCGCTAGGCCGGATGCTCGATCCGATCGCTGACAAGCTTCTGGTGGCGTCCTGCCTGTTGATGCTCGCGGCTGGAACCACGATCCGCGGCTGGGCGCTGCTTGCCGCCGTCATCATCCTGTGTCGGGAAATCCTGGTGTCCGGTCTGCGCGAGTTTCTCGCCGACGCGCGCGTTAGTGTGCCGGTGTCGCAACTAGCGAAATGGAAGACCACCGGCCAACTGGTCGCCATCGGCTTTCTGATCGCGGGCGAAGCCGGCGAAAAGGTGCTGCCGGCGACCATCGAGATCGGCATTACGCTGTTGTGGCTGTCGGCCATTGTCACGCTTTATACAGGCTGGGACTATATGCGCGCCGGCTTGCGGTTTATGATCGACGAATGAGCAAAATCACGCTGCGTTATTTCGCCTGGGTGCGCGAGCGCATCGGCAAGGCGGATGAGGAAATCGAGGTTCCGGCCGGCATCGCAACGATCGGCGACGTGATGACGTGGCTGGCGTCGCGTGGCGAAGAATACGCTTACGCCTTCGAGAACCCGAAGGTGATCCGGGCCGCCATCGACCGTGCCCATGTCAAACCGCAGGCCGTGATTGCCGGCGCGCGCGAAATCGCCTTTTTTCCGCCGATGACGGGCGGATAGCCTCTGCCGCGCCGGCGAGGTAGATTACCGTTATGACCACGACCGCCACTGTCCGTATCCAGCGCGAAGCTTTTGATGTCGCCGCCGAGGCGGCCAAGCTGACGCGCGACCGCACCGATGCCGGCGCAGTTGTGACCTTTACCGGCATTTGCCGTGGCGCCGAAAACGGCGAACCGATCGCGGCGCTGACGCTGGAACATTTCCCCGGCATGGCCGAGGCCGAGATCGAGCGTCATGTGGCGGAAGCCGCGCGGCGCTGGCCGCTGATCGGCGTTACCGTCATTCACCGTTACGGCCGGATCGAGCCGGGCGAGGACATCATGATGGTGGTGACGGTGTCGTCGCATCGCGCCGCCGCCTTCGAGTCGGCGGATTTCCTGATGGATTATCTTAAGACGCGCGCGCCGTTCTGGAAGCAGGTCGAGAAGGCCGGCGGCACGAGTTGGGTCGCGGCCAAGGCCGAGGACGATGCGGCGGCGGCGCGCTGGGCGCCGGACGGCGGCAGGCCGGAAACGGCGAAGTAAGGGGCGTCGACATGGTTCCGGTCGTTGTCGCGGCCATTGCGATCATCGCGCTCGGGGTTCATGCGGCGCCGGCCGCACCGAACGCGACGCGGGCTGCGGCGCAGGTCGACTATTATGACGTGACGCGCGGCGCGCATCCGCATGACGTCGCGCCCGCGCCCGACGGCAATGTCTGGTACACCGCGCAGGCGCAAGGCGCGCTCGGCATTCTCGATCCGAGGACCGGCCGTGTGACGCAGGTTCCGCTCGGGCCCGACGCCGCACCGCATGGCGTCATTGCCGGTCCCGACCGCGCCGCCTGGATCACTGACGGCGGCCTGAACGCGATTGCACGTGTCGACCCGGCGACCAGGGCGGTGAAGCTGTTTCCATTGCCGAAGGATTTTCCCGACGCCAATCTCAATACCGCCACCTTCGACCGCAAAGGCATTCTCTGGTTTACCGGTCAGAACGGCGTTTATGGCCGTGTCGATCCGGCGACCGGCAAGGTCCAGGCCTGGCGGGCGCCGAAGGGCGTTGGACCTTATGGCATCACCACGACGCCGAACGGCGAGGTTTGGTATGCGTCGCTGGCCGGCGATCATATCGCGCGGATCGACACCGTCAGTGGCGATGCGCTGATGATCCAGCCGCCGAAAGCCGGTGTCGGGCCTCGGCGCATCTGGTCGGACTCAAAAGGTCTGCTCTGGGTCAGCTTCTGGAATTCCGGCGAAGTCGGCCGCTACGATCCGCTCAACAAGAGCTGGAAAGTCTGGCATTTGCCGAACAGCAGCAATGCCTATGCGGTGTTTGTCGATGACCGGGACAAGGTTTGGCTATCGGACTGGACCAACAACACCATCGTCCGTTTTGATCCGGTGACCGAGACGTTCGACAGCTTTCCCAGCAATCGCCGTCGCGCCGATGTCCGGCAGATGCTCGGCCGGCCCGGTGAAATGTGGGCGGCCGAATCCGGCACCGACCGATTGGCGGTGGTGCGGGATTGATGGTGTCGATGCCGACCTGAAGATGATCTACAAAAAGCGCGAGCCATCGTCCCCGCGGGTGACGGGGACGGTGGCAAGTCTGCTCAGGCGGCGGCCGCCTTGCCGAGTGCGTTCACTTCGGCGGTGTAGTCTTCCATCAACTGCTTGGTGATGGCGCCGGGCGTGAACTTCCAGTCCTTGATCTCCGACACTGCGGTCACTTCGGCGGCCGAACCGGTGATGAAGCATTCCGACATTTCAGTCAGTTCGTCGGGCAGCACGCGACGCTCGATCACTTCGATGCCGCGCTTCTTGGCAAGACCGATCACCGTCTGGCGGGTCAGACCATCGAGAAAGCAATCGGCGATCGGCGTATGGACCTTGCCGTCCTTGACGAAGAAAATATTGGCGCCGGTGCATTCGGCGACGCGGCCTTCCCAGTCCAGCATCATCGCGTCGGCATAGCCTTTGCGTTCGGCGGCGTGCTTGGAGATGGTGCAGATCATGTAAAGGCCGGCGGCTTTGGCGCGGCAGGGCGCGGTCTTCGGATCGGGCCGGCGGTAGTCGGCCAGATCGAGCCGGATGCCCTTGAGGCGCTGCTCGGGGTCGAAATAGCTCGGCCATTCCCACGACGCGATGGCGAGGTGGATTTTGTTATTCTGCGCCGACACGCCCATCATTTCCGAACCGCGCCAGGCGATCGGGCGGACATAGGCTTCTTTCTTGCCGTTTCGGTCGACCACCAGCTTCTTGGCGGCGTCGATCTCGGCGACGGTGAAGGGAATTTCGAAATCGAGAATATTGGCCGAGCGCTTCAGCCGCTCGGAATGCTCGGTGGTCTTGAAAATATGGCCGCCATAGGCGCGTTCACCCTCGAACACGGCGCTGGCGTAATGCAGACCATGGGTCAGAACATGCACGTTGGCATCCGCCCACGGCACCAGCTTGCCGTCGTACCAGATGACGCCGTCGAGACTGTCGTAAGATTGAGCAGCCATGATCTTCTCCTTGAACCCATCAAACGCGATCGTCTGTCGAACAAGTGGCGCCGTCGAAATGGCGCTTTTTTCCCGCCCATTTCAACACTTTGCGTCGCCACGCAACACCCGGTATGACTGAAATCGTCGGCCGGGGGCCCGCGGGATCGCTCCAGAGCGGCTATGATCAGGCCGCTGCGGTACGATCCTTTCGTCCTCGGGCGATTTTTTGTAACATAAAACCAAAATATGTCAACATGGCTGACATAAATAGTAATGCCAAAAACGGCGCTTCCGGCGGCGGCGAAACCGCGTCCGGCGCACCTCCGACCGGCGATGGATCGGCCGTAAAGGACCCGATCTGGGACATTATCGAGCTGTTGTTCTTCGCTTATCGGGATTTCGTCGGCGATCCGGACGAGGTTCTGAGCAAGCTGGCGTTCGGCCGCGCCCATCACCGCGTGGTGCATTTCGTCAAACGCAATCCAGGTATGAAGGTTGCCGACCTGCTCGACATCCTCAACATCACCAAGCAGTCGCTCGGCCGGGTGCTCAAGCAACTGGTCGACCAGGGCTACATCGTCCAGAAGGAAGGCGCGCAGGATCGCCGGCAGCGGCTGCTTTATGTGACGCCGAAGGGCGAGGCGCTGTCGCTGCAACTGGCACAGCTTCAGACCGAGCGCATCAAGCGCGCTTTTGGCGAACTCGGCCCCGGCGCTCATGAGGCGGCACGTCGCTTCCTGACCGCGATGATCGATGGCGACAACCGCGAAGGTGTGTTGCGTCAGATCGCGCGCGCCGATCGCGCCCAGTCGCGGAGTTGAGTATGCGCCCCGACCGGAGATTGGAATAATGCCGCAGCCGATCGTACTGCCGGACGATGCGCCGCATCTGCTGGTGGTCGACGACGACCGCCGGATCCGCGATCTGCTGTCGCGCTTCCTGGCTGGCGAGGGCTATCGTGTCACCACCGCCGAGACCGCCGCCGACGCCCGCGCCAAGCTGACCGGCTTGAGTTTCGATCTTCTGGTGCTCGATGTCATGATGCCGGGCGAGACCGGCTTTGAACTGGCGAAGTCGATCCGCACCACTTCGGCGGTGCCGATCCTGATGCTGACGGCGCGGGACGGCGCCGAAGCCCGCATCGAAGGCTTAACGCTCGGGGCCGACGATTATCTGTCGAAGCCGTTCGAACCGCGCGAATTGTCGTTGCGCATCGCCAGTATCCTCAAGCGGGTGCGGCCGGTGGTGGCGCCACCGGTCGAGTCGGTGCGGTTCGGACCGTTCGTCTATCATCTGGCGCGCGGCGAATTGCAGAAAGGCGAGGAGGTTATCCGTTTGACCGACCGCGAAAAGGAGATGCTGCGCATCCTGGCCGCGACGCCGGGCGAAACCGTGCCGCGTCTCGCGTTGGCCGGCAATGGCGGCACGGTCAGCGAGCGCGCCGTCGACGTTCAGGTCAACCGGCTGCGCCGCAAGATCGAACGCGACCCGGCCAATCCGTTGTTCGTGCAGACGGTGCGCGGCATCGGCTACCGGCTGGTCAGCACGACATGACCAGTCTCGACCTGCATTACAGCGTTCGGGCGGCGATCGCGCGGCTGCATCAGGCCTGGGCCTGGTACGACGCGATCCCGCCGATCCGCAAGATTCATAGCGTGCTTGGCCAGATCGCCGACGGCTGGCGGCGCATGAGCCGCTGGCTGACCGGCGTAATGCCGAAAGGGCTTTATGCCCGCGCCTTGCTGATCATCATTTTGCCGATGGTGATCCTGCAATCAGTGGTCGCTTTCGTTTTCATGGAGCGGCATTGGAACGTCGTCACCCAACGGCTGTCGGCCGGCGTGGTGCAGGACATCGCGGCGTTGATCGACGTTTATCGTGGCTATCCGCAGGACGCCGACCAGGCGCAAATCCGCCGTATCGCGCAGGAGCGGCTCGGGCTGGTGGTGGATTTCCTGCCGATCAGCGAAATGCCGCCGCCGGGACCGAAGCCGTTTTTCTCGCTGCTCGATTCCTCGCTGTCGGATGAATTGCGCAAGCAGATCGGCCGGCCGTTCTGGATCGACACCGTCGGCAAGTCGTCGCTGGTCGAAATCCGGGTTCAGCTCGACAATAATGTGATGCGGATCTTCGCCCGTCGTAGCGCTGCCTATGCGTCAAACTCCGAGATCTTCCTGATCTGGATGGTCGGCACCTCGACCGTGTTGCTGACCGTTGCGATCATCTTCCTGCGCAACCAGATCAAGCCGATCCTGAAACTGGCCGACGCCGCCGAGAGTTTCGGCAAGGGCCGTGACGTGCCGAACTTCCGGCCGCGCGGCGCGCGCGAGGTGCGGCGCGCGGCGCAGGCCTTTATCGAAATGAAAACCCGTGTCGAGCGCGCCATCGAACAGCGCACCACGATGCTGGCGGGAGTCAGTCACGACCTTCGTACCGTGTTGACCCGCTTCAAGCTTGAACTGGTGCTGGTCGATGACAGTCCTGAAGTCGAGGCGATGAAGAAGGATGTCGACGAGATGGCGCGGATGCTTGAGGCCTATCTCGCCTTCGCGCGTGGCGATCTCGGTGAGAGCGCGGCGCCGACCGACATGGCGGCTTTCCTCGACGAACTCAAGGACGACGCCGAACGCCACGGTCACCGCGCCACCGTGGTATTTCATGGCGCGCCGATCGTTACCGTGCGCCCGGCGGCGTTCAAACGATGCCTGGCCAATCTGGTCTCGAACGCGGCGCGTTTCGCGCCGTCGATTGCGATTACCGGGCATCGCGATCATCGCTATCTGACGATCACGGTTGATGACGACGGACCGGGCATACCGATGGCGAAACGCGAGGATGTGTTCAAGCCGTTCCTGCGGCTTGACGACGCGCGCAATCAGGACGAGGGCGGCACCGGTCTTGGTCTGGCGATTGCCCGCGACATTGCCCGCTCGCATGGCGGCGACATTGCCTTGGGCGACTCGCCCCTCGGTGGCTTAAGGGCGACGGTCAGAGTCCCGGTATAAACGTTGACCGTCATTCCGGGGCGCTAGTAAAGTTCGCTCGCTGGGTGCGCACCCCGGAACGACAAAATTCAAGCCGCTTCGAAGTCCGCGTCGTCCTCGTAGCGGGCATGGCGGCGACGCGGCCGGCGACGGATCAGGCAGCGCGGCAGCGAAATGATATCGCTGACGAAACCGTCCCAGCGTTCGGCGCTGGCCAGGCCGCGGTTGAGCGCGGCCATGGCGAGATCGAGGCTGTCTTCATCGTCCTCGCCTTCAAGCCAGGCCTCGACCACCCGGGCAAACATCAGCGCGCCGCCTTGCGCGCGTAACGCACCGCGCGGGCCGGTCGCGGAAATGCCGGCGGCTTCCAGCATCCAGGTCTGCGAGCGCACCGCCATGCGGTTGAGCGCCAGCGTCAGGCCGGGGTTGCGCCGCGCCGAGCGCAGCATCGAACGGACCGCCTCCTTGTAGGGCGCCATCAGTTCGAGCCGCCGCATCAGCACGTCGAACAGGCGTTCGCGCGCCGGTTCCTCGGCCATGTCGTCGTCGTCGCCGTCAAGCACGGCCTTGTCGATGTCCTTGATGTGGGCGGCGAAGATCGCCAGCGTCGAGCCGAATTCGGCACGCAGGGCGGACAGTTTGATGCCGGCGCGGGCGGCGACGTCGGCCAGCCCGATCCGCTCGAACGGCTGCTCGGTCAGCAGGACCATCAGCGCATCGACGGCTTTGTCACGGTCGGTGTCGCCGCGCGGTGGCGGCGGTGGCGCGGCGGTGGCTTCGGCCATGCGGTCGGACTTGCTTTCGCTGGCGCGTCGGCGGCGTGAATCGCGGGCCATGGCTGACCTCCCTCGGGCTGTTCCGTGACGACTAATGTAGGGCGGCAAAGGCGACGGTTCTAGGGCGGCCAGTGTCGCGGTCGGCTGTTCTAGCCGGCCAGTTCCCGGGAGCGCCGCGTCGCGGCGGCGATCGCGTGGGTCAGCAATGAGTCGAAGCCCTTCGGTCCCATCAGCACGTCAAGCGCGGCGGCGGTGGTGCCGCCCGGCGACGTGACGTTCTGCCGCAAGGTGGCGGCATCGAGCGACGAGCGGTGCAGCAGTTCGCCGGAGCCGGCGACGGTCTCGCGCGCGAGCCGTTCCGCTAGCGCCGGGGGTAGGCCGGCGGCGATGCCGGCCTTGGTCATGGCTTCCGCGAGCAGGAAAACATAAGCTGGGCCGGAACCGGACAGTGCCGTTACCGCGTCGATCAAAGCTTCGTCCTTGACCCATTCGACCGAGCCGACCGCCGACAGCAGTTCGGTGGCGAGCTTGCGCTGGCGGGCCGAGACTTTCGCATTGGCGACCGCGACGGTGATGCCGCGCGAGATCGCCGCCGGTGTGTTCGGCATGGCGCGCACGATCGCGGTGCCGGGTGGCAACGCCTTTTCCAGAAATGACAAAGTGCGCCCGGCCATGATCGAGACCACCAGTGTCGAGCGGCCGACGTAAAGGCCGAGCGGCGGCACCGCGTCCGGCGCGGTCTGCGGCTTGACCGCAATGACGATCGCGGTGGCGTCGGCCTTGGCTTTCGGGCCGGCCTTCGGATTGAGGACGACGCCGCGCCGCGCCAGCGCCTTGATCTCTTTAGCGGGCTTGGGGTCGATCGCGATGGTCTGTTTCGGTTTGAGGCCGCGCGCCAGCCAGCCGTCGAGCATGGCCTGGCCCATCTTGCCGGCGCCGAGCAGAACGAGGCCGCCGGCGAATTTGGCCAGCGTCTTTTGGCTTCTGGTTTTAGCGATGGGCTTTTTCATGTCGTAATCATAGCGGCAAACACGAGGCGCTGTCATTCCGGGAGACGCTGAAAACGCGGGCCCGGAATGCGGACACGCATGTGGCGCCTGCTACCGGAGTCCGGGTTCGTGTTTCACACGCTCCGGAATGACGAAAACAGTGTCACGCCTCGCCGGAGGTCTCGAACATCGCGGCTTCGAGCGCCTCGCGCCCGGACTTGCCGGCCCAGACCACGAACTGAAAGGCGGTGAAGTAACGCTCGCAGGTATCGAGCGCGGTGCCGAGCAGCGCCTCGCATTGCTTGTTCGACGGTGCGATGCCGGCCGGCAGTTGCAGCGCGTGGCGATACATCACGATGCCTTCTGTTGGCCACAGATCGAAATGGCCGACCCAGAGTCGTTCGTTGATCAGCGAGATCAGCGTCTGGACCTCGGCGCAACGCCGCTCGGGCACCTTGAGGTCGAAGGCGCAGGCCAGATGCAGCGCCTCGATGTCGACCATCCACGTATATGAGAGCTGATATTCCGCCCAGCGGCCGGTCACCAGAATGGTGATCTCGTCCTCGCTGGCGCGTTCGAACGACCAGTCGTTGCCTGTGGCCAGCCGCTCGACGACGTCGAGCGGATTGAAACGGTGGTCGTCGTTAAAAAGCGAAAGGGACATAACGTCTCCACTTTGCCGAAGGGAGCGAGGGGAAACGCACGGCTCCGCACATAGTCGGGCAACCGGCCCAAACCGAGCGCGGACTTACAAAATGACGCTGAGGTACCAGTATGACGCTGAGGCACGAGTCGCCTTGACGGCGCGCACGAATCACAAGGTCTCTTGACTATAACCCTCTCGATTCAGCCCGCCAGAGGCATCATCGAGGTCTAATGAGCAGTGATTTGGGGTAACGAGGCAACCGGCCTGACCCGACTCTCCACAGCCAATGCTGGTTCATTGTGAATCGGCGGGGGATAACTCCGTTGGCTCAAAACCGCTGCGAGGCCGGATCCCGGACGCCAGAAACCGGCAGTCGCCTAGTCGAACAGGCTCGACACCGACTCTTCATGGGCGGTGCGCGCGACCGCTTCGCCGATCAGCGAGGAGATCGGCAGCAGGCGGATGTTGGGCGCGCCGCGGACGGCTTCGGTCGGCAGAATGGAATCGGTGATGACCAGTTCCTTCAACCGCGACTTCGATACGCGCGTGACCGCGCCACCCGACAACACGCCATGGGTGATGTAGGCGTAGACTTCCTTGGCGCCGTTCTCGAGCAAGGCATCGGCCGCGTTCACCAGCGTGCCGCCGGAGTCGACGATGTCATCGATCAGGATGCAGGTGTAACCCTCGACTTCGCCGATCACGTTCATCACTTCGGATTCGCCGGCGCGCTCGCGCCGTTTGTCGATGATGGCGAGCGGCGCGTTTATGCGTTTGGCCAAGCCGCGCGCGCGGACCACGCCGCCGACGTCGGGCGACACCACCATGACGTTGTCGAGTTTGAAGCGGTCCTTGATGTCGCGCACCATGACCGGCGAGGCATAAAGGTTGTCGGTCGGGATATCGAAGAAACCCTGGATCTGGCCGGCGTGCAGGTCGAGCGTCATGACGCGGTCGGCGCCGGCGCGGGTGACCAGGTTGGCGACCAGTTTGGCTGAAATCGGCGTGCGCGGTCCCGGCTTACGGTCCTGTCGCGCATAGCCGAAATAGGGGATCACCGCGGTGATGCGGCGCGCCGACGAGCGGCGTAGCGCGTCCATGATGATCAGCAATTCCATCAGGTGGTCGTTGGCCGGCGCGGAGGTCGACTGGATGACGAAGACGTCGGCGCCGCGGACGTTTTCCTGAATTTCGACGAAGACCTCACCGTCGGCGAAACGCCGGACGATCGCCTTGGTCAGCGGGGTCTTGAGATAGTCGCCGATCTGTTGCGCCAGGGCAGGGTTGGAATTGCCGGCGACCAGTTTGATCGCACCGTTTTTTCCGGACATCCCAACATCCTCATCAACACGCGCCCGCAGGTTTAAGCGTGACCTTTTGGACGAAAAATCGGTCGTGGATTTTCAAAGGCGCACGCTTGGGGCGGCGCGGTCATAACAAGGTGAGGCGGATGCGGCAATATGGCATCAAATCATTGTCCCGCACCTTTTGCGGGCAGGATGAACGCGGCGGTAATCGAAATACCGCCGGTTAGTGCTCGGCGGCAGCCATTTCGAGCGTGACGGCCTGTGCGGCGCGGTTGTCAGGCCGAACCGATGGCGTCTCGGCCTGATGGGGCGCCGGCTTGCTGTCGACTTTGCTGTCGATCTTGGCCGGATCTGGGGCGTTGGGATCGTCTTCCAGCGCCGGATCGGCATGAGCGCGGAAGATCCGGTAGATGCCCTTGGCCTCCGGCGAACTGTCGGACAGGCCAATCTGCTGGATCGCCGGCGTGCCGGCGGGCGCGCTCGACAGCACGACAGCCGGATCGCCGGAGACTGGCGCGGCGTTCGGAGATGTCAGGAACGCGGCGAGTTGGTCCATGCTGGCACGGGCGATTCGTTGCAGCATTGCGTCGTCGGCGGAGCGCCAGAGGTCGGACTCGGATTGGTTCTTTCTGCCGGTTGCTTTGGCCGTTGCCGCGGCGGTCTCCGCGCCCTTGATTTGCAAAGCGTTATAGCCGTCGCGGTCGAATACGTCCCATAGCCACGCAATCGTGGTCCGGCCGTGATCGGCTTTGGCGGTCAGATAGCCGCGGACCCGATAGGCCGAGGTCCCTTCACGCGAAACCACCGCCAGATGGCGGCTTTGCGCCTCGTCATTGAGGGCGCGGACGAGATTGTTGAACTGGGCCGGCGGCGGGCCGTCGATTGAATCGAAGGCGACGCTGGCGCCGCGCGGTTGCAGGGCCGTTGGGCTGGATACGTTGACGCTACCGCAACCGGCAAGGCCGCTGGCGATAATCGACAGCAGCAGGGTGGCGGCGACCAGGCGCGGCAGACGGCTAAGCTCCCCCGAGATGTTCGGGCGGCACGATTCGGCCGAGGTGAGCGCCGATTTCACCGACAAAACTGCAACCCTGACACGCCGCTAACGTCCCCGTAGTCGTGGCGGCGCCGTCCCGGCCTTGATCCCGATTGCCGCGCCGGTCGCGATGCCCGTCTGGTTAACGTAACGGCTTCACCGTGCCGGTGTCCACCCTTCCGGTAATTACAAACCGTCAATCGGCCAAAGCGATCGCATTGATGTGGCGGCCGTAGTCCGGCTCGCCCAGGTGAGTCGCGCGGCGGAAGCTGTAGAAGCGGTCCGGATCGGCATAGGTGCACAAGGCGACGTCTTCGAACTTCTCGACGCCGGCGCGGGCGACGCGGCTGGCGATATAGCCGCCGAGGTCGAACAGCGCGTGGCCAGCCCGGCCGCTGTCGATGAAGAAGCCGGCGTTATCGGCATCCGCCGCCAGGAAGCGCTCGACGAATTCCGGCCCGACCTCGTAATTCGCCTGACTGATGGTCGGTCCGAGCGCGACGCTGATATTGGTGCGGTCGGCGCCGAGCTTCTCCATTGCCGCGAGAGTCGCCTCGATCACGCCGGTGAAGGCGCCGCGCCAGCCGGCATGGGCCGCGCCGATCACGCGCGCGGCGTCGTCGGCAAACAGCAGCGGTCCGCAATCGGCGGTGGCGACGCCGATCGCCAGTCTGGGCTTGCGGGTGACGACGGCGTCGGCGCGCGGCCGGCTGTCGGCGTTCCACGGCACATCGGCGGTCACGACCTCGGGCGAATGAATTTGATGAGGCGTCAGCAAATCGGTGGGTGCGACATTGAGCGTCAGCGCCATGCGGGCGCGGTTCTCCGCGACCCGCTCGGGAAGATCGTTCGAGCCGATGCCGCCATTGAGCGAGGTATAGAGACCCTGCGATACGCCGCCCGAGCGCGTGAAAAAGGCGTGGCGGATATCCGGCAATGTTGCGAGCACCGTGGCTTGAAGCACTGTTCACCGTCCAGAAATGCGGTCGCGACGCATGCGACCCGGATCGAAGATCGTGATCTGGATCAATGTAGGCCGTCGCGCTTTGGTTTCGACTATAGATCGATATTTTTGTCACATGAAGGAGCATCCACCATGCGATTTGCCTTATCCGCGATGGCCGTTGTGCTGGGCGCCGGTCTCTTGGCGGCGCCTGTTCCGGCAGTCGCGACGCCAATCGGCGCGGCGCTGACGGGCGGTTTGACGTCGCAGGCGCAAACGGAGGGCGAGCCCTTGTTGCTTCAGGTCCAGCATCGTCCGCGCGGCGGTGGACCGCGCCATGGCGGCGGCGGTGGCGGTCACGACAATAGCGGTGCGGTCGCGGCCGGCATTCTCGGCGGTCTGTTCCTCGGCGCCATCATCGCCAACCAGGCGCAACATCAGAATGCGGTCGATTACTGTATGCGCCGCTACCGCAGTTACGATCCGCGCAGCGGCACTTATCTCGGCTATGACGGCTATCGTCATCCCTGTCCGTAAGCGCGGCTGACCGCGCGCCGGTTTAGTATCAGGCGTCGAAAGCCGGTGGCACGCCGACCGACGGATGGGTTAGGGCCGCAACTTTGAACAGCGTGCCCATGCCGGCATGGCCATGGCCGATCAGACGGGCGAGGCCTGAATCGACGTCGGCGCTGACCGCCGGGGTCGCTTTCGACTTGAGCATGCTGGCCCGGGTTTCGATGCCGAGCCGGCGCAGGAATTGTCCCTGATCGATCGGCCCATGGCCTTGGGCACCCATCGCTTCGGCCGCGCGCAGTAAGGCCTGAAAGTCGACATGGGCGGTCAGATCGATGGTGCCGGGGCCGGTCAGGGGATTGGCGTAAGCGTGGTGGCCGACCGCCTGAAGGGTTTCGCCGACGGCGCTGGCGAGGTGGCCGTAGTCGATCACCAAAGCGGCGCCGCCACCTCGGGCGATGCGCTTGCCGAGACAGAAGGCCGGGGCGTCGGCGCGCCATTCGAAGATTGAACCGACCGGCGCGCTGCGCACGTCCGGCGGCAACAGCTGTGCGAAATGCGGGATCGGATCGCCCGCCACCTTGAACGTGAAATTGCCGTTGGCATCGATGCCCACCCGCCGCTCCGACCAGCCGGTCTCGGTCTTGACCGCCTGACAGACCGGCAGGGCATCGAAGAATTCATTGGCGACGATCAGCGCCGGGCCGTCCGGCACGTCATTGAGCGAGGCATGCCAGGATGTCGGCATCGATAACAGTTCGAGCGTGCGCTTTTGTTGCGTGGTCAGCACTGGGCTGATCTCGACCAGATGCACGGTTGCAGCCTGACGGAAGCCGGGCACCACATAGGCGGCGCGCATGGCGTCTTTCATCAAGGTGCCGCGGCCGGGGCCGAGTTCGATGATCCGGATATTTTCCGGCGATCCGATCTGTTTCCAGACCGCCGTCATCCAGAGGCCGATCAGTTCGCCGAACATCTGGCTGATTTCGGGCGCGGTGATGAAGTCGCCGCGCGCGCCGATCGGGTCGCGGGTGATGTAATAGCCGTATTGCGGATGGGCGAGGCACAGCGCCATGTATTGATCGACAGGCATCGGTCCGGCGATAGCGATGCGCCGGCGGATTTCCTTCTCCAGCGCGCCGGTCATGCTCATCGGATCAATCTGCTTTTCTTGTCACGTGCATGCGCGTTGCGCGACCCGTTCGAGGATCCGCTTCGACGCGCCATCAAGCAAAGGTGCCGCAGGCAAAGGTCATGCCTAAGAGGGAATCAGCCCGACCGGTATTATAGAATAGAAAGCGCTACGCCGATCGCTGCATCGGATGCTTCAGCGCATAAATTATGAAACACAAACCGGCGAGGAATAGCGGGATCGACAGCAACTGTCCCATGGTGGCTCCGCCCCAGAGAAAGCCGAGCTGTGCGTCCGGTTCGCGAAAGAATTCGCAGAACAAGCGGGCGATCGCGTAACAGGCGGCGAAGCTGCCGATGATCAGGCCCGGTCGTCGCAGCGCGCCGGCGCGCACCAGCAATCCCAGGACGATGAACAGCAACAGGCCCTCCAGGGTTGCTTCATAGATCTGGCTGGGATGACGCGGGATTGGGCCGCCGCCGGGAAAAATGATCGCCCACGGCACATCGGTCGGCCGGCCCCACAATTCGCCGTTGATGAAATTGGCGATGCGGCCGAAAAACAGGCCGATCGGTCCGACCGCGCAGGTGATATCGCCGACTGTCAGAATCGGCAGGCCGCGCGAGCGCGCGAACAGGACGACGGCGATGACGCAGCCGGTGAAGCCGCCGTGAAACGACATGCCGCCGTTCCACAGTTCGAATATCTCCAGCGGATGCGCGGCGAAATGCGGGAGGTTGTAGAACAGCACGTAGCCGGTCCGACCGCCGAGGATAATGCCGAGCGTGACCCACAATACGAAATCGTCGAAATCGAGCACCGTGACCGGTGCCGGTCCGCCCCATAGCTTTTCGCTGCGGATCAGCATCCGGGCATAGGCCCAGCCGATCAGAATCCCGCCGATATAGGCGAGTGCGTACCAGCGGATGGCTAACGGTCCGATATGGACCAGAACCGGATCGATATAGGGAAAGGGGATCAAGAATAACGGCATGACGGATTCCGCTCGCAGATTGTGACGTCGCCCGATTCCTGTCGGTCCTAGCACAGCGGGTCTTGCAGCGGGATGACCCGGACACCATTGTTCGGGCAAGGACGCGTGAAAACCGTCCCCGCATCGAGCCGCAACCGCTTGGCATTGAGCCGGAACGTTCCGGTGATTTCCGCTAAGATGCCGGTGACAGGTTTTCGGACTCGATTTAACGGCATCCAGAGGCTAAGGCTGAGCCCACGGGAGACCAGCATGACGCAAACCAGCAACCGGATTTTCGACGAAATGGCGCGCCTGATGAATGACGCGGCGGGCGTGGCCCAAGGCGTGCGGCGCGAGGTCGACACGCTGGTCCGGACCCAGGCCGAACGGATTTTGCGCGACCTCGATCTGGTCAAGCGCGAGGAATTTGAAGCGGTCAAGGACATGGCCCGGCTGGCCCGTGACGAAAACGACGCGCTGAAGGCCAGGATTGATGCGCTGTCCGGTCAGGACGGCCGCGAGGAACTGGCGGCGCTGAACGCCCGGCTCGATACGCTGGCCGCCAACAGCGGACGCGAGGAACTGGACGCGCTCAAGCGGGCCCTTGGCGAGGCGCGCGCGGAGAACGGCACGCTCAAGGCCCGGATCGACGCGCTTGAGGCGAAAGTCGCTGCGGCGGCCAGCCAGCCTCCCGCGATGCCGGTCCAGATGGCAGCTGCGGCACCGTCCCAGCCGCCGGTTGCACCGGCGCCGGCGGTGTCGGAGCCGCCGGTGAGCGTGGCCGCCGGATTGCAGGCCCCGTCCGCGATCGACTGAGCGGCTCGGGCCAGTACCGGGCGACGCCGCGCCGGGGCTCCCGGCTTTTTCGCCGATCGGCGCTTCGGACGGCGATTTTGCGGGCTTCCTTGCCCTTTTCGGCCCCTGCCGCTATAACCCCGCCCGAACGCGGCCCCCGGCACCCCTGGAGGCTTGCCGCGCTCGTGGGGCGGCTGACAAAGCCGCCTTTTTCCATTGGTTTAACAAGGATTTGATGATGGCAAGCGTGCAAGAGATAAAGGCCGCTGTGCGTCCGAAAGGTGGCAAGGGGGCCTCCCGGGCAGCACGGAAATCCGGTCGCGTACCGGGCGTGATCTATGGCGACAACAAACCCCCGATGATGGTCTCCTTCGACCATGACGAATTGCGCAAGCGGATTTACGCTGGGCGCTTCCTCACCACTTTGTTCCACGTCGATATCGACGGCACCAAGCATCGCGTGATCCCGCGCGATTTCCAGCTCGACGCGATCAAGGACCTGCCGATGCACGTCGACTTCCTGCGCGTCGCCGAAGGCGCCGAAGTCCGCGTCAAGGTGGCGGTGCACGTGCTCAACGCCGAAACCTCGCCCGGCGTGAAGCGCGGCGGCGCGGTTAACATCGTGACCCACACCGTCGACGTGATGTGCCCGGCCGATAGCATTCCGACCTCGATCGATGTCGATATCGGCGATGTCGAAATCAACCATTCCCGGCATCTCAGCGACGTTCAGTTGCCGCCGGGCGTGCGCGTGATCGCCCAGGGCAATATCACGCTGGTCACGGTTGTGCCGCCGTCCGGCTACGCGGAAGAACTCAAGGCTGCTGCGGCCGCCGCGACTGCTGCCGCGACCGCTGCTGCGGCGCCTGCCGCTGCCGGTGGTGCTGCCGCTCCGGCCGCCGGCGCTGCTGCTCCGGCTGCTGCTCCCGCCGCCAAGAAGTAAGCGGCTGCTGCTTCTGCGGCAGTTGGCGCTTTTGTCGAAATACCCGCTCCGGAAATTTTCCGGGGCGGGTTTTTCAAAACGGCTCGATTATTTTCAGGCGGCGACGCCGTTCACGCTCAAAGGCGGCAAGGCTCATGCTGCTCTTCGTCGGCCTCGGCAACCCCGGCCCACGCTATATCGGCAACCGCCACAATATCGGTTTCATGGCGGTGCAGGCGATCGCGCGCCGCTACGACATGGCGCCCTGGCGCCGCCGCTTTCAGGGCGTGTCGGTCGAAGGCAATATCGGCCGCGACAAGACGCTGCTGCTGCTGCCCGGCACCTATATGAACGAATCCGGGCGCGCGGTCGCCGAAGCGGCGACGTTCTACAAGCTCGATGTATCCAACATCGTGGTGTTGCACGACGAGCTTGAACTGCCGCCCGGCAAGCTTCGGGTCAAAAAAGGTGGCGGCAACGCCGGGCATAACGGGTTGCGGTCGATCACCGCGCATGTCGGCAACGATTACCGACGGGTACGTCTCGGGATCGGTCACCCGGGCGACAAGAAGCTGGTCGAGAATTACGTGTTGCAGGATTTCGCCAAGAGCGAATGGCCCTGGGTTGAAGAAATGTGCGACGTGGTCGCCGACAATGCCGGGCTGTTGATCGAGGGCAAGGATTCGACGTTTCAGAACAAGGTGCATCTGGCCATGTCGGCCAAGGGTTTCGACAAGGACGACGCGCCGTAACATCAGCCTGCCGCCACATAGACATTAACCGGACAACGACGCGGATCAATTCAAATGGGTTTCAAATGCGGAATCGTCGGCCTGCCCAATGTCGGCAAGTCGACGTTGTTTAACGCGCTGACGCAAACGGCGGCGGCGCAGGCGGCCAATTATCCGTTCTGCACGATCGAGCCGAATGTCGGAGAGATCGCGGTGCCGGACCCGCGTCTGGAAAAGCTCTGTGCGATCGCCAAGTCGCAGGAGATCATTCCGACCCGCATCACCTTCGTCGACATTGCCGGTCTGGTGCGCGGCGCGTCGAAAGGCGAAGGCCTTGGCAACAAATTCCTCGCGACGATCCGCGAGGTTGACGCCGTCGTTCACGTGGTGCGCTGTTTCGTCGATACCGACATCACCCACGTCGAAGGCAAGATCGACCCGATCGCCGACATTGAAATTATCGAGACCGAGTTGATGCTGGCCGATCTCGACAGCCTCGAAAAGCGCATCGACAATCTCGAGAAGAAAGCCAAGGGCCAGGGCGAAGACGCCAAACTGGCCAAGGAAACGCTCGATCTGGTCAAGCGAGCCTTGGCGCTGTTGCAGGACGGCAAGCCGGCTCGCGCGCTGGAGCGCAAGCCGGAAGAAGAGAAGTTGTTTCATTCGCTCGGGCTGCTGACCTCGGCGCCGGTGCTGTACGCCTGCAATGTCGAGGAAGCTTCGGCTGCCACCGGCAATGAATTCTCGAAGCGCGTCGAAGAGCGGGCGAAGGCGGAAGGCGCTGTGGCGGTCGTGATTTCGGCCAAGATCGAATCCGAAATCGCCGCGTTGCCGCAGGAAGAGCGTGCCGATTATCTTGACGCGGTCGGTCTGAAGGAAACCGGGCTCGATCGTCTGGTGCAGGCCGGCTATTCGCTGCTGCATTTGGCGACTTATTTTACCGTCGGTCCGAAAGAGACCCGGGCCTGGACCATTACCCAAGGCACCAAGGCGCCGGCCGCCGCCGGCGTCATTCATTCCGATTTCGAGCACGGCTTTATCCGGGCGGAGACCATCGCCTACGACGATTACATCAAGTACAATGGCGAGGCCGGTGCGCGCGACGCCGGCAAGATGCGTCTGGAAGGCAAGGAATACATTGTCGCCGACGGCGACGTCCTGCATTTCCGTTTTGCCAACTGATGCCGGCTGGCCGGAATGGCGCTTAGGGCGCCGGGCCAACGGATGCATGGCGGCAATGACGGGTGCGGCGAGACAAGCGCGGTCGTGACGCGCTAATAATATCGCCATGTCAAAACTCCATTATGAAGACTTCGAGGTCGGGCAGGTGGCGGTCTATGGACCGCGCCTCGTTACCCGCGAAGAGATCGTGGCCTTCGCGGCCGAGTTCGATCCGCAACCGATGCATCTCGACGAGGCTGCCGGCGCCGGATCGCTGCTGGGCGGCCTTGGGGCCTCCGGCTGGCATTCATGTTGTTTGTTAATGCGCCTGATCGCCGACGGCTTCCTGCTCGATTCCACATCGATGGGCGGCCCCGGCATTGACGAGGTCAGGTGGCTGAAGCCGCTGCGGCCGGGAACGACGATCAGGGTTCGCGCCACCGTCAAGGAGGCCCGCGCCTCCAACAGTCGCCCGGAAATGGGGTTGGTGAAATTCTTCTATGAAGTGCTCGACGACAGCGACACGGTCATGACCACCATGAGCGCGACGTTGATGCTCGGTCGTCGGCAGCCGGGAGCCGCAGCGTGAAATATATCGACGATTTGCGCATCGGCGACGTGTTGATGACCGGACGACACACCTTTAACACCGAAGAGATCAAGGCCTTCGCGCGCCGTTTCGATCCCCAGCCGTTTCATCTTGACGAAGAGGCCGCCGCCCAGTCGCATTTCGGAGCGCTCTGCGCTTCCGGCTGGCAGACTGCGGCGGTCTGGATGCGTCTTCTGATCGATTATCGCCGCGCCGAAACCGATGCGATGATCGCCCGTGGCGAACCGGTCGCGGTCAATGGGCCGGCGCTCGGTTTCCGCGATCTGAAATGGCAGAAGCCGGTCTATGTCGGCGATGTCGTCGATTATAAAACCGTGGTGACCGAGGTGCGCTTTTCCAACAGCCGGCCAGACTACGGGCTGATGACGACCTTGACCACCGGTGTCAATCAGAACGGCGTTACGGTGATTTCTTTTATCAGCACCAATTTTGT
Organism: Rhodopseudomonas sp.; assembly: GCA_016124795.1. GTDB lineage: Bacteria > Pseudomonadota > Alphaproteobacteria > Rhizobiales > Xanthobacteraceae > Pseudolabrys. Next base: position 80,203 of record WGNB01000011.1, on the reverse strand, counting down.
CGAGCGCCGGCCGAATTCGGCATGATGATAGTGACTGCCGCAATGTCGTCGTCGCGGCCCATTGTTTCCGCGCTTTACGGAGTGATTAGCGGTATTGGCCGGTTCGGCCTATCGCCGGGAGCTGTCTTGCCGCGCCGATACCAACCTGCGGTTTACCCTGCTGCCGGGCTGGCGGTCTTGCGCGACCGGCTGGCGCTGGATTTTCCGTGCTCCAGGGGGCATATTGTCAGCCGAGGAGTTTCCCATTATGGCGATGATCAATTACCGCGCCCCGTCCGAACTGTTTCCGAGTCGCAGCCGCAAATCGCGTCGGCCGATCGGCTACAAACGGTTTCCGACTGCCGCGGAAGCGATTCGGTTTGCCATGGAGGAACTGCCGCCGGAACTGCTGCTGGGCGCCTATCTCGAGGTCGAGGAGAAGCGTTTCGATGGCAACGGTATTCGCCAGCTGTATGACAGCCCGGATTATCCGTTGCCGCGCAAGGCCGAGAAGCCCGATAAGGCCGTCGCCGCCAACTAATTACACCCCGATCTAAGATTTTAGCCGTGTTTTGCGCCGCCAGTGCGTAAGGCATGGAACTGCCACGGTTTAGCCGCGTTTAAGAGGCGATAGATAAGTCCCTCCGCGACGGCTTTGTGTCCCCCGCGTACAATTTCAATGATTTTGGAGCCGGCAATGGCCGACAGGAATGCGCTTGGAATGATCGGTTTGTTGTTTGGCGCGACGACGTTGTTTGTGATGCTGGCCGGCGCTTTCGTGGTCGGCGATCATCTGACTGGGCGGATGCATATCGACGACGGCATGAGCGCGGCGGCGATGACGCGGCCGGCGCACTGACTACCGGCGCGGCGCGTTATTTGATGCGCTGAATAAACAGTCCTGTCGCACCAAAAAACCCCGCCGGTGCGGGGGTTAAGTTTGGTGGGAGGAGCGTCCGGCGCCGACCACGCTTTCGCAGCATTGGCGCAGCGAGACTGCCGTGAAGAAATCAACCGATACCAACGTCCCACGGCGAATCGGCGACATCCGAACCTCTACACCATAGCGCGAGTTCGGCCGCGCCGGTGGTGGCCCGATAATCCCCCTCAGATAATCCACAACCGCGCTCCGCATTGAAACGCGGCGACCGCTGCCCGTCCTCGCGGGCGGGCAGGGGCCGCGATCGGTTATCGTGTGGTCGGCGGCTGACCCGGCCTGCCGGGCTGGCCTTTCCATTGCGTGAGGCTGTCGCCGATCACCGACATCGCGGTGCGGGCGGCGTGGCTCAGGCTGGCGTAACCGGCGACCTCCCGGGTGACGCGCTCACCTTCCTGGCGCAACATGTCGCGCACGCCTTGCAGTTCCTGGATGACGCGCTCGATCTCGGCCATCGAGGCTTCCGAGACCCGCCCGATCAATGCGTTGAGATTATCGGCGACGACCGGCTGCCCGGCGTTCTCCGTCATCTCGCTATCGCTTCTTGGCCGCCGTACCGCAGTTACGTCACGCCGGACGAATTCGCGGATCTCACCTTCGAAGGCATTGGCCGCGGCCTGGTCGATCTCGCCGAGGCGAGTCGGCACCGGCCGTTCCGCATTGAGCCGTTCGGGTTTAATGGCGTTCATGCTTCACTCCTGCACAGGCGCAAATCGTTTGCGCGTCATAGACCCAACGTCCCATAGCCGCATGAGAGTGGGGCGGCGATTGGGCGCAGCCGCGGCAGGATCGCGGCCTGTCGAAGGCGTGGAACTTCAGCGTATCGCGGGATGAAGCGGCGTCGCCGCCTCGCTGCGGGCCATCGGGCAGGGCCGGGGGTGCGCTTACCAGTTCATTTTGAAGCGTGCGCTGACGCTGCGGCTTTCGCTGGTCTCGCCGATATCGTTGACGGCGGTGCTGACATTGAGATTGCCGTACAGCTTCTGCTCGGCGCTCAGTGAATTATGCGTCACCGGATCGGCGCTGTTCGACGACAGGCCGGCGGCCAGCGTGGTGCCGGTCGGCAGGATGTTGAACTTGGCGGTGTTGGCGCGGCTCCAGACCCGCGGATCGGCGGTGGCGTCGGCGGCGGTCTGGCCGTAGCTTTCGGTAACGGCGGCGCGGCTTTGCAGCGTTACCGCGAAGCTGCCGCCGAGCGGCACCGAGCGCGTGACGGTGGTGCCGATCAGGCTTTGATCCTTGTTCGGATCGATCCGCGCATCGACTGTCGCGAGGCTGGCGACATCGACCGAGGCCCAGGCCGCGCCGACACCGCTGTCGTCGCGCGGCGGCGTCAACACCACCGGCGGGGGGCGCAGGCTATCCGGTCCATTGCCGGCGAAACCGAGATCGGCGCCGACCTTGGCGTCCCAGTTGGTTGGCAGCGGCTGCTTGAGCGTGACGTTGCTGCCGCCGTCCGGCCGGTCGGTCTTCGCGACGTCGAGTTTCTTCGGGATGTAGAGATTGCCACGACGCGGCGGCTTCAGCGGCTGGGCGCGCGCCGACGTGAACGCATCGTCGCTCAAAGCATTGTCGGCGAGCACCTTGTCGATGACGGCGCGGTCTTCCGGGCTGGGCGGTTGTTCCGGCACGGCGCCGTCCAGACCGTCGCTCACCTCATGGTCGCCGGCGACATGATGAGCGGCATTGTCGCTGTCCGGCGACAGCGCGGTGCGCAAAGTCGCCGGCGGCAAAGGTTCCGATGTCACCGCATCTGCCGCGGATGGGGTGGCGAGGCCGGGGGGGCCTTGAATGGGGGTGTCTTGCGTGATGGCATCTTGTGCCGACGCCTGTTGCACGACGGCGGGGACGGCGCCGGCGACTGTGAACGCGATCGCCAACGCCATCGCTGGGGCGATCCGCATCCGCTTTGCCGATTTCCGGTGTCCCGTCCGCCGCATCGCGCTTCAGTTCCCGCCGTTCCTATCCTGATCCGACGATTTCATCGCGGCCCGTCCGATTGCGGCACCATGCCACGGAACTTTGGCAAAGCTATGATGCAACCGCAGGAAAGGCTGCCGCGTTGATAGGCAAAGCGACGTTCAGGGGCTTTCGAGGGGGCTTTCCAGGGACTTTCGCGTGTCCCCAACGAAAGGTGAATTCACAATGCCGATCCGGAAATCGATCGAACCTCAGTCCAGGCCCCAAGCGGAGCGCCGGCTTTCGCCGCGAAGGCTTGCGCCGGCCATCACTGCCATCGCCATCGTCGGAGTCGCGATCTCGGCCGGAGCGCGCGGCGCGCAGGCGGCCGACACGGTGCCGACGCTGAACGTGGCGTCGGGTTGTCACGCCGCCAGCATCGTCGCCGCGTCGCAGAAGCACGGCCGGGCCGACGGGCTCAATGAAGGCCTGCGCCGCGATGAATCGAGCTGCCGGCATGAAGAAGCGCAGGCGCACGCCAAGCTCAGTCAGGTCTGGAATACGTTCAGCGGTCGCCAGCGTGGCCATTGCGTGCGGCTGATGTCCTATGGCGGCTCGCCGAGCTATGTCGAACTGCTGACCTGCCTCGAGATGGGCAAGGCCGCGGCCGCGACGCCGCCGATGCCGGCCAATACGAAACCGCCCGCCGATGGCTAGACCGGCAGGCGGTGGCGATGCGTTGAAGTCGCGCCGATGAGGCTGGCGCGCGGCGCGGCGGCTATTTCTTGCCGGCCGGCGCGCTCGCGGCCTGCGCCGCCTTGTAAGCCGAAACCTGTTTCGGTTTGTCCTTGTCGGCCTTGGGTTTCTTCTTTTCCTTCGGCACGCGCATTTGACCTTTTGCCATGACGGCCTCCTGGAGGTGAATGGCGCGGACCCGTCGCCTGAGACCGGGGCGGAATCACGCGCGCGTTGACGGCGCGATGGTGATACGCCGCCCTGTTTTCGGCAAGTGGCAACCGCGTCGGATGGCAACGGTGAATGGCCGCCTCAGGCGCGCGGCGGGCTTAGCTGCCGGCCGCCTTCATCTTGTCGGCGATGCACTTGGTGACGACATCGGCGCGCTTGTCGAGATTGGCGTCGAGCGCCTTGTTGCCTTCGGTGCTCATCCAGCATTGCTCGGCGGCAAGCTGATGCGTCATCGGCGGCTTCGGCGCTTCGGTCGGCTTGGCGGCGGCGAGCGTGGTGCCGTCGGTTTCGCAGCCGGCCAGCAGGCAGGCGGTGGCGGCGAGCGCCAGCAGCAGGCCGGCTTTGCCGGCCGTGGCGCGGCGGCCGTTCGGGCGGGCGGAAGCGGGGAAGAGGTTCGGTGTCGTGCGATTTTTCATTGCCGGATATCCAGAGCTTCGGTGTCAGGTCTGTTCGGCCGCCCCCTGAATGCGCCTAAGCGACAGGCGCATGTCTGCTTTATGCGGAAAGCGGACGGTTTCGGCAATGCTTGAAGCGCCCTTGGACCGCGGAAAAAAGCCGGCCCGCCCATGCGTCATCGCCCGTATTCTTGATGCGGCGCCGGGTACGCCTTTCGTCCGGGATCGAACCGCGGCCCCGATGACGAGGGGAGCGGAGCGCCGGGAAACGCGGGAGCGTGCGAGACTCCCTGAGCGGCTGGCGCAGCCGCCCGACACGCCTGGCGAAGGCGTGTCCTCTCCGTTGGCGAACGGAGAGGCGCCTCCCGGCGTTCCACTGGCGGCGATTTCTGTCCGCGGGGCCGTAGCTTCCGGGCGCCGGCTGCGATCGGTCGTCCTTGTGGGACGACGCGACCTCCGGCGGACTTTCGTCCGCCTTCACCGGCACCGCGTCCAGCCCACTGAAGGGCGGTCCCCCGTAGTGGGGACGGACGGCTGCCCGCGGCCTCCCGGGAGCAAGGTGACGAACCTCGCGCGCGGGCGCCGCATCCCACCCCGCCCTCGTTTGCGTCTCGCGAGAACGCCCCTTCGAGTGGGTGGGATAGGAGAAGGTATATAGTCTTATAGGAAAGTTGTCAAGCCGCGCGATTGCGTCATCCTGAGGTGCGACGCCCGCGACAGCGGGCGGAGCCTCGAAGGATGACCGGGTAAGGTTCGGGCCGCCGCCCTTCGAGGCGCGCCTTCGGCGCGCACCTCAGGGTGACGGGGAGAGGCATGAAGTCTGAGCGTCTCAGTCGTCATGGCCGGCTTTATGCCAGGCATCCACGTCTTGCCTGCGCGTAAGGAAGAAAAGCGTGGATGGTCGGGCCATCGGCGCGCGAAGCGACGCCGTTCTGCGGATGGCTGTGCTCGATCATGACAAGGCGTGATTACGCCGCCGCGTCGCCGGCCACCGGTACGATCTTGGCGAGGTCCTTGCCGATGGCGCGTTCGGCGGTCTCGACGTCGAACTTGTTTTGCAGATTGAGCCAGAGCTGCGGTGAGGTGCCGAGCGCCTTGGCCAGCCGCAAGGCGGTGTCGGCGGTGACGCCGCTGGTTTCCGCCGCGATGCGCTCGACCCGCGTGCGCGGTACGCCCATCGCCTTGGCCAGCGCGCCGGGCGACAGGTTGAGCGGCGCGAGGAATTCCTCGCGCAACACTTCGCCGGGGTGGAGGGGAGCAAGTTTCTTGGCCATGACAATGTCCTTAATGATAGTCCGTGATTTCCACGTCGGCCGGGCCCTGCGATGTCCATCGAAAACATATCCGGAATTGATCGTTGATCCGGATCGAATGTTGTCCCTGGCGGTCCTTGCTTAACGCTTCCAGGTGGTTGCCCGGTGGCGCTCGCAAGTCGCGCAGATCATGCGCGGCATCGAGATAGCCGAGTTTGCGGCGGGCGATCTTCACTAAATCGGCCGGGAAGCCCTTCGGGCTTTCCCCTGCCGCGACCGCCGTGGTGATCTTGTCCCGGAAAGATGAGATCATGTCCAAATGTATCATTAAATGATACAAAATACAAGACAATGTATCAGATGACGATACGGAAGGCCGGGTCCCAAATCGGTTCGCCCCGCCGCGACCGTGGTACCGAGGGCCCCGCAATTCATTCAAGCCGTTCGGGCTCTCCGGCCATCGTCCGGCCACCATGCCGCCGCGCGCCCGCTATTCCGTTCAAGCCGGTTTGTGATAACAACACGCTGGGCGACGAAAGCAGTTTCGGCGCGGCCGGCGTCAAAGCCGGCACGCCAGAACGGGAATGCGAAGACAACATCGCGACGTTATCCGCGCCAGGACATCGGGGCGGCCATGACATCAGCGCAATGACATCAACACGCCGACATCCGCGTAAGGAAGAGGCTGCCCGCCCATGCCGACCGTCAAATATCGTCTCGTCAACCCCGGCCTGAAGCCGCGCCAGACCAAGCTGGAAATGCCGGGCTGGGGTGGCACGCCGGCGCCGCGCGCCGACGGTTCGCCCGAACAGGTGTGGCATTGCACGCCGTTCAGCGAAGGCGCGCAGTACGGCATCGAAGTGTTTTACCCTTACGCCAACGAATTGCGCGTCAGCCGCGGCGACGCCGGCCTGGTCTTCGACGGCGACTTCGGGCCGAAGCCGGATGATGATCTGCAATGGCCGCCGTTCCGCGCCTTCGGTGAGCATTTCTATACTTATCAGTTGCTGCTCGATCTCAATGCCGGGCCCGGATGGGCGGTGCGCAGCGAGCCGCATCCGCGCTTTTACACCGATACCACCGGCACGGTGCCGATCGCGGTGCCGGCCTTGTTGCGCACCGAATGGTGGCCGATGATTTCTTTCGTGGTGTTCAAGGCGCCGGCCACGGGCCAGACCCACATCTTCAGACCGGGCGAACCGATGATGCAGCTTCTGGTCATTCCGGCCGAGCCGTCGCTGCAACTCGCCGAGATGACGCTCGACGAAATGGCCGACCGCGAAATGCGAAGCCGGCGCATCCATGCCAGCCGGCAGACTCTGGGCGCGGACAGCGCCTGGGTATCGGGCTCCGATATCGCCTTCGACGGCACGTATCGCTTCCTGTCGCGCGCGGCCAAGGCGAAATCGCGGCAGGACCAATAGACGGCGGCGCGATCGGTCCGACGGGCCCATGCCGATACCGGCCGCTTGCGCTCGCGCCGATCACAAGATCGTGGCTCAACCGGCCTGTCGCCGTCATTCAGTTTACGTTCATCGGCCAGAGCCATAGTGGAACGAAGCGGACCGATCCGCATTGAGCGTCTCAGGGGGCGACACCATCTGGGAGCCATCCAAATGAGGACCAACCTCACTTTTCTTATGGGCAGTGTTGCCAGCGTCATCGCCAGCATCATGGCGGTGAACGGCGCGCAGGCGATGCCGGTGCCGCCAGCGCCGGACATCAGCGTGCAGTCTTATGCCGAGCTGCTCGAACCGGTCCCGAATGCGACAGCCTTGTTGCAGGCCGACGACGCGGCGCGGGCGCAACAACCCAAGCCGCTGCTCAATCTGGTCCAGTATTATCACCATCACCACCACGGCTTCTTCCCGGGCTTCGGGTTTGGCTTTGGCCCGCCGGCCTATGCCTATGGCGATTGTCACTGGGAGCTGGGGCCGGCGCACTGGAACGGCCGTTATTGGGTGCGGCGCCGGATTCGCGTGTGCGATTGAGGGCGTGAAGGCCGGCAGTCAGGCCGATCGGTCATCAGGATCATCGACCTCGGGGCTTTAAAGAACGCGGCTGTTTAACGGCCGCGTTTTTTGAACCCGCCGCGTTGTCCCGGCCGCCCCATGGTCGAGCGTGGCCCTTCGCCTTTGCGGCCTGGAATCGCTTCAACGCCCGGGCCCATTTCATCGAGGCTCGGCTTCCGTGGCCGGCCGTCTCCCGGCCGTGAAGGCTTGAACTCATGCCAGGTGGCGATGCCCATTTCATCGAGCACCGGCTTGTGCGGACGCGACAATGGATCGGCGGCTTTCTTGCCCCCGCCTTTGCTATCGCTTGAAGACGGGCTTCGCCCTTTCGTCGCGGCCCGCCGCAATTTCGAATCCTGGCCGAGCATGACATTGCGCACGGTCGGGTTATCGACCACGGCCAACTCGGTCTGGCGCAGGCGCTTGATCTCGTCGCGCAGGCGCGCGGCTTCCTCGAAGTCGAGATCGGCGGCGGCCTCGCGCATCCGGGTTTCGAGATCGGCCAATACGCTTTCGAAATTGTGGCCGATGGTGGCGGCATCGGCGAATTCGCCGGTCTCGCCACCGCCGGTCGCGATCAGCACATGGTCGCGCTCATAGACCGAGTCCATGATGTCGGAAATCGACTTCTTGACGCTTTCCGGCGTGATGCCGTTGGCGGTGTTGTATTCGACCTGCTTCTCGCGGCGGCGGTTGGTCTCGTCGATGGCGCGCTGCATCGAACCGGTGATGCTGTCGGCATAAAGCACGACCTTGCCCTCGACGTTGCGGGCGGCGCGGCCGATGGTCTGGATCAATGACGTTTCCGAGCGCAGGAAGCCTTCCTTGTCGGCGTCGAGAATGGCGACCAGCGCGCATTCCGGAATGTCGAGGCCTTCGCGCAGGAGGTTGATGCCGATCAGCGCGTCGAAGGCGCCGAGCCTCAGGTCACGAATGATCTCGATGCGCTCCAGCGTGTCGATGTCGGAATGCATGTAGCGGACGCGGATGCCCTGTTCGTGCATGTATTCGGTGAGGTCTTCGGCCATCCGCTTGGTCAGCACCGTGACCAGCGAGCGATAGCCCTTGCGGGCGACTTCGCGGACCTCGCCGACCAGATCGTCGACCTGGGTGCGGGCCGAACGGATTTCGACCGGCGGGTCGATCAAGCCGGTCGGGCGAATGACCTGCTCGACGAAGACGCCGCCGCTTTCCTCCAGCTCCCATGAGCCGGGCGTCGCCGAAACGCCGACGGTCTGCGGCCGCATCGCGTCCCATTCCTCGAAGCGCAGCGGCCGGTTGTCCATGCAGGACGGCAGCCGGAAGCCGTATTCGGCCAGCGTCGCCTTGCGCCGGAAGTCGCCGCGAAACATGCCGCCGAGCTGCGGCACGGTGACGTGCGACTCATCCGCGAAGACCAGCGCATTGTCGGGGACGTATTCGAACAGCGTCGGCGGCGGCTCGCCGGGCAGGCGGCCGGTGAGATAACGCGAATAGTTCTCGATGCCGGCGCAGGCGCCGGTCGCTTCCATCATTTCGAGGTCGTAGCGGGTGCGCTGTTCGAGGCGCTGGGCCTCCAACAGGCGGCCGGCATTGTTGAGCTGTTGCAGGCGGACGCGCAGTTCGTCCTTGATCGAGTTCATCGCCTGGATCAGCGTCGGGCGCGGCGTGACGTAATGCGAATTGGCGTAGACCTTGACGAATTCCAGTTCGTCGGTCTTTTGCCCGGTCAGCGGATCGAATTCGTGGATCGACTCGATGTCGTCGCCGAACAGCGACACCCGCCAGGCGCGGTCTTCATAGTGCGCCGGGAAAATCTCGATGACGTCGCCGCGCACCCGGAACGAGCCGCGATAGAAATCGGCCTGGGTGCGCTTGTATTGTAAGGCGACGAGGTCGGCCATCAACTGGCGCTGGCCGATGGTCGCGCCCTGTTTCAGCGTGAAGGTCATCGCCGAATAGGTCTCGACCGAGCCGATGCCGTAAATGCACGACACCGAAGCGACGATGATAACGTCGTCGCGTTCGAGCAGCGCGCGCGTCGCCGAATGGCGCATACGGTCGATCTGCTCGTTGATCGAGGATTCCTTCTCGATGAAGGTGTCGGTGCGCGGAACGTAAGCTTCGGGCTGGTAATAGTCGTAATAGGAAACGAAATACTCGACCGCGTTGTCGGGAAAGAACGACTTGAACTCGCCGTAAAGCTGGGCGGCCAGCGTCTTGTTCGGCGCGAGGATCAGCGCCGGGCGCTGCGTCTCCTCGATCACCTTGGCCATGGTGAAGGTCTTGCCCGAGCCGGTGACGCCGAGCAGCACCTGCGTGCGGTCGTTGCGCTTGACGCCCTCGACCAGCTCCTTGATCGCGTTGGGCTGGTCGCCCTTCGGCGCGAAGTCGGACTTGATCTTGAATTTCAGGCCGCCTTCGGACTTTTCCGGGCGCGGCGGCCGGTGCGGCGTCCAGACCTTGCCGTTCTCGGCCTGCTGGCGAAATTCGGCGCGGCCTTCGCGCAGCAATCGTTCGAGCGCGTCGGCGGTGGCTTCGACGCCCATTGACGACAGGCCGCCGGACCCGGTCGGCAGGTCGGCGCGCGGCAGGCGATATTTCGGGTCGCCGCCGGCCCGCGCGATGATCGCGTCCTTGACGGCCTTTTCCCGGTCGGCTTCCGACTGGTCGTCGCGCGTGGCGTCATTGCCATCGCCGAGCCCGAGTTCCTGCGCCAGCGCCGGGTCGAGCCCGGTAATCGGCGCGCCGGTGTAATCGCTCTGCCGGCTTTCCGAAAATCCATCCGGCTGTTGCGTCGATTTGCGTGCCTTGTGGGCGGCGGAAAAATCCTGGCGGCGGTCACGCGAATTGTCGACCGGTGGCTGCAAGCCCGATTGATTGCCGGTGCCCGAGCCCATGCCGGCGGTGCCCTTTTTGATCGCCGGATTGAGCAGATCGGCCAGCGAATCGTCGATCGGCGCATCGGCCGGCCGTGCCGCCTTGGCGCGCGTGGGCCGCGCCGGATTATTCGGTTTTTTCGGAGGGGTCTTCGCCATCCGGCGAATATGGGGCGAGTCCGGCGGTGAGGGAAGACCGCCAGCCAGGAATGGGAACAATTCAAAAGGCGGAGCGTTCCGGTCTGGGGCACAACATCATCGGCACGGCGTGTTGGCGCGGCCGCCGCTCATCGACGGAGCGAAACCCGACTCATGCGTCGATTTCCGGACAGTTTGGTGAAGCCGGCACTCGGTGCGGCGCTGCTGGCGCCGCTCGCCGGTTGCGCGACGCGGGGCACGGGCTTCCTCGATCCGCACGGGCCGGTGGCCGCCCTGCAACGCGCGCTGTTCTTCGAGATCGTCGGCTGGATGATGATCGTGGTGTTGCCCGTGCTGCTGCTGGTGCCGCTGTTTGCCTGGCGCTACCGCCGCCGCAACACGGCCGCCGTCTATCGGCCGGACTGGACCTTCAACCGGCCGCTGGAATTCGCGCTCTGGGGCGTGCCGATCGCCGTGGTGGCGGTGCTGTCGTATCTCGTCTTGCGTGACGAGATCGCGCTTGATCCTTACGCGGCGCTGGCGTCAAAGCAAAAGCCGTTGCAGATCGAGGTTGTCGGGCTCGACTGGAAATGGCTGTTCATCTACCCCGAACAGCATATCGCCACCGTCGGGCAACTGGCCTTGCCGCTCGGGCGACCGGTGCATTTTCGTCTCACCAGCGACACGGTGATGCAATCATTCGCGATCCCGGCGCTCGGCAGCCAGATTTACGCGATGGCCGGCATGGTCACGCAACTCAATGTCGAGGCCGAGCGTCCCGGTTCGCTGCGCGGGCTGAATACGCAATATAACGGCGATGGATTTCCGCGGCAGACATTCAGCGTTCCGATATTGACGTCGGACGATTTCAAGGACTGGGTCGATACGGTGCGGGTAAAGGGCCGGGCGCTCGATCCCGCCGGTTACGCGCTGTTGTCGCAACGCGGCACAGCGGCGGCCGCGCATCGCGCCCTGGCGACCAGCACGATGCCGGCCGGTGCGCTCTATTTCTCCGGCGTCGCGCCCGGCTTCTTTGCCGCGATCGTCGGCCAATATCATCAAGTCGCCGCCGGCGTCCTGCACACAGGTGCGCAATGAGCGGCGCGGACCTTTGGCATCTTCTGTTCGGCAAATTGTCGGCCGATGCGCTGCCGTTCTACAGCGCCATCGCCGCGACCGCAGCCGGGGTCGTGGTCTGCGGTGCGCTCGGCGCGGCGCTGCTGATCACCTGGCTCGGCCGGTGGCGCTATCTCTGGCGTGAATGGTTTACCAGCCTCGACCACAAGAAGATCGGCATCATGTACGTCGTGCTGTCGCTGGTGATGCTCGCCCGCGCCGTGGTCGAGGCCTGCATGATGCGGATGCAGCAAGCCGTGGCGTTCGATTCCGCCGGCTTTCTGCCGCCCGACCATTTCGCGCAGTTGTTTACCACCCACGGCACCATCATGATTTTCTTCATGGCGATGCCGTTTCTCACCGGGCTGATCAATTTCGTGATGCCGTTGCAGATCGGCGCGCGCGACGTGTCGTTCCCGATGATGAACTCGGTGAGCCTCGGGCTGACGACAGCCGGCGCCGGGCTGATGATGGTGTCGCTGGTGCTCGGCAAATTCTCGACCGGCGGCTGGAGCGGTTATCCGCCTTACACCGAACTCGGCTTCAACCCCGGCGTCGGTCCCGATTACTGGATCTGGGCGGTCACCCTGAGTTCGCTCGGCTCGACGCTGACCGGCATCAATTTCGCGGTGACGATCTACAAGCGGCGCGCGCCGGGCATGACCCTGTTCCGCATGCCGTTGTTTTGCTGGACCGCGCTCTGCGCCAGCATCCTGATGATATTCGCGATGCCGCCGCTCACCGTCGCTACCGCGTTGCTGGCTTGCGATCGATACCTCGGCATGCACTTTTTTACCAACAGCCTGGGCGGCAACATGATGAACTTCGCCAACCTGTTCTGGCTGTTCGGTCATCCGGAGGTCTATATCCTGATCCTGCCGCCCTTCGGCGTCTGGTCGGAAGTGATCGCCAATTTCTCGGCCAAATACCTCTATGGCTACCGGTCGCTGGTTTACGCGACCATGGCCATCGCCGTGCTGTCCTTCACGGTGTGGGTCCATCATTTCTTCACGATGGGGCAGAGCGCCGACGTCAACGCCGCCTTCGGCATCGCCACCATGCTGATCGGCATTCCGACCGGCGTGAAAATCTACGACTGGATGCTGACGTTGTTTCGCGGCCGGGTGCGCTTCACGGTGCCGATGCTTTATGCCCTGGCGTTTCTGCTGCTGTTTCCGCTCGGCGGGTTGACCGGCATTCTGCTCGCCAATCCGGCGGTCGATTATCAGGTGCACAACACGCTGTTCCTGGTCGCGCATTTTCACAACATGCTGATCCCCGGTCTGCTGTTCGGCATGCTGGCCGGTTACCACTACTGGTTTCCCAAAGCCTTCGGCTTCCGTCTTGACGAAGTCTGGGGGCGGATCGCCTTCGCGCTATGGGTGGCGGGCTTTGTGCTGGCCTTCATGCCGCTTTATGCGCTCGGCCTGATGGCGATGCCGCGCCGGACCGATGCGTTCTTCGAGGCCGCCTATCTGCCCTATACGCTGGTCGCCGCCTTTGGCGCGCTGCTGATCCTGGCGGCGCTGGTGTCTCTGTGCGTGCAAGTGTGGGTCAGTGTCCGGCGGCGGCGTGAGACTGAGGTCTTTGCCGGCGATCCGTGGAACGGCCGGACGCTGGAATGGGCAACCTCAAGTCCGCCGCCGGACTATAACTTCGCCGTGCTGCCGCAGGTCGAGGGCCGCGATGCTTTCTGGCTGATGAAGCAGGATGGCCGGGCCTACCGGACGCCGGACCGCTACGAGGATATCGAGGTGCCCCGTAACAGCGCGATGGGGCCGGTGGTCGGCATGGCCGGCGCGGCGGCGGGCTTTGCCTTGGTCTGGCATATCGGGTGGCTGGCGATCATCGGCGTGTTGACGATGGGCGGCGCGCTGATCGCCCGCAGTTTCGTGCGGCATACCACGCGAACGATTGCGGCCGATGAGGTCCGGCGTATCGAGGCGCGCTGGCGCGACGCGGTCGCCGCTTCGCCGGGCGTGACGCGCGACGACGAAACGACGCCGGCCAATCGCGGGCACGCGGCGATGGAGGTAGCATGAACGCGCAGGGCCGCAACTATCCCGGGATCAATCTCGATCATGAGCCGCAGACCCATGCGGAAGCGGAAGAGAAAGTCTTCGGCTTCTGGGTGTTTCTGATGAGCGATCTGGTTCTCTTCGCGCTGCTGTTCGCGACTTATGCGACCATGACCGGGGCGACGGCGGGAGGGCCATCGGGTGGCGACGTGTTCGAACTCAAAAGCACGATGATCGAGACGGGCTTATTGCTGGCGAGCAGTTTCACCTTCGGCATGGCGTCGCTGGAAATCAAATACGGCGGCAAGGGTCGCCTGTTCGCGTGGCTGGCGGTGACCTTGTTGTTCGGTGCGCTCTTTCTCGGCTTCGAGTGGCGCGACTTCGCGACCATGATCGCGCAAGGCGCGCCGCCGAGCCGCAGTGGATTTCTGTCGGCATTTTTTGTGCTGGTCGGTACGCATGGGCTTCATGTGACGGCCGGCTGCGTCTGGATCGTGGTGATGATGGCGCAGATCGCGGTCTTCGGCACCGCGCGTGACGTGAAAATCCGGATGCTGCGCCTCGGACTGTTCTGGCACTTCCTCGATATCGTCTGGATCGCGATCTTTTCCGTCGTCTATCTGCCGGGGCTGGTGCGATGAACCGGCGCGACGACTATCGTCGGGAGTTGCGTGCCTACCTGACCGGCCTCGGCCTTGCGGTCGTTTTATCGGTGCTGGCCTTCGGTGCGGTCGGCTTGGCCGAGGGCGTCCCCGGGGCGATTTCGCGGTCAACGGTGGTGTGGACGATCGGCCTAACCGCGGCGGTTCAGGTCGTCGTTCATTTTCGTTATTTCCTGCATATCGACCTCACCCGGTCGAAACGCGACGATCTGCAGTTGATCCTGTTCTCCGCCCTGATCGTGCTGCTGATGGTGGCGGGAACGCTGTGGATTCTCGGCGACCTGCGCGATCGCATGATGGCGGTGCTTTAAGGTTATTTTCCTGTTGGAAACGTCGTTTCGGACGTGGTTCCGGTCCGGCCAGCCGATTTCCGGCCCAGTTTTCTGTTAATCGCCATAATTGAATTGGCCGTTTCCGGCCGCCTGTAAGTAATTTCCTCATTATCGGTATGTCAAAAGGATAATGATGGTCGAAGAAGCCGGCCATTGGTTAACCGCCTAATTGATGTGAAATGCAATGATCGATGCCATGCCGGGCCAGACGGCCCCCGTTTCCACCGCTGACACCGCCCTGGCCGCATCGGCCGGTTCCCTGCCGGCGGAACCCGCGGCCGACGCCGCCAGCGGCATTTTCGATCTGGCGCCGGTGTCGCTGTGGCTCGAGGATTTCAGCGGCGTCAAGGCGCTGTTCGAGGCCTGGCGTCGCGCCGGCGTGACTTCGTTAAAGGATCACCTGACCGGCCATCCGGCGCGGGTCAAGGAATGCGCCAGTCGCATTCGCGTGTTGCAGGTCAACCGCAAGACCCTGACCTTGTTCGGCGCGCGGGACCTCGATCATCTGGTCGGCAATCTCGACCGCGTATTCCGCGACGACATGTTGCCGACGCTGATCGACGAACTGATCCAGCTCTGGGAAGGCAAGACCGAGTTCGAAAGCAACACGGTGAACTATACGCTGGATGGCGACCAGCTCGACATTCACCTCAAGGCGACGATCCTGCCGGGCTACGAGCACGACTGGACGCGGGTGCTGCTCGCCATCGAGGACATCACCGACCGCGAGGCGGCCCGGCGCGAACTGATCGGCAGCGAGAATTATGCGCGCGCGCTGTTCGAGCACTCGCCGGTGTCGCTCTGGGTCGAGGATTTCTCCGGCGTCAAACGCCTGATGGATGAGATCCGGGCGCAGGGTATCGTCGACCTGCGGGTCTTCACCGACGTGCACGAGGAATTCGTGCAGCGCTGCATCAGCGAGGTGCGCGTCATCGACGTCAACAAACGCACGCTCGAACTGTTCGGCGCCGGCGACAAGGCGATGCTGCTGTCGAGCCTGCCGATGATCATGCGCGACGAAATGGAGCCGTGTTTCCGCGAGCAGTTGATCGACCTGTGGAACGGCATTCTTTTCCAGCAGCGCGAAGTGGTCAATTACACGCTTGACGGCAGCAAGCTGAACCTGCTGTTGCAGTTCTCGGTGTTCCCCGACCGCGAGCACGACTGGTCGCTGGTGCAGGTCGCGCTCACCGACATCACCGCACGCAAGAAGGCCGAGGCCTATCTCGAATATCTCGGCAGTCACGACGCACTGACCAAGCTGTGCAATCGGACGTTCTTTGTCGACGAACTCAACCGCCTCGACCGCAAGGGACCGTGGCCGGTCACCATCATCATGGCCGATCTCAATGGCCTGAAAGCCGCCAATGACGAACTCGGCCATGCCGCCGGCGACAGCCTGCTGCGCCGGGCCGGCGAAGTGCTCAATTCGATCGTCGACAAGCCGGCGCGCGCCGCGCGTATCGGCGGCGACGAATTCGCCGTGATCCTGCCGAACGTCGCGCGCGCCGAAGGCGAGGCGATGATGAAGGTGATCGACGATCTCGTCGGCATCAACAACGAGTTCTACACCGACCTGCCGCTCAGCCTGTCGATGGGGTTGGCGACCGGCGAGCAGGGTGAGCGGCTGGAAGAGGTGGTCAAGCGTGCCGACCTCGTGATGCTGGCGGCCAAGCGCGAGCATTATGCCAAGGCTGAATACGAACGCCGCAGCAAGGCGGGATAGTTCGCTTCCGGTTTTGGCGCGCCGGTGCGCATCGCGGCCGATCCATGTTCGGTCGCCGGCCCCGTGTCCGAAGCCTGATCCAAACATTGTGACATGCCGATCGTCCGCGCGATCGGTCATTCCTAAAATTTGAATCGTTTGCTTAAGCCGACCGAAAATTCCGTCTGTCACTGATGGTATCGGAAGGTGCAATGATGTCACATTTCGCGCAAAGATCGATATGGCTCATGCTTGGCCTGGCGGCCGTCTGGCTCGGCCCCGGCCTGGCGCGCGCGGCGGAATCGGACTTGGCCAAATGCGTTCCGCCGTCCATGACCTATGACGAGGCGGCGGCGCTGAAATCCTGCACCGCGTTGCTGAACGACGACAAACTGCCAGATGGCGAACGCGTGCGTATCCTGACGCTGCGGGGCCGTTCGTTCAAAGTCGAAAATCAAAGTTCGGCCGCGATAAGCGATTTCGATGCGGCGCTGGCGCTGCGGCCGAACGATACCGGTGCGTTGGTCATGCGCGGGTGGATGGCAATCGATACAAAGGATACCGAAAGGGCCAGTGCGATTGCCACGCAACTGCTGGCGACCGATCCGGCGAATACGGAAGCCCTTCACATGCTGGCTTTTTTGGCCCAGGCCAGAAAAGACTATCGCGCCGAACTCTCCTATTACAACAAGGTGATCGCACTTCAGCCCAACAATGTGCTGGCGCACTATAACCGCATGATGTTCTACAAGCGGTGGGGCTACGACCGTGGCGTTGTCGCCGAGGCCGACGAGTTGCTGGCTCTCAAGACATCCGATCTCGACACGCTTTGGGCTGACCTGGACGGCAAGCGGCTTTCTTTTCGCGCGCAGACGCGGATGGAACAAGCGCTGGCCTGGGAGCGAATGGGCCAGTCCGAGCAGGCGGAAAAAGCCTTTTCCGATTGGGTCGCGGCCGAGCCGGGGCCTTTTTCCTACGGTCATCGCGGCGTTTACTACTACAACCATGAGCATTTCGAGCAAGCGCTCGCCGATCTCGACAAGGCGATAGCCTACGACCCGAATTACGGACTGTCGTATTTCTGGCGGGGCAATGTCTTGCTCTTGACCCATCGCGACGAGGACGCGGTTCGTGCATTCACGCGGGCGCTCGAGCTCAATCCGAAATCGGGCGGGTCGTTCTGGTTGCGCGCGATGGCCGAGCGCCGGCTCAAACGGAATGACGCCGCTCTGCGCGATGCGCTCATGGCGATTGCCATCGATCCGGGAACGCGCATGAAAAAGGCGGATACATTCGTCAAGCTTGGCTACCTCGATCTTGGTCCACAAGACATGAAAAACCCGCTGCCGGCGCTCGCCGACGCGGTGCAAGCCTGCATGGCCGATGAAAGGTGCTGGTAATGATCGGGTGTTTGACAAGGAGTCTCGGCGTATCGGCCGCATTGATGATGACGGCTTTCGCGGCGCGAGCCGATGTGTCCGCTTGCGGCGCTGTCGCGTGGGTTGAGTTGGCCGCCGACGGGCCGGCTTGCTTCGACCCGGCTTCGGTTTCAGCGTTACGCCGGACGTTTCCGGTTTGGACGCATCTCGGCAATGCGCGTTATTCGCCTATCTCGCGTCAATTCCACTGCGGCTTCGCCGACCGTGAGACCAAGGTTCGCGTTGCGGCATCGTCGCGCGCGGACATCGTCTGCCAAATCCCCTCCAGCAATTGACACGGTGGTCGGCCATGAAGCTCACTTACATTCTTGGCGGGTTGCTCTTTCTCGCCGCCGCGGCGGTCAAGAGCGCGCCGCTTGCAGAAGGTTCCGATTTCGGCGGTGCCCGCAACCTGCCGATTAACGATCCCGGCGCCGCCCGCCTGTCCCCCGGCGTCAGCGATTGTTATCGTGCGTCGTTACAGCCGGGCGGCAAGCAATGCGCCGAGCCGGCACTCGCCGCCGCCGACGCCAGCGCAAGCGATCGCGTCGCCGCGTATCTGGCCCGCGCGGTGTTCGACATCGAGATGGATAAGGCGCAGCAAGCGCTTCCGGAAGTCGACGCTGCCCTCTCTGTCGATGCCGACAATGTCGGTGCGCGTCATCTGGCAGCGCGGATTTGCCTGACGATCGGCGATGTCGATCGGGCCGAACGCGAAATATCGATAGCGCGGCGTCTCGCGCCGAATGACCCGGCTATCGGTACGACTTATGCGGCGATCCTGATCGCCCGTCAGGCCAACCGCGAGGCGGTGGGCGTCTACGACGACATCATTCGCCGACATCCAAACTACTTGTTCGCGCGTGACCAGCGTGCGGTCTTGTTCACTTATCTCGGCGAATGCTGCGCGCGCGGCAATTATAGCGTTGCGCTCGCCGATCTCGATTACCTGATCCGCCACGCCGCGCCCAATGCCGAATTGCTGGCTCGGCGCGCCGGCGTCCTGGCTGCGGTGGGCAAGCCGGCCGACGCGGTCGACGACCTCACGGCGGCGATGAGGATCGGACCTGACGGCGAATTGCTGAAGACGTCGCGGGCGGAATATTATGCGCGACTGGGCCGGGACGATCTGGCGGTGAAGGATTATGACGCGGTATTGGCCGAGGCGTCGCCCGGCGAACCGCTCTATCATTTCATGCCCGAACAGTGGACCAAGCTTCTGGTCGGTCGGGCCTTCAGCCTGGTCCGACTCAATCGACTCGACGATGCCGCCAATGATGTCGTGAAAGCCATAGCGGTCGGCGGCAAGCCGGCGATCCTGCGGGCGCAGGTCATGCTGCGTCGGCATGGATTTCCGGATGTTCCCATTAACGGTCAAGACTCGCCGAAACTGCGGCAGGCCTTGAGCGCCTGCTTCGGCTTAATGTCCTGCTATCAGCCGGTCATGCATGCGATCTAGCCGAGTCCTCTGGGTCGCGGTCGGTTCGCCGGTTCCAACATTACAACTTGTTTAGGTTGTCGCTCAGACTTCGTTCATGTTCGCGGTCCTAGCGTCTCGGCCCTAGTAAAGCCCGAGTTTCATCCGACGGATGAAGTCGGCGCGCAGCAAAGGGCGAGTCGTATCATGGCCGTCGATCCTCAGGCGCAAGCGGCAACCGCGCTCAGTCGTTTCGCATTTGCACCGCGGGCCGGCAACGTGGCGCGCGATGTTCGCGCCGTCTTGCTGGCCGACCTCGACCGGCCGGGCGCCGGCCGGATCGTCAACGACGATCTGCTGACGGTCGGCGAAGCGGCGCGCGCCCAGTTCTCATTCCGGCAGGAACGCAAGGCGGCGCGGCTGGCGGCCAAGGCCGAGCGCGAGGCGACGGCGAAAGCCGATGCCGCGCCGGTCATGCAAGGCGTTCAGCCGGGCATGAAGCCCGACATGAGCCGCGACATGAATCGGGATATGGCCGCCAAGGCAGGCAACAAGGCAGGCAACAAGCCGAAACAGCAGCCCGGCGTGCCGCAGCAGATTTATTTTGAGGAAGCCAAGGCGCGTTACGACGCCGCGCTCGCCGCCGAGACCGGTTTCGTCGAGCGGCTGGTCTGGTTCTGGTCGAACCATTTCTGCGTGTCGGCCGACAAGGGGCCGGTGCGGGCGCTGTGCGGCGCTTTCGAGCGCGAGGCGATCCGGCCGCATGTCACCGGCACTTTCGCCGACATGTTGCTGGCGGTCGAGACCCATCCGGCGATGCTGCATTATCTCGACAACGTCCAGTCGATGGGGCCGGACTCGCGCGCCGGTCAGCGGCGCGGCAAGGGCATTAATGAAAATCTCGCGCGCGAGATCATGGAGCTGCATACCGTCGGCGTGCGCAGCGGCTATTCGCAAGCGGATGTGACGAATTTCGCCAAGGTCATCACCGGCTGGAGCATCGTGCCGGTGAAGCAGGAGCACGGCGGCGAGTTCATGTTCAATCCGCGCCTGCATGAGCCGGGCCCCGAGCGCGTCATGGGCCGCGAGTATCAGGACAACGGTTTCGATCAGGGCCGCGCCGTGCTGGAAACGCTGGCGCGCAGCCCGGCGACGGCCAAGCATATCGCGACCAAGCTGGTCCGGCATTTCGTCGCCGACGAACCGCCGCCGGCTTTGGTCGCCTTGCTGACCAGGCGCTATCTCGACACCGGCGGCAATCTCAAGGAATTGGCCCGCGCGCTGGTGACCGCGCCGCAAGCCTTCGACGCGCCGCGCACGAAACTGAAGAAGCCGTCGGAATGGCTGGTCGACAGCCTGCGCGCGCTCGATATCGATCCGCCGGATGTGCGGCCTTTGATTCAGGCGCAGAACTTGCTGGGCGAACCGTTGTGGCGGCCGCCGGCGCCGAACGGCTTCGCCGACGACAGCGCCGCCTGGATGGACGGGCTGCCGCAGCGTCTCGATCTCGCCAACCGGATGTCGCGGCAGGCACGTGCCTTGATCGATCCCGAGGCGGTGGCGGAGCGGACTTTCGGTCCGTCGATGTCGCCGGCGACGCGGCAGACGCTGGCGCGCGCCGAAAGCCGGCCGCAGGCGATCGCGCTGTTGCTGATGACGCCCGAATTCCAGAGACGTTGAGAACCTGACAGGTAAATGTCATGACCTTTATCCCGCATCGGGCGACCCGCCGTGAAATGCTGCTTGGCTCCGGCGCGCTGTTCGCCTGGGCCTATATGCCGAAGCTGGCGATGGCCGAAGGCCGCGATCCGCGTTTCCTCACCATCGTCTTGCGCGGCGCGCTTGACGGCCTGGCGACCGTCGCGCCGGTCGGCGATCCGGCCTGGGTTGGCTTGCGCGGCAATGACGGCTTGCGGCTCGACGGCGAGAATGCCGCGCTGCCGCTCGATGCGACCTTCGCGCTCAATCCGGCGATGCCGAATTTCCACCGGCTCTATAAAGCCGGGCAGGCCAGCGTCGTGCACGCGGTGGCCTCGCCTTATCGCGAGCGCTCGCATTTCGACGGGCAGGACGTGCTGGAAAGCGGCTTGACGCGGCCGGGCGCCAGCGAGACCGGCTGGCTCAACCGCGCGCTCAACGGCATGGCGCGCGGCGAGCGCGTCGCCGGCCGCGACGTCTTTGCCATCGGGCCGATCACGCCGCTGGTGGCGCGCGGGCCGGCCAAGGTGTTGTCCTATACGCCGCCGCGGTTGCAGCCGGCGAGCAACGACACCATCAGCCGGCTGCTCGATCTCTATCAGCACACCGATCCGGCGCTGGCGCAGGCGTTGCAGGAACGTAGCGCACTGGCGGCGATCGCCAAAGGCGGCGACATGAAAGGCGGCGGGCCGAAGCTCACCGGGCCTTATGCCGGCGTGCGGATGTATTTCGCCGAAGCGGCCGGCGCGGCGGCCAAGTTCATGGCGCGTCCGGATGGACCGCGCGTCGGCGCGCTTGCCTTCGACGGCTGGGACACCCACGCGCAGGAGGGCGCGGCGCATGGCCGGCTGTCGGCGTTGCTCGGCGCGCTCGATGGCGCGGTGGCCGCGATCGAAACCGGCATGGGGCCGGCGTGGAAAGACACCGCGGTGGCGATCGTCACCGAGTTCGGCCGCACCGCGCGCATCAACGGCACCGAAGGCACCGACCACGGCACCGCGACGGTGGCCTTGCTGGCCGGCGGCGCGCTGAAAGGCGGCCGGGTGATCGCGGACTGGCCGGGCGTGTCGGAGGCGGCGCTTTATCAGAACCGCGATCTGAAGCCGACCACCGATCTGCGCGCGGTGCTCAAGGGCATTCTGCGCGATCATCTGCGTGCCGACGAGACAGTGCTGGGCCGCGATGTCTTCCCCGGCAGCGAGAAGGTCAGGCCGCTCGGTGGGTTGGTGTCGGCTTAACGGCGACGCGACCGCGCGAGGTCAGTGCTTCGGCTGTGGAAACGGTTCGCTGTAGCAGTCGCCGTCGCGCCCGAAATAGACCGCCTTGCGGCCGCCGAAGTATACCCGGTAGCTGGCGCAGCCGGCTTTCATGATCCGGCGCAGGAATTCCGCGTAACCGATGTCGCCGCGTTGAATGGCCTTGATCGTTTGCGCGACGGCCTTCTCGTCGAAGGTAGCGGCGATGGCCGGCGCGTCGGTCAGCGGCATTGCTTCGTCGAAGCTTTCGGCTGTCGCGTCATAATACGTATTTCGCAGCGCGATCAGATCGGCGGTGTAAGCGTGAACGCCGGCCTGGCCGAGCTTCTGCACGACGGCGGGAAACGGAGTGTTGTCAAAGCTCAGGCGCATGCATTCGACGATGGTGTCGGTATTCATCTTTGTCTTCCTGTGTTGGATTGAAATGAACCTGGTCAGGCGATGGTCGCGGTCGCTTCGATCAGGCGGCGCAAGGCGCGGTGCAGCGCCTTGAGATCGGCGTTGCCGAGTTGATCGGCGATGGCGGCGTGATCGGCGGCTGCGGCCCTGGTGATCCGCGCCAGGGCGGCGCTGCCATCCTTGCTCAGCACCAGATAAGGCGAGCCGCGATGATCGGGGTTGGTCTCGAACGTCGCCGACCCTTCGGCGACCAGAAGATCGGCGATGCGCTGGACGTTCTGTCGGCTGACGCCGAGCCGGCGCGCGATCTGCGGAACGGTATGGCGGCCGCCTGAGGCCGCGCTCATCACCTGCCAGCGCGCCTGGGTCTGGCCGACGGTGGCGGCGACCGTTTCGCCGCGCGCGCGCAAGGCGCCGGCCAGTTCGTAAATGTCGGCGACGATCAGCGGCAGCAAAGCCTGGGGGGCGGGATCTGCGTTCATGGTGCCATAATGTCAATATGACAACATATTGTCAATATGCGAGGCGAAACAATTGTTGCCGCTGCCGACGCCAAAAACCGCTAGCCCGCCCCCGCGCGAGGGTGGGTTAGCGGCGGTTGGCGGAAGCTGTCTTTGCAGACAGAAATAACGGCTTCTTAGAAGCCCTTCACGACCTCGGTGACGTGCTCGACCTCGGGCGGCGAGGCGAAGCAATCGGCGACCAGCTTGCGCCATTCCGGGAAGTCGGCGGACTCACGGAAGTCGACGGTGTGGTTTTCCACGGTCGCCCATTGCACGAACAGCCGATAGCGCTGCGGCTTCTCATGGCTGCGTTGCAGGGCCATGCCGGAACAGCCCTTGGCGCGCTGGAACAAGGGCGCGGCCTTGGCGACGCCGGCTTCGAATGCGGCTTCCATGCCGGGCTTGACGTCGATCTGGGCGATTTCGAGAACCATGCGGCGTTTCCTGTGTTGATGGGCGCGAAGCTTGCGCGGAAAGTCGCGGCATTATCCTCAGCGTTGCGGCTCGCGCAAGGGCGGGCCCCTTTAGGACGTCCGCATCACAAGGCGCGCATCTTGCGCAGCGCCCAATAGCTCAGCGCGCCCGCGGCGAAAGCAATGCCCAGCGCCCACCAGGTGCCGCCATCGGTCGCCTGAAACGGCATGTCCTTGGTGTTCATGCCGAAGAAGCCGGTGACCAGCGTCGGCGGCAACAGGCAGGCGGTCAGGATCGACAGAATGAACAGCCGCTTGTTGGTCAGCGCGCTGACCTTGGCATTGGCTTCGTCGAGCAGCAGCCGGGCGCGTTCGTGCAGCGAGCCGATCTCGTGGTCGATGGCGTCGAGCTTCTGCGCCAGCGCGCCGATGGCGGTGCCGACATCCTTGTTATGCGCGGCCAGCCGCGGCTCGAGCCGGCTGAACATGGTCTTGAGCTGCGCCAGCTGGCGATGCACGCGCACCGCCTGCAAGCGGACACGGCCGATGCGGCGCTGTTCGTCGGCCGGCTCTTCGTCCATCACGTTTTCCTCGACACGATCGAGTTCGTCGCCGAGCCGCTCGGCCATCCGGCCGATGGCGTCGGCGAACTGATCGACCACCGCGTCGAGGAAGGACACGGCGGTCGGAAACCGCTTGCCGCTCTCGATGGCGCGCCGGTTGCTCTCGACCGAATGCACCGGCTGCTGCCGCGCGGTGATCAGCATGCGTTCGGTCATCACGAAGCGCAGCCGGACCAGGTCGTCGCTTTCCTGCGCCAGTTCCTGCTGCAGGTCCGGCACCACGCCGACGATTTCGTGGCCGAGAATATCCAGCCGCAGATGCTTGTCGGGGCCGGCCAGCACCTCGCGCGCCATGTCCGACAGCGGCGCGTGCTGCGCGATCCAGGCGCGGCAGCGGTTATCGGCGAGCGCCAGATGAATCCACAGCCAGCCGCCGCCATGTTCCTTCAGCGCGGCGTCGATCTGGTCGCTGGCGACCGCTTCGGCGCGGCCGTCGCCGTGGAAGCGATAGGCCCAGACGATGCCGGTGGCCGGCGCGGCGTCGGCTGACGCGCGGGCGGCGTCGATGGCGGGTTTTTCGCTGGCGGTCATGATGCATCCCTGAAACAGGCTCGTCCCCGCCCGACAGGGTGCCCGATTGGATGACAGTAAGATGACAGCCGCTGGATCGGCCGACGGCGCTCAGGTTTCGGCGGCGCCGGCCTGTGCCTGCTCCTGTGCCATCTGGCGCAGGCAAGTCGGGCACAGACAATCCTGCGCGGCCTGTGTCGGCAGCGGCAGGCGATAGGGTTCGGCATCGCACCAGCAGCCGCCGGCCAGATTGCAGCCGAAGGCCGCGCCGCAGCGCGCGCAGGTCAACTGGCGCGTGGCCGTGAATGGCGTCGAGTCTGCGGCGTTCGTCATGCGCCTTAGTTTATGCACCGCTTGGCGGTCTTGCCGCAAGCCGGCAGTCGTGCGGCCCACACGTTATAGCCATTCGCTATCGCAAGTCGCGCTTGCGCTCGAATTTATTCGAGCAATCGCGGAACCGCGCTGTACGCCGATTGTTGCCGAGGTGGGGAAGCGACGACATGCAATGAGGTGGATAAAGTGTCCGCTCCCAATTTCAATCGACGCGAGATGTTGACGGCCGGTGTGCTGGTCGGTTCCGCGGCGGCGCTTGACGCAACCGACCGGGCGCAAGCCCGTTCGATTTCCGGCGATGTGCCGTGGCAGGAAGGCCAGGCCAACAAGCCGGACATCGCCAAGCCCGGAACTTATTTATTCCTGACGGCGGCGGAAGCCGCTTGCCTCGATGCCGCGCTGTCGCGGCTCATTCCGAAAGACGAACTTGGCCCCGGCGCCAAGGAAGCCGGCGTGACCTTCTTTCTCGACCGGCAACTGGCCGGGCCTTATGGCGAAGCCTCGCACTGGTACATGCAGGGGCCCTGGAAAAAGGGCGAACCGACGCAGGGCTATCAAAGCCGCATGACGCCGGCCGAACTTTATCGCGCCGCGATCAAGGCGATCGACGCGCATAGCGGCGATAAATATTCCGGCAAGACGTTTTCACAACTGACCGCCGCGCAGCAGGACGAGATCCTCAAAGGTCTGGAGAAAGGCGATATCGATCTCAAGACCGTGGATGCCAAATCGTTCTTCACGATGTTCCTTCAGAACACGATGGAAGGCTTCTTCTCCGATCCGCTTTATGGCGGCAATCGCGACATGGTCGGCTGGAAGCTGATCGGCTTTCCCGGCGCGCGCTACGACTATCGACCTTACGTCAAGAAGCACGGTCAGAAGCTCGCGCTTGAACCGGTCGGCATTACCGGCCGTCCCGCCTGGAAGCCGGCGTAATCATTTTCCCGGCTTTCGCTTTGCCTGTTTCGATCGAGCTTTAAGGATTTGATGCTATGGCCAAGAAATTACCCGCCAAGGATGTCGTGCTGGTCGGCTTCGGCTGGACCGCCGCTATTCTCGGTCAGGAACTGACCGATGCCGGCCTCGATGTGCTGGCCATCGAACGCGGCGCCTGGCGCGACACGTCAACCGATTTCGCCGTCACCTTCGCGCAGGACGAACTGCGTTACATGTGGCGGCGCGCATTGTTCGAGGAGCCGGCGCGCGAGACCGTCACCTTCCGCAATGCTCCGAACCAGGAGGCATTGCCGATGCGCCATCTCGGTTCGTTTCTGCCGGCGACCGGCGTCGGCGGCGCCGGCGTGCACTGGAACGGCCAGACCTGGCGCTTTCTGCCGACCGATTTTGTCGCGCGCTCGCACAACGAACAGCGCTACGGTCCCTTGCCCGCCGACATGACGGTGCAGGATTGGGGCATCACTTACGATGAGCTTGAGCCGCATTACGACAGGTTCGAATATCTCTGCGGCATCAGCGGCAAGGCCGGTAACCTGAAGGGTCAGCTTCAGCCCGGCGGCAATCCGTTTGAGGGGCCGCGCTCGCGCGATTATCCGAACCCGCCGCTCGACATGGTCTATGGTCCGACGCTGTTCGAAGCGGCGGCCAAGGCGACCGGACACAAGCCGTTTCCCTGTCCGGCGGCGAACATGTCGCGCGCCTATACCAATCCGCTCGGGGTCGAGATGGGCCCCTGCACCTATTGCGGCTTCTGCGAGAAATTCGGCTGCGGCAATAATTCGAAGGCCAGTCCGCAGACCACCGTGCTGCCGGTGTTGATGCGCAAGGATAATTTCGAACTGCGCACCGAATGCGAGGTGTTGCGGGTCAATTTCGACGCCGCCGCCAAGCGCGCCACCGGCGTGATTTATATCGACGCGCAAGGCGAGGAGTTCGAACAGCCGGCCGAGATGGTGATCATGTGCGCCTATGCGTTGCATAATCCGCGGTTGCTGCTGCTGTCCGGCATCGGCATGCCCTACGATCCGAAGACCGGGCAGGGCGCCGTCGGCAAGAATTACGCCTACCAGATCACCTCCGGCGTCGACGTGTTCTTCGACGACAAGATCCTCAATCCTTTTGTCGGCGCCGGCGCGCTCGGAGTCGGCATCGACGATTACAACGGTGACAATTTCGATCACAGCGGACTGGGCTTTATCGGCGGCGGTTATCTGGCCTGCTGGGACACCAACGCCCGGCCGATCGAGCATCATCCGACGCCGGAGGGCACGCCGAAGTGGGGCGGCGCATGGAAAAAGGCGGTCGCCAAGAACTACCTGACGACGGCCTCGATCTCGACGCATGGCGCGGTGATGAGCCACCGCAACAATTACCTCGATCTCGATCCGACCTATCGCGACATTTACGGCCGGCCGCTGATGCGGATGACGTTCGATTTCACCGATAACGAACACAAGATGTCGGATTATCTGACCGACCGGGCGACCGACATCGCCAAGGCGATGAACGCGCGCGAGGTGCACGCCAAGAAGCGCACCGGTCATTATTCGATCGTGCCGTATCAGACGACGCACAACACCGGCGGCGCGATCATGGGCGCCGATCCGAAGACCAGCGTGGTCAACAAGTATTTGCAGAGCTGGGACCTGCACAATCTGTTCGTGCTCGGCGCCTGCGCCTTCCCGCAAAACGCCGGTTACAACCCGACCGGCACGGTGGCGGCGCTCGCCTATCACACCGCTGCGGCGATCAAGACGCAGTATCTCAAGAACCCCGGCTTCCTGGTGCAGGCATGATGAAAATCTTCAGCCCCTTTGGCGCCGCGGGCCTGGCCGTGGCCGGCCTGCTCGCCAGCGGATCGGCGCAAGCCGTCGATAGCTCATTTTCCAATATCCGCCACGGCAAGGAATTGGTCGATGCCGGCGATTGTGTGTCCTGTCATACGCAGCAGGACGGCGGCAAGAAATTCGCCGGAGGGCGCGCCGTCGAGACGCCGTTCGGCACGATCTACTCGCCGAACATCACGCCGGATCCCGAGACCGGCATCGGCGGCTGGTCGGACGCGCAGTTCTATCAGGCGATGCATCATGGCATCAGGCCGGACGGCAAGCGGCTCTATCCTGCCTTTCCCTATCCGTATTTCACCAAGCTGACGCGCGACGATGTGTCGGCGATCCGGGCCTATCTCAATACGGTGCCGGCGGTGAAAAGCCCGCCGCGCGCGGCGAACCTGACCTGGCCGCTCAATCACCGGGTATTCATGCGCGGCTGGAACATGCTGTTCTTCACGCCCGGCACCTTCAAGCCGGACCCGAACAAGAGCGCCGAATGGAATCGCGGGGCTTATCTGGTCGAGGGCGCCGGTCATTGCGGCGCCTGTCATACGCCGAAGAATTTCCTCGGCGCCGACAAGACCTCGCAGGCACTGGCCGGCGGCGCGATTCAGGACTGGTTCGCGCCCAAGATCAGCGGCGATCTGCACGACGGCACCGGGGCGTGGAGCGTCGACGATATCGTCGCCTATCTCAAGACCGGGCGGAACAAGTTTTCCGGCGCGACCGGTCTGATGGCCGAGGTGGTGGCGAACTCGACTTCCAAACTGTCGGATGCCGACCTGCACGCGATCGCGACCTATGTGAAGACCATGAAGCCGGAGAAGAACCCGCCGCCGGCGCCGCCGCAGGCCAGGATGGACGATCCGAAGATGAAAGCCGGCGCGGCGGTTTTCGCCGACAGTTGCTCGGCCTGTCACGGCGGCGACGGCAAAGGCACGCCCGGCCTGTTCCCGCCGCTGGCCGGCAACGCCAATGTGCAGCAGCACGATCCGGCGACGGTAATCCGGGTGATCCTTGACGGCGCGCGCACCGTGGCGACCGACGCGAAGCCGACCACTTCGGCGATGCCGGCCTATAACTGGAAACTCAAGGACGACGAGATCGCCGCGGTGGCGAGTTATGTCCGCAATGCCTGGGGCAACCATGCGCCCCCGGTGGACCCCGGCCAGGTCAAGGCGATGCGGGAAAATCTGCGTGAGGACCACGCCAGCGGGTCGTAGCGCGAGGCGATTCCAAGGGACGCCGGCCTCGCGCGGCGTCCCGATCGTTGCTAGACCGGTTCGGGCCGTGCGGAAACGTGCGGCCCGAATGCTTGATGTCGCTATCTGTCTTGTTACTCCGCCGCCACTACCCGCCAGGCCCCGATGCCCGACCTCCATACCGCGATTGCGATTACGATCTTCACCGCGACCTATGTGATCCTGACCTTGGGCAAGATACCGGTCTACCGGATCGACCGGGCCGGCGCGGCGCTGCTTGGCGGCAGCCTGATGGTCGGCGCCGGCGTGCTGACATCGGACGAGGCCTATCGCGCCGTTGACTTCGGCACCATCGTACTGCTGACCGGCATGATGATCGTGGTGGCGAACTTGCGGTTGTCGGGCTTTTTCCGGCTGGTCAATCATGGCATCGCCCGCCACGTCCATCGTCCGCTCGGTTTGTTGCTGGCGGTCGTGCTGGCCTCCGGCCTGCTGTCGGCCTTTCTGGTCAATGACGCGATCTGCCTGGTAATGACGCCGCTGGTGCTCGATATCGTCGAGCGCTTCAGGCGCAATCCGGTGCCCTATATGCTGGCGATCGCGATGGCGTCGAATATCGGCAGCGTCGCCACCATTACCGGCAACCCGCAGAACATCATCATCGGCAGTCTGTCGGGCATTCCCTATGTCCAGTTTGCGGGCGCGCTGGCGCCGGTCGCCGCGTTCGGTCTGCTGGCGACTTTGGCCCTGATCGTGGCGGTCTATCGCCGCGAGTTTCTCAACGGCGATGTGCTGGAGGCCGAACCGGCCGCGCTGCATTATCATCTGCCGTTGATCGCCAAGACGCTGCTGGTGGTGGTGGCGATGATGGCTTTGTTTTTTATGGGCCAGCCGGTCGCCAAGGTGGCGATTGTCGGCGGCTCGTTCCTGCTGCTGACGCGGCGGGTCAGCCCGGCCAAGATCTATCGCGAGATCGACCTGCCGTTGCTGATCATGTTCATCGGCCTGTTCATCGTCGTCGCCGGTTTCGAGAAGACCGTGATCGCGCCGCATCTGCCGGCGCTGCTTGGCGCGCTGCATCTCGGCGATATGAAGCTGCTGGCGCTGGCGACGGCGGCGCTGTCCAATATCGTCAGCAACGTGCCGGCGGTGCTGGTACTCAAGCCTTTCGTCGCACAATTGCACGAACCGCAACGCGCCTGGCTGGTCGTGGCGATGGCCTCGACGCTGGCCGGCAATTTCACGCTGGTGGGGTCGGTTGCCAATCTGATCGTGGCGCAGCGCGCCAAAGCGCGCGGCGTCGAGGTGACGTTCTGGCCTTATTTCGCGATCGGCGCGCCGCTGACGCTGATCACCATCGGCTTCGGTCTGCTGTGGCTCGGTGCCTAGCAGCCGACGTTTGCGCGTCGCGTGTTGTCCGGCGGACCGTCAGTGCCGCGGACGGCGGGGCGGCAGCAGGCTGAAACCGCCGATGGCGATAAACAGCAGGCCGAGACCGAGCGCCACCGCGAACAGGCTGCCTTCGTTACCGACGACGCCATCGACCACGCCGGCGCGGGCGATCCCGACCGAGACAACGGTGGCGACGACGATGGTGCAGACGGCGAGGCCGGTAATGGCGGCGAGTTCGGCAAGGACGACGCCGCGCCGTTCGCGCCGCAGGATGCGGCTTTCCGGCGCTGAAAATCCAGCAGTTTGAATGGGCTTGCGCATGGCTTGTCCGTTCGACGAAGCGGTTTGCTGTAAAATTTCAAAATTCCAATTCTGATTTGTAACGCGTGAAGCGGGCGTTGGTTCGGCCCGATTGGGGCGAAGCCGTTTAAGAATGGTGGTGATTTTGTGGCAAAGCAGGCCACGGGTCGGCGCGGGCGGTTGATCGGCCGGCCGCCCGGACTCGGGCCGGCCATCGTGACTCAGGCTGGCGGCGGTGCGATCTCGCCGGCCAGATCCTCGGTCATGCGCTTTGCGATGTCGGCCGGCGTGGCGTCGGGGTGGCGCGCCCAGAGCACGATCAGTTTGGTCAGCGCGGCGATGGGCGTCATGTCGCGGCCGGAAACGACACCGCATTGCTTGAGCCAGGCCCCGGCCGCGTAGATCTCGTAATCGACGCCGCCGGCCATCACCTGGGTGCAGTCGATCAGGACCGCGCCCTGACGGTACAGCCGGCGCAGCGTGATCTCCATGCCGCCGGCGCGGGGCATGTTGCCGGCACCATAGGCCTCGAAGACGATGCCGCCGAGCGACGGGATCGAGTCGCCCAGGCTGTCGAGCATGGTGCTGAGCAGCGATATGCCGCCGGCCTGAGACGGCGGAAAGACCTTGAAGGGAATGACCGCCTTGTCGTTGATCGCGGCGGCGATGGCGGCAAGCTCCTGCCGTGTTTGCGCGACGATATCGCCAAGCGGCACGGCCGGCGCGGGCAGGATGTATGTGTCGTTGAGCGTCGGCGTCAGGCCGTGGACGCCGAGCGCCGGATAGTTCGGCGACGTGAAGGCGTCGAACCGCATCGTGTGACTCTTGACGATACGATTGCCGCGATAAAGCCGGTCGGCGAAGTAAAAGCACAACTCCGGCACCTTGAAGCGCAGGAAGGCGAAAGCGCCGAGCACGTTTCGGATCG
Source organism: Rhodopseudomonas sp. (assembly GCA_016124795.1). GTDB lineage: Bacteria > Pseudomonadota > Alphaproteobacteria > Rhizobiales > Xanthobacteraceae > Pseudolabrys. The sequence continues at coordinate 48,752 of WGNB01000011.1, read as the reverse complement.
CGTCGGTGTTGTAGCGCAGGCTACAGGCCGCATCGGCGGCCGGCCGATGGAACATCGGCAGTTGTGCGCCGGTCAGCACGATCGGCTTGAGGCCGCGCGGCAGCAGGAACGATAAGGCCGCCGCGGTCCAGGCCATGGTGTCGGTGCCGTGCAACACGACGAAGGCATCGTGGTCGGCGTAGTTGTCGACGATCCGGCGCGCGATCGCCAGCCAGTCGGCGGGCTGGATGTCGGCGCTATTGAGCGGCCGGTCGAGAAAGTCGTAGCGGGCAATCGTGACGTCCGGCAATTGCTCGGCCAGCATCGGCGCGATCAGGCGGCGAAAGGCATCCTCGAAGCCGGCATTGTCGATCGGCGTCAGCGGCCGGCCGACGCAGCCGATCGTGCCGCCGGTGTAGAGCAGATAGACCTTCATGCCGGTTTATTCCGCCGCCATCTGCGGCTGCCAGTCCATCGGCACATAGCCGGGGTCGGCGGCGATCCGGTCGAGCCAGGCGCGCACCGCCGGAAAACCGCGCAGGTCGAAGTCGCATTGGTCGGCGACATGCGTATAGGCATAGAGCGCGATGTCGGCGATGGTCAGACGGCCATCGACGAAGTAATCGTGCTTGGTCAGATGTGACTCCATCACGCGCAGCGCGTGATAGCCGTTCTCCATCCAGTCCTCGAGCGCGTGGCTTTGCAGATCGCGGCCGCCTTTGACCAGCGACAGCCAGAAATAGGCCGAGCCTATATTCGGTTCGAGACTGTGCTGCTCGAAGAACATCCATTGCAGCGCTTCGGCGCGTTCGATGCGGTCTTCCGGCGCGAGCGCGGTGCCGCCGGCGACGTACCACAATATGGCATTCGATTCGGCGAGATGGCGGCCGGGCGCGACTTCAAGCAAGGGCACCTGACCGTTGGGGTTTTTGGCCAGGAATTCCGGCGTGCGGCTCTGGCCTTGCAGGATATCGACTTCGACGCAGTTATAGGGAATGCCGAGCTGGGCCAGTGCCAGACGGACCTTGTAGCTGTTGCCGGACTTTTGCATCGAATAGAGCGTATACATATCCCATTCCCTTGCATCCGGTTTCAGCGAATGCCGCCGCGCCCGATATAGGGTGGCAAGTCCGGCAATTAAATGGCCGGTAAGCAACAGTTTTTTGAGACAAATTCCAATTTATGGCACGGGGTGCGGCATCGCTTCCGCGCCTTATCACGCCACAGGAATATTATTCCGCCGCCGCCCGATGGGCGCGGGCATATTCGATCAGCGCGTCGTCGGCAACCGGTTCAATCGGCGTGAAGTCGCGATGCGCGATGAATTCGGGCCGGGTGAATTTGGTGATGTGGTTGGAAACCGCGCACAGCGTGAGATAGACGATCTTGCGCGGATAGGGCGTGATGTTGGGCGGCGACGCATGCACCAGGTTGCCATGAAACATCAACACCGACCCGGCTCTGCCGGTCGGCGCGACGATGCCGACGCCGTCGGGCCCGGCCGCGTCGTTGGCCAGCCGGGTCACGGTATCCGGGTTGAGTGTCCACAAGGGATATGACGTGGTGGTGACGTCGTGGCCGGCGTCGAACACGCCCTGTTTGTGGCTCTTGGGAATGATCATCAAGGCGCCGTTGATCGGCAGGACGTCGTCGAGAAAGATCGCGATGTTCATGGCGCGCGGCTCGGGCATGCCGTCGTCGCGTTGCCAGGTGCCATAGTCCTGATGCCACTGCCAGACGTCGCCTTCGAAGGCGGCCTTGGCGTTGAGCTTGAACTGATGAACGTAGACGCTTTCGCCGAACAACTGCATCAGCGGTTCGACCAGGCGCGGATGGCGCGACATCACTTCGAACACCGGATTGAATTTGTGCGCGGCAAAGGCGGTGCGCGGCGCGCCGGTTTTCTCGCGCCAGACTTCCGGTCGTTCGAGCTTGAGAATGGCGTTGGCTTCGCTGCGCAATAACGCGATCTCTTCTTCCGCGAAACAATTGGGGAAGAAGACGTAGCCTTGTTCGTCGAAGTCCGTGATCTGCTCGGGCGACAGTTTCATGGCGCGCTTCCCCTATGGAGAGATGGCGGCCGTTGATCCGGCTCTTGACCGGTATTGTAACGCTGTCGATGCCGAAGGCTAGCCGGCGCTGACGGCGATTTCAGGCTCGGCGGCAATTGGCGTTGCGGCTTTCGCACTTGCGAAATGCGTGACGTGGCGGCCGACAAGCCGGTGCGCGGCGTAGAGCGACAGAGTGGCGATGACGAGGCCGGCGATCATGTCGGTAAAATAGTGCGAGCCATCGACCGGGATCGACACCATCATGATGGTATTCAGGCCGATGCCGAACCAGCGCAGCACCGGCAGCGGCCACATGACGACAGCGAGAATGAGCGCGAGCGCGGCATGCAGGCTCGGGAAGGTAATAATGCCTTCGGCGCCGGTCGCCATCAAAGCGCGGAAGCTGCCGTCGCGCAGGCCGAGAAACACCGGCCAGCTGGTGGCGCTTGCCGGCCACGGCGTCGCGGCGCTGCCTTTCAGATGGTGCAGCAGCCAGACGCCTTCGGCCGGCCACAGCGCCGACATCGCGATCGTCGTCAGCGCGGCGAAGATGAAGGCGAGCACGAACATGCGTAGCGTCGCCAACCTGCCGGCGATCGCCAGCGCCAGGATGATCAGCAGCGCCTGCGGCATCAGGCTGAGATAGATCATGCGCAGCACATGGGCGGCGCCGGCGTGGCTCTTCAGCCAGTCCAGCAGCGCGAACCAGTCGAAGCCGAGGGCGCGGTCGGCGGCCTCGAAGGCGCGGTCGTGCAGCGGTAAATTGAAGCTGGCGGCGAGGTAGGAGAGCGGCGCGCCGACGGCGGCGAAGGCGACGATCTGCGCCGTGGTGCCGAGCGCCGAGGCCAGCCGCGGGTCGGGCCGCCGCGTTCGGTAGAAATACTGACCGAGGACGAAGAGGGCGGCGGTGCCGGCCGGCGCCGAGAACGAGCCCCAGGCCAGATGAAAGTCGGAAACCGCGGTCGCGGCCAGCACGGTCGCGGCCACCGTGAGGATGATCGCCCAGATGATGCCGTCGAGTTGGCGCTGTCCTGCCGGGTCCAATGTCATTTGCCGTGCCCTGATTGTCCCGAACGCCGCCAAATTGACCTAGCAGCGACTGGTTGCCCCCCGGTTAACCGGGGCGGGAAAAGCCGGGCTTTGGCGGCGGCGCGCCGGGGCCAAAAAGACCCCATCAACAGGCTTGATCAATGCATCAGTTTTTGCGACTTGCTGTTGCCCAATTGGGCCTATACGACACTCAAATTCTGCCATTTTCGCCATTTTTCGGAGCCTTCCCATGGCCTTGCTCGCGGACCACCTCAAGCGCATCAAGCCGTCGCCGACGATCGCCGTCACCGATAAGGCCCGCGCGCTCAAAGCCGCCGGCCGCAACGTCATCGGGCTCGGCGCCGGCGAGCCGGATTTCGACACCCCGGACAACATCAAGGAAGCCGCGATCAAGGCGATCCGCGAAGGTCGGGCCTCGAAGTACACCGCGGTCGACGGTCTGGCCGAACTGAAGGAGGCGATCGCCGCCAAGTTCAAGCGCGACAATGGCCTGACCTATGCGCCGAAGCAGATCACGGTTTCGGCCGGCGGCAAGCAGGTGCTGTACAACGCCTTCATGGCGACGATGAACCCCGGCGACGAGGTCATCATCCCGGCGCCCTATTGGGTCAGCTATCCCGACATGGTGTTGCTCGCCGGCGGCACGCCGGTCGAGGTCGTCTGCACCATGGAAAGCGGCTTCAAGCTGACCGCCGAACAGCTCGAAATGGCGATCACGCCGAAGACCAAGTGGTTCCTGCTGAACTCGCCGTCGAACCCGACCGGCGCGGCCTATACCCGCGCCGAGTTGAAGGCTCTGACCGATGTGCTGGTCCGCCATCCGCATGTGTATGTCATGACCGACGACATGTACGAGAAGCTGACCTATGACGGCTTCGAGTTCTTCACGCCGGCTCAGGTCGAGCCTTCGCTGTACGATCGCACGCTGACGATCAACGGCACTTCGAAAGCCTATTGCATGACCGGCTGGCGCATCGGCTTCGCCGGCGGCCCGGAATCGCTGATCAAGGCGATGGCGATGATCCAGTCGCAGTCGACCACCAACCCGGCGGCGGTGTCGCAATGGGCGGCGGTCGAGGCGCTCAACGGCCCGCAGGATTTCATCCCGGCGCATAACAAGATCTTCAAGGAGCGCCGCGACATCGTGGTGTCGATGCTCAACCAGGCGAACGGCATCAAGTGCCCGATGCCGGAGGGCGCGTTCTACGTCTATCCGTCGGTCGCCGGTTGCATCGGCAAGACCACGACCTCCGGTACGAAGCTCGCCAGCGACGAGGATTTCGTCACCGAGTTGCTCGAGACCGAAGGCGTCGCCGTGGTGCACGGTTCGGCTTTCGGCGTCGGCCCGGCGTTCCGCATTTCCTACGCCACCAAGCAGGAAGACCTCGAGGAAGCCTGCCGTCGTATCCAGCGCTTCTGCGGCAACTTGCGGTAGCGCCGTCGCGTTCAGGCGCAGCGTGAGAAGTGATAGCCGGCATCGTCCATGACGATGCCGGTTTTTTTTATCGGCCGCTTCGCCGATATCGGCCTTATTGGTTGCAATCGCATTGATTGCGGTCCCGTGGACGGCGTAGCGCGACGCAAGAACGGCGCGCACGCATGGTGAGACGAATCACGCGGCGAGTTGGTAACTTGCCGGCATGTTCCGTCGGCCTCTCCTCATTCTTGGTTTTTTTGCCGCGCTGTCCTGTTCCGCCGCCGCGCAGGAACACGTCACGATCGGCACCATGCGCGACGTGCACAATTCCGCGTTGTTTCTGGCCGACGACCTGGGCTACTTCAAAGCCGAGGGTCTCGATGTTTCGATGATCGCCTACAAGTCGGATAGCGACGTGGTTCAGGCGCTTGCCGGCGGCGGTACCGATTTCGGACTGGCCGGTTTCACCATTCCGGCGTTCCAATATGCGGGACGGGGCCTGATCAAGGCGATCGCCGTGCAGTCGCGTGAGAAAAACAGTTACGAAGGCAACCAGATCGTTGTCTCGAACGCGGCTTATGCGCGCGGGCTGCGCAAGCCCGATCAGCTTGTCGGTATTTCAGCGGCGATCGGCGAGATCGGATCGGTGTTTCATTACCAGTTCGCCCAGGTCGCCCGCGTGAAAGGTTTCAGTCTCGATCAGGTGACGTTGAAGCCGGAGGGTTCGCCCGCTGCCATCGGTGCGGCGCTCGAAGGCGGCAAGGTCGACGCCGCGATCGTGCCGTCGAATTATGCGCGCAATCTGATGACGACGAACCAGGCCAAGCTGGTGGCCTGGGTGTCCGACCTCGACGAAACCCAACTGGGCGCGCTGTTCGTCTCGATCAAGGTTCTGCAAAGCCGGCGCACGACCGTCGAGAAATTTCTGCGCGCCTATCGCCGCGGCGCGGCCGATTATTATTCCAGCCTGATGCGGCACGACAATCATGGCCGGCGCATTTCCAATACCCGCTCGCATGAAGCGGCCGGCGTGATCGCGCGTTATGTTTATCCGGGAAAGAACGGCGGTAGCGCCGTCGTCGAGGCCGACGCTTATTATCTGGACTCGGATGCGCGGATCGATGCCGCCGATCTCACGCGCCAGATCGATTGGTACAGGACGCAGGGCTTGATCGATCGGAAATTCGACGCCCGCACGATGATGGATTTGAGCTTTCAGGCCGGACATTAGGCGGATCGCCGGCGCCGGCATAACCGCCGCGTAAACACGCAGCCGACGTTGTACGTCTGGCCAGGCCGTTCCAGAGGCGAAAATATAAATTCGCGAAGACTTCGCAACGACAAGGCCTTCGCAATGCCAGTTTTCCGGCATCGGTGACTGGCAATGGCAGTCGTTGTGTCGCGAAAAGCACAGCCTCACGGCAATCGAAATTTTGGATGTGTATGGCTCTGCCGGATACCGCAGCTCCATTGCGAACCGGTTTAGCATCATGCTCAAGTTGCGCGCACGGGAAGGCAACAAAAAAACGGGGCTAGGTTATGCGGGGGATGTCGTTGCTCGGGTCGGCTATTGCCGCGGCGACTATCGGTGGTGTTTGTCTGTTATCGGCGTCGGCGGCTTATAGCGCCGACATGCCCTTGAAGGCCCGGCCGGCCGGCTGCACGCAGGCTGTCGACGGCGTCAACGGCAAGGTCGCCGGCCTTGGCGGTACGTTCGCCAATAAAGGTGTGGCGGGAGCGCTCGGTTCTCTGTCGATGCCGCTGGGCTGCGAGTTCGGCGTGCAGTTCGACGCCACCGGCGGCACTTTCGATAGCCGTTTCACTGGCGCGGCCGCGGGCCACTTGTTCTGGCGCGATCCGGCCAAGGCGCTGTTCGGTGTCTACGGCTCATACACCTATTGGGATCAGGTCGGCGGCGTGAAGATCGCGCATATCGGTCCTGAAGCCGAATTCTACTTCGGCAAGTGGACCGTGAAGGGCATTGTCGGCGCCGAGTTCGGCAACACCGCCAGCGGTCTCGTCGATGGCGTCACCCAGACCTATGAGATCAAGACTCGCTTCTTCGATCAGGTCGATCTGTCCTATTACCTGACCGACAACTTCAAGACCTTTGTCGGCCATCGCTATCTCGGCGGCAAGCACGCCCTGGCGCTCGGTGGCGAATACGGCATCGCCACCGGCAACGGCTCGATGGTGTCGTTGTTTGCCGAAGGCCGTGTCGGCCAGAACAGCTTCCACGGCGTCTGGGGCGGCCTGCGCTACTACTTCGGCCAGCATGACAAGTCTCTGATGCGCCGTCATCGCGAGGACGACCCGTCCGACTGGGGCGTTGGCGTCGACGGGACCTCGAACTCCGGCACGACGCCGCCGCCGGCACCGGTCGTGAATACGCCGGGTCCGTCCTGATCTGAGTATTGATGCCCGGGTCCTGGACCCGAGCGTCACTGTATAAATGCCGCTTCGAAACGGGCCGTTCCGGAACATCAGTCGCTGGTGCCTCCGGAGCGGCCTTTTTCCATGCTTGCCAGCGGCCGTGTCTCCTGAGACGATACCCCCCAAGGGCCGGGTAACATTGGTCCAACTCCCGGCCGGCAAGGGAGGTTGAAAATGGGACAGAACGGCACGAGTCCCACTTCGGTCGCCGCGAAAGGCGGCACCAAGGCGATAAATTCAAAGGGTCCCCGGTGCATTGCATTGGTGGGCCCGTTCCAGAGCGGCAAGACCACGCTGCTTGAGGCCATTCTGGCGCGCACGGGCGCCATCGCCCGGCAAGGCACGGTCGATGCCGGCACCACGGTCGGCGACGCTTCGAAGGAAGCGCGCCATCACAAGATGAGCGTCGAGGCGTCGTTCGCCACCACCGAGTTCATGGGCGACAGCTATACGTTTATCGATTGCCCAGGATCGGTTGAATTCATTCACGACATGCGCTGCGTGCTGCCGGCGGTCGATGCGGCGGTCGTGGTTTGCGAGGCCGACGAAAAGAAGGTGCCGCAGCTTCAACTGATCTTGCGCGAACTCGAAGACCAGAACATCCCGCACTTTCTGTTTCTCAACAAAATCGACAAGGCCGACAAGCGGGTGCGCGAAACCATCGCGCTGTTGCAGCCGGCGTCGCGCGTGCCGCTGCTGTTGCGCCAGATACCAATCTGGAACGGCGATCTGATCGCCGGCTTTGTCGATCTCGCGCTCGAGCGCGCGCATGTCTACAAGGAAGGCGCGGCCTCCGAAGTCGTCGATCTGACCGGCGCCGATCTCGACCGCGAGAAAGACGCGCGCTTCACCATGCTGGAGCGGCTCGCCGATCACGACGACGAATTGATGGAGCAACTGCTCGAGGACATCCAGCCGCCGCGCGACAAGGTGTTCGACGATCTGGCCAAGGAATTGTGCGAGCGCGTCGTCTGTCCGGTTCTGCTCGGCGCGGCGATCCGCTCCAATGGCGTGCTGCGACTGTTGAAGGCGTTGCGCCATGAGGCGCCCGGCGTGCAGGCCACCGCCGAACGGCTAGGCGTCAAACCCGGCTACGATGCCGTCGCGCTCGTGCTCAAGACCTTTCACACCAGCCACGGCGGCAAGATGTCGGTGGTTCGTCTGTTGACCGGTGAAGCCGGCGACGGCACCACCTTCGTTACGCCGCAATCGGAGGTCGGCCGCATCTCCGGCGTCTTCACCGCGATGGGCGGCAACTTCGTCAAGCGTGGCCAGGCGGTGGCTGGCGACACCGTCGCGTTCGGCAAGCTGGAACTGGCGAGGACCGGCGACACCTTGTCGTCGGGCCGGCAGGCGCGTCGTGCGGTGGCGATGGCAACGCCTTATCCGCCGGTGCTGGGTCTGGCGGTGCAGGCCCGCGAGCGCAAGGACGACGTCAAGCTCGGCCAGGCCTTTACCAAGCTGACCGAGGAAGACCCGTCGCTGGTTGTCGAGCACAAGGCCGAGAACCATGAGATCGCGATCCGCGGGCAGGGCGAAATGCATCTGCGGGTCGCCGTCGAACGTCTGGCCGAGCGTTTCGCGGTGCCGGTGCTGACCCGGTCGCCGACGGTCGGTTATCGCGAGACCATCCGCAAGCCGATCACCATTCGTGGCCGGCACAAGAAGCAGTCCGGCGGCCACGGCCAGTTCGGTGATGTCGTGCTCGAAATCAAACCGCTGCCGCGTTCGGCCGGCTTCAAGTTCGAGGACCGCATCACCGGCGGCGTGGTGCCGCGCAATTACATTCCTGCGGTCGAGGAAGGCGTGCGCGACGCGCTCAAGAGCGGGCCGCTCGGCTTTCCGGTGGTCGATCTCGAAGTCGCCTTGATCGACGGCTCTTATCACTCGGTCGACTCCTCCGACATGGCGTTCCGCATTGCCGGCCGGATCGCGATCAATGACGGGCTGCCGGACTGTCAGCCGGTGCTGCTGGAACCGATCCATCTGGTCGAGATCGTCTGTCCGAATGAGGCGACCGCGCGCATGAACGCCATCTTGTCGGGTCGGCGTGGCCACATTCTCGGCTTCGACACGCGCGACGGCTGGGAGGGCTGGGACATCGTGCGGGCGCAGATGGCGGAAGCCGAGATCGGCGACCTGATCGTCGAGGTGCGGTCGGCGACCGCCGGTGTCGGCTCGTTCACCTACAAGTTCGACCACATGGCGGAACTCGCGGGGCGGGCCGCCGAGCAGATCGTGGCGGCGCGCAAGGCGGCGGCCTAGCACGGGCCACGTTTCGGCGGACGTGTCCGGGGCATGGCGTGAGTGTCGTGGCCCCGGATGCCGCGGATCGGTCGGGCGTTCGTCCGGCGGCCTTTATAATGTGCCACTGGAGCAGGTTCCGGCGGCGTGCGCCGGCGCGGTCGCTCGATCACGGACCCTCCCGTAACCGTGACTTGCCTGTGATGCTTCCCCGCCGTACCCCTTTAATGGCCGATCCAGAGAGGTGCTTCGCATGAATATTATTCGTCGCCGCGGTTGGGAAATTCCCGAAAGCCAGATCACGCCGGAACATCTGGCGTTCGACCGGCGTCGTTTCCTGATCGGCGGCGCCAGCGCCTTGGCCTTGAGCGCGTCGCTCGCGCCCGGTGCGGCGCACGCCGACGACGCGCCGGACCCGACCGCGAACCTCTATCCGGCCAAGCGGAACGAGACCTACAAGCTCGACCGGCCGATCACCGACGAGAAGATCAATGCGCACTACAATAACTTCTATGAGTTCAATTCGTCGAAGGAGGTCGCCGACCAGGCGCAGAAACTTCCGATCCGGCCCTGGACCGTCAAGATCGACGGTCTGGTCGAGAAACCGATCGAAATCGGCGTCGATGATCTGATCCGCAAGATGGGCATCGAGGAGCGCGCCTATCGTCACCGCTGCGTCGAGGCCTGGAGCATGGCGATTGCCTGGAGCGGCTTTCCGCTCGCCAAGCTGGTTGCCTTCGCCAAGCCGACCAGCGGCGCGAAATTCCTGAAGATGGAGACCTTCCTCAATCCGAAGGTTGCGCCGGGCCAGCGCCAGACCTGGTTCCCCTGGCCTTACGTCGAAGGTCTGTCGATGGCCGAAGCGACCAACGATCTCGCCTTCATCGCCACTGGCGCCTATGGCCACCCGATGGCCAAGCAGCACGGCGCGCCGCTGCGGCTGGCGGTGCCGTGGAAATACGGCTTCAAGTCGATCAAGTCGATCGTGCGCTTCAGTTTCGTCGACAAGCAGCCGATCGGCATGTGGCAGTCGTTGCAGGCGGCCGAATACGGCTTCTGGGCCAACGTCAATCCGAAGGTGCCGCATCCGCGCTGGAGCCAGGCGACCGAGGAGGTGATCGGCACCGGCGAGCGCAAGCCGACTTTGCTGTTCAATGGCTACGGCGAATTTGTCGCCGACATTTACAAGGGCATGGATGGCGAGCGGCTCTGGGCCTGAACCATCCTGCGGCCGAAAGTCCATTGGCCGTATCGAAATTCTTGGTCGAAAGTCTAAGCCGGCGCCGGGTTCCCACTCGCGCCGGCAATCGTTTTTGCAAATAGTTATACAAAATTTACGAGATCGGCCGCGACGGCAAGCTATCGTCCCACCAGAAACCGGCGGGCGACAACGTCCCTCCCAACCGGTTCTGTTAAGAGGTGCCGGCACAAGCCGGCTCGGTCAGGAAACGTCCAGGAACATCTCATGAAAAAAGCATTTGCGCTGATCGGCGCGGCCGTTGCTGTGCTCGCCGTTTCGGCGGTTTCGGCTAGTGCCCAGTCGCCGATCATCATCAAGTTCAGCCACGTCGTCGCCAACGACACGCCGAAGGGCAAGGGCGCGCTCAAGTTCAAGGAGCTCGCCGAGAAATATACCAACGGCAAGGTCAAGGTCGAAGTCTATCCGAACTCGCAGCTCTACAAGGACAAGGAAGAGATCGAAGCACTTCAGCTCGGCTCGGTGCAGATGCTGGCGCCGTCGACCGCCAAGTTCGCGCCGCTCGGCGCCAAGGAATTCGAAGCGCTCGACCTGCCGTGGCTGTTCAAGGACGACGCCGCCTACGACAAGGCGATGAAGGGTCCGGTCGGCAAGTATCTGTTCAAGAAGCTCGAGTCCAAGGGCATCACCGGCCTGGCTTATTGGGACAACGGCTTCCACATGGTGTCGTCGAACCGGCCGCTGCTGATGCCGGCCGACTTCCAGGGCCTCAAGGTTCGTATCTCCGGCTCGAAGATCGCGGATCGCTATTTCCGTGACGTCGGCGCGATCCCGCAGATTCTCGCTTTCTCGGAAGTCTACCAGGCGCTGCAGACCGGCGTCGTCGATGGCTGCGAAAACACCCCGTCGAACTACCTGACCCAGAAGTTCGACGAAGTGCAGAAGCACATCACCGTCTCCAACCACGCCCATCTGCAATACGCCGTGATCGTCAACACCAAGTTCTGGAACGGCCTGCCGGCCGACATCCGCGCCGAACTCGACAAGGCGATGGCGGAAGCCACCGACTATACCAACTCGATCGCCCATACCGAAAACGTCGAAGCGCTGGCCGCGATCAAGGCCAAGGGCAAGGCGACCTTGCACTACCTGACGCCGGAACAGGTCGCCGCCTGGAAAACCGCGATGGCGCCGACCTATAAATGGGCCAAGGGCCGCGTCGGTGCCGAAGTGCTCGATGTGATGTCCAAGGAACTCGACATCAAGATGAACTGACGCTTCGGCGTATTAGAAAAAAAGCGAAACGGCCGGGAATGTTCTATTCCCGGCCGAATTTGCTTTGTGGGGTTTAGTCCAAGGCTTCTGGGGGATACTCGTGATTTTACGCGCGCTCGACCGGCTTGAGGAATGGATCATCGCGACCTTGATCGCGGCGGCCACCGTGCTGATTTTTCTCGCCGTGCTGCATCGTTATGGCACCGGCGCGTCGATCGATCTGTCGAAGTGGCTGACCGCGCACGGGCTGTCGTTCCTGGCGGTGCCGTTCTTCGCCATCTTCAAGCTGCTGTCGGCGCAGGACGTGTCCTGGGCGCAGGAGCTGTGCATTTTCATGTTCGTGTGGATGGCCAAGTTCGGCGCGGCCTATGGCGTGCGCACCGGCGTCCATGTCGGCGTCGACGTGATGGTTAATCTGCTCAACCCGACCTATCGCAACCGCGTCATTCTGTTCGGCCTGGCCTGCGGGGTGCTGTTCACCGCGATCGTGTCGCTGTTTGGCGGCGTGTTCGTCACCGACATGTTTGCGACCGGCCAGCAATCCAACGATCTCGAAGCGCCGATGTGGATCGTCTATCTGGCGATTCCGCTCGGCTCCGGCCTGATGTGCTTCCGCTTCATCCAGGTCGCGTGGCATTTTTACCGGACCGGGCAGTTGCCGCATCACGACGTCGCCCACGTCGACGGCGTCGATGTCGACGGTCCGAACGGCGCGCCGGCCGCGGTGCACGACAACCTGCATCCCGACGACAGCCCGCGCCCCGCCGTATGGGATGGCGCCGGCCCGCGCCTCGGCTTGATTCTGCTACTGCTGCCGCTGCTGATCGTGGCGCTCTGCTTCGCGCAGAAGGTCGGCCTTTTCCATATGCCGTCCGGCATGCGCGCCGCGACGCTGTTCCTGCTGCTGATCGCGCTGATGCTGACCGGCATGCCGGTGTCGATCGCGCTCGGTCTGACGGTGCTGACCTTCCTGTTCGCGCTGACCGATGTGCCGATCCAGTCGGTCGCGCTCAAGCTGTTCACCGGGCTGGAAAGCTTCGAGATCATGGCGATCCCGTTCTTCATCCTGGCCGGTAACTTCCTGACACACGGCGGTGTCGCCAAGCGCATGATCAATTTCGCCAGCGCCATGGTCGGCCATTGGTATGGCGGCCTCGGCCTTGGCGCGGTGGTCGCCTGCGCGCTGTTTGCCGCGGTGTCCGGTTCTTCGCCGGCGACCGTGGTGGCCATCGGCTCGGTGGTGCTGCCGGCGATGGTGGCGCAGGGCTTTCCGAAACGGTTCGGCGCCGGCGTGGTCGCGACGTCCGGCGGTCTCGGCATCCTGATTCCGCCGTCGATCGTGATGGTGCTCTATGCCGTCTCGACCAATTCGTCGATCGGCATGTTGTTCGTCGCCGGCATCGTTCCGGGCCTGGTGCTGGCGACGATGCTGGCCGGCACCACCTGGTATCGCGCCTGGCGCAATGACTATCCGCGCATGCCGAAGGCATCGGTCCGCGAGCGTCTGAGGGCCTTCCGCGAATCGATCTGGGGGCTGTTGCTGATCGTCATCGTCATCGGCGGCATCTATGCCGGCCTGTTCACGCCGACCGAGGCGGCCGCCATCAGCGCTGTCTATGCCTTCGTCATCGCGGTGTTCATCTACAAGGATCTCAAGCTCACTGACGTGCCGCGGGTGCTGCTGTCGTCGGCGAACCTGAGCGCGATGCTGCTCTACATCATCACCAACGCGATCCTGTTCTCGTTCCTGCTCACGTACGAGAATATCCCGCAGCAGCTGGCGCTCTGGATGACTTCGCAGGGCATGGGCTGGATCACCTTCCTGCTGGTGGTCAACATCATGCTGCTGCTGGCCGGCAACGTGATGGAGCCGTCGTCGATCACGCTGATCATGGCGCCGATTTTGTTTCCGGTCGCCAAGCAGCTCGGCATCGACCCGATTCATTTCGGCATTCTGATGGTGGTGAACATGGAGGTCGGGCTGTGCCATCCGCCGGTTGGCCTTAACCTCTATGTCGCCTCCGGCATCGCCAAGATGGGCATCACCGAGTTGACGATCGCGGTGTGGCCGTGGCTGCTGACGATGCTGGTATTCCTCGGCATCGTCACTTACTGGCCGGGACTGTCGCTGTGGCTGCCGCATGTGCTGGGGATGCATTAACGGCAACCGACGCGAGATAAGCGCCGGTCGAAACGATCAAGCCGGCCGGGCCCTAAGGCCCGGCCGGCTTTTTTATCGGCTCGATCGCGATCCGGGTCAGGCGGCGCGGCGGCGTCCGCGGTTGGCCGCGCGTCGCGGCGCCGGGTTCTTGTCGGCGGATGCGCCGCCGCTCTGGTGATGCAATTTGAACACCGCCAGAGCTTGCATCAACTTGTTGCCGCGCTGCTCGAGCGCCTCGGTCGCCGCAGCCGCTTCCTCGACCATCGCGGCGTTCTGCTGGGTGACTTCGTCCATCTGCATCACCGCATCGTTGACCTGGCTGATGCCGGTGCTTTGCTCGCCCGAGGCCGCCGAAATGTCGCCCATCAGGCCGGTAACCTGAGTAACGGACGTCAGGATTTCTTCCATCACCTGACCGGCGCTGCTGGCCAGCGTGGTGCCGGCATCGACCTTGGCGACCGAGGCTTCGATCAATTGACGGATATCCATCGCCGCCGTCGCCGAGCGCTGCGCGAGGCTGCGCACTTCGGTCGCCACCACGGCGAAGCCGCGGCCGGCTTCGCCGGCGCGCGCGGCTTCGACCGCCGCGTTGAGCGCCAGCAGGTTGGTCTGGTAGGCGATGCCGTTGATGATGCCGACGATGTCGGCGATCCGCTGCGAGGATTCGCTGATATCGGCTATGGTGGTGACCATTTCGGTGACGATCTGGCTGCCTTTCTGCACCGTCTGCTGCGCGGTGGTGACCAGGTTGTCGCCGTTTTTGGAATTGTCGGCGTTCTGCTTCACCGCCGAGGTCAGTTCTTCCATGCTGGCGGCGGTTTGTTCGAGGGCTGCGGCCTGCGAGTCGGTGCGTGCCGACAGGTCGCGGTTGCCGCCGGCGAGTTGCCGGGTCGAGGCCACCATGTCAGCAAAATTATCGCGAATGTCGCCGACGATGCTGTGCAGGTTGGTGTTCAATTGATTGAGCGCACGCATCATCTGGCCGATGTCGTCGGTGCGCTGGGTCGTCATCAAGGTGGTGAGATCGCCGCCGGCCATCCGCTGCGCGCAGCGCAGCGCTTCCTTGATCGGGCCGAGGATATTCTGTTCGAGGTAGAACCAGACCGAAGCGGTGATAAAGACCGAGAACCCGACGAGACCGACGGCCCAGAGCGGCATGTGTTCGATAGCGGCGACCGTGCCGATGGTGCCGAGTGACATGAGCTGAGCCAGCATGATGATGCGCGTGCGCAAGGTCATCGAGAATTTTTGCGTCAGCGAGAACAGCGACGACGTCACCGGGGTGCCCTGCGACAGCTTCACGCTGCCGGGCTTGGCGCGCTCCATCGCATAAAGCTTTGTCGCTTCCGCGATCTGGGCGCGGGTTGGCTTGGTGCGCACCGACATGTAGCCGATCGGCTGGCCTCGTTCGATAACCGGCGTGACGTTGGCCATCACCCAGTAATAGTCGCCGTTCTTGCGGCGGTTCTTGACCAGGCCGCGCCACGGCAAGCCGGCCTTGATCGTGGCCCACAAGTCCTCGAAGGCCGACGGGGGCATGTCGGGATGCCGCAGGATATTCTGCGGCGCACCGATGAGTTCCTCTTCGGTATAGCCACTCACCTCGATGAAATAGGTATTGGCGTACTCGATCTTGCCGAATAGATTGGTCGTTGAGACGATGGTCTTGCCGTCCGCGAGCGGAAATTCAACGTCGGTAACAGGCATATTGAGGCGCATAGGATGGCTTCCTCGGGCGGCAATGGCTGAGCCGACAGCTGCGCCCTGGGGATTGTGGCGCATGGTTTATCCTAGTTAACGCACATATTTTACGTGCCAATTAAGTTTAAACATTCAATAGGATAGCAAGGCAGTTTATAAAATTTCGCGGATAGCGCGTTAGTTTATGAATTTCGCGCGAATGCGGTATCTGTCAACCTACGTTATGGCGGCCTTCGGAAAGGGCGATCGCTGGCGTTGGCCCGGATGATAGCCGAAGTGCGATCAGGCGACCTTGCGTCGCGCGTTTGCGGGGCGCTCGACCGGCCTTGCCACAGCAGCAGGGCGGCCATTGGCCTTGGCCTTGAGCTTGAAGATCGTCAGAGCCTGCATCAGCTTCTGGCCTTGCTGCAGCAGCCCGTCGGTCGCGGCGGTCGCGCGTTCGACCAGTGCGGCATTCTGCTGGGTGACCTGGTCCATCTGCGTGACAGCGTCGTTGACCTGGCTGATGCCGGTGCTCTGTTCGACCGAAGCCGACGAGATTTCGCTGAGCAGGCCTGTCACTTGATTGACGGTATTGAGCACCTCCTGCATCACCTGGCCGGCGTCATTGGCCAGCACCGTCCCGGCATTGACCTTCTCGACCGAGGCTTCGATCAGTTGCCGGATTTCGGTCGCCGCCGCCGCCGAACGCTGGGCGAGGTTCCGCACCTCGGTAGCGACCACGGCAAAGCCGCGCCCCGCCTCGCCGGCGCGCGCCGCCTCGACCGCGGCATTGAGCGCAAGCAGGTTGGTCTGCGAGGCGATGGCGTTGATGATGCCGACGATGTCGGCAATCTTGCGCGATGACGCGCTGATGTCGGCAATGGTGACGACGACTTTGTTGACGATCGCGCCGCCTTTTTCAGCGGTGGCGATGGCATTGACGGCGGCGACATCGCCTTGCCGGGAGTGATCCGCGTTCTGCTGCACGGCGGCGGTCATCTGCTCCATGCTGGCGGCGGTTTCCTGCAACGCCGCCGCCTGCGAGTCGGTCCGGCTCGACAGGTCGATATTGCCGCTGGCGAGCTGCCGTGTGGCGGTCAGATTATTGGCGAGGTTGATCCGCATGTCGCCGATGATGCTGTGCAGGTTGGTGCTCAGCTGCGACAGCGAACGGATCAGTTGACCGAAGTCGTCCGTTCGCTCGGTCGCGATATCGGAGGTCAGATCGCCGCCCGCCATGCGCCGCGTTGCGTCGAGGACCTGCTTCAGCGGAATGGCAATGTTGCCGATCAGAAAGGCCCAGAACGTAGCGGCGGCAACCGGCGTTGCCACCGCCAGCACGCCGATCCAGGGCTTGAGTCCGCTGCCGGCGAAAGTCTCCGGCACCCAGGCGGCCCAACCGAGAACGGCGGACGCGGTCACGGTAAAGGCCTGCGTCAGATGAATGCGGGCGCCGAGCGACAGTGGTTTCACTGGCATCAGGCGCTGCCATAGCGTGGGCGTGACCGGGCTGCCCTGGCATAAAGTCAGGCTGCCGGGATGGGCGCGCTCGCGCGCGTAAAGATGCGTCGCGGCGTCGATCTGGGCGCGGGTCGCCTTGGTGCGCACCGACATATAGCCGACCGGTTTGCCATGCTGCATGACCGGCGTGACGTTGGCGACCACCCAATAATAGTCGCCGTTCTTGCGGCGGTTCTTAACCATGCCCCGCCAAGGCAGGGTGGCCTGCATGGTCGTCCATAAATCGGCGAACGCGGCCCGCGGCATATCCGGGTGGCGCAATATATTATGCGGCGCGCCGATCAGTTCTTCTTCCGAATAGCCACTCGCCTCGATGAAGTAGGGATTGGCATAAGTGATGCGGCCGCTCAGATCGGTCGTCGATACGATGGTCTGGTTGTCGTCGACCTCGTATTCCACATCGAATACCGGCTTATTGATGCGCATCGGGCAACCTTTGCTGAACGGCGGTCGCCAATCGAAGGACGCGACGGTCGACATCGTGGGTAATCTAGTAGGCCGCGATATCTAAGCGAAAGTTAATCTGCTGCGCATGTGAAGTATTATTCAAACATATATTGCGGCATTCCCGGTATAGCGATCATATTACATTAGATGTTATGTAGAAATCGGCGCATTGAATAGCCATGAATGCTGATGAACCGGGTCGCGCGGCAATGGCTAAGTAATAATACGGAGTTCTCAGTAGTAGTAGCCGGCGCGAATGCAATCGGTCGCTGCGCTGGTGGTCGGGAGAGTTGGCGCGGCGGAACTTAAATTCGGCTCGGACTTTCCTATGTACCGGATAGTTGTCGTCGCATTTGCCGTTAGGAGCCGCCTCCGTGTTTTTGATTTCGATGTCTGCCGTCCGGCGTGGCCTGTTGGCCGCCTGGCTTGGCGTTGTCCTGTCCGCGTCCTTGTTTCCGCTGGCCGCGCCGGCAGCCGAACAACCGGACCTGATCTTCAAGCGATCGACGGTGTTCAAGTGGCTGACGCCGAACGACAAGCTCGCGACCTATGGCATCGACGATCCACAGGTCGAGGGTGTGGCTTGTCACTTCACCGTGCCGGAGCGTGGCGGGTTCAAAGGCTGGATCGGCGTTGCCGAGGAAGTCTCCGACATCTCGCTGGCCTGCCGGCAGATCGGGCCGATCCGGTTCAAGGCCAAGTTCGAGCAGGGCGAAGATGTGTTTCGCCAGCGCCGTTCGCTGTTCTTCAAGAAAATGCAGATCGTGCGCGGTTGCGACGTGAAACGTAACGTGCTGGTCTATATGGTCTACAGCGACCGTATCATCGAAGGCTCGCCGAAAAATTCGACCTCGACGGTGCCGGTGATGCCGTGGGGCGGGCAGGGCGAGGTGCAGAAATGCGCCGACTGGGTCGAGAAATAGCCACGCCCGTCGAGCCGGCGTCACGATGCGTTCGTGTCACCGTGATGTTGATTGTGCTTTAATAGGCCAAATGGCCGAAGTGGCCAGAGGATCATGACCATGCCGACAGACTTGCCGACCGGTTCGCCGACCAACCCCGACATTGCCAAACTGGAGCGCGCCGTCGCCAACGCGCTGCACCGCCATTGGAAGCTCTACCTCGCCGAAGGCGTGCTGCTGCTGGTGCTCGGCGTCATCGCCGTGATCGTGCCGCCGCTGGCGACGCTGGCGGTGACGATCCTGTTCGGCTGGCTGTTTCTGGTCAGTGGCGTGATGGGGTTGCTGACCAGCTTCTGGATGCGGGCGGCGCCCGGCTTTTGGTGGTCGCTGATTTCGGCCGCGGTTGCCGTTCTGGTCGGCGGCATGTTGCTGGCCCAGCCGGTGTCCGGTGCGATTTCGCTGACCTTGCTGTTGATTGCCTTCTTCGCGGTCGAAGGCGTGGTCTCGATCATGTTCGCGCTCGATCATAAGCGCGAATTGTCCGGCCAGTGGGGCTGGATGCTGGCCAGCGGCCTGGTCGATCTGGTGCTCGGCGTTATTCTGCTGGCCGGCCTGCCGGGCACGTCGCTCTGGGCGATTGGCTTGCTGGTTGGCATCAACATGGTGTTCGGCGGCATTGCGCTGATCGCCATGGCGCTGCACGCCCGCAAGGCGGCCTGACGGTTCGATGTCTTCCGGGCGCCGCCGTCGGGCGGTGCCCGGCGATGCGCCGCGGCGTTGCGGTGGCGGAGAGATGCGGCATACTGAGGAGCTTTGAATTCCGAAAGGCGCGCTAGCATAGAAGGCTTTGGCGATGCTGCCTCGCTCGGCCCGGTTTTTTCAGTCGCACCATTTTCCGGTTTTTTCGATTCTGCTTTTGATCGCGCTGGCTGGCCATCTGCCGCTGCTGTCGACTTATCATCTCTATGCCGACGATTATCCGCATTTCGCCAAGGGCCCAGCGCAATGGCTGCATGTCTGGGGCGTCTGGCGGATCGCCGGCATGTTGTCGATCGGCTGGCTGGTCGAACATCATCTCTATGGCGTCACCGCGATCGTCCTGCACGCGCTCACCGCCTGGCTGCTGTTTCTGATTGCGCTGCGGGCCTTGGCCAGCCTGCGTTATGCGCTCGTGGTGGCGGTGCTGTTCGAGGCTTTCCCCTGGAGCTATCAATCCTTCGACTGGGCGGCTTGCGCCTGTTTCGTGTTCGCGACGTTCTTCTGTTTGCTGATCGTTGAGAGCTTGATGACCGGTACGCCAGCCGGCGCCGGGTCCTCGGCGCGGCTGTGGCGATGGCCCGTCGCCGTGGCGGGGTTGGCTTTCGCCGGCCTGTTGTTCAATGAGGCGACCTTCTTCGCGGTCTGCGCCGCCGGCGGCGTCGTGGCGACCCGGCGCGACTGGCAAGGGCGGAAGGAGCAATGGCTGCTGGCCCTGTCGCCGCTGGCGGGCGCCGCGGTCTGGGCCGTCGTCTATAAATTGTTCGAGCCGGCGCATCCGTTCAAGCAGATCGCGGCGATTAATCCGCGCGCCCTGTTGTCGCCGATCTATTATCAATACGCCAACCTCGAAGTGTTCGATGTCTGGCGGCTGGCCGCGTTACGCGATTTTGCCTTCTCGACGATCGGCGATGAAAGGATCGCTGTCGCGTTCGCGATCAGTGTCGTGCTCGTGCCGCTGATATGGTGGGTCTCACGCCAGGGCAATTATGCTTCGCTGACGACGCCGGCCATCGATCCCGGCCGCTTCGCGGTCTTTGCCGTGGTCATGCTGCTGGCATCGGCCGCGATCTATGTTCTCGGCGGCGGCTATTCGCTCGACGCCCGCAAGCGTTATCTGATCGTGTTGTTGCTGATCCTGGCGAGCGCCGCGGTCGCGCGCTGGCTGTGGCTGCGCCTGGCCGGACGCCTGTCGGTCCCTGCCGGGCGAGCGATAGCCGGTGCGGCTGTCGTGGTGCTGGCGGTTTTTGGCTCTGCCACCAGCCTGATGATGAATGCGGTTTGGCATCACGAACTGGCCCGGCTCGATGCGCTGTTCACGGTTCTGGCGAAGGATCCGCCACTGGGGCCGATCACGCTTGCCTGGAATCCTTATCTGCACGATCTGTGGCCGCACTCCGCGCGGTCGTGGGGCAGCCGGATCGACGAGGACTGGGTGCTCGACCTGGCGTCGGAGTATCGCGGCCTGCCGAAGGTGGTGGCTGTGGCAAAAGGCGGCCGGCCGGTGCGCTGGGATAAGGCGCAAGCGCGCTGGATCGTCGGGCCGCGCTAACAGGCCCGGCCGCCTGATTAAGGCAGGCCGCCTTGCAGCGCGCCGCCGAGCAGCGTTAGCCCGAGCAGCAGCACCAGTAGCGCGCCGGCGATCTCGACGACGTGCATGATGCGCTCGGTGGTCGTCGATTCAAGGCCGGCGATCCGCAGCGCGACATCCTTGGCGGACACCGCCAGCACCGCCAGCGTCGAGACGGTGATGAACGTGCCCAGCGACATCGCCAGCACCGAGCCGATGCCGGCCAGCAGCAATTGCTGCGACAGCGCGAAGACCAGCACGATGATCGCGCCCGAACAGGGTCTGATACCGACCGCCAGTGTCGCGGCCCAGGCGCGCGTCGCGGTCAGCGGTCTTGACAGCAGCTTGGGGTCCGGCGCGTGCGAATGGCCGCAACTGGCGCAGGTCTCGTCATGCGCGTGGCTGTGGGCATGATTGTGGGTATGAGCGTGATCGTGATTATGGCCGTGATCGTGCGCGTGGTCATGGCGATGCGCATGGCCGTGGTCGTGATCTTGGTCATGATGGTGATGATCGGCCGCCACGCCGTCGTGGTGGTGATGGCCGCGCCCGGTCAACTTGGTGAACAGCAGCCAGGCGCCGACCGCCGCGACCAGACCGTAGCTCAATATTTCGAACCAGTCGGTGGCGCGGGTCATGCTGACGGCGGTGGCGTGCAGCAGTGCGGCGGCGATCAATACCACGCCGATCGCGACCAGGCCCTGCATCAGGGCCGCGAAGAAGGCGATGACGATGCCGCGCTTCACGGTCTGCCGCGACACCAGCAGGTAGGATGTAATGACAGCCTTGCCGTGGCCCGGCCCGACGGCGTGGAAGACGCCGTAGAGAAAGCTGATGCCGGCGAGCAGGATGAAGGCGTGGCCGCTGTGCTTGACCTGGTCGAGCGCGCCGGTCAGCGCCTTGTAGAATTCGGATTGCCGCAGCGCGACCCAGACGAAAAAGCTGCCGAGCGGTCCGGTGAAGGCCGGTCCGGTGCTGTCCGGCGTGGCGATGCCGAATGGACTCTGCACCGCGAATGCCGCGCCGTTCGCGCCGGTCAGCCAGATCGCGCCGGCCATCAGGGGTGTAACGATGGCGCTAAGGGGCCGGTTCATGGCGGACAATCCATCGTGAAGACATTGGCGAGGCCGAGCGCCGCGTCGCGCAGCGCACGCGGCAGGTCGTGCTGGTCGACCGGGACGGCGGCCAGTTGCGCCATGATGCTGGCGTTAAGCGGCTTGGGCGGGTGATAGGCGGCGACACAGCCGGTCGGCGCGGCGAACAGCGTGATCGGCTTGTCCTTCACGAAGGTGAAGGCGACGAAGTATTCAGGATCGTAGACCTCGAGCGTCGTCGACGGGCCGGGCGCGGTCGGCGTTTCCAGCGGTAACTGAAAGAACAGCGTGAGCTGGCCGGCATTGGAGCGCAGGAAATACTGGTCCGGAAACTTCAGTTTGAGGTGCTTGCCGCCGACCGACAGCACGGTGAAGAAGCCATAGTGTTTCAGCGACTCGACGTTGGTTTTGGCCAGCGGCGCCAGTTCCTCGGCGCTCAGCTTGCCGTCGCCGTTCTTGTCGAGACCCTGGCTGGCGAAGGCGGAAAAGGCGCGGTCGAATTCCCAGACATTGCGCACGGCGGTCATCCGGCCGTGTCCGTCGAAAATGATTTCGGCCCGGCCGTCGACGAAAACATGCGGGTGGGCCCGGGCCGGCCCGCCGGCCGCGATCAGCAGGGCGAAAGCGGCGCCGAACAGGCCGAGACGCTGGGAAAAATAGGGCATAGGCGGGGCTCGGTCGGTGCCCGGGCGGTCGGGTCGAAGCGGAGGAGGGCGGCAGCGGCGATTGGCACACTCGAACGTGGTCAAAGTGTGATTCGACCGGCGGAGGCAAGCCCGCCTGCCTTGGCACGCCGCAGAATGACGTGCCAGGGCCAAAATTGGCCCCGGTCTCCCCGATCCCTCGGGTTGCGCCGCGCGCTGCCGCTGCGCCCCGGCGGTCAGCTGTCGATGATCGCCACCGCCCGCGTCCAGCCAGCCGAACCGC
The DNA here is from genome assembly GCA_016124795.1 of Rhodopseudomonas sp. GTDB lineage: Bacteria > Pseudomonadota > Alphaproteobacteria > Rhizobiales > Xanthobacteraceae > Pseudolabrys. The sequence continues at coordinate 26,044 of WGNB01000011.1, read as the reverse complement.
CGCGCACCTTTACCGGGAAGCAACTGACCGTGAAGCCGGTTGACGGCAGGCTTTCGAGATTGTGCAGCTTCTCGATGTGGCAGTAGCCGATCTCGCGGCCGGCGCGATGGCCCTCCCAGATCAGCGACGCGTCGTGCGTCTCGGCGTATTTCTTGACGGTGTGAATGAATGGCGCGTCCCAGCTCCAGCCGTCGGTGCCGGTGATGCGCACGCCACGAGAGGTCAGATAGAGCGTGGCTTCGCGGCCCATGCCACAACCGCGCGACACATAATCGGGTTGACCGTAAGCCGCGCCGGCGGCGGTGTTCACCAGAACGATTTCAAGGGGAGAAATCGTGTGGCCGATCCGTTTGAGTTCGGCTTCGACATCGGCGGCGGTCACGACATAGCCGTCAGGGAAATGTCGGAAGTCGAGTTTCACGCCCGGTTGCAGACACCAGTCGAGTGGCACTTCGTCGATCGTCAAGGCACGCTTGCCGCCGTCCATCGTCGAGGCGAAATGATAGGGTGCATCGAGATGCGTGGTGCAGTGGGTCGACAACTTGACCCATTCGAAGCCCCAGCCTTCGCCATCCGGCAGATCTTCCTTTTTCAATCCGGGAAAGAATTTCAGGATGTCGGCCGCAGTCGCCTGATGATCGAGATACTCGATCGTCGGTCCGTAACCCGGCGGGTCGGCATAGACGGTGTTTTCCAGCGGAACCGATATATCGATCACTTGTCGTGGCATTGTCATTCCTTGTTGCAGCGGCAAGGCAGTCTGCTGCTTGTTATAGTCGGTTTTAACGACACGACACTATCCAGGGAGAGACGACGTCATGCCGGCTTATTGGGTTGCGCGTTCCAGGGTCAACGATCCGGTTGCCTATAAAAAATACACCGATCTGGTGCCGGGCATCATTGCCAAATTCGGCGGCAAGATCCTGGCCCGCGGTGGCAAATTTCAGATTATGGAAGGCCCGGATAAGTTCGCGCGCTTCGTCGTCATCGAGTTTCCGACTTTCGAGCAAGGCGTCGCCTGCTTTACCTCGCGGGACTATGACGACGCCGCGGCCTTCCGCCGCAATGGTGGCGGCGAGGTCGAGACCATCATGGTCGAGGGTGTCTGACCGCAACATCTCGCAGTGCAGCAATTCATGCGGCCGTCGCGATATATTCTGTCCCACCGTTGGCCCACCCTCCCAATAGGTGGCGATCAAACTATATCCGGCGGAAACATCGCGAGGAACGTCGTCGATATCTATCGCGTCGCGTCCGCGACCGGCATAATATGACGGCGATTTCGTCAATCGCGCCAAGGCGGGTGGACCATTGCGTCCGGCGCTGGCATGATTGGCGACCGAAGAAAACGAAAATCAATCTGGGAGGAGATGCGATGATGCGTAATCTTAATTCACGGACAGCTGGGCGGCTCGCGGGGGCGGGTCTCGCGCTCGCGGCCGGCACGCTGTTCGCCTTGTCCGCCGCGCAGGCGCAGGACAAGGGGCCGATCAAGATCGGCTTCAGCCAGTCGCTCACCGGCTTCCTGTCGCCGAACGGCAAGCAGGCGCTGCTGGGTGCTGAAATCTGGGCTGACCATGTCAACAAGGCCGGCGGTCTGCTGGGCCGCAAGGTCGAGCTGAAATACTACGACGACAAGAGCACCCCGTCGGAAGTGCCCGGCATCTACACCAAACTGCTCGACGTCGACAAAGTCGACCTCGTTGTGTCCGGTTATGCCACCAACGAAGTCGCGCCGGCGATGCCGGTCGTGATCCGCAAGGGCAAGACCTTCGTCAGCCTGTTCGGCCTCGACGTGAACGACAAGTTCAAGTACCCGAAGTACTTCTCGATCCTGCCGACCGGCCAGGACACCAAGGGCTCGTTCACCAAGGGCTTCTTCGACATCGCGGCGCAGCAGAACCCGAAGCCGAAGACCGTGGCGCTGACCTTCGCCGACGCCGACTTCTCGCAGAATGCCTGCGACGGCGCCCGCGCCAACGCCAAGAAGCACGGCTTCAAGATCGTCTACGACAAGGCCTATCCGCCGCCGCCGAAGACCACCGACTTCTCGCCGATCGTGCGCGCCATCAAGGCGCTTGATCCGGATCTGGTGGTGGTCTGCGCCTATCCGCTCGACTCGGTCGGCATGGTGCTCGCGGCCAACGAAATCGGCCTGAAGCCGAAGATGTTCGGCGGCGCGCTGGTCGGTCTGCAGGCGACCTTCTTCAAGGACAAGCTGAAGTCGAAGCTCAACGGCATCGTCAACTATGAGACCTGGGTGCCGGACGAAAAGCAGATGTACAAGGGCACCAAGGACTTCTTCGCCGAATATCAGTCGCGCGCGAAGGCTGCCGGCGTCGATCCGCTCGGCTACTATCTCGGCGGCTGGGGCTATGCCCAGATGCAGGTGCTGGGCGACGCGATCAAGGGGGCCAAGAGCATCAACGACGACAAGCTCGCCGCTTACATGAAGAAGGCGACCTTCGAGACCGTGATGGGCCCGATCAAGTTCGGCAAGAAGGGTGAATGGGCCGAAAGCCGCATGTTCACCGTCCAGTATCACGACATCAAGGATGACGCGAACCTCGAGACCTGGCGCGGCATGAGCTACCAGACGGTGCTCGAGCCGAAGAGCCTCGAAACCGGCAAGGTCATCTATCCTTACGAAAAGGCGCACCCGTAACGCGCACAATCGGCCGGGGCGCATCCGCGCTCCGGCCCACTTCGACAAGCGGCGCGGCATGGCGACATGCGGCGCCGCTTTTTTATTGGTGATGGGCGTCGGCGCACGGACGGCGATCCGTTGCGCTCAGGCGCGGAGGACCGCGAGTGCTTTGGAGGACAGGCCTTCAAGGGGATTGGCCCGCGCCGTCCATCCGACACGGGCCGCCGCCCGGCGGGCTGATGCCGGCCAAGACGCGGACACAACCGCGTCGGGTGAATACGAGGCTGGTGGTGCCGCCCCACGTTGACCGAAAGAGGCCAGTGAGGCGCGCGACTACATGCCCAGATAAAACTGGCGGATCAGGTCGTTGTTGTTGAGTTCATCGGCCGAATTGCCTTCGAACTCGATCTTGCCGTGAACGATGACGTAGCCGCGGTCGGCGATGCGCAGCGCCTGGGTGAAGTTCTGCTCGGCCATCAACACCGTCAGATTGAAGTGATCCTTGAGCTGCTTGATCGCATCGATGGTGCGGCTGACCAGCAGCGGCGCCAGGCCGACCGACGGCTCGTCGACCAGCAGGATGCGCGGATTGAGCATCAGCGCGCGCGCCAGCGCCAGCATCTGCTGTTCGCCGCCCGACATCGAGCCGGCCAACTGGCTTTTGCGTTCGGCCAGACGGGGAAAAATCTCGAAGCAGAAGTCGAGGTTGGTCTTGATGTGGGCGCGGGCCTTCGGCCGGCTGGCGCCGAGCAGCAGGTTTTCCTCCACCGTCTGGCGCGGGAACAGCCGGCGGCCTTCCGGCACCAGCGCGATGCCGAGATCGACGATTTGCTCGGTCGAGAGGCCGGCGAGATCGTGCTTTTCACCGTCGATTTCGGCGACGATGCGGCCCTTGCTCGGCCGCGCCCAGCCCATGATGCATTTCATCAGGGTGCTTTTGCCGTTGCCGTTGGTGCCCAGCAGCGCGACGGTCTCGCCGCTGTTGACGCGCAGCGACACGTTGTCGAGCACGCGCACCAGGCCATAACCGGCGTCGACGCCTTCGATGCTGATGCTGTTGGTATTAGCTGCCAAGGTATGCTCCCACGACTTCCTTATCCTGGATGACGTCTTCCGGCATGCCGTCGGCGATCTTCTTGCCGGAGACAAGCACGACCAGGCGCTGGGAGAAGGTCATCACGGCGCGCATGATATGCTCGATCATGATGATGGTGACGCCGCGCTCGTTCATGCGGATCAGGAGCGCAACGATGTCTTCGACTTCCGAATGCGACAGCCCGGCCATCGATTCGTCCGCGATCAGCAATTTGGGATCGGCGGCCATGGCGCGCGCCAGTTCGAGCTTGCGCATCTCGACCTGTGTCAGGTCGGTCGGCATGTGCGACGCCTTTTCGTGCAACGTCACCAGCGACAGCAGCTCCATGCAGCGGTCGTTGAGTTCGCCGTGCGACATATGGGTGCCGGACCGCGCATTGACGGTATACATCAGCGGCACGCGCATGTTCTCGGCGACGGTCATGCTCATGAACGGGCGCGGCAGCTGGAAGCTGCGGGCCAGGCCACGGCGCGTGCGCTGGTGCGCCACCATGCCGTTGACCTTCTCGCCGTCGAAATAGATGGTGCCGGTTTCGTTCTGCAATGCGCCGCAGATACAGTTGACCAGCGTGCTCTTGCCCGAGCCGTTCGGCCCGATCAGGCCGAGGCGCTGGCCTTGCGGAATTTCCAGGCTGACGCCGTCGAGCGCGACGAAGCCGCCGAAGCGCTTGCCGAGCTGGTCGATTTGAAGCAGCGGCTTGGTGCCGGCCTCGGGCGCGCTGTTGCTGTTGGTCTGGCTCACGATTTGGCCCTCTTGCCCATCCATTTTTGCCACAGGCCGACAATGCCCTTCGGCGCCAGGATCACGAAGCCGATCAGCAGCAGGCCGACGATCAGCAGGTTGACCGCCGAGGAGATCGTCACGGTCGCGACCTGTTGCAGCGTGCCGAGCAGCAGCGCGCCGATCAGCGGTCCGGCCCAGAAGGTGGTGCCGCCGATCATCGGCATGGCGATCGAGTTGACCGCGTAAGACAGGTTGAAGGCCGAGCCGGGTTCGACGTAGCCGATGTAATAGGGGAAGGGCGCGCCGGCCATGCCGAACAGCGCGCCGGATACCACGGTGGCGATCAGCTTGAGCCGCAGGGTCGGCACGCCGGAGGCTTCCGCCGCCAGTTCGTCGTCGCGAATGGTGGCGAAGCCGACGCCGAGCTTGGAGCGCTCGATCGCCCGTGCCGTGACCAGCGCCACCACCACCAGGATCAGCATCAGCACGAACAGGAACTGGATATAGGGGCCGAAGAAGGGCACGTCATTCGGTGGAATGACGTAAGCGCCGCGCGAACCGCCGACGAACGACCAGTTGACGATTACGGTTTCCATGACCACCGCCAGCGCGAGCGTCGCGATGGCGAAGAAGACGCCGCGCAGCCGCAAGGTCAGGTAGCCCATGCCGAGGCCGACCAGACCGGCGACAATGCCGCCGACGACGACCATGACCGGCAGCGGCAACGGGAAGATCGCGTGCAGCGGCGCTTGCAGCGCGTCCGGCACGACGTCGTCGATCGAGTCGGCCAGCGTGTGCAGGAACACCGAGGAATAGACGCCGATAGCGAAGAAGCCGGCGCTGCCGAAGTTCACGTAGCCGCAATAGCCGCCGAGAATGTTCCAGGCGGTCGCCATCACGACGTATTGCAACACCGTATAGCCGGCGAAGAACAGGTAATCGTTGCCGATCGTGCGGAACGCGAAATAGAGCGCGGCGCTGATGAGGATCAGAATGAGGGTGAATACGGATGTGCGCATCTAGCGTCCCAGCAATCCGGAAGGCCGAACGGCCAGGGTGAGCAACAGCAAGCCGAAGGAAACGGCCGGCGCCCAGGATGGGCCATAGAAAGTCGAGGTGATGCTTTCGATCACGCCGATCAGCAGCGCGGCGATCAGCGTGCCGGGCAGACTGCCGAGGCCACCGAGCACGCAGATCGCGAAGACCCGGCCGATATATTCGCGGCCCGACGACGGGATCACCGGCTGGATGATGATCAGGAAGGCGCCGGCCATCGACGCGGTCGCGAGCGAGATCGAGAAGGCAATGCGCTTGATGCGGATCGGGTCGACCGCCATCAGCTGCAACGCCTGCGGGTCTTGCGACACCGCCATCACCGCGCGACCGATGAAGGTGCGCGACAGGTAGATTTGCAGGCCGCCGAACATCAGGATCGACACCACGGCGGGCACCAGCATGCGGATCGGGAATTCCATCCAGCCGATGGTGAGGCTGCCGCCGATATAGGGCACGTTGACCGAGCGGTAATCGACGCCGAACACCATGTTCAACACGACTTCGGTGACGAACAGCAGACCGAAGAAGAAGGCGAGGCCGCGCAGCGAGTCCTGACCGTGCTTTTCAAAGGACCGGTAATAGATCTCGTAGATGATCGAACCGAGTGCATAAAAAGCAGGCAGCGCCACAATCGCGATCACAATCGGGTCGGCACCGAGCTGAACATTGACGATATAAGCGATGTAGGAGCCGAGAATGATAAAGCCGGGATGGGCGATATTGACGATGTCGAGCATGCCGAATGAAATCGAGATGCCCGATGTCACCGCGGCATAGAACGCGCCGAGCATCAGCCCGGCGATGATCGCGTTGATCAGAAGATCGAATTGCATGAGGGCCTCAACCGGACCGAGCGTTGCTAGACAGGGTGTGCAACGGCGTCATGCGATCCGCGCTTTTTCTGGCGCGCCGCTGACAACGGGCTGCTGCGATCGATGGCAACAAATGGCCGGCATTTCCCCTCCGAATGTTCTTTTTTTGTGCAGCATAACAACGCGGTGCTTGCTGAACAATCCCGCCGCCAAGCCGTTAGGACGGGCAAGGCGGCGGGAATTAGATTATACTTTGCAGGAACTTCGGCGGCTTGGCTAGTCTATTTCGTCGCTGCGACCGAATGCCCACCGTGGTTTTTGGTTACTTGCTCGGATAGGGCGTTTGCGCGTCGCCGGATTTGAACTCCTTCGGGCTCAGGATCACGTAGTGCGACGGGTCGCGGAATTGATCGAGACCGTTGCCGGCGATGCCGCGGTACTGAACCATCAGCATGCGCGGCTTGTCCCACTCACCATTGGCGGCGAACTTGATCGGTCCGACGATGGTGTTGAACGTGTTGGCGTGGATCGCTTTGGCGATGGCGCCCTGATCGAGCGAGCCGGCTTTCTCGACGCCCTGACCGACGATCTGCATCGCGGCGTAGACGAAGGGCGGGACGTAATAGCCGAGCGGGTCGACGCCGCCGCTGGATGCCTTGGCCTGGTATTGCTTGACGAAGTCTTCAATCCCAGGAAATTTCATCTTGTCGGAAGGGACGTAGGTTTCATAACCCAACAGGTTGTTGAGCATCGGGCCGAGCTGGGTCTTGATCGAGGCGAATTGCGGGCCCACCGCGCCGCCGCCCACCAGCCGGGCCGTGAGGCCGGTCTCGTTGATGCTGCGGATCAAGCCGACGCTGTCGGTGGGATAAGACGCGACGAAGATCAGGTCCGGCTTGGTGGCCTGGATCGCCCGGACTACCGGCGCGAAATCGATGGTGGCCGGCGGATAGGCGCGGTCGTAAACGATTTTCAGGCCCATCGCCTTGGCCATCTTGCGCGCGGCGTCGGAGGTCGCCTTGCCGAATTCGGCGTCGGCGCCGACGATGGCGATCGACTGCGGCTTCGGCGAGAGCGTCTTGGCGGCGTCGAAGAAGCCTTGCGGGATGGCGTCGGCCGAGTGCACGCCGAGCGGCATGATCTGGAAATAACGGTCGTAGCGGAACTTGTCGTTCACGCCGACGCCGAACAGACTCATCATTGTGTACTTGCGCCGCACCGCGACGGTCATTGCCGGCGCGATCAGGTTGGTGCCGTAGGGCGATACGATGAGATCGACCTTATCGACGTCCAGCAGCTTGGTGTAGATGCCGGGCACTTCCGACGGCGAGCTCTTGTCGTCGTAATATTTCAGTTCAACCTTGCGATGAAGCAGACCGCCTTTGGCGTTCACGCCATCGGCCCACATCTGCATCGCGACCAGCGCCGCCTTGCCGTTGGCGGCCAGGCCGCCGCTCAGCGCCATACTGAAGCCGATCTTGATCGGCTGGTCGGCGGCCTGTGCCGATGGCGCGAAAGCCACCAGGCACAAAGCGGCGGCTGCGGCTTGCAGTCCGCCGGACAAATTCTTCAACAGCTTCATTTCATTCTCCCTAGATTGTTTTTGTGTGTTGATTGAACGCAGTCGTCAGCGGCCGAGATGCCGGGTGATGACCGCGTTGTAGGCGTCCGCATTGAGGATGTGCGGATAGTGCCCGCCGCGCGTCAGGGTTTTGGATTCGGCGGCGGGATAGTGGCTTCGCACGGCGTCGCGCGAAGCGAGCGGGATGATCGGATCGTCGGCGCAATCGATGATGACGATCCGGCGGTCCGGGATTGGCAGCGGCGGGCAGGCTTTCGCCTCCACCACGCCGACAAAGCGGGCCTTGAGATTGTCGGCGTCCTGCCGGCCCGACAGCATGTCGAGCTGGAGGGCTTTCAGTTCGCTGTCCGGCGCTTGCGCGACGCGGTCGCGCCAGAAGGCCTGCATCTGCGCCGCGCCGGTGTCATGTACCCAGTCCGGGTCGAACAGCGGGTTGGCGAACAGTTCCTCGGCGGTGATGAAGGTATTGCAGAGGAACAGGGTTTCGACCCGGGCGCCATGGCGTAACGCAAAATACTGCGCCCAGTAGCCGGCAAAGGACGAACCGAGCACGCTGGCCGTGGCGAGGCCGAGATGATCGAGCAGGCCGGCCAGACCGTCCGCGAGACGGTTCGGGTCGGGCTCGGCCGGATAGCTGACCGCGATCAGCCGCAGGTCGCGGCCGAGCGCCGCGATCTGTTTGTAAAACATCTCGCAGGTGCCGACCGAACCCGGCAACAGCACCAGCGCCGGGCCGTCTCCGCCGGTGTCGAGATGAGGCCACGGCTGGCCGGCGATCTGCACGGTCGCAATGCGGGTGTGCAGATCCCACGGTCTGGCGCCGGCTGCGCTTACTTGCGCGGCCACACGCCGGCCTTTTCGAGTTCCGCCATCGCCTCGTCGGTGAACTCGGCGCGTGGGCCGTCGCCGCCGATCACGAACATCAGGATGGCTTCCTCGTTCGGGTCGCCCTTGGTGACGTTCTCGAAGCGGCGGATCGCGCCGGGCGGGAACGACACGACATCGAACGGGCCGGCGTCGACGTAATCGACCTCGCCCTTCTCGTTTTCCCAGCTACAGCGCCAGGTGCCGGTCATCGGGATGAAGGTCTCGTTGGTATCGTGGTTGTGCATCATCGGGCCGTGGCCGGGCTTGGCGCGGCAATAGCCGAGATTGAAACCTTCCGAGATCTTGATCGCGGCGAGCCGGGCGGCATCGTCGCCGACCGGCGAGGTGACCGCGCCGCCGGAACCCTTGGGCGGCTGAAAGCCGATCACGTTGTAAAGCTTGCGGAAGCTGCCGGGCATCTGGCTGTCCGGCAGGCCGCCGTCGAAGCCCTTGAGGTCCTTGAAGAAGGCCACGCGCTTCATCATTTCGGCGCGGCTGAGGCCGCGGCGGGGCAATTGTTCCATGGTGCGTTCCCGTTTTGCTGATCGAGCTGTTTGTTGAAAGGGCATGCCGTTCTGGCGGGCATGCCTATTATTGAGCATCTGCTCATTCATAATGAGCACTTGCTCATTATGAAGACGGGCCGCGGGCCGAGTCAAGGTCGGCCGCTGCGGCGGTTTGCGGCAGCGGCCGGCTCTGCTATCGAAGGACACGAGGCGGGGCGGACCGGCAGGTTGGGGGCCAAGGCGGATGAGCAAGGCAAAGCGCCCGCGGACGGCGGGCAAGACGGCAAAGGCGGCCGGGCCCGTCAAAGCCGTTGCGGCAAAGCCCGCGGTCAAGCCCGTCGTCACATCCGTCGTCAAGCGCGTCCGGCTGGCGCCGACCGACCGTAGCGATCAGATATTAAAAGGCGCCATCAGCTTCTTCGCCGCGCGCGGCTTCGGCGGCCAGACGCGCGAACTGGCGCGCGAACTCGGCATCTCGAAGGGCCTGCTCTACCGCTATTTCCCGAGCAAAGATGTGCTGATCGACCGCATCTACGACGAGATGTTCGTGCGGCGCTGGGAGCCGGAATGGGACACGGTTCTGATCGACCGCTCGCTGCCGTTGCTCGTGCGGCTGAAGCGGTTTTATCTCAGCTACTCAAAGATGCTGCACGATTACGAATGGGTGCGGATCTATCTCTATTCGAGTTTGCACGGCTCCACGATCGCCAAGCGTTTCGCCAAGATGGTCAACGAGCGGATCTACAAGCCGATCGTCGGCGAGTTGCGCCATGAATTCGGTCTGCCGGGGCTTGCCGAGCAGCCGATGAGCGAGCCGGAGAGCGAATTGATGTGGGCGCTGCACGGCGGCATTTTCTATATCGGCGTGCGCAAGTGGGTCTACCGCGTGACGCCGCCGCAGGATATCGCCGGCACCGTGACGCGCGCCGTCGAGCGCATTTATGCCGATGCCCAGGACCTGATGCGCAGCGAGCAGCTTCGCCGTCAATCGCCAGGCGTGCCGGCGGAACCCTGAGAGTCGAGAGCGCGCAAAAAAGCCGCCGGCGTAAACCGGCGGCTCTTGCGGGATGAAAGCGATCAGGCGGCTTCGGCCTGCGAGCGCAAGCCGGCCGGCAACGGCATCGGCGCGTTGGCCGAATCCTTGAACTCGACGGTCATGAACACCATTTCCTTGTCGCCGAGATTTTGCAGGTCGTGGACCTTGAACTCGCCCCGGCCATAGGTCTCGTGCCGCGTCTCGCCCGGCTGGTAGGTGTATTCGACCGTGGTGCCATCATGGACGTGCTGCTTGCCGCGGCCGCCGGACACCGAGGTCCAGAAATAATCGAGCACATGACGGTGGAAGCCGATGCGCTCGCCGGGCGCCAGCCGAATGATCCACACACGCGTCCGCTCGTTTTCCGACAGCAGGGTCGAGCCGACGCAAGGGTTCGGAGCCTTTGCCTCGTTGGCGAATTCAGCGGCGATGTCGGCGGGCCACTGCGAGGTGTCCTTCTTCTCAGCGGCTTTATCGTGCATGGTCATGGCCATGGCAATTCCTCCGTTGCTATTTGAATGTCATACTATAGCAAATCAGAGGAAACGAAAAGATCGGGGAGTGTCAATTGACAGGGTCGGGAACGAAGCGGGCGATTGTGATCGGTGGCTCGATGAGTGGCCTGTTAAGCGCGCATTTGTTGCGGCGGGCCGGCTGGGATGTCGGAGTCTACGAGCGGGTCGAGGGCGAATTATCGGGCCGGGGCGCCGGCATCGTCGCCCAACCCGAACTGATGGCGCGCTTGCAGACGCTCGGTTTCACGACTGAAAATCTTGGCGTTCATATCGCCAGCCGCAAGATCCTGAACCGTGAAGGCGCGTTAACCCGCAGTCTTAATTGTCCGCAGGTCGCCACCGCCTGGGAGCGGCTTTATCGTCTGCTGCGCGACGCCTTTCCGGCCGAGCGTTATCATCGTGGTAAAGGGCTTTCGCGGGTCGACCAGAACGCGGATGCGGTGACCGCGTATTTTTCCGATGGTGAAACGGTGAGCGCCGACGTTCTGGTCGGTGCCGACGGCATTCGCTCCACCGTGCGTCAACAGTTCCTGCCCGACGTTGCGCCGCAATATGCCGGCTATACCGCATGGCGGTCCTTGATCGCGGAAGGTTCGATTCCGCCGCAGACCCGTGCCGAGATTTTTGAATTCATGGCTTTCGGTCTGCCGCCCGGCGAGCAGTTCCTGAGTTATCCGGTGGCGGGGCCGGATGACGATCTGCGCGTCGGTCATCGCCGCACCAACGTGATCTGGTATCGGCCGGCGGACGAGCAATCCAAGCTGCGCGAGTTGCTGACCGACGCGAACGGCAAGACGCATGAGCTGTCGATCCCGCCGCCGCTGCTCCGCCCCGAAGCGATTGCCGATATGCACGACGCCGCCGAGAGGCTGCTGGCGCCACAGTTCCGTGCGCTGGTACGGTTGATGGACGAGCCGATCCTGCAGCCGATCTACGATCTGGTGTCGCCGCGCATGGCCTTTGGCCGGGTGGCGATTGTCGGCGACGGCGCTTTTGTCGCGCGGCCGCATGTCGGCGCCGGCGTGTCGAAGGCGGCCGATGACGCCGCCGCGCTGGTCGGCGCCTTGCAGGCGCAGGACAATGTCGAGGCGGCGTTGAAGAGTTTCGAGGCGGCGCGGCTGCCGGAGAACAACCGGATCATCGAATGGGCTCGCCATCTCGGCGCCTTCCTGCAGGCGTCGCAAACCCTGGAAGAGAAAGAACGCGCCGGCAGGCACTCGACCGACGCCGCGGTGATCGAAGAGACCGCGACGCTGGATTTTCTGTACGGGTGAAGCGCCCTTTCAGGCCGCACCTTTTCCGCGTCATGCCCGGCCTTGGGCCGGGCATCCACGGTTTGGCAATTGCCTTTGCGGTCTAAAGGGAGACGTGGACGGCCGGGACAAGCCCGGCCATGACGCAGCCTTATAGCCCCAGCAACTTCTTCGCGTTGCCACCGGCAATCGCCGACTTGGTGGTGTCGTCAAGGCCGGCGACGGAATTGAGGTGACCGATCGGGTCGTATTCCAGCATGTCGAACGGATAGTCGGTGCCCATGACGATGTGGTCGTCGCCGAAAGTCTTGATCAGCGCCTCGAGTTGGTCGGGCGTGAACACGACATTGTCGAAATAGACCTTCTTGAGATAATGGCTCGGTGGTTTCGGCAGGCCGGCGTTGCAGTCCGAGCGCGCGCCCCAGGCGTGATCGATGCGGCCGGAATAGGCGCCGAGATAGCCGCCGCCGTGCATGGCGTAGATCTTCAGGTTCGGGTGACGCTCCAGCACGCCGTCGAAGATCAGGTAGTGCAGCGCCAGCGTGGTCTCGAAGGGATTGCCGACGATATTGTTGAAGTAGAAGCGCGACAGTCGCTGGCCTTCGGTGAAGCCGTTCGGGTGGATGACGACGACGATGCCGAGTTCTTCCGCCTTCTTCCAGAACGGCGCGAAAGCCGGATCGGACAATTCCTTGCCGGCGACATTGGTGAGAATTTCGACGGCCTTGAACTTCAGGGTCTTGGATACGTATTCCAGCTCCTTGGCCGCCTCATGTCCGTCCTGCATCGGCACGGTGCCGCAGGGAATGAAGCGGTCGGGATGCTTCGACACGAATTCGGCGACGCCTTCGTTGATCATGCGGGCGGCCGGCACGGCGTGCTCGATCGCCACGGTGTGATAAAGTTGCGGCGGCGGCGGCATGGTCATCTGCATGTCGACGCCCATTTCGTCCATCATCTTGAAACGCTGGTCGTAGGTTGTCATGCATTCGCGGATGTCGCCTTCCTGCTTGGCGTTGACCGCGCGCGTCTCGTCGCTGGAGAAGTGAGCCAGCGGAATGGTCGAGAGATCGAGATATGGCTTGATAAAGGCGCCGGCCTGCGGGACGGCGATATGGCAATGCGCGTCGATGGTTGTCGTCTTCGGGCGCTGCTCGCGGCCCGGCTTGCCGTGCTTGCGCGCCGCAGTGTTGGCGTATTTGTTCCAGATGTCGGCCATGGCAGTTCCTTGGGTTCATGTCGCGGCTGTCATCGTCCGCGCGGGCGGAGGATCCAGTAGCCGCTGCGGTTGTGAATTTCAATCGACGTTCGTGAATACTGGATGCCCGCTTTCGCGGGCATGACAGTCAATTTAGAAAACCCCGAGATGTTGCCGCAGCAGCGCGTCGTCTTTCTGCAGTGCCGCCGGTGTCGACACCACGGCAACCCGGCCGGTGTTGAGAATGACGATGTCGTCGGCGACGTCGAACACCAGATTGGGGTTTTGCTCGACCAGGATGATCGACAGCCCGCTTTCCTTGAGCTTGCGGATCGTCGCCATCACCTCCGCGACGATCTGCGGCGCAAGGCCCTCCGACGGCTCGTCCATCAGCAGGATGCGCGGGTTGCCCATCAGCGCCCGGCCGATCGCCAGCATCTGCTGCTCGCCGCCCGACAGGTGCGCCGCCATCTGGCTGGCGCGCTCCTGCAGGCGCGGGAACATCTCGAAGATCGTCTCGATCGTCCATTCGGCGTGCCGGCCGGCGGTGCCCGGTTTGCGGGCGGCGACCACGAGATTCTCGCGCACGGTCAGGCTGCGGAAGATGCGCCGGCCTTGCGGTACCAGCGCGACACCGCTGGCCGAAATCTGCTCCGGCGGCAGCCGGGTGACCGGCTGGCCGAAGACCTTGATCGCGCCGTTGCGGGCGCCAAGCAGACCCATGCCGACATTCATGCAGGTCGATTTGCCGGCGCCGTTGCGGCCGAGCAGACCGAGCATCCGGGCTTCGCCAAGTTCGAACGACACGTCTTGCAGCACGTGGCTGTCGCCGTAAAAGGCGTCGACGTGTTCCAGGCTGAGCGCGCTAGTGGCCAAGATAAACCTCCCGCGTGCGTGGATCGTCGACCACTTCGGCGCGATTGCCCTCGACGATGACTTCGCCAAAATGCAGCAGCGTGATGCGTTCGGCGAATTCCAGCGCCACGTCCATGTTGTGTTCGATCATGACAATGGTGACGTCGCGCGGGATCGCCATCAGGCATTTATGGACGTCGCGGCGTTCGTCGATTGACAGGCCGGCGAAGGGCTCGTCGAGCAGCAGCACCTTCGGCTGCTGCGCCAGCGCCATCGCAATTTCGACCCGCCGCCGTTCGCCGTAAGACGTCTGGGCCAGGGGTCGGTCGGCGATATGGCCGAGGCCGACACGCGCGAGTGCCTCATGGCCCTGTTCGGTGAGCGCGGCCTGCCGGCGTAGATCGATCAGCGGGTTCCAGCGCTTCGGTGACAGTCCGAGCAGCGCCAGCCGGACATTGTGAATGATGGTGTCCTGCCCGAACAAGGTGATGATCTGATAGGTCCGCGCCATGCCGAGATGGGCGCGATGCCGGCTCGGCGAATGGGTGACGTCGACGCCGGACAGTTCGATGGTGCCGCCGTCGGGGGTCAGCTCGCCGGTGATCAGATTGAACAACGTGGTCTTGCCGGCGCCGTTCGGACCGATGATCAGCCGGCGTTCGCCGGGCGCGATGTTGAGATTGACGCCACGGGTGACGTGCAGGCCGCCGAATGATTTCGACAGGCCGGTGACGACGAGCGCGCTCATGAGGCTTTCTCCGTGGCCTCGACGACAGGACCGGGGCGGCGTCGGGCGAAGGCGGCGCGCCACAGGCGGACGGTGCCCGGCACCAGGCCTTCCGGCATCAGGATGACGATCGCGACGAAGATCGCGCCGAGCAGGAAATTCCAGCGTTCGATGTAACCGGACACCACGCTCTTGACGACGACGACCAGTGTCGAGCCGACGATCGGACCGAGCAAGGTGCCGGCGCCGCCGGAAATCACCATCAGCAGGACTTCGGCCGAGGCGGTGAGATCGAGCGCCTGCGGACTGATGAACTGGTTATAGTAGACGAAGAGGATGCCGGCGATCGAGGTCAGCAGGCCGGACAGCATGCAGGCGAAAAACCGGATCAGCCAGACGTGATAGCCGAGCGCGGTCATGCGGCGTGGCTGGTCGCGCGTGCCCATCAGCGCGGCGCCGAGCGGCGAGCGCACGAACACCGTCATGACGGCAAGGGCGATCAGGAAGACGATCAGCGCGGCGTAGTAGAAGGCGTTCGGCGAGGTCAGCGCGATGCCGAAAGGCTCGGGCCGGCCGTGCAGGTTGATGCCGTTGTCGCCGCCGGTAATGCTGATCCAGCGATAGGCGAGGCCCCAGACGATTTCGCCAAGCGCCAGCGTGATCATGATGAAGCCGATGCCGGTCGCGCGCAGCGACAGCACGGCATAGATCGCCATCGACACCATGCCGATGGACAAGGCGGTGGCGATGGCGACGCTGTGGCTATAGCCGAGGTTGAGCATATAGCCGGTGGCGTAAGCCGAGATGCCGAACAGGCCGGCATGGCCGAGCGATACCAGGCCTGCATATCCAGCCAACACGTTCAGTCCGAGCGCGAACACGGCGTAGAACAGAATCTGGCTCGCGACGTTGACGTAATAGACGCCATGCATCCACTGCGGCAGCGTGACCAGTGCCATGATCGCGATGATGAAGACGGCGAGACGAGCGGTCATGATGCGGGCCTCACGGAATGAACCGGCCGAACAGACCCTGCGGGCGCAGCAGCAGCACCAGCAGCATCGGCAGGAACAGCACGAAATAAGCCAGCTCCGGGAACAGCGCCTGGCCGAAATTATACAGGAAACCGATGACCATGCTGCCGACCACCGAGCCGAGCAGGCTGCCGGAGCCGCCGAGAATGACCACCACCAAAGCCAGCGGCAGCATGTACTGGTCGATGCCGGGATAGACGGTTAGGATCGGGCCGCCGATGATCCCGGCAAAGGCGGCGAGCGCCGCACCGAGCGCGAAGACCATGGTGAACAGCCCCGATACGCGGATGCCGACGACCCGCGCCATATCGGGATCGTCGACGCCGGCACGGATCATGGCCCCGATCCGGGTGCGGTCGAGCAGCAGCCAAAGAGCGACGCCGACCACGATCGCGATGCCGATCACCGCGATGCGATAAAGCGGGAAAACCATCGGGCCGATCCGGACGAAGCCAGTGAGGCCGGGCGGCGTCGCCACCGCAATCGGGTCGCCGCCCCAGGCCATCAGACAGAGATCGGCGACCATGAAGGAAATGCCGAGCGTCACCAGCACCTGGGCCAGCGGCTGGCCGGGCAACTGACGCAGCAGGAAGCGTTCGATCACCGCGCCGAACACCGCGACCAATGCCGCCGCCATCAAAGCCGCTAGCCAGAAATCGAAATAGGCGCCGAGCATGCCGTTAACGAAGGTCGCCCCGAAATAGGCGCCAAGCATGAATAGCGAGCCGTGGGTCAGGTTCGGAATCCGCATCAGCCCGAAGATCAGCGAGAAGCCCGCCGCCAGCAGGAACAGCAGGGCGCCGAAGGTGATGCTGTTGACCGACAGCAGAAGCCAAAAGGTCATGGGAGAAGTCTTCCCGCGCGCGTTGTCATCATCATTATGGCCAAGGTCCTTCCGGTCCGCGAAGGCAGCGGTTGCGGCTTGCGGCCGGCCCCGGAATGGCGACGAGATAACCGCGGACGCCGGATCCTTCGGCGTCCGCGGCATTCCGTCGTTCAGATCAGCACTTCTTCAGCGCCGGATAGTTGCGCGAATAGACCGGGTGCGACAGGAACTCCTTCTCCGGCCAGGTCCAGAACTGGCTGACATTGTCGTAGGTCTTGACCGTCTTGTTCCAGAGCTTGAGGCCGTAGTCGTTCTTGGCCTTCTCGATGCGCCGGATATAGAAGGAACCGACGACATTGCCGAGATGGTCGAAGCTGATCGGACCGCGCGGCGTGTCCTTGAGCTTCACCGCCTTGAGCGCGGCCATGAACTTCTCCTTGTCGTCGGTCTTGCCGTCGGTCGCCTTGAGGCCGGCGTCGACGATATCGCAGTTGACGTAGAGACCGGCGGCATAGAAGCCCGGCACTGTGTTGAAGTTCTTGACCATGGCCTGGGCGAACTTCTTGTTGGTGTCGGTTTCAAGATCGAGCGTGTAGGGCGCGCAGTTGATCATGCCGACGGCTTCATCGCCGAAGGCATGCAGCAGCGCGTCGTCGCCGCCGGTCTCGCCGGTCACGACCGGGAATTTGAGACCGAAATTGGCGTACTGCTTCATGAAGGCGATCGGGCCCGAGCCGGCGAAGCCCTGACAGATCACGTCGCAGCCGGTCATCTGCGCCAGATAAGGCGTGTAGTCCGGCGTGCCCAAAGGCGCCCACAGCTTGTTCAGCACGCAGCCGCCGTCCTTTTCAAACGCCGCCTGGAAGCCGCCCTGCTGTTCGTAACCGAAGGCGAAATCGAAATCGATGCTGATCGCCTTCTTCTTGCCCATCTCGGTGGCCGCATAATGACCCATCGGCTGCATCGCTTGCGACGAACTCGCTGACGGCCGCAGGAAGTAGGGGTTGGGTCGGCGTTGGGTGATGTCATCGGCGCCAGCAAGGCTGAGCGTCGGTATCTTGTGGTCGCGGACGTAATCGGTGATGGCGAGCAGCTCGAAGGCCGCCAGCGGTCCGAGGATGACGTCGACCTTGTCGCGCTCGACCAGCTCCTGCGCCTTGGTCTTGGTGCCGGCCGGCTTGCCGCCGGTGTCGGCCGAGATGAAGTCGACCTTGCGGCCGGCCATCTTGTAATCGTGCGCCTTGAGCCAGGTGATGACGCCCTGTTCCATCTGAATGCCGCCCTGCGCCAGCGGGCCGGTCTTGACCGTGAGCAGGCCGAGCTTGAACGGCGCGGACTGGGCCAGCGCTGGCGTCGGGAAGTTGAACGCGGCGGCTGCGGCGCCGGCGGCGGACGCGGCCATGAAGCCGCGGCGGGTGAGCTTGTTCGACGCGGCGGCTTTACCCGACGCGGTTACATTACGAGTCCTGGTGTCCTTACGAGACATGGTCATCCTCCCTTTGCCGCCCCACTGGGGCTGGTTCAACAAGACGGCCTTTTGCGGCCGTTCTATCGTCGCGGTCGGCGCGATCGTATGCGACCGTCACCGTTCTGTAATCGGTTCATCGGCGTCGATTGGCTGACGCTCTTGATTTCGGACCACGGTATGGCGCCGCAGCCTGTCGTTCCATCGCTATCATCGGCCAAGGTTATCGACGATGTAAAGAGCCGCAGCGTGCAGCGGCGATAGTGCGCGCCATCTCCGTGTAAATCATGGATGTTTGTTCAGCTTTGGCGGGATAGGTCCGGCGAAATTGTCGCCATGTTAAAATGTGACCCGCCGCCGTTAAAATTATTCGGGTGACGGAATAAAGCCCGTGATAGCAATTTGAACAAAGAACAGGCGGAGGGAACCATGACCGACACAAAGGCGCCACGCGGCATGATCGCTGTCGACAAGATGGGCTGTCAGGTTCTCTTTCTCAATCCGGTTACGTTTGCGACTGAAATCACATTGAGCGGCTTCCCGCGCACGGTGCATGAATTGCTGGTGATGCCGGAAACCGGACTGGCCTATGTGCCGATTTTTGGCGATGGCATTCACGGTCGCAATCCCAATCCGGGACATCTGCTGGCGATCTTCGATCTCGCGCGGCGCTCCCATGCCGGCAATATCGACCTGACGCCTTATGCCGCACCGCATACCTTGCGGCTTGGGCCTGACGGTCTGATTTACATGACCTGCGAGAACAGCGGTGTGGTGGTTTTGATCGACCGTGCCGCCAACAAGGTCGTCGATGCCATCGACGCCGGCTCGACCAATTGCCACCGGCTAGCGATTTCGCCCGACGGCCAGCGCATCTATACCGATAATGAAGAAGATGCCGACGTGTCGGTAATCGATCTGCCGCGGCGCAAACTGCTCGGCAAGATCAAGACGCCGCGTCCGCTTGCCGGCATCGCGATTTCGGGCGACAGCCGGACCGTCGTTGCCGTCGACGACAGCGAGCCGACGATCTTTCTCATCGATGCCGCGCGTGGTGAGGTCGTGCGGACCGTGCCGTTGCAAGGCGTCGCCAAGCCGGCGCAGATCGCGCGCTACAGCCCCGATTTCGCCGTCCTGGCCATCACCAGCCTGAACAGTGACACCGTCAGCCTCATCGATCCGTCCTTCGCCGACCAGGTGGCCGTCAAGGTCGGCAGCCAGCCGATGGATATGGCGTTTCATGGCGACGATCTGTTCGTCGCCTGCCAGGGCGACGGCTCGGTCCATGTTATCGACCGGTCGTCTCGTCAGGTTCGCCAGGTGTTCAAGGCCGGGGTCGGCTGCGAATCGTTGGGCTTCTTCTGACGCCTAGCGTTTCTTCGCCGCGGTTTTGGCCGGTATCACCGGCAGCAGCAGGTAAGGCGCCTTGGCCCGGGTGACGTGCAGGGTCGTGGTGCCGTCGAACAGCCTGGCCGGCCGGTCTTCCGGCTTGTTGTGCAGGAAGGGACCGCAGCCGGTCAGTTCGTTCTTGAAGTTGGACAGCTTGCCGCCGCTGCCGCCCGGATATTCATAATCCTTGCCGCGAACGGTCAGACCGATGCGATAGCCGGCCGGCACATGAATCGAGGTCGGCCAGAGTTCGACATCGAGTTCGACCGACTTGCCCGGCGTTAGCGGCTGCACTTCGTCATGCGTATGATAGGGCCGATAGGGCTTCGACAGCTTCTTGTCGAGCTTGCGGTGCGAAGCGCGCAGCCAGCCTTGCGCGATCGGCGTGTGCGGATCGATCGCGCCCTTGAAGACGACTTCCTTCAGGTCTCCGGTGAAGACCCGCAGCACCGCGAAAATATCGGCGTCCTTTGTGGTCGATGAGATGAACAGCTTGAGCGCCGAAGGTCCGGTGATCTCGGTATCCTGCTTGAGCGGCGGCGTCAGGAACGTCACCCCGTCGCCCATTGCGGCGAAATCGAGCTTGGCGCTGCTCGCTGGCGCCTTGGTCGCGAGCGCGTTGCTGGCGGGGTCGAGATAGAACCTGGTCCATTTGGTGCGCGCGATCGGCCATTCGTTCTCGGCGCGGGCGACGAATTTCTCGCCGGGATGGCGCACCTGTAACAGGACCTTGGGCTGCTTGGCCCATTTGGCTTTCTTGCCATGCAGGAAGTGGTCGAAGAAGGCGAGCTGCATCTCGCGGCCGTAGTCGGTGTAGAAATGCGTCCAGTGTTCGAGACCGTGCGCCTCGAGCCATTTGTCCTTCGACGCGGCGCGCACGAAGCCTTCGAAATTGCCGCGCGG
Source organism: Rhodopseudomonas sp. (assembly GCA_016124795.1). GTDB lineage: Bacteria > Pseudomonadota > Alphaproteobacteria > Rhizobiales > Xanthobacteraceae > Pseudolabrys. The sequence goes on along the minus strand of WGNB01000011.1, from coordinate 5,554 downwards.
ATGCAGGCCCTGGCCGCCCCAGTTGGCGGCGGAGAACAGCGGCGTCTTGACCTTGCTCCAGTCCGGCGAACGGTCGCGGTGATATTGATCGTCGAGCGGATGGGCGAGGATCTGGCCGCCGAAGTCGACCCGGTTGGCCGCGAGCTGCTGCTCGGTCAGCGTTTCCGGGCCGCATACCAATTCGCCATGCACCCGGCTGCGGCCGCCGCGTTCGCCTGCGCCGTACTGCACGGTCTTGACCTGCATGTCGAACCAGTTCTCCCAGAAGGTCGACAGCATGCCGCCGTGATGCGTCATGTCGCGGTACCAGTCGGCCGAGCCTTCCCAGATGCACATCGCGGCGAGGTGCGGCGGCTGCAATGAGGCAACGTGCCACTGGTTCATCGCCAGATAGGAGATGCCGTTCAGGCCGACCTTGCCGCTCGACCAGGGTTGCACGCCGGCCCATTCGATGCAGTCGTAAAAGTCTTTGGTTTCGCGCGGCGAGAAGTGATCGATGACGCCGGGCGAACAGCCGCAGCCGCGCGAGTCGACGCGCACGCAGACATAATCGTGCGGCACCCATTTCTCGGGATCGACGACTTCCCAGTTCTGATATTTGTTGGTCGAATTGGCGGTGACATCGGGATGGTTCTGCGCCATCAGATTCCAGGCGCTGGGATAGCCATCCTGAAAGGCGAGGTTCTTGGCGTAAGGCCCGTAAGTAATCAGAACCGGATAGCGGCCGTCTTTCACCGGACGAAACACGTCGGCCCGCAGAACGAGACCGTCATCCATCTCGATCGGCACGTTCCAATCGATCCGCATGCCGTCGCGGGTTTCCGAGCGTTCGTGCAGCGTGGTCATGCGTCTCTCCCAACGGCTTTTGTTGTTGGCGAGAGGCTAACGAAGGCCGCGGGGCGAAGGCAAGGGTGAAGGCCCTATTTATGTCATCGCCGGGCTAGTCCCGGCGATCTCGTTCAGGATGGCGAAAGCAATGCCATATGAATCGAGATGGCCGGGACAAGCCCGGCCATGACAATCGATCAAGCGTCAATGGTAGAGCTTATCGGGCCTTGCGCGCTTTACCGCGCTTGACCTTGGCCTGCTTCTCCAGAACGGCGCAGACAGCGGCAGTGTCCTTGGCGCCGAGACCGGACTTCATCGCCTTGATGTAGACCGGCTTGGAGGCATTGAACATCGGCGTTGGCACCTTGATCTTGCGGGCATAGTCGCCGATGACCTGCATGTCCTTGTCCCAAACGTCGATCTTCATGGTGACGTCGTTATAGTCGTTGCTCACCATCATCGGCGCGCGCAATTCGAACACGCGGGAATTGCCGGCGCCGGCTTGCACCAGGTCGAAGATGATCTGGGGATCGATACCGGCCTTCATGCCGAACACCATGGCTTCGGCGGTGGCGACGTTATTGATCGCCACCAGAAGGTTGGCGACGTATTTCATCTTACTGCCATTGCCGAAGGCGCCGACGTCGTAAACGGTGCGGCCGAAGTCGGCGAACATCGGCTTGAGCTTCTTGACGACGGCCGGGTTGCCGCTGGCATAGAACACCAGATCGCCGACGCGGGCCTGCGAGCCGGTGCCGCTGACCGGCGTGTCGAGCATGACGTGGCCGGCCTTGCTCAGAATGCGTTCGGCCTTTTCCTTATCTGAAATTGTAAAGGTGCTCATCTCGACGATGGTCTTGGGCTTGACCTTGGCGTCGGCGATTTCTTTTGCGACCGCCATGAGCGCCTGCGGTTTCGGCAGGCTGGTCAGCACCACCGGCGCTTCGGCGGCAACCGCCGCTGCGCTTTTCACGATCTCAACACCGGCGGCCTGCGCTTGACGGCGCGCGGCGGCGCTCAGGTCGAAACCGACGACGCGCCAGCCGTTCTTCGTTAGGTTTCTGGCGAATGAGCCGCCCATGATGCCGAGACCGACAATGCCGACGGTGCCCTTGGTTTTCTTTGCCTTCGCCATGTTCAGTGTCTCCCGGATGCGGCGCTGCACCGGCAGCGCAACGCGATTGTTACGGTCTTGTCTTAATCGTTCGGACGACGGCCTGTCGAGTGGGTGACCGGATCGAATAATGTTTATCGCTTTTAAGCGTGACCGCGATCGCCTATCGTCGGGCCGGGCGCGGCCAAGTGAGCCGTGCTTGACCCGAGAGACGCTGACAGCAGCGCGCGGTCGTTAATGACAGTCGGAGGAAGCATGCATATCGGCGTAGCGGGCCTGGGCGCGATGGGTGGCAATATCGCGGCGCGGCTGATCGAGGTCGGCCATCAAGTCACGGTGTGGAACCGCAATCCGGACAAGTGCCAGCCTTTGGCGGCGGCCGGCGCCAAGGTTGCCAAGACCCCGGCCGAGCTGGCCAGCGCGGTCGAAATCGCGTTGACCATTCTGACCGACGGTGCGGCGATCGACGCGGTCTACAACGGGCCGGACGGTCTTTTGTCCGGGGACGTCAAGGGCAAGCTGCTGATCGAGATGAGCACGGTTCCGCCCAAGGTCGAACTGGAGCTGGCGCCGAAAGTGAAAGCCAAGGGCGCGTCTCTGGTCGAATGCCCGGTCGGCGGTTCGACCACGCCGGCGCGCCAGGGCAAGCTGCTCGGCCTGATGGGTGGCGAGCCCGCCGACGCCGAACGCGCCCGGCCGCTGCTCGAACAGCTTTGCCGCAAGGTCGAGCATTGCGGACCGATCGGTTCGGGTTCGGCCATGAAGCTGGCGATCAATCTGCCGCTAATGGTGGCCTGGCAGGCCTATGGCGAAGCCTTTGCCATCGCGCGCAGCGTCGGCTGGGAGCCCAAACGGCTGCTCGATTTGTTTGTCGAGAGCAGCGGCGCGAACAATGGCCTGAAAACCCGCGCCGAGATGATCGTCGCGATGATGGACGGCCGCGATCCCGGGCCGACCACGTTCTCGATCGCCAACGGTTTGAAGGACCTGCGCACCATGGTCGATGCCGGCACAGCGCTCGGCGCGGACATGATCGCAACCAAGGCCGCGCTGGCCGGTTTCGAGGATGCGGTCAAGCACGGCCAGGGTGGCGGCGACGGTTCGAGCCAGGCGGTCTACTGGTCGGCCCGCAAGTCATCCTGAAGTCACGCTGGAGATTGGAGCTGTCATGTCGGTTACACTTGCCCAAGCGTCCGTCATCGTCGATGTCGCGCTCAAGACCGCCCGCGACGCGAAGCAAATGCCGCAAACCGTCGTCGTGCTGGATACCGGCGGTCATGTTGTCTGCGCCAAGCGCGAGGACGGTTCGGGCATCGTCCGTTACGATATTGCCTTCGGCAAGGCCTATGGCGCGCTCGGCATGGGTTGGGGCTCGCGCACCATGATGGAGCGAGCGGCGCAGAACCCGAATTTCCTGACCTCGATCGTGGCGGCGAGCGGCGGCCGGCTGGTGCCCAATCCGGGCGGCGTGCTGATCCGCGATGCCGCGAATGTGATCGTCGGCGCCGTCGGCATTTCCGGCGATACCGGGGACAATGACGAGATCATCGCGATCGCGGGGATCGAGGCGGCCGGGCTGAAAGCCGATCCCGGCGGCGCCAAGAAGTAGAACAATCTGTCCGTCACCCCCGAGCGGCTTGCGCGGCGTGTGCTGCGACGGGGGCGGACGATCAATGTGACCATCATTAGCCAAGGCCCGCTTCGCTCGCACCACAGGGGGGAGAACGGCCGGCGAGCGCAGAGGACGATCATGAAACTCTTTTCTTTCTGGCGGTCGCTGGCGACCTATCGCGTCCGCATTGCGCTCAACCTCAAGGGCCTGACGCCCGACGAGGTGATCGAGGTCAACCTGGTCCAGGGCCATCAGCGCGACCCGAAGTACCGGGCCGTCAATCCGATGATGTCGCTGCCGGCGCTGGTCGATGGCGACGGCCCGGCCTTGTTCGAGTCGCTGGCGATTGTCGAATATCTCGACGAGGCTTACCCCAACCCGCCGCTATTGCCGAAAGACCTGAAGGCGCGGGCGCGGGTGCGCGGGCTGGCGCAGATCGTTGCCGCCGATTCTCATCCGCTGATCGTGCCGCGGGTGCGGGAATATCTGGCCGGCCAGTTCAAGATCGACGAGGCCGGCGTTCACACCTGGTGCCAGCACTGGCATCAGGCGGCGCTGTCGGGGCTCGAGCAGCATCTGGCCGGTGAAGCCGACACCGGCACTTATTGTCACGGCGAGCAGGTCACCCTGGCCGATATCTGTCTGGCCAGCCAGATCGCCGGCGCGAATTTCTACAAGGTCGATCTCGCGCCTTATCCGACCGTCCGGCGTATTGGCGAAACGCTTGCTAGGATCGACGCCTTCGCGCGCGCCCATCCCTTGAAGCAGCCCGGCGCGCCGACCGGCGCCTGAACGGAGAACTTTGCGTCGATTGGCCGGTCGGCGGTAATCCGTCTTGATTTCGGTCGGCCTTGGGCTTCCTTTGATTCACTTGCTGAAACGATGGAGGCAATCGATGTCGGAGCCGATTGTACGGTTCGACGATGGGGCGGCATATGAACGGATGATGGGCACGTGGAGCCGGATCGCCGGCGACGTGTTCCTGGACTGGCTGGCTTTGCCGCCGGGCTTGCGCTGCATCGACATCGGTTGCGGCAATGGCGCCTTCACCGATCTGCTAATGGCGCGTTGCGCGCCAGTGCAGGCCCATGGCGTCGATCCGTCGCCGGCCCAGCTCGAATTCGCGCGAGGCCGTGTGGCGGGGCGGCCGATGCAATTTCATCAAGGCGACGCGCTCGGGCTGCCGTTTCCCGACGATCAATTCGACGTCGCGACGATGGCGCTGGTGATCTTCTTCGTGCCGCAGCCGGACAAGGGCGTCTCCGAGATGGCGCGGGTCGTCAAGCCTGGCGGCCTGGTCGCGTCTTACGCCTGGGACGTGCCGGGCGGCGGCTTTCCGATGGAGCCGATCCGCGCGCAGATGCGCGACATGGGCATTAAGCCGATGGGGCCGCCGGTCGAGGATGCCTCGCGCATGGAGGTGCTGCTCAAGTTGTGGCGTGACGCCGGTCTCCAGAATGTCGAAGCCAGGGAGATCACCGTCCAGCGTGCCTTCGCCAACTTCGAAGAGTTCTGGGACATCAACGCGGTGGGTGCCAGCGTCGCGCCGGTGCTGGCAAGGCTGTCGCCGGCCGAACGCGACCGCATGAAGGAGGGCACGCGCGCCCGTATCTCTGTTGGGCCGGATGGTTCGATCAGGCCGAGCGGCCGCGCCAACGCAATCAAGGGCCGGGTGCCGGCATAAGCGCCGCGCTGGCGACCTCATGACGATAATTTAATCCGACGAGCCGATTGTTGGCTTTGATCTTGCGGAATAGCTTGACCGGGTTTGCGGTGGACCAAGGGGGGAGTTCATGTCGGACAGAGTTGCGCGTTTCGACGATGGGGCGGCTTATGAACGCATGATGGGTGCGTGGAGTCGCATCACCGGCGACGTGTTCATCGATTGGCTGGCGGTGCCCCAGGGACTTCGCTGCATCGATGTCGGTTGCGGCAACGGCGTCTTTACCGACCTGTTGATGGAACGCTGCGCGTTGGCGGAAGTGCACGGTGTCGATCCG
>WGNB01000047.1 GCA_016124795.1 Rhodopseudomonas sp. | reverse complement strand
CGTAGCGGTGGTTAGGTTCGCCTTCGGTAACGAAGGGGGCCTGAAATGTTGGGACCACCGGGGGCGATGCGGAGCAAACCTAAGAAACACCGCGCGCGGAATGCCGGGGAACCGGCGATTTCGTGGTGACTATGCTCGTGTGATTTTTTGTTTCTCACACGAGGCTGCGGGGTCGTTGGGACCCCGGCGTTCCGCGCGCCCTCGTTCTTAAGGGGCGAAGACGGAAGACCTCTTCAAGCGACGGCTCGCCCGGGGCCGCAAACAACACGGGCGATGACGCATGTCTTGACGACACCGGAGCGCATGATCCTCGTCGTCATTCCGGGGCGCGCGAAGCGCGAACCCGGAATCCAGATAAGCCCTCATGCACATCCGGTGTCCGGATCGCCGCTGTCGCGGCGTCCGGAATGACGGCGACGCGGCCGCCATCGGTCACGCTTCACCCGGCCTGCCACACAACGCGCCACGCCGCGCTTGCACCGCGCGCCGGAATAGCGAAAGTGGAGCGGCAGACAAGGAACGACATGACGATGAACGCTCAAAAAGACAGTACGCCGCGCGGCGCCGGGCCTCGCAGCCCCAATCTCCACGGACCCTTGCGCGTCGGCATCGGCGGGCCGGTCGGCTCCGGCAAGACCGCGCTGATGGATGCGCTGTGCAAGACCTTGCGCGACCGCTACCAGATCGCCGCCATCACCAATGACATCTATACCAAGTGGGATGCCGACTATCTGGTGCGCTCGGGCGCGCTTTCCCCCGAACGCATCGCCGGCGTCGAGACCGGCGGCTGTCCGCACACCGCGATCCGCGAGGACGCCTCGATCAATCTGGCCGCGGTGGCCGAAATGCGGGCCAAGTTCCCCGATCTCGATCTGGTGCTGATCGAATCCGGTGGCGACAACCTGGCCGCGACCTTCTCGCCGGAACTCGCCGATCTCACCATCTACGTCATCGACGTCGCCGCCGGCGACAAGATTCCGTCGAAGGGCGGCCCCGGTATCACCCGTTCCGATCTTCTGGTCATCAACAAGATCGATCTGGCGCCTTATGTCGGCGCTTCGCTCGAGGTGATGGACCGCGATGCGAAAAAGATGCGCGGCCAGCGGCCTTTCGTGATGACCAATATGCGCGACGGCAAGGATGTCAGCGCCGTCGTCAAATTCATCGAGGAGAAAGGCGGCCTGTCTTCATGAGCACGCTGTCCGCCCGCGAGCGGCTCGAAGCCGCGCTCGCCCGCATCGACGATGCCGCCGGCGAGGGGGCGCGCGCCTGCCCGACCGTCTATCGCGAACGCGCCAAGGTCGAGGCCGAGGCCGCCGACGCCCGTGCCAGCGCCGGGCTGTCGCTCGGTCCGCTCGACGGCGCGATCGTCTCGATCAAGGACCTGTTCGACGTGGCCGGCGAGGTCACGCGCGCCGGTTCGCTGGCCTTGATGGAGGAGGGCCGGGTCGCCACGCAGGACGCGGTCATCGTGCGGCGGTTGCGCGCCGCCGGCGCCGTCATTGTCGCCAAGACCAATATGTCGGAATTCGCTTTTACGGGCGTCGGCCTCAATCCGCATTACGGCACGCCGGGCAATCCGGCCGACCGCGCGCGGGTGCCGGGCGGCTCGTCGTCCGGCGCGGCGGTGGCCGCCGCCGATGCCATGTGCGAGATCGCCATCGGCACCGACACCGGCGGTTCGGTGCGCATCCCTTCGGCGCTGTGCGGCATCTCCGGCTTCAAGCCGAGCCGGCAGCGGGTGCCGACCGATGGCGCTTTTCCCTTGTCCTATTCGCTGGATTCGATCGGGCCGCTGGCCAAATCGGTGGCCGATTGCGCGGCCACCGATGCGGTGCTGGCCGGTGACGCGCCGTGGCAGGTCGAGCCGGCGCCGCTTGCCGGGCTGCGGATCGGCGTCGCGCAAGGGCTGCCGCTGGAAAATCTCGACGACACCGTCGGCCGGCGGTTTCCCGAAGCGCTCGACCGGCTGGAAAAGAACGGCGTGCGCTTGAGCTACGAGAAGCTGCCGCAGTTCGATGCGATGATGCAGGTGCAGCGACGCGCCAGCATTCTCGTCGCCGAAGCCTATTCGATTCATCGCGAGCGGCTGGAGCGGCACGGCGATCTGTTCGATCCGATCGTGCGCGGCCGCATGCTCAAGGGCGGTGAGATCGCCGCCGCCGATTATGTGATCGCGGCCCGCGAGCGCGCCGCGTTGATCGCCGAGATGGACGCGCGGCTGGCCGATGTCGACGCGCTGATCATGCCGACGACGCCGATTGTCGCGCCGCGTATCGACGACCTGACGGACGCGAAGGCCTTCATGACGCAGAACGCCTTGCTGTTGCGCAACACCACGATCGGCAACTTCTTCGACCTGTGCGGCATCTCGCTGCCCTTGCCGCGCGATGGTGGTTTGCCGGTCGGCCTGATGCTGCTCGCCCGCAACGGGCAGGACCGCCGGCTGCTGCGCATTGCCGCCGCCATCGAGCGGATGTATGGGCGGTGAGCCGGAACGATTGCCGCGTCTCCGACCGGTGTTACCCGATCGGCAGCTTGCGTTCGTCCTTGAGGGTTTGCAGCACGATGTTCGAGCGCACCCGTTCGACCGACTTGTGCGGCAGCAGCACGTCGTTGACCAGTTCGGCCAGCGCGGCGAGGTCACGGACCATGACCTTGAGCAGATAGTCGGCTTCGCCGGTCAGCGCATGAGCCTCCTGCACCGGCGGCAGCGCGGTGACCAGATCGCGGAAGCGCCCGGCATTGTCGCGCGAGTGATGCGCCAGCGATACGAAGATGAAGACGGTGATGCCGAAGCCGAGCCGGCCGGCGTCGAGTTCGGCGCGATAGCGGCGGATGATGCCGTCTTCCTCCAGCCGGGCGCGCCGGCGCGAACATTGCGACGCCGAGAGATGAATGAGTTCGGCGAGTTCCTGATTGGTGCGCGCGCCGTTGTCCTGCAAGGCGGTCAGCAGCGCCAGGTCGAAGGCGTCGAGGGTGACGGTTTCTTGCGTCATGCCTCATTCTACCGCGCATTCCGTGCGGGATCGAGGCCGGTTTCGCGCCATTTCGCACAAAATCCGCGTCCGACTCATGGGACAGTAACGGTCACAACAAGGCCGTTCACGCCGTTTGAGGAGGCTCCCATGGGTCCGTTTCCGCACGATGCGCCGCCGCCGCAAATTTCCGACGTCAATCCGATGGGCACCGACGGCCTCGAGTTCGTCGAGTTCGCCCATCCCGATCCGGCCAAGGCCGATGCGCTGTTCGCCCAGATGGGCTTCACCGCCGTCGCGCGTCATCGCAGCAAGAAGGTGACGCTGTGGCGGCAGGGCGACGTCAATTTCGTCGTTAATGCCGAGCCGGAGTCCTTCGCCCAGAAATTCGCCGCCGTGCATGGCCCTTGCGCCTGCGCCATGGCGTTCCGCGTCGTCGATGCCAGGAAGGCGTATGAGCGCGCGCTGTCGCTCGGCGCCGAGCCGGCCGAGATCAAGGTCGGCCCGATGGAACTGGCGATCCCCGCGATCAAGGGCATCGGCGGTTCGCTGCTGTATTTCGTCGATCGCTACGGCGACAAGGGTTCGATCTGGGACGTCGATTTCGTCTGGACCGGGGAGCGCGACCCGAAGCCCGCCGGCGTCGGTCTGCATTATCTCGACCACCTGACCCATAACGTCATGCGCGGCCGGATGGATTACTGGGCCGGCTGGTATCGCAAGCTGTTCAACTTCAAGGACATCCGTTTCTTCAACATCGAAGGCAAGCTGACCGGCCTGATCTCGCGGGCGATGACCTCGCCCTGCGGCAAGATCCGCATTCCGATCAACGAATCGCTCGACGACAAGTCGCAGATCGAGGAATACCTGCGCGAATACAAAGGTGAAGGCATTCAGCACGTCGCGATGGGTGCGCGCGATATTTACGTGACCGTCGGCAAATTGCGCGCCAACCAGTTGCCGTTCATGCCGGCCCCGCCGGACACCTATTATGAAAAGGTCGATGTCCGCGTGCCCGGCCATGGTGAGCCGGTCGACAAGCTCAAGGCGGCCGGCGTGCTGATCGACGGCGAGGGCGTCGTCGATGGCGGCCGGACCAAGGTGCTGCTGCAGATTTTCTCCGGCACCGTGCTCGGGCCGATCTTCTTCGAATTCATCCAGCGCAAGGGCGACGAGGGCTTCGGCGAAGGCAATTTCCGTGCGCTGTTCGAATCGATCGAGGAAGACCAGATCCGGCGCGGCGTGCTGACACCGGCGGCGTGACGCCGCTCAGAAGGCGCGCATTGCGTCGAGCAGCAGGCGATAGCGTTCGGCGCCGAGCTTGGGCTTGAGCGTTTCCTCGTGCTGGGCGGCCAGCGCCTGGGCCCGGCGCAAGGTGGTCTGGCCGGCCCGCGTCAGCCGCAGCGCGTGGCGCCGGCCGTCGTCGGAGGATGGCAGCCGCTGGGTCAGGCCGCGTTTCTCGAGAAGATGCAGCATCCGCACCAGCCGGGCGCGCTCGATGCCGAGCGTGCCGGCCAGTTCGGCCTGCGACAGGCCTTCATTGGCGCCGATCACCACCAGCACCGAGAACTGCGCCGGGCTGATGTCGATGCTGGACAGTTTCTTGATGAAGTCCTGAAAAATCCAGATCTGCATCCGCCGCGCGAAATAGCCGAGATGCTGGTTCAGCACGCCGAGATCGATGGCCGATGGGCTGGGCGCTACTTTCAGCGGCGCCTTGCCGGCCGCGCGGACGCCGGCCTTCCTGCGACTTTGGTCGGGTCCAGGTTGTAGTATGCGTTTGGCTGGCGGCATTGTAGAACCCCGGTCGTCTGAACGCGCCGGCGGCCGCGATCGCGGCCACCAACGCGTGCAATTATGCGGTTGACGTAATTTGTTGTCCACGTCAACAATGCGGCCAATCTTCGCCGGTCAGTGTGCGGTGCAGCGAACCGGAATGCGGAATGGTGAATTGTATTCGCCGGCCCGTAAAACCTGACGTTTTGCACTGACGAAGCCGGCAACCGGCGCGACGTTTTTGAGCTTGTGAGAACCGGAGCAAATCCGGCATCATCCGATTTAACGGCCAACTCAGGCCAGGGAGGAATTCAAATGACTTCGAAATTCAATTCCGATTCCAAATCCGCTGCTCAATCGGCGGTCGGGCGCATCAGCCGCCGCACCTTTTCGGCGGGCCTCGGCGCGGTTGGCTTCACCGCGGGCGTTGCGCCGTTCAACATCGCGCGCGCGGCCGGCGGACCGCTGAAGGTCGGCGTGCTGCTGCCGCGCTCGGGCTATCAGGCGGGCATCGGCCAGGATTGTCAGCGTGGCGTCGATATCGCCGCCGGCATCCTCAAGGACCTCGGCCTGCCCGAGCTTCAGATCATCAATGCCGACACCGAAACCAACGTCGAGGTCGCGCGTTCGCGCGCCGAAAAGCTGATCGGTGAAGGCGTGCAGTTGCTGGTCGGCGCTTTCGACTCCGGCCAGAGCTCGGCGATCGCCCAGGTCGCCGAACAGAAGGGCATCCCTTACGTCATCAACATCGCCGCCGCTCCGCCGATCACCGAGCAGGGCTACAAGTTCGTGTTCCGCAACTTCCCGACCGCGCCGATGATTCTCACCGACGCCTTCAAGAATCAGAAGGAAGTGTTCGCGTTGACCGGTTCGGCGCCGAAGTCGGTCGCCTTCCTGCACGTCAACGACACCTTCGGCACCGCCATGGCCAAGGGCATCGGCGCGCTGATGCCGAAATTCGATATGCCCTATAAAGTTGCGGAAACGATCTCTTACGATCCGGCGGCGCGCGATCTGTCGGTCGAAGTCGCCAAAGCCAAGGCGAGCGGCGCCGAAGCGTTGCTGGTGGTCAGCCGCCTCAACGACGCCATCCTGCTGACCCGCGAAATGGTCAAGCAGCGCTGGTCGCCGATGGCGATCATGAGCATGGGTCCGGGCTGGTACGAGGATCAGTATCTCAAGACCCTCGGCAAGCTGTCCGACGGTCCGATGAGCTTCACGCCGTGGTACGACCCGAACAAGCCGCTGTCCAAGCAGCTCGAAGCAGCGCTGGCCAAGGCGCATCCGGGCGTCAACCTCAACACCAACCACGTTTACACCTTCGAGGCGCTGTTGATCGCTGCCGACGCCTACAAGCGCGCCGGCTCGACCGACCCGAAGGCCCTGGCCGACGCCATCCGCGCCACCAACATCACCAACAATGTCAGCCCCGGCCCCGGCATCATGTTCAATGCCAAGGGTCAGAACGACAAGCTGAAGGACTCCGCGATTCAGAACCGCGGCGGCAAGCTGGTGACTTTGGCGCCGAAGGAAGCGGCCAATGCCAAGCCGGTCTGGCCGTTGACGCCGTACAACAAGCGCGCCTAACCCAGGCCTGCGTCCTCCTTGCTCCGGCCGTGCCGTCGCGTTTGGCGCCGCGGTCGGAGCAATGCGTATCAGGATTATCCCGTGCCCTTAGACGTCTATCTCAATGTCGCCGTCGGCGGCCTGCTGACCGGCCTTGTTTACGGCCTGATGGCGCTCGGCCTGTCGGTGATCTTCGGCGTGGTGCGGGTGGTCAATTTCGCCCATGGCGAGATGATGACGATTGCCATGTATATCGCGGTCACGCTGTTTTCCGCGCTGCATCTCGATCCGCTGATCATGCTGGTGCCGATTGCCGCCGTGCTTGGCGTCTTCGGCTATGTGCTGCAAGCCGGCGTGATCAATCCATTTATTACGCGGCCGGAGCACACCCAGTTCCTGCTGTTGGTCGCGATCGCCATTATCATCGTCAACGTGCTGCTGATCCTGTTCGGGCCCGACGCCCAGAACGTCCAGACCTCTTATTCCTATGACAGTTTCCAGGTCGGGCCGTTGATCGTTGACGCCACCAAGGCCTATGCCGCGCTCGCGGCGCTGGTGGTGGCGGGGGCGCTGTTCTCATTCTTTCAGTATACCCGGCTTGGTACCGCGATCCGTGCCTGCGCCGACAATTACACCGGCGCTCTCGTCGTCGGCCTCGACGTCAAGCATCTTTATGCGCTGACCTTCGGTCTCGGAGCGGCCTGCGTCGGCGCCGCCGGCGTCATGCTGGTGCTGATCGTCGACGTGACGCCGTCGCTCGGGCCGGCCTATACGCTGTTGGCCTTCGTCATCGTCATCACCGGCGGCCTCGGGTCGATGCCCGGCGCTTTGATCGGCGGCGTGCTGATCGGCATGACCGAGGCGATGGCCGGCTTGCTGTTTACGCCGTCGGCGAAAAGCATGTTCGCTTTCGCCATTCTGGTCCTGGTGTTGTTGTTCCGCCCGCAGGGCATCATGGGCAAAAAGGCTGCGTGATGTCATTGCGACCCGAGACGACCGGATTGGTAACGAGATGCGAACGATGATGGCCCGATTGTTTGAAGGCGTATCGCCGCGTGCGCTCCTGTTGATGGGCGTGCTGCTGGTCGTGCTGTTTGGCGCGCCCTTCGTCGCCAGCGATTATCTGCTGACCGTGCTGATCCTGATTCTGTACTTTGCCTATATCGGCCAAGCCTGGAATATCATGATGGGCTTTGCCGGCCAGCTTTCGCTCGGCCACGCGCTTTATGTTGGACTTGGCGCGTATACGGCGGCCGCGCTTTATGTTCATTTCGGCATCGGGCCGTGGATCGGGCTTCTGGTCGCGATCCCGGTGGCGGCGCTGGCCGGCGCCTTCATTGGTTTCCTGGCCTTCCGCTTCAAGGTCGGCGGCGTCTATTTCGCGATCCTCACCATTGCGGTGGCCGAATTCGCCCGGCTCGGCTTCGATCATCTGGCCTGGACGCGCGGTTCGTCGGGTCTGTTTCTGCCGGTCGCCCAATTCAGCCATGACGACTTGTGGCAACTGCGCGGTCACCCGGAGATGTTCTACTATATCCTGTTGGTCGCCACGCTGGCGGCTTTCATCTTCTGCCGCGCCTTGCTGCAAAGCCGGATCGGCTATTTCTGGCTGGCGATCCGCGAGGACGAAGAAGCCGCGCGCGCCACCGGTATCGACACCTTCCGTTACAAGATGATCGCCGTGGTGATCTCGGCGGCGATGACGTCTTTCGCCGGTGTGATTTATGCTTTCTATTACAATAATCTGTTCCCCGAGCAGGTGTTTCATATCTCGCGCTCGATCGAGATCATTCTCGGGCCGATTGTCGGTGGCATCGGCACCTTGTTCGGACCGATTCTGGGCGCCTTTGTACTCACCGGACTGGCGGAGACGTTGACCGCCAGCCTCAATGCGATCGGCGTCGATCTGCCCGGCGCCAAGCAGGTGTTCTATGGCATCTGCCTGTTGCTGGTCATTCTTGCGATGCCGGACGGCATCTGGCCGTGGCTGTCGCGCCGGCTCGGATTGACGGAGCGCGGCCGATGAGCGCCTTGCTAAAAGTCGATGGCATCAGCAAGCGATTCCGCGGCCTGCTCGCGGTCGATCGCCTGAGCTTCGAGGTGCCGGAAGGTGGCATCTTCGCGGTGATCGGGCCGAACGGCGCCGGCAAGACAACCTTGTTCAATATGATCGCCGGGGTCTATACGCCGGACAACGGCAGTATCGACTTTGCCGGCGAACGGATTTCCGGGCTGACGCCGGACAAGATTTGCCGGCGCGGCATCGGCCGCACGTTCCAGATCGTGCGGCCGTTCCCGGCTTTGAGCGTCGAGGATAACGTGATCGTCGGCGCCTTGATGCGCCGGCCGAATGTAATCGATGCCCGTGCGCATGCGCAGGACGTGCTGCGGCGGCTCGATCTGTACGACAAGCGTGCGCAACGGGCGTCTTCGCTGACCTTGCCGGACCGCAAGCGACTCGAAGTGGCGCGCTCTCTCGCCACCAACCCGAAGCTCCTGTTGCTGGATGAGGTGATGGCCGGACTGCGGCCGACCGAGACCGACCGCATTGTCGCGATCCTGCGCGAGCTGAACCGCGACAGCGGCCTGACGATTCTGCTGATCGAGCACGTCATGCGCGCGGTGATGGCGCTGGCCGGCTCGATCCTTGTGTTGCATCACGGCGCGGCGATCGCGCAAGGCGTCCCGGAAGAGGTTGTGCGGGACCCGGCCGTCATCCACTCCTATCTCGGGGCGGAGGCCGTCTCCTGATGCTCAAAATCGAAAGTCTCGACGTATTCCATGGCGATGCCCAGGCGCTCGACGGCGTCTCGCTCGAGATCGCCGAGGGCGCGATCGTCGCGATCGTCGGCGCCAATGGCGCCGGCAAGACCTCGTTGATCCGCACCATTGCCGGTATGCACAAGCCGGCGCGCGGCCGCATTCTCTATCGCGGCGTCGATATCGGCGGCGCGCCGAGCCATAAGGTGTGCGATCTCGGGATCGGTCAGGTCGCCGAGGGCCGGCAGGTTTTCCCGTCGCTGTCGATTGCCGAAAATTTGGCGATGGGCGCGATGCTGCCGCGGGCGAGGGGTTTGCGCGATCGCAACCTCGACAAGGTCTACACGATGTTTCCGCGGCTGGCCGAACGCCGCGCGCAGGCGGCCGGCACGCTATCGGGCGGCGAACAGCAGATGCTGGCCATTGGCCGCTGCCTGATGGGCGCGCCGGAACTGGTGATGTTCGACGAGCCTTCGCTCGGTCTGGCGCCGACGGTGGTGCAGCAGGTGCTGCAGACGGTGCGCGATCTCAATCGCGACGGTTTGACCTGTGTGCTGGTCGAGCAGAACGTCGCGGTCTCGCTCAAACTGGCGAGCCAGGCTTACGTGCTGGAAAACGGTCGCATCACGCTGTCGGGCAGCGGCGAGGCCTTGCTCGGCGACGACCGTGTGCGTCAGGCCTATCTCGGAATGTAGCCGCGGCTCGGATTGCGTGTCTTGCGGCGCATCAGCAGGTCGAGCGCCGCCACGCGCAGGCTCAACGGGCAATTCGGAAAACTGGCGCGCAACAGCTTCAGTGCCTCGGCGTCGGTCGCGGGCGAATACCGCAACACACTGTCGGCCATCTGCGCGGCTTCAGTGACGGTCGGAAACGGGTACCAGTTGGCGTTGAGGGCTTGTCCCATCGGTGTTGGTCCTTTGCGCTGGCTTAGGTCGCAAGCATCGAGCCCCGGTCTTGTGCAGTAGCGTCTACTTTGCGTTTCCGCCGTTATTAAACAGTTAAACAACGCAAAACGGCCGGCGGTTCCATCCGCCGGCCGTCTATTTAGTCTTAAGGGACCACGAATAAAGTAGTCCGATACCGAGCAACGATCGGCGCGGTCGCTTAGGTCAGCGCCGGCCCGATGGTCACGGTGCAGGTGCCGACGCCTTCGACGGCGCATTCAAGCTTGTCGCCCGGGACGCAAGCGGCGACGCCCGCCGGCGTGCCGGTCATGATGATGTCGCCAGCGGCCAGTTCGACCATCTTCGACAGGTCGGCGATGATCTCAGGCACGTTCCAGATCAGCTGATTGATGTCGCCGTCCTGGCGCATCTCGCCGTTGCACTTGAGCGTGATCTTGGCCGAGGTCGGGTGACCGATTTCGCTGGCGGGCTTGATCGCGCCGCACGGGGCGGAATGATCGAAGGACTTGCCGACTTCCCACGGCCGCTTCAGGTCGCGCGAAGCGATCTGCAGGTCGCGCCGGGTCAGGTCGATGCCGACGGCGTAGCCGTAGATGCAGTCATTGGCCTTGTCGACCGGGATGTTACGGCCGCCCGACTTGAGCACGACGACCAGTTCGACCTCGTGGTGCATGTCCTTGGTCAGCGACGGGTAGGGCACGGTGCCGCCGTCCGCCACGATCATGTCGGCCGCCTTGGCGAAATAGAACGGCGGCAGGCGCTCGTCCTGGCCCATCTCGCGGATGTGCTCGATGTAATTGCGTCCGACGCACCAGATGCGGCGAACCGGGTAGGTCTTGGTGGTGCCGGCAACCGCGATGACGGGCTGCGGCGGCGCAGGAATGACGTAGTCCGCGCTCATGGATTTGGCCTTCTGGATGGTGAAAAAGGGTTATTCGACGGGCTTGAGTGGCCCTCGGGTATCGCATTATCCGCCTTCGAACAAGGCGTAAAAGAACCCCTCGGAGGCGCCCGCCGGCCGGCCGATGGGGGCCGACCGGGCTGGCGCTGTCACCCACTCCGGCGTCAGGCGATTTCCGAAACGGCGGTCGGTTCGGAGCCCGGTTCGGCCGCTCCCGATCCCGTTGCGTCCTGCTGCTTGAGCTGAAGCTGGTAGAACGAGGCATAACGGCCGTTGCGGCGCAGCAGGTCGTCGTGCCGGCCGGATTCGACGGTGTGGCCGCCCTCGATGACGTAGATGCAGTCGGCGTGCGAAACCGTATGCAGCCGGTGCGCGATCGCCAGCGTGGTGCGGCCCTCGCAGAGCCGGTCCATCGCCTCGCGGACCTGCAATTCGCTTTCCGAATCGAGCGCCGCGGTGGCCTCGTCGAGCAGGATGATCGGCGCATCCTTGATCAGGGCGCGAGCGATTGCGATCCGCTGACGCTGGCCGCCGGACAATTTCAGGCCGTGCTCGCCGACCGGCGTATCGTAGCCGAGCGGGAACGACATGATGAAGTCGTGGGCGTAAGCGCCTTTGGCGGCGGCGACGATTTCATCCTGGCTGGCGCCGGGCCGGCCGAAGGCGATGTTCTCGCGGATGGTGTCGCGGAACAGAAACACGTCCTGCCCGACATAGGCGATGTGCTGGCGCAACGACCGGCGCGAAACCTGCCGGATGTCCTGGCCGTCGACCAGAATGCTGCCTTGTTCGCCGTCGTAGAACCGCAGCAGCAGATTGAACACCGTCGACTTGCCGCCGCCCGACGGGCCGACCAGCGCGGTCAGCTTGCCGGGTTCGGCGACGAAGGACATGCCGCGCAACACCCGCTCTTCGTCGCGATAGGCGAAATGCACGTCCTTGAACTCGAGCCGGCGCGACTCGATTTTCAGATCGGGCTTGCCGGCATCGACGGGCTCGCTCGCCGGGCTGTCGAT
This sequence comes from Rhodopseudomonas sp., assembly GCA_016124795.1. Taxonomy (GTDB): domain Bacteria; phylum Pseudomonadota; class Alphaproteobacteria; order Rhizobiales; family Xanthobacteraceae; genus Pseudolabrys. The sequence goes on along the minus strand of WGNB01000047.1, from coordinate 45,236 downwards.
GACCTCGAACAGGACGCGCACGCCAACCAGCGCGCCGTTGAGTTCGATGTTGAGCCGCGCCAGTCGCTTGGCCGGCTCGTAGGCGAGCAGGAAGGCGGTGATAAACGAGAAGAACTGGCCGGGCGTGGCGCCGGTTTCGAGCACACGATAGCCGCCATACACCAGTGCGATGGCGATCGCGCAGCCGCCGAGCGTTTCCATCAGCGGGCTGGCGCGGGCCGAGACGCGCGCCATCTTGTTGGCCTCGTGTTCGACGGCCGCGACATTGGCGTCGAACCGCGCCCGCATCGTGTCTTCCAGCGTGAAGGCTTTGACGATGCGGATGCCCTGAAGCGTTTCCTGCAAGGTCTCGATGATGCGGGTGCCGCCCTGGAACTGGCTGCGTCCGATCTTGTAAACACGGCGGATCAGCTTGCGCAGCACCAGAAACGCCGGTGGCGCGACCACGAAGCTGAAAAACGACATCAGCGGGTCCTGCACGATCATGACCGTGAGCAGGCCGATCAGCGACAGGAAATCGCGGCCGATCGACGTCACCAGCAGGTTGATGACCTGCGTGCAGGCGGTGGCGCCGGTGGTCAGGCGGGCGATGAATTCGGTCGAATGACGGTCGGTAAAAAAGCTCAGGCCTTCGCTCAGCAGCTTGTTGAAAACCGAACGCTGATTGTCGGCCACGATGCGGTTGCCGATTTTCTGCAACAGCACCGTGTGGCCGTAAGTCGCAATGCCTTTTGTCGTGAACAGCAGCACCGTGATGATGCCGAGTGTGACGATACCGGCCATGTTCTTGTAGACATAGGCCTGGTTGATGACGTCGCCGATCAGATAGGCGCTCAGCGCCGTGCAGCCGGCCGAAATTGCCATCAGCGCGAAGGCAAAAGCGTAGGTGCGCCAGTGCGTCAGGCCTTGTTCGGTGATCAGCCGCCTGATCAGGGGCCAGGCGCCGTAGCGTTGTTCGTCGGAATTTGGCAATGCGGGTCCGTTCATCCGCCTTCTGTCGGGCATTGAATATGGCGCGTCAAGCGCAACCGGTCGGGGGCCCAAGGGAACCCCGGGCCGGCCGCTTTCAAGCCCAAAGCCGCGACAAATCGATGACAAATCCCGCCGAAAACAGGGAAATTCGAGCGCGGACAGCCTTTGGCCGGCTTAGCCGGCGCCGCCGCTGCGTTTGCCCAGCAGGCGCTTTTCCCACGCCAGCGCGTGCGCGGCGATGGTGTCGATGTCCTGGAATTGCGGATGCCAGGCCAACCCCTTGCGGATGCGGTCGACATTGGCGACCAGTTCGGGCGGATCGCCCGGGCGGCGGCCGGCGATCTCGACCGGAAAATCGCGGCCGCTGACCCGCCGGACCGCGTCGATGACTTCGAAGACCGAATGACCGCGGCCGTAGCCGCAGTTGAAGGTGGCGCTGGCGCCGCCGCGTCGCAGATGGCCGAGCGCGGCGGAATGCGCGCGCGCCAGGTCACTGACGTGGACGTAGTCGCGAATGCAGGTGCCGTCCGGGGTCGGGTAATCGGTGCCGTAGACGTCCATCTTCGGCCGTTTGCCGATGGCGGCTTCGCAGGCGATCTTGATGAGATGGGTCGCGACCGGGCCGGACTGGCCGGTGCGGCCGCGCGGATCGGCGCCGGCGACGTTGAAATAGCGCAGAACGACGAAACGCAGACCGTGGGCGCGGCCGGCATCGTGCAGCATGATCTCCGACATCAATTTCGAAGTGCCGTATGGCGAGATCGGCGCGGTCGGCGCGTCTTCGGGAATCGGGCTTTCCTTGACGTTGCCGTAGACCGCGGCGGTCGACGAGAAGATGAATTGGCCGACGCCGCCCTGAATGGCCGTATCGATCAAGGCGCAGGTGTTCATCGTGTTGTTGCGATAGTAGTCGAGCGGATCGCGCAGCGAATCCGGCACCACGATCGAGGCGGCGAAATGGATGATGGCGGTGACGCCGTGTTGGGCGATGATCTTGCCGACCAGTTCGCGGTCGCCGGTCGAACCCGAGATGAAGGGAACCGAGGCCGGTAACAGGAAGCGGAATCCGGTCGACAGATTGTCGAGCACGACCACGGGCTCTCCGGCATCGACCAGTTCGTGCACCATGTGGCTGCCGATGTAGCCGGCGCCGCCCGTGACCAGAATCGTCATCGTTGCCCCCCAAGTGACTACTATGCCTTGTACCTGGCGACCTTGGAAAGAGGTGTTAGGGTGGCAGGCGAACGGTCATGGTTATGGCGGTCAAAGTTAATGACCGGTATACGGCTTTGCCAGGTTCCCGTTTCGACTCAGTTCCATCATGACCGACATCCTTTTCATCAAGACCTCTTCGCTGGGCGACGTGATTCATCACATGCCGGCGGTAACCGATGCGCGCCGCGCCTTTCCGGCCGCGCGTATTGCATGGCTGGTCGAGGAGGCCTTCGCGCCGTTGGCGTCTCTTCATCCGGCCGTTGGTGATGTCGTGCCCGTCGCCTGGCGGCGCTGGCGCAAATCGCTGACGGCAGCCGCGACCTGGTCGGAGATCCGCGCGGCGTTACGGATGATCCGGGGTCGTCGCTACGACACGGTGATCGATACGCAAGGATTGCTGCGCACTGGTATCATGACGCGGTTCACGAATGGGTCTCGCCATGGCTACGACCGCGCCAGCATCCGAGAGCCACTCGCCAGCCTGTTCTACGATGTGCGGCACCGCGTCAGTCGCGAGCTGCATGCGGTGACCCGCAACCGCATTCTGACCGGGCTCGCGCTTGGCTATGAACCGCAGGGCGAGCCGGATTTCGGTTTGGACCGTGCCAGGTTTCAAAGCGCGGAGGCTCCTTATGCGGTGCTGCTGCACGCCACCGCGCAGGCGCAGAAGGAGTGGCCGGTGGCGCATTGGATCGCGCTGGGCCAGGCCCTGACGCGGCAGGGGCTCCAGATTGTGCTGCCCTGGGGCACGCAGAAGGAACAGGCGCGCAGTGAAACGATCGCGGCCTCGGTTCGTGGTGCCCGGGTGCCGGCGCGCGCACCGCTTGACCTGGTCGCCCGACTGATCGCGGGAGCGAAATGCGTGGTCGGCGTCGATACCGGTCTGCTGCATCTGGCGGCGGCGCTCGGTGTGCCGTCGGTGGCGATCTTTGCCGGTAGCAAGCCGCATTTGACCGGACCGGTCGGCAGCGGCCCGCTGATGACGCTCGGTGCGCCGGGGCAGTCGCCGGCGACGGATGAAGTCTACGAGGCGTTGCAGCGCATTCTGCATTAGCCCATTCTTGCGTTCGACGGTTGTTTCACGAATTGGCAGGGGCGAATGCCGAAAACCCGACTTGAGGCTTTCAGCGATGGCGTGCTGGCCATCATCATCACCATCATGGTGCTCGAACTGAAAGTGCCGCATGGCGACAGTTTGAGCGATCTGCAGCCTTTGCTGCCGGTGTTTTCCAGCTACGTGCTGAGCTTCATGTATGTCGGCATTTACTGGAACAACCATCATCACATGCTGCATGCGGTCAAGCGCGTGACCGGTGGCGTGCTCTGGGCCAACCTGCATCTGCTGTTCTGGCTGTCGCTATTTCCCTTTGCCACCGCCTGGATGGGCGAAAATCATTTCGCGGCCCTGCCCACTGGCCTTTATGGCGGCGTATTGATGATGGCGGCGATCGCCTACTGGATATTGTCCGCGGCGATCATTCGCGAGGAGGGCGCCGGCTCGTTGCTGGCTCAGGCGGTGGGCAAGGACCGCAAAGGCAAGCTGTCGGTCGTGTTTTATGCCGCGGCGATTCCGCTGGCATTCGTTGAACAGTGGATCGCGCAGGCGATCTACGTTTTCGTCGCGCTGATGTGGCTGGTGCCGGACAAGCGGATCGAGCGGGTGCTGAGCCCGTCGTCGTAGTCGGCGGTGCCGTCGGCGTCAGGCCGCCCCGGCGCGCAGCAGGTCGTGGACGTGGATGATGCCGACCGGCTTGCCGTCCTCGACAGCAAACAGCGCCGTCACTTTCATGGCGTTAAGCAGGTCGAGCGTCTCGCTGATCAACTGATCGGGGCGCACGGTCTTGGGCGCCTTGGTCATGACTTCCTCGACGCGGGCGTTGAGAAGATCGTTACGCATATGGCGGCGCAAATCGCCGTCGGTGATGATGCCGACCAGTTTTCCGGGCCCGTCGGTGATGCCGACGCAGCCGAATCCCTTGGCCGACATCTGCAGAATGGCGTCCGACATCGCGGTGCCGAGCGGCGCCAGCGGCACGGCCTCGCCACTATGCATGAAGTCGCTGACGGTCTTGAGCAGCGCGCCGAGCTTGCCGCCGGGATGCAGCATCCCGAAGTCGAGCGCGGTGAAACCGTGGCTCTCCAGCAGCGCGATCGCCAGCGCGTCGCCGAGCGCCAGCTGCATCAGCGAGGAGGTCGTCGGCGCCAGATTGTGCGGGCAGGCCTCGCGTGCCTGCGGCAGCGTCAGGACCACGTCGGCGGTGGTGCCGAGCGTGGACGCGGCATTGGCGGTCATCGCGATCAGGCCGATGCGGAATCGGCGCGAGTAGTCGGTGAGATTTTTCAGTTCGGCGGTTTCGCCCGACCATGACAGGGCGAGGATCACATCGCCTTTGGCGATCATGCCGAGGTCGCCATGGCTGGCTTCGGCGGGATGCACGAACATGGCCGGCGTGCCGGTCGAGGCCATGGTCGAGGCGATCTTGTGGCCGACGTGACCGGATTTGCCCATGCCAGTGACGATGACGCGGCCCGGGGCGGCGCGGATCAGCTCGACCGCAGCGGCAAAGGCGTTACCGAGGCCATCGCGCAGCGAAGCGGCCAGGGCATCGATGCCGGAGCCTTCGGCTTCGAGGGTGCGAAGCGCGCAATCGATCGCGGCCTGGGCCTGTTCGCTTCTCATGTCGGCTGCCTGCGCTTTGGCCACGGATTTTGCCATGTGTCGTACCATCCTTGGATCGGTGCCGGTTAGATAGCAGGAAACCGGGGGGTCGTCAGGCTGGCCACCCGGATTACCGCTCAGCGTCCCCGGTTAAGTTCGGCGCGGACCGCCGACAGCACGGTTTCGACCGCCACGCCGGCGGTACTGCGGTGGCGGACGGCGTCGTTGCCCTCGGTGCGGGCGCGCATTCGGGCTTCCTGGTCGCTGTCCGGTTCCAGGATGGCGGAGACCGGGTTGAGCGGTTTCCAGTGCCAGGGGCTGGTTGGCCCGAAAATCGCGATTGTCGGCGTTCCGATCGCGGCTGAGACGTGCATCAGGCCGGAATCGTTGGTCACCGAGGCATTGGCCGCCGCCAGCGCCAGAATGGCGTTGCGCAGGTCGGTACCGGTCAGGTCGCGGACAGCCGGGCCGCCGGCCTCGGCGATTTGCCGGGCGATGACGGTTTCGCTCGGACCGCCGAGCACCCAGACCGCGACCCCGCTTTTCGCCAGGGCAGCCGCCAATTCGGCGTAATGGCCCGGCGGCCAGGCCTTGCCGGCCCCGACCGCGCCAGGCGATAGCGTGACGATCGGCCGGGTTTCGCGTTCGAGGCCGCGCAATTCCCGCCACCGGGCCAGTTCGTTGTCCGGCACCCGCAATTCGGGCAGCGGCCATTCCGCCGGCACCGGGGCCCCTTTCGGCAGCGCCAGAGCGCCCATCTGGTCGATCATCCGGGCGAGGTCGCGCTCGCCCCAGCGCATGTCATTGATCAGGCCGAAGCGGGCTTCGCCGGCAAAACCGGTCCGGACCGGGATGCCGGCCAGCAGGGGCGCCAGCGCGGCCTTCCACTTGCGCGACATCACGATGGCCTGGCCGTAGCCGTTCTGGCGCAGCCGCTTCGCCAGGTCGCGCTGGACGGCAAGACCGAGCCGTTTGCGCGGCTGGTCGCTGACGATCACCTTTCGGACGCCCGGCATGTAGTCCGCGATCGGTGCGCAAAGCGTGCTCGATACCATGTCGATGGGACGATCGGGCGCTTGAGCCCGCAACAATCGGACCACCGAATGGCAGCGGACGAAGTCGCCGATCCAGACAAACGGCACGATCAGGACCGGGCGGTCGGTATTATCTGAATTCAAATTCATTCTATTCTGACGGCTTCGCCGCCCCGAACTGGTTCGGCTTTAAAGCGACGCCTGTTTCGGCTGCGCTGACAGCGGTTAACCCGTGACCGCCAAGCCGTCCAGCCGCAAATTTGGTCGGTTTCCGGCGTGATTTGCCGGCGCGCCGGAGCGGACAATTGCGCCCGCCGCCGGTCTGGGGCAAAGGATGGCGCAATTCTGGTGCCGGAGCGGGGCAGGGATGTTTTTAGTCACCGGCGGGGCCGGCTTTATCGGGTCGAACATTGTCGCCAGCCTGAACGAGGCCGGTCACAGCGATGTCGTGGTCAATGACTGGCTGGGCGCCGGCGAAGGCGCCAAGTGGCGCAACCTCGCCAAGCGCCAGTTGGCCGACGTTGTGCCGCCGCCCGACCTCGCCAAATGGCTGGAAGGCCGCAAGCTGGATGCCGTCATTCACATGGGCGCGATTTCCGACACCACGGCGTCGGACGGCGACATGGTGATGGAGAACAATTTCCGGCTGTCGCTGCGGCTGCTCGACTGGTGCACCGAAACCGGCACGCCGTTCTTTTACGCTTCGTCGGCCGCGACCTATGGCGACCGCGTCACTAATTTCGTCGACGATTGGTCGCTGCCGGCGCTGAAGCAGCTTCGGCCGATGAATCTCTACGGCTGGAGCAAGCACCTGTTCGATCTCGCGCTGATCGACCGGGTCCAGAAAAAGCAGAAGCTGCCGCCGCGCTGGGTCGGCATGAAGTTTTTCAACGTCTACGGCCCGAATGAATATCATAAGGGCCATATGGCGAGCGTACTCGCCAAGGTCTTCGCGCCCGCCAAGGCCGGCGAACCGGTGAAACTGTTCAAGTCGCATCGCGACGGTATCGCCGACGGCGATCAACGCCGCGATTTCATCTATGTCGATGATGTCGTTGCCGTGCTGCGCTGGCTGATGGATACGCCGACGGCCAACGGCATCTTCAACGTGGGCACCGGTCAGGCCGAGAGCTTTCGCGACATGATCACCGCGATGTTCAAGGCGATGGGCCGGCCGCCGAACATCGAATATGTCGATATGCCGGAATCGATCCGCGACCAGTATCAATATTTCACGCAAAGCAGCATCGAGAACCTGCGCAAGGCCGGCTATAACGGCGGCTTCACGCCGCTGGAAAAGGCCGTTGGCCAATACGTCACCGGCTATCTCGATCAGGCGGACCGATATAAATAATCATGTTCGACTTTGACAGACATCTCGGCGATCTCGGCAATCAGACGGTGCTTTGCATCGGCGACCTGATGCTCGATGAATTCGTTTACGGTGACGTCACCCGGATCTCGCCGGAAGCGCCGACCCCGGTGATCGCGGTTCGTCGCACCGAAGTCATGGTCGGCGGCGCCGGCAACGTCGCCCGCAATCTGGTCTCGCTGGGCGCGCGCTGCATTTTCGTCGGCGTGGTCGGCGACGACGACGCGGGCGCCGCACTGACCAAGGCGTTGACGGCCTATCCACTGATCGAGTTCGAACTGGTGATCGATCCTTCGCGCCAGACCACGCGCAAGGTCCGTTTCGTGTCGGAGCATCATTCGTCGCATCTGCTGCGCGCCGACTGGGAAAGCACCGGTGCGATCAATGCCGCCGCCGAAGACGAATTGATCGCGCAGGCGTTGGCCGCGATGCCGCGCGCCGGGGCCGTGGTCTTGTCCGACTACGCCAAGGGCGCGCTGACGCCGCGCGTCATCCGCGCGGTCATCGATGGTGCCAATGATCTCGGCAAGCCGGTCATCGTCGACCCGAAGGGGCGCGACTACAGCATTTATCGCGGCGCGACCCTGATCACACCGAACCGGCAGGAACTGGCCGATGCGACCGGCACGGTCGCGCGCAGCGATGACGAAGTCGCCGCCGCCGCGACCGGACTCGCGAAAGCGCTCGGCACCAAGGCTGTGCTGGTCACCCGCAGCGAGGACGGCATGACATTGGTCGGCGATGGCGCGCCGATTCATGTTGCCGCCTATCCGGTGCGGGTGCGTGATGTGTCAGGCGCCGGCGATACCGTGGTGGCGGTCTTGTCCGCCATGCTGGCGATGAATGCCGATTTCGAGAGTGCGATGCGCGCCGCGAACGCCGCCGCTGCCGTCGTCGTGGGAAAGCGCGGCACCGCGACGCTGACGGTTGCCGAGTTGCGATCGAGCATCCTGCCGGCCGCGTCGCTCGCGGCGGAGGAGAAGATTGTCTTCGATTGGGCGCTGCTGGACGAGCATCTCGACGGATGGCGCAATCAAGGCTTGCGTATCGGCTTTACCAATGGCTGTTTCGATCTGCTGCACCCCGGTCACGTCAAGTTGCTGGCGGCGGCGCGCGCGGCTTGCGACCGGCTCGTGCTCGGCCTGAATAGCGACGCTTCGGTGACGCGTCTGAAGGGTGAAGGCCGCCCGGTGCAGAACGCGCAATCGCGCGCCGAAGTGCTGGCCGCGCTCGAGGCGGTCGATCTGGTCGTGATCTTTGAAGAAGATACGCCGAAAAATCTGATCGCGCGGGTCAAGCCGACGATCCTTGTCAAAGGCAGCGACTACAAGCGCGAGGATGTCGTCGGCCATGACATCGTCGAGGCGCTGGGCGGCACCGTGGTGCTGGTCGATCTGGTGCCTGGACAATCCACGACATCGATGGTCGAGCGCTCGCGCGCTCACAAACCGCGCTAGGCCCCGGACGGAAACAAGAGGCGTTCCCTTGAACCGCATTGATCTCGATCCTGAGATGCAGTTGGTTGCCGCGTTTTTTGGCGACCGCAAAGGCTACTTTGTCGAGGTCGGCGCCAACGAACCGCGGGTTCGGTCGCAGACCTGGCACCTCGAACAGGCCGGCTGGAATGGCTTGTTGATCGAGCCGCAGCCCGATCTGGCGCGTGAACTGCGCGCGCAGCGCAGCGCGACGGTTTTCGCGGTGGCCTGTTCCGGACCGGAGCATGAAGGCGGCACCTTGCCGCTGCATGTCGCGGGGCCTTTGTCGTCTCTCGATCGTTCGGGCATGGCGCCGGGCGCGGTGCCGGAAGCGGTTATCGACGTGCCGATCCGCACTCTCGACAGCGTGCTTGCCGAGGTGCGGGCGCCGGAACGGTTCGACTTTCTGTCGATCGACGTCGAGGGCCACGAGATCGAGGTGCTGCGCGGGTTCGATATCGCGCGCTGGCGGCCGGGGCTTATTCTGATGGAAGACCACGTCGCCGATCTGTCAAAGCATCGTTATCTGAAGGCGGCGGGTTATCGTATCGTCCGCCGTTATGAGAATAACGGCTGGTACGTGCCGGCGGATTCCGCCGTTCGCGTTCAAGGCGGCGATTGGTGGGAAATCTTCCGCAAATATTATTTGGCGTTGCCATTCCGCTGGCTGCGCAATGTCTCGCGCCGGCTGCGCGGGAAATAACCGCCGGTCAGACTGACGGCGGCGGCGTTTCGCGACGGATCGGTTTGCCGGCGGGCGGCTGCCAGTGCTGAACTTCCTCGTAACGCTTGGCATAGCGGTAGAACGTGCCTTCGAAATTGCCGAAGGCGATGACGAACCCGGCCCAGCCGTCAAGGAAACCGCGCTTCAAGACGTAATGCTTGAAGAACGACCAGAAGCCGTGGCCGAGCGCACCGACCATCGAGACTTTCTTGTTCGCGAGCTTGGGTACGCCGAGCGAGGAATAGCGGTTCATCTTCTTGATGACTTCCTCGAGATTGCGGAACGGGAATTGCCAGACCGCATTCTTGAGCGTGCCAAGCGGCTTGCCGCTCAGGTTCTCGAAGCCTTCATGGACCGGTTCGAGGGTGTAGCGCATTGCGCCTTTGCGGAAGAGTTGCGGCTGACGGAAGTTAGGATACCAGCCCGAGCCCTTGATCCAGCGGCCCATCATGTAGCTGCGGCGTGGCACCCGATAGACATCATGGGCCGGTGTGCCGGCGATCAGCGCCAGAATTTCATCGCGCACTTCCTCGGTGCAGCGTTCGTCCGCATCGAGACTGAAAATCCAGTCGTATTGACAGGCCTCGAGGGCGCGGTTGCGCAGGTCGCCGAAGCCGTGAAACGGCACTTCGACCACGCGTGCGCCGAGCGACGTGGCGATTTCGGCGGTGCGATCGACGCTGAAGGAGTCGATCACGACGACCTCGTCGGCCCAGAGGACGGTCTGGACCGCCGCCTCGATCTTCTCGGCTTCGTTGTAGGTCAGAATATAAGCGGAAATTTTGGCCATGCTGTCACCTTTGGCCGATGGTTGCCAGTTGGCGCGGCACGGGGCAATGGCAAAATCGCGGCCTGCTCCGGGGCGCGCAAAAAGCCGACCGTGGCGCCTTGTTCGCCGATGGGTCCGCGTCGGCGGGCGCACGGTGCGCCGATTTGTCCGAAGCAGGGCTTTCGGCTAAAGCCTGCCTGCCGATCCTTAGCCTTTCGGGACTTCGCGTGGCCGACCTGATCTCCGTCATCGTTACGACCTATAATTGGGAGAGCGCGCTGGCTGCCGTCCTGCGGTCGCTGGCGGCCCAGACCGACAAGAATTTCGAGGTCATTGTCGCCGATGACGGTTCGGGGCCCGCGACCGCGGCATTGATCGGAGCCGCAAAGCCGACGCTGGATTATCGGCTTGAGCATGTCTGGCACGAGGATCGCGGTTTTCGCGCTGGCGAGGTCCGCAATCTGGCCGTCCTGGCGGCGCGCGGCGATTATGTCATCTTTCTCGACGGCGATTGCATCGTGCGGCCGGATTTTATCGCCAGCCATCGCAGGCTGTCGCGGCCGGGCAAGTTCGTCACCGGTAACCGGATTCTGCTGTCGCGCGATCTGTCGGCGAAAGTCTTGAACGATGACTTGTTGCCGGAACAATGGGGTTGGAAACGCTGGCTGGCCGAACGTTGGCGCGGCGGCGTGAACCGGCTGGCGGCGTTGCTGAGCCTGCCGCTCGGGCCGTTACGCGGTTTGCGCGCTAGAGCCTGGCGCGGTGCGCGGTCCTGCAACATGGCGGTTTGGCGGCGCGACCTGATCACCGTGGATGGCTTTGACGCTGAATATAGCGGCTGGGGCAAGGAAGATTCCGACATCATCGTTCGGTTGCTGCATGCCGGCGTGACCCGCAGGGACGGGACCTTCGCGACCGGCGTCATCCATTTATGGCATGCCGAGGCCGACCGTTCGGCGCTGCCGGAAAACGAACGCAAGCTGGCGCAGCTTCTGGCGAGCGAGGTCGTGCGTGCCCGGCGCGGCATGTCGACCTTGGGGCCGGTATCGCGGGTATCGGTGGAGCCGGGTGCGCCGGTCGCCGACAAGGATACACCGGTCTCCATTTCCACGGCGGATCGCGCCGGTCGTATCGAACTGCCGTTGCGACCGCGTATCCTGGTGATCGCGTTGCGGCGGCTGGGTGACGTTTTGCTGACGACGCCGGTGACCGCCAGCCTGCGCCGCGCATTCCCGGACGCCACCATCGACGTGCTGGTCTTTGCCGATACCGCCGGCATCGTGCAGGGCAATCCGGACATCGATAACATTGTGACGATGCCGGCGCGTCGTACGGCGATGCAGAGTTTGAAACTGGTGTGGCGACTTTGGCGTCGCTACGACCTTGCGGTCTCGACCCAGTCTGGCGACCGTCCGACCTTCTTTGCATTGATTGCCGGCCGCCGCGCGGTTGCGCCGGTCGAAGCGCGCTTCAGTGGGCGCATCAAGCGTGCGCTGTTGGCGCGCAGCGTGAATTATCAGCCGGGCGTTCATCGCGTTGAGGAGATGCTGCGGCTCGTCGATGCGCTCGGTATCGCTCGCGTGCCCCGGGTGACGACGCCGCGCGTGCCGGACCGGCTTGTAACGCCCGAGGGGCGCTATGCCGTCATCCATGCCGCGCCGATGTTTCGCTACAAGCAATGGAATATCGCCGGCTGGCGCAATTTGGCCGAAGCCATCCTGTCGCGCGGACTGACGGTCGTCGCCACCGGTGGACCGGCGGCTGAGGAGCGCGCTTATCTGGACCGGATATGGGCGGGCAGCGGCGTGCCGGTGACACGGCTCGACGGCACGCTCGATTGGAGCCAACTCACCGGTTTGCTGGCCAAAGCCGAAGTTTTTGTCGGTCCCGACACCTCGGTGACGCATCTGGCCGCAGCCTCGGGCTGCGCGACGGTGGCGTTGTTCGGACCGACCGATCCACGGCTCTGGGGACCCTGGCCGGCCGATGGCCTGGACCGGATGTGGGCCGCGACCGGTAAAATCCAGGAACGTGGCAATGTCTGGCTGGTGCAGAATGCCTATCCCTGCACGCCCTGTCAGTTGGAAGGTTGCGAGCGCCGTCTGGAAAGCTACAGCCAGTGTCTCGACGATCTGCCGGCGCGTCAGGTAATCGCCGCGCTCGATCAGGTCCTGGCTTCGAAGCGATAAAGCAGCACGCCGACCAGACCGCAGCCGGCCGCAAGCGCCAACACATCGATTAATGTCGATGCGGCCAACAGGCTGATGGCGGCCAGTACGATCAAGGCCAGGTTGAGGCAGAAAATTCTGGCGATGATGCGCTTTACCGAAAGACCGCCATCGAGCGCGCGTTGATAGAAATGCCGGCGATGCGCTTGCGTGATTGCTTCGCCGGCGATCAGTCGGCGAATTAAAGTAACGGTGGCGTCGGCCAAATAGTACAGCGGAAGAAGCAGCGCGGCGGCAAGGTGGCCGGAATTGGCCAACAGCAGCAGCAGCCAAAACAGCAGCAGGCCGATCGGCAGGCTGCCGACGTCGCCGAGGAAAATGCTGGCGACCGGCCGGTTGAACGGCGCAAAGCCCAGCATGGCGCCGCCGAGCGCGACCGCGACCACCGAGCCCTCCGGTGGCAACGCGCCAAGCGCGGCCGCCACCAGCAGACCGAGCGTGACCGGCACGACTTCGACCACGGTCATCCAGTCGATGCCATCCATGAAATTGACGAGATTGACCAGCCAGATCCCGGCGATCAGCATCAGCGCCCGCTCCAGCCACCACGGCAGCGCCGGCAGCACCCGCAGGCCGTCCGGCAGGATCGCGATGACCACCGCGATCGCCACGCCTTGCAGCACCAGCCGTGGCGCGGCGTCGAGCGGCTTGATGTCGTCGGAGACGCCGACCACCGCCAGTCCGACGGTGACGGCGATCAGGATCAGCAGCGTGCGCGTGACCGGCGCGATTTCCGGCACGATCCACAACGCGCACAGGATCGTCACGACGGCGGCGGCGATGACCGCGATGCCGCCGCCTTGCGGGGTGGCGACCTTGTGCGACGAGCGCTGGTTCGGCCGCGCCATGACGTGGCGGATCAGCACTGGCCGTAGCATCACCACCAGGCAGGCGCTCACCAGTGTGGCGACGATCAACAGCAGGGCATTGGCGAAAGCCAGATGCCACACCACGACGGTGTTTATCATTGTGTCGATCATCGTTGGAGCCGGCATGCTGGGGCGGTTCTGCCACCGGCTGGTCCGGGCGGCAACGGATTTGTCGCCGGCCTCAATAGGCTAAAGGCGATGCCGTGAACATGCCGCCCGCGCAGGTTTCCTGTGCGTGGCGTCGTCCGGCGGGCGCGGTTTGCCGCCGGTCGGGCTTGCGAGGGCGTTGGCGGTCGGTGGCGTTTGCGGTAGAGCCTGCCTGCGCTTGTTTGCCGCCGCCAAAGGGCGTCTGGATCAAGGCTTCGGCGCGAAGGAGATAACCACCGGTGAATTCCGCACGACCGGCAGGGGCCGGGCCCGTTCTGCTCTATCTGGTGACCGAGGACTGGTATTTCCTGTCGCATCGCATTCCGATGGCGAAGGCCGCGCTTGCGGCCGGCTATCGGGTTCATGTCGCGACCCATGTCACCGGCGACGGTGGCCGCCGGATCGAGGCGCTCGGTTTCACCGTGCATCCGCTGGCCTGGCGGCGCGGCAGCCTCAATCCGCGCGATCTGGTCTCGATCCTGCGTCAGGTGCGGGCACTTTATCGCCGGCTGTCGCCGGACCTCGTCCACCACGTCGCCTTGCAGCCTTCGGTGATCGGCTCGCTGGCCGCCATCGGTCTGCCGATCGCGCGGATCAACGCGTTTGCCGGTCTCGGTTCCAGCGTCACGTCCCGCTCGGCCAAGGCCCGGCTGGTCCGGCCGGTCCTGAAAGGCCTGCTGCGCTGGATCCTGCGCGGCCGTCACGCCGCGGCTTTGGTGCAGAATGGCGATGACCAGGCCGTGATGCTGGCCTCCGGCGTCGATCCGGCCCGGGTTTTCCTGATTCCGGGTTCGGGGGTCGATGTCGACGTCCTGACGCCGTTGCCGGAACCCGAGGTCGGCCCGGACGGCAAGGTGACCGTCGCCTTTGTGGGTCGTCTGCTCGAGGACAAGGGCGTGCGGACGCTGATCGTCGCCCATGATTTGCTGGCGGCGCGCGGCGCGCCGGTGCGGCTGAAAATTGCCGGCCAGGCCGACCCGGCCAACCCGGCCTCGATCCCGGACGATGAAGTCGCCTCATGGGCCGAAAGGCCGAACGTCGAATTGCTCGGCCACGTCAGCGATATCGCCTCGGTCTGGCGTCAGGCCAATATCGCGGTGTTGCCGTCACGCCGCGAGGGGCTGCCGAAAAGCCTGCTGGAAGCCGCGGCTTGCGGCCGGGCGATGATCGCCAGCGATGTGCCGGGCTGTCGCGAGGTTGCTCGCCAGGACGTCAACGCCTTGCTGGTGCCGCCGGATGACGCGCCGGCCTTGGCCGAGGCCATCGCCACTCTGGCCGGCGATCCGGTCCTGCGCCGGCGCTTCGCGGAAGCCGGTCGCCGGATGGCGGTGGCGGAGTTCTCCAGCGAGCGCATCGGCCAGCAAACCGTGGCCCTGTATGACACGTTGTTGCGGCGACCGAACGCACCGGAGCTTGCCGGGGCGTCCGAATGACGGCTAAAGACGGGATCATTGAACGGCGCCGATGATGATAATTGGCGACAGCCTTTTTACGCGCGGCGATTCGGAGCGGTGACGATGTCGACGGGACCAATTCTTGTGACGGGGGCGGCCGGCTTCATCGGCTATCACGTCGCGCGCCGCCTGCTGGAGGCCGGGCGGCCCGTCGTCGGCATCGATAACCTCAATGCCTATTACGACCCGAAGCTGAAGGATGCGCGGCTCGCCGAGCTTGCGAAACTTCCCGGCTTCCAGTTCGTCAAGCTCGATCTCGCCGACCGCGCCGGCATGGCGGCGCTGTTCGCCGAGCATCGTTTCGGCAAGGTGGTGCATCTGGCGGCGCAGGCGGGCGTGCGTTATTCGCTGATCGATCCGCACGCCTATATCGATTCAAACCTGGTCGGCTTCACCAACATCCTGGAAGGCTGCCGGCATAACGGCTGCGGCCATCTGCTCTATGCGTCGTCGTCCTCGGTCTACGGCAGCAATACCCATATGCCGTTTTCGATTCACGAGAACGTCGATCATCCCTTGAGTCTCTACGGCGCGACCAAGAAGGCCAACGAACTGATGGCGCATTCCTACGCCCATCTGTTCAAACTGCCGACGACCGGTCTGCGCTTCTTCACGGTTTATGGACCGTGGGGCCGGCCGGACATGGCGATGTGGATCTTCGCCAAGGCGATCATGGCCGGCGAACCGATCAAGCTGTTCAATCACGGCAAGATGCAGCGCGATTTCACTTATATCGACGATATCGTCGAGTCGATCGTGCGGTTGACCGATCGGCCGCCGGCGGGCGATCCGGATTACTCCGGGGATCGGCCCGATCCCGGCACCAGCAGCGCGCCGTGGCGGGTCTACAATATCGGCAACAATAATCCGGTCGAATTGCTCGATGTCGTGGCGCTGCTCGAAAAGGCCATCGGCAAGGCGGCGATCCGCGAACTGGCGCCGATGCAGGCGGGCGACGTGCCGGCGACCTATGCCGACGTCGACGATCTGATGCGTGAAGTCGATTTCAAGCCGGCGACGCCGATCGGCGACGGCATCGCCCGATTTGTCGCGTGGTATAAGGCTTATCATCGGCTTTAGGCTGGCGGCCGACGGGGTCCGTTGATCGACCGCCGCTCTCGGCGTATGAGATCGGCCTTGTTCATTTGGATTGGCGTGTGACCGCGCCAGGTACCCGACGACAAAGGCAGGACGACCATGACCGCTCCGACGCTCGACACCTTGAAGGTCAAGCTTTTCACCGATGGCGCCGACAAGGCGCAGATCGTCGAGATGGCCAAGCAGCCCTGGATCGCCGGTTTCACGACCAATCCGTCGCTGCTGAAAAAGGCCGGCGTCAGCAATTACGAAGCCTTCGGTCGCGACCTGGTCGAGGCGGTGCCGGATCGCCACATTTCGTTCGAAGTATTCTCCGACGATATTCCGGAAATGATCGCGCAGGCCCGCGTCATTACGACCTGGGGTCCGAACGTTTATGTCAAATTGCCGGTGACGACGACGCGCGCCGAACCGCTGTATGACGTCATTCGCACGTTGTCGCGTGACGGCATCAAGATCAACTTCACGGCGATTTTCACGTCCGAGCAGGTCGCCCACGCGATGGATGCGCTCGACGGCGGCGCGCCGTCGGTGGTGTCGGTCTTTGCCGGGCGTCTGGCCGATTATGGCATCGACTATCGTCCGATCGTGCAGGATGCAGTCGCGCGCGCGCGCAAGACCAGGACGATTGAAATCATCTGGGCTTCGACTCGCGAAGTCTTCAACGTCGTCGAAGCCGATATGATGGGTTGCCATATCATCACCGCGCCGGCCGATATCCTGAAAAAGCTTCCGGCGCTCGGTACCAGCACCGGCGCGGAATTGTCGCTCGGCGCGGTCAAGGCGTTCCGCGAGGACGCGCTGGCCGCCGGTCTGACACTGGACGTGTCAGCGAAGCGCGCTGCCGAATAGGCGGTAGCGCCGGCCGGATCGAAGCTCGTCCTGTGACGTCGCCGAGGCCCGACAAAGGCGCTCGCTGACCGTTTCAAAGCCATTGTTTGGCTTGTAACGCTTTGAATCAAAACGTGTGCGTGTCCTTTGTGGACGCGGTCGCCAAGCCCCGGAGCGGCATGCTAGGGGAGGGCGGGGCTCGGTTATTTGAACCGGGACCAGGGGAAATCGGTAGGCGATGACACACGTTCCGAGTTTGAATTCACCTGTGGCGGATGGCGAGCGTCCGGTTCGCGTCGGCGTTGTCGGCGTCGGCGTCATGGGCAGCAATCATGCCCGCGTTCTGGCCGGTCTGCCCGGCGCCGAACTGGTTGGCGTTGCCGATCCCGACACCAAACAAACCGAATATGTCGCGCGCGCCCTGGGCTGCGCCGCCGTGAGTACCGTCGAGGAATTGCTCGACATGGGATGCGACGCGATCACCATCGCGGCGCCGACTCATCTGCATCGCGATGTCGCGCTGGCCTGCATCGCGCGTGGTGTTCATGTCCTCGTCGAAAAGCCGATCGCATCGACGGTAGAAGAAGGCGACGAAATCATTGCGGCGGCGCAGGCCGCTGGCGTCACTTTGATGATCGGTCACGTCGAGCGCTTCAATCCGGCGGTCGAGGCGATCAAGGAAGCGATCCGCAACGAAGATATCCTGTCAATTGCGATTACCCGCGTCGGTCCGTTCCCGCCGCGCATGTCCAATGTCGGCATCGTCATCGACCTCGCGGTTCACGACATCGACCTGATCCGTTATTTCACCGATAGCGATATCGTCGAAGTGCAGCCGCAACTGTCGAGCGCGGTCGCCGAGCGCGAGGACATCGCCCTTTTGCAGTTCCGCACCGCTTCGGGCGTGCTGGCGCATATCAACACCAACTGGCTGACGCCGTTCAAGGCGCGCAACGTCACGGTCGCCACGCGCGGCAAATACGTTCAGGGCGACCTGCTGACCCGTCAGGTGACCGAGTGTTTCGGCTTCCAGCCCGATGGCAGCTATTCGATGCGCCATCTGTCGGTCGGTTACGCCGAACCGTTGCGCTCCGAATTGCTGGCCTTCCTGCAAGCGGTGCGCAATGGCACCCACCCGCCGGTGACCGGCGAGCAGGGCGTTACCAGCCTGAAGATCGCGATCCAGTGTCTGACCGACCGTCCGCCGGCGGTCGCTCCGGCCAAGCACAAGGCGCCGCGCGCCGTCGCCGGTTGAGCGGCCGCGCCGCTCGCGTCCGCACGCCGCCGAATAATTTCATCGTGGGAATCCTCGCATCATGAACGCTCATACCGATCTTCCGCCGATCCCCTTTATCGACCTGCAAGCGCAGCGCCGCCGTCTCGGGCCGGCGCTTGATGCGGCGGTCGGTCGGGTGCTCGACCACTGTCAGTTCATTCTCGGGCCCGAAGTGAAAGCCTTCGAGGCCGAACTCGCGGCCTTTGGCGGCGCCAAGCATGCGGTGGGCTGCGCCAGCGGCACCGACGCGTTGGTGCTGGGCCTGCGTGGCTTCGGTATTGGGCCGGGCGATGCCGTGCTGTGTCCGTCGTTCACCTTCTGCGCGACGGCGGAAGTCGCGGTGCTGGTCGGCGCCACGCCGATTTTCGTCGACGTCGATGCCGCGACCTTCAACCTCGACGCCAAGGGCATTGCCGGCGGCGTCGAGACGGCGAAGGCGCTGGGCCTGACGCCGAAGGCAGTGATCCCGGTCGATCTGTTCGGTCTGGCCGCCGATCATGCGGCGATCAAGGCCGCGGCCGACGCGCATGGCCTGTTGATTCTTGACGACGCCGCGCAGGGCTTCGGTGCGAGCATCAACGGCCGCCGCACCGGCACTTTTGGCAAGGCGACGGCGACCAGCTTTTTCCCAGCCAAGCCGCTCGGTTGCTACGGCGACGGCGGTGCGGTTCTGACCGACGATGGCGATCTCGCCGATCTGATGCGCTCGATCCGGATGCACGGTCAGGGCAGCGATCGTTACGACAATGTCCGTATCGGTATCGCCTCGCGTCTCGACACCATTCAGGCCGCGGTGCTGAGCGAGAAGCTGAAGATTTTCCCGGACGAGATCGAGGCGCGCAATGTGGTTGCCAGCCGTTACAATCAGGCGCTGGCCGATGTCGTGACGGTGCCGACGGTGCCGGAAGGTTACGTGTCGGTCTGGGCGCAATACACCATCCGCCTCAAGGCCGGCGCGCGCGAAGGCTTCGCCGCCGCGCTGAAAGCCGAAGGCGTGCCGACCGCGATCTATTATCCGATCCCGCTGCATCTGCAGCGCGCCTACAAGCAGTATCCGGTCGGCAAGGGCGGGGTGGCCGTTGCCGAGAAACTGGCGGCCGAGGTCATCAGCCTGCCGATGCATCCCTATCTCGACGCGGCGACGCAGGATCGCGTGATCGCGGCGGTGCGCCGGGCGGTGAAGGGCTAGTCGTGATCCGGGAGCGCCGCGTGGCGGCGGTCCCGGCATAGCTTAAGTCCGGCTGTAGACGTCTTCGATGCGCTCGATGTCGTCCTCGCCGAGATAGCTGCCGGTCTGGACTTCGATCAGTTCGAGCGGAATCTTGCCGCGGTTGGCCATCCGGTGGACGGTGCCGATCGGGATATAGATCGACTCGTTCTCGTGGACGTCGCGCACCTCGGTGCCGGTGGTGACTTCGGCGGTGCCGCGCACCACGATCCAGTGTTCGGAACGGTGGCGGTGTTTCTGCAATGACAGGACGCCGCCCGGAATGACGACGATGCGTTTGACCTGGAAACGCTCGCCGAGGTCGATCGATTCGTAATAGCCCCACGGACGGTGACCGCGTTTGTGGTCGGTGGCTTCCGGCCGCTTCTCGCTCTTGAGTTTGGCGACCAGTTCCTTGACTTCCTGCGAGCGCGCGCGCGGCACCACCATCATCGCATCCGAGGTCGATACCACCACCAGATCGCGAACGCCGACCAGCGTCGTCAGTCGGCCGTCGGAATGCACCACGCAATCTTGCGTATCCATGGTGACGACCGGGCCTTGCAGCACATTGCCGTCGGCATTGGCCGGCGTGATGTCGAACAGCGCGTCCCAACTGCCGATGTCGGACCAGCGGAAGTCGCCGGCGACGACGGCGGCGCGGTCGGTCTTTTCCATCACCGCGTAGTCGATCGACTTTTGCGGCGCGCGGGCAAAGGCGGCCGGATCGAGCCGCAGGAAGCCGAGGTCGCTTTTCGCGCCGTCGACCGAGGCGGCGATCGCTTCCGCCATCTCCGGCTCCAGCCGCTTGAGTTCGGACAGCAGCACGTCGGCGCGGAACAGGAAGTTGCCGGAGTTCCACAGGTAGCCGTCGAGCACGTAACGCGCCGCGGTGGCGGCATCCGGCTTTTCGACGAAACTCTTGACGACGTTGACGCCGCCGGCACCCACGGGTTCGCCCGGCAGGATATAGCCGTAGCTGGTTTTCGGTTCGGTCGGCCGGATGCCGAAGGTGACGATCTTGCCGGCGTCGGCGGCGGCGCGGCCGGCCAGACAGGTGGCGCGGAAGGCCTCGACGTCGAGGATGATGTGGTCGGCGGCCAGCGCCAGCACCACGGCGTCCGGATCGCGGGCGAGCGCGATCGCGGTGGCGGCGGCAATCGCCGGCGCGGAATCGCGGCGCAGCGGCTCGATGACGACGGTGGCGTCGACGCCAACTTCCTCGGCCTGACGACGGGCGAAAAAGTGGAAATTCGGTCCGGTAATCACCAGCGGCGGCCCGAACATCGGGTCGGCGACCCGCTTGAGCGTTTCCTGATAAGTCGACAGTCCGCCGACCAGCGGCAGGAATTGCTTGGGCAGGGCGTCGCGCGACACCGGCCACAGCCGGGTGCCGGCGCCGCCGGCGAGCAAGATCGGGACAATCGGCGAAGGCATGGTCACCAGGCTCGCAACGGCTGAGGGTTAACGGGCGGACCCCTATGTTTGGGTCGGGAATCGTCCTAAAGGCAGTTCGACGACACCGCCTCAAACTACCGTCGCGCGGCGGATAAGTCTATTTACCGACAAAATCCTCTGGCGAATTGATGGGCCGATGATCAAGCGCATTCTCACGGTCGGCGGCTTTACCCTGTTGTCGCGGATGACCGGGTTCGTTCGTGACATCATCATGGCCGCGGTTCTGGGCGCCGGGCCGATCGCCGATGCCTTTTTCGTCGCCTTCCGTCTGCCCAATCATTTTCGCGCGATTTTTGCCGAGGGCGCTTTCAATGCCGCCTTCGTGCCGGCCTATGCCCGCATCCGCGAGCAGGGTGGGTCCGAGCGCGCCGGACTATTCGCGGATCATATCTTCACCATTCTGCTGGCGAGCCAGATCGTGCTGCTGGCGGTCGCGCTCGCCTTCACACCGGCGGTCATCGATGTGCTGGCGCCCGGTTTTGCCAAGGATCCCGGGCGTTACGCGCTGGCGGTGTCCTATACGCGCATCACCTTTCCCTACCTGCTGCTGATTACGCTGGTGACGCTTTATGGCGGCATTCTCAATGCCCTGCAGCGCTTCGCGGCGGCGGCGGCCGCGCCGATCCTGCTGAACTTCTCGCTGATCGCGGCGATGCTGACGGCGGTCTATTTCCCGACGCCGGGCCATGCCGCCGCCTGGGGCGTGCTGATCTCGGGCGTGCTGCAAGCGTTGCTGGTCGGTGGCGACGCTTTCCGTGCCGACGTACTGGCCCGGCTGCGTCGGCCGCGCCTCGATGCCGACGTCCGCCAGTTCTTTCGCGCTCTGGGCCCGGCGACGCTCGGCTCGGCCAGCGTGCAACTGGCGATGTTCGCCGACACCATCATCGCCAGCTTTCTGCCCGCTGGCGCGCTGTCGGCGCTATATTATGCCGACCGGCTTAATCAATTGCCGATCGGCGTCATCGGGATTGCCGCCGGCACCGTGGTGCTGCCGGAAATGGCGCGTCGGCTGGCGGCCGGCGATGACGCCGGCGCGGCCCATGCCCAAAATCGCGCCGCCGAATTCACATTGCTGATGGCGATTCCGTGTCTGGCGGCTTTCGTCGTCATCCCCGATCTGATCATGCGGGCGTTGTTCGTGCGCGGCGCGTTCCAGGACGCCGACGCGGTCGCCGCTGGCCATACGCTGGCGGCCTATGCGATCGGGCTATTGCCCTTCGTGCTGATCCGCAGCGCCGTCGCGACGTTTTTTGCCCGTGGCGACACCGCGACCCCGGTCAAGGCGGCGCTGGTCGCGGCGGTGGTCAACATCGGGTTCAAGGTCATGCTGATGGGCCCGCTGGCGCAGGTCGGTCTGGCGCTGGCCACCTCGATCGGCGCCTGGATCAATCTGACGCTGGTGGTGTGGTTGGGTCTGCGCGCCGGCCATATCCGGATCGATGCGAGGCTGCGGCAGTCCGCCATCAAGCTCGGCGCGGCCGGCATCGCGATGGCCGTCGTGCTTTGGATCGTCGCCGCGCCGCTGGCGCGCCTGTTTGCGGCAATACCGGGCCGCGACGTCATCACTTTGTTGGCCTTGGCCGCCATTGGCGGCACGCTTTATGCTGGCGTAGTGCTGGCGATATTCGGACGGCGCTGGCTCGCGGCCTTTAAAGGGCGTGCGCGCTGACACCGCTCCATCGTCGCAAGCGTGGCGGCTGCGCGATGCACAGAATTTCGCTGAGCTGCCGCAAGTTTTCCATCGCCGTGACCATTCGGCCACGGTGGACAGGCCCGGTCGTCACCGCTATGTGACGAGGTCCTCGTAAGCGGGTCGGCCATGATTGTCATGAACGTCGTTCGAATTGCGAATTTCCCCGAAATTTCCACGGTTGGTCGGCGCATCGGCGCGGTGCTGATGCTCGCGGCGCTGGTCGCAAGCTGCGGCGAGAAGCAGCAGGCCGGCGGTCCGCCGCCGCCCGCCGTGACGGTGGCCGAGCCGACCAAGCGCACCGTGACCGATTACGACGAATATGTCGGCCGCTTTGTCGCGGTCAGCACCGTCGAGGTGCGGGCGCGCGTGTCCGGTTATCTGGAAGGCGTTCATTTCACCGATGGTAGCCGGGTGAAGCAGGGCGACCTGTTGTTCACGATCGACAAGCGGCCATTCCAGAACGCGGCCGCTCAGGCGCGCGCCAGTCTGACTCAGGCCAAAACCAATCTGGCTTTCACCGAAGCCGATTTCACGCGCGGCAAGGAACTGGTGGCGGCCAAGACCATCACCGATCAGGTTTTCCAGCAGCGCTCGCAGGCCTTCAACAATGCCAAGGCCGCGGTTGCCGGCGCCGAGGCTGCGGTGCGCACCGCTGAACTCGATCTTGAATTCACCGAATTGCGCGCGCCGATCGACGGCCGCATCGGCGACCGGCGGGTGTCTCCGGGCAATCTGGTTACCGGCGGCGCCGCCGGCAACACGACTTTGCTCGCCACCATCGTCACCGACGATCCGATCCGTTTCGAATTCACCATCGATGAAGCGTCTTATCTGCGCTACGATCGGATGTTCAAAGCCGACAAGGATAACGGCAACGGAGCGAAGAGCCGCGGCGCCGGCATTCCGGTGTCGCTCAAGCTGATCGATGAGAACGCCTTCGGCCATGAGGGCAAGCTTGATTTCTTTGATAACGTCATCAGCACATCGACTGGCACGATCCGAAGCCGGGCCGTGTTCGACAATCCGAAGGGCTTGTTCACGCCCGGCATGTTCGCGCGTATTCGCGTGCCGGCGTCGACGCCTTATGAGGCCTTGTTGGTGCCGGATGTCGCCATCGGCAGCGAGCAAACGCGCAAATTTGTTTTGGCGGTCGATACCGACAACAAGGCCAAGCCCAAATATGTCGAGCTTGGCCAGTTGGTGGATGGCAAATTGCGGGTCATCAAGAGTGGCTTAGCGGCGTCCGATCGCGTGATCGTCAACGGCATGGCGCGGGTGCGGCCCGGACAAACGGTAAGGATAGCAGCCGCGCCGGCCGGCGGGGGTCCGCAGGCCGCCGGTCAGGGCAAGCCCCCGGCGGCGCCCGCGACCGCCACTAGTCCGAAGTAGTCGCCGCTATGCGCATCTCGCACTTCTTCATCGACCGGCCGATCTTCGCATCAGTCTTGTCGATCGTATTCATAATTCTCGGCGGCGTTGCCTATAGCCGACTGCCGGTGGCGCAATATCCCGAAATCGCGCCGCCGATCATCAACATTACCGGCCAGTATTCCGGCGCGTCGGCCGAAACCGTGGCCGACACGGTGGCGACACCGATTGAGCAGTCGGTCAACGGCGTCGAGGGCATGCTTTATTTGTCGTCGAATTCGACGGCCGACGGCAAGTTTTCCATTTCGGTGACCTTCGATGTCGGGACCGATCTCGATATCGCTCAGGTCCAGGTCCAAAACCGGGTGTCGAGCGTGACGCCGCGCTTGCCGCAGGCAGTGCAGCAGGTTGGCGTGACGGTCGCCAAAAGCTCGCCCGATATTCTCATGGTGGTGAACCTCTTTTCGCCCGACAATTCGCGCGACAATCTGTTCATGACCAACTACGCCAACCTCGAAATCACTGACGCCCTGACGCGGGTTGAGGGCGTTGGTTCATTGGTGATTTTCGGCGCCCGCGATTACGCCATGCAAGTTTGGCTCGACCCGGACCGGTTGCAATCGCTCAACCTGACCGCCGCCGATGTCGTCTCGGCGTTGCAGGGGCAGAACGTACAAGTGGCGTCCGGCGTCCTCAATCAGCCGCCGGTGCCGCATCAGCTTGCGTTCCAGGTCGCGGTGCGAACGCAGGGACGCCTGAGCACGCCGGCGGAATTCGGCAATATCGTCGTCAAACAGACCGCCACCGCGGTGGTGCGGCTGAAGGATGTCGCGCGGGTCGAACTCGCGGCGCAGAATTATGCGTCCAATTCTTATCTGGACAAGAATCCATCCGTCGCCCTGGCGGTGTTCCAGCGCCCCGGTTCGAATGCGCTCAAGACCGGCGACAATATCCGCGCGGCCATGGCCCAGCTTTCCGAGAAGTTTCCGGAGGGCATGAAATACACCATCATTTACGACCCGACGCAGTTCATCCGCCAATCGGTGGATGCGGTGGTGCAGACCATCCTTGAAGCCATGGTGCTGGTCGTGCTGGTCGTGGTGTTGTTCCTGCAGACCTGGCGCGCCGCGATTATTCCGATTTTGGCGATTCCGATCTCGTTGATCGGGACGTTTTTCGTGATGAGCCTGTTCGGCTTCACGTTGAACAATCTGTCGCTGTTCGGCCTTGTGCTGGCGATCGGCATCGTGGTCGACGACGCCATCGTCGTGGTCGAGAACGTCGAGCGCAATATCGCCAACGGACTGAAGCCGCGTGAGGCGGCGATCAAGAGCATGGATGAGGTCGGCGCGGCGCTGGTCGCGATCGCGCTGGTGCTCAGCGCGGTGTTCGTGCCGTCCGCCTTCATCACCGGCATTTCCGGTCAGTTCTACAAGCAGTTCGCGCTTACCATCGCCGGCGCGACGGTGATTTCGCTGATCGTGTCGCTGACGCTGTCGCCGGCGATGTGCGCGCTGCTGCTCAAGCCGCATGATCCGCGCTACCGGGATAAGTTGTGGGAAAAGCCGATTCACGGTTTTTTCCGCATGTTCAATCGTGGCTTTGATGCTTTTGGGCGCGGTTACGGCTGGCTGGCCGCGCACGTCGTGCGCATGGCGGTAATCATGCTGGTGATTTACGCCGGCGTGCTCGCTTTCGGTCTCAACGAATTCCGCAAGACGCCCCAAGGCTTCATTCCGCAGCAGGATCGCGGCTTTCTGATCCTGGCGGCGCAATTGCCGCCGGGCTCGTCGCTGGAGCGCACCGACGCGGTGATGAAGCGCGCCTACGAGATTGCCATGAAGCAGCCCGGCGTCAGTCACGCCATTCGCGTGGTCGGCTTCTCCGGCGCGACCTTTACCAACGCGCCGAACGCGGGCGCGATCTTCCTGGTGCTCGACGATTTCGTCCGGCGGGCCAAGGACCCTCGTCAGTCGGCGGCGGCGATCCAGGGGGCGCTGTTCGGCAAGATGGCCGCCATTCAGGACGCATTCATCGTCGTGATTCAGCCGCCGTCGGTGCAGGGCATCGGCAATGGCGCCGGCTTCCGCATGATGGTCGAGGATCGCGGTGGCGCCGGACCGCAAGCGTTGCAGGGCGCGGTCTACGCCATGATGGGCGCCGCGGGGCGCGCCACCGGATTGCAGCAGGTGTTTTCGCTGTTCGAGACCTCGACACCGCAACTCTACCTCGACATCGACCGCACCAAGGCGCAGTTGCTCGGCGTCAAGATGCCCGACGTGTTCAATACGTTGCAGGTCTATCTCGGTTCGGTCTACGTCAACGACTTCAACTTGTTCGGTCGGACTTTCCGGGTGCAGGCGCAGGCCGACGCTCCATACCGCCTGGAGTCGCGCGATGTGCTGAATCTGCGCGTGCGCAATGAAGCCGGCGAGACAGTGCCGTTGGGGTCATTCACGACCGTCAAGGACATTTCGGGTCCGTACCGTTTGCCGCGCTATAACCTGTACCCGGCGGCCGAACTCGATGGCCAGCCGGCGCCGGGCTTCAGCCAAGGGCAGGCCATCGATATCATGCAGCAGCTCGCGGCCAAGGTGTTGCCGCCCGGCTTCGCTTATGAATGGACGACGCTGGCCTACCAGCAGCTTCGCGCCGGCAACACGGCGATTTTCGCCTTCGCGCTGGGCGTGGTGTTTGTGTTCCTGGTGCTGGCGGCGCAATTCGAAAGTCTGACCTTGCCTCTGGCGGTCATTATGATCGTGCCGATGTGTCTGGTCGCGTCGATCGTCGGTGTGGTGTTGCGCGGACAGGACAATAACATCCTGACCCAGGTCGGGTTCATTGTGTTGATCGGTCTGGCGGCGAAGAACGCCATTCTGATCGTCGAGTTCGCCAAGCAATTGGAAGATTCGGGTCAGGAGCGGCATGCCGCCGCGCAGGAAGCAGCGCGACTTCGGTTGCGGCCGATTCTAATGACGTCGTTCGCCTTCATTCTTGGCGTGTCGCCACTGGTATGGGCGATTGGCGCTGGCGCCGAGCTGCGTCAGGTCTTGGGCACCGCG
Organism: Rhodopseudomonas sp.; assembly: GCA_016124795.1. Taxonomy (GTDB): domain Bacteria; phylum Pseudomonadota; class Alphaproteobacteria; order Rhizobiales; family Xanthobacteraceae; genus Pseudolabrys. The sequence goes on along the minus strand of WGNB01000047.1, from coordinate 18,325 downwards.
GTTTTTTCCGGCATGATCGGCGTGACCGCATTCGGATTGATTTTCACCCCGGCCTTCTACGTGGTATCGCGGTGGCTGGCGGACATCTTCACCCGGCGCAAGAAATCGGAATCCGATGCGCCGCAGCAGCATCCGGCCGAATAGACCTGCAAAGGTTCGAGCGGATTTTTGGACGAACGAAATCGGGAGGCGCGTGACTGAACAACCCGTGCCCGGTCCTGGCCGGGCTTCTCGACGGGCTTGCGAATAAGGTTGCGCGATCGGAATCATGAAATTCGGATTTGGTCAGGCGCTGACCCGCAAGGAAGACGACCCGCTGGTGCGCGGCGCCGGCTGTTATGTCGCCGACGTGGCTCCGCAAGGGGCCCTGCACGCGGTGGTGCTGCGTTCGCCGCAGGCGCATGCGCGCTTTACCATCGCGGACCTTGGCCGTGTCAAGGCGATGAAAGGCGTGCGTCTGGTGCTGACGGGCGCTGACACCGCCGAACTCGGGCCGCTGCCGACGCCCGGCGTTCTCGAAGGCGTCGATATCAAAGTGCCGCATTATCCGATCCTGGCGCTCGACGTGGTGCGCCATGTCGGCGATGCGGTGGCTTTCGTGGTCGCCGATACGCTGGAACAAGCCAAGGACGCCGCCGAGGCTATCGCCATCGACTGGCAGCCCTTGCCGCATGTGATCGGCGCGGTTGAGGCGCTGAAACCGGGTACGGCACAAGTCTGGCCGGACCGGCCCAATCTCGCTTTCGAGACCGCGCTCGGCGATGCCGCGGCGACCAAGGCCGCTTTTGCCAAGGCGGCGCGCACGGTCACCACGACCATCGTCAACCAGCGTCTGGTGACGAATTATATGGATACCCGCGGTGTGATCGCCGAATACGACGGCGAGCGCTATACGCTCACCCTCGGCAGTCAAGGCAGCCACATCATTCGCGACATTATCTGCGGCGACGTCCTGAAGCTGCCGCTCGACAAGATGCGCGTCATCACGCCCGATGTCGGCGGCGGCTTCGGCACCAAGCTGTTTCCCTATCGCGAATATGCGCTGGCCGCTGTGGCGGCGGAGAAGCTGCGCAAGCCGGTGAAATGGGTCGCCGACCGCATGGAGCATTTCCTCGGCGATAGCCACGGCCGCGACAATATCTCGACCGCGACGCTGGCGCTGGACGACAAGGGCAAGTTCCTGGCGCTCGATATCGACATTGTCGCCGACATGGGCGCTTATCTGTCGTGCTATGCGCCTTACATTCCGTGGCTCGGCATGGGCATGGCGACCGGCTCCTACGACATTCCCGCCTGCCATGTGCGTCTGCGCGCCGCCTATACCAACACCGTGCCGGTCGATGCCTATCGCGGCGCGGGGCGGCCGGAGGCGTCCTATCTGATCGAACGCGCGGTCGACAACACGGCCCGTGAACTCGGCATGACGCAGGACGCATTGCGGCGCAAGAACCTGATCAAGCCGAGCGCGCTGCCTTATGCGACCCCGACCGGCAAGGTCTACGACTCCGGCGAGTTCGCCGCGACCATGGTGCGGGCGCAGGAATTGATCGACTGGAAAGGCTTTGGCAAGCGCGTCACCGCGGCCAAGCGCGCCGGCAAACTGCGCGGTATCGGCATGGCGACTTATATCGAGGCATGTGGGGCCAATGGGCCGGAGACGGCTCATGTGACGCTCGATCGTGATGGCGGGGTGACCGTGCTGATCGGTTCGCAGTCGACCGGTCAGGGCCATCAGACCTCCTACGCGCAATTGGTCGCCGAACGTCTCGATCTGCCGCCGGACATGGTGCGGGTCATCCAGGGCGATACCGACAAGATTGCGACCGGGGCCGGCACTGGTGGGTCGAGTTCGATCCCGGTTGGCGGCGTTTCGGTCGATCGCGCTTCGAAGACATTGGCTGACCAGTTGAAGGAACTGGCCGCCGACGCGCTGGAAGCCGCTGCGGGTGACATGGAAATCGCCGACGGCGCGGTCCGGGTGGCCGGTACCGACCGGGCGATCTCCTTCGCCGATCTGGCCAACCATCCCAAAGCGACGCCGGAAAAGCTGACGGCGGCGAAGGATTTCGCCACCGACCTGCCGACTTTCCCGAACGGCTGCCATATCGCGGAAATCGATATCGATCCCGAAACCGGCGCGACCGAAATCGTCAAATATGTCGTGGTCGATGATTTTGGCGCCACGCTTAACCCGCTGCTGCTGGCCGGTCAGGTTCACGGCGGATTGGTGCAGGGGATCGGTCAGGCGCTGATGGAGGATACCGTCTATGACGAAAAGTCAGGGCAGTTGCTGAGCGCCAGCTTCATGGATTACGCCATGCCGCATGCCAAAGACGCTCCGGCCTTTGTGTTCGAAACCCGCAACACGCCGTGCAAGAACAATCCCCTTGGCGTCAAGGGCGCGGGCGAGGCCGGCGCGATCGGGTCCTGCCCGGCGGTGATCAACGCAGTGATCGACGCGCTCGATCGTGGCTATGGCATTCGCCATATCGACATGCCGGCGACGCCAGGCAAGATCTGGAGCGCTATAGCGGCCGCAAGCAAATCCCGGGCCGCGTAGAGCCACAATCCGATCACAGGATTCTGAAAGGGTGCGGCGTATCGCCTCGCCAGGTCGCCGGGAATTAGCCGGCTAGACTGGTGTTGGTCAGCGAACGATCGAGCGACAACGAAAAGGGGATTTTTTATGAAGTTTGCTACAGCCATTGCGGCGACAGTTTTGACCGTCACTGTTTTCGGGGTGACGGCGGTGGTCGCGCAGCAGGATCCGATCAAGACCCGTCAGGATTTGATGAAAGCCAATGGCCGGAACGGCGGCATCATTGTGAGGATGGTGAAGGGTGAAATGCCCTACGACGCTGCCAAGGTAAAAGCCGCTTTCGATCAGTGGGATGAAACCGCGCAGCAATTCCCGTCGCTGTTTCCCGATACTTCAAAGGACGGCGATACCCGTGCTTTGCCGGCGGTGTGGACCGAGCGCGCCAAATTCGACGCCGCGATTGCCAAATTCAAAAAGGATGTCGACGACAATCGCGCCAAGGCGATGAGCGGTTTGGACGGTTTAAAGGTCGCGCTCGGTGCCGTCGGCAAGAATTGCAACGATTGCCACGAGGCGTTTCGCAAGCCGCGCTAGGCTCTGGATACATTTGAGCGATAGGGGCGGCCATCCCGACCGGGTGCGCCGCCTTTATTGTGCGAGGAATGGATGGCTCCGGATGTCCTTTATTTTCACGGCTGTTCAGTTATGAACGCCGGTGCTATCCGAGCCGGAGCCGGCTTGGCAAAGTTGTGGTCAGGCGGCGGAGATAAGGAAATGCGGCGCAGATTGATTGGTCTTGGCCTTGTTGTCGCGATGATCGGCGTCGCCGCGTTCTGGTATCTCACCGAGCCGCAAATCGTGTCGGCCGGCGCTTTGGCCGCGTCTTACAAGCCCGACCTCGCCAATGGCGAGACCATGTTCAATATTGGCGGCTGCGCGGCATGCCATGCGCCGGATAAGGACCAGCGAACCAAACTCGGTGGCGGGGTGGCGTTGAAGTCGCCGTTCGGCACTTTCTATGCGCCGAATATCTCGTCCGATCCGAAGGATGGCATCGGCGGCTGGAGCGAAGTTCAGTTCGTGACCGCCATGACCAAGGGTACTTCGCCGGCGGGCGAACATCTTTATCCGGCTTTTCCTTATACGTCTTATCAGCGTATGCGGATCGCCGATGTCCGCGACCTGTTTGCCTATCTCAAGACCTTGCCGCCGGTGTCCGGCCGGGTGTGGCCGCACGATCTGCCGTTTCCTTTCACGGTTCGTCGTTTGCTCGGCGGCTGGAAGTTTTTGTTCCTCGACGGCAAGCCGTTTGTGCCCGACCCGGCCCGGAGCGCTGAATGGAATCGCGGCGCTTATCTGGTCAACGGTCCCGGCCACTGCGCCGAATGTCATTCGCCGCGCGACAGCCTCGGCGGCATCCTGGCGGCTGAACGTTTCGCCGGGGGGCCCAACCCGGAGGGTGAAGGCTGGGTGCCCAACATCACGCAGAAGCGGCTCGGCGGCTGGTCGGTCAAGGATATCGCTTATCTGCTGCAATCCGGAACGACCCCCGATTTCGACTCGGTCGGCGGCGGCATGGCGGCGGTGATCCGCAACACGTCGCAATTGAGCGACGCCGACCGGATGGCGATGGCGGTCTATATCAAGTCGTTATCGCCGATCGACGGGCCCGAACCGCCGACAAGGAAAAAATAGCTGTTCGCGGTCGGCTCCGGCGCGCCGTCCGCAGTCCGGTAGGGGCGACAAATCCGGCCAAGGCGGCTATGCAAGTCATCCATGCCGGCGACACCCTCCCATTTGCTCACAGCCATCGGCTTCAAGCTGGTTTCCGCGCTGTTGTTCGCGGTGATGTCGGCGCTGATCCGCCAATTGAGCGATGTGACGCCGGTCGGCCAGATGGTGTTTTTCCGTTCGGCTTTTGCCATTCCGCCGGTGTTGCTGATCTACGCACTGCGCGGCGAGTTCATGAGCGCGATTCGCACGCGGCGTCCGTTTGGGCAAATCGGCCGTGGCGCGCTCAGCGTTTTTGGCATGTTCACGAACTTCTCGGCGCTGGCGCGTTTGCCCTTGGCTGAAGCGACCGCCATTCAGTTTGCCTCGCCGTTGATTACCGTGGCTTTGGCGGCGCTGATCCTCAAGGAACGGGTGAGGATTTTCCGCTGGTCGGCGGTGGCGGTCGGCTTTGCCGGCGTCATCGTGATGTTGGTTCCGAATTTCAGCCTTGAGCATTACGCAGCAGCCGGGGCCGGCAGCATGGCGCTTGCCGGATCGGTCTTTGCTGTTGCGTCCGCGTTCTGCAATGCCGGTACGGTGATCCAGACCCGGCGGCTGACGCAAAGCGAACCGACGTCGTCGATCGTGTTCTATTTCTCGTTGATCACGACGCTGGCCGGCGCGGTGACCCTGCCATTTGCCTGGCATAGCCCGACCGGATTGCAACTGACCGGGCTTATCGCAACCGGCGTGCTCGGCGGGCTGGCCCATATCTTCCTGACCGAGAGCTACCGCTATGCCACGGCCTCGGTGATCGCGCCCTTTGACTATACCGCGATGCTGTGGGCCCTGCTGCTCGGCTATTGGGTCTTCGGTGAATTGCCGGGTCTGTTGGTCTATGTCGGCGCGGCCATCGTCGCCGGCGCCGGGCTTGCCGTGATCTTCCGTGAGCGCTGGCTCGGGTTGCAGCGGGCCCGTGCCGCGGAAGGGCCGCGTCGACCGGAGATCTAGACGAGCGACAATGCCGTAAAACCGTTTCGCGCCGGTGTCCGGCCGGAACCTCGGCTAGGCCGTGAACGCCTTGAACGTGATGATGGTGTAGGTGTCCTTGATGCCGGGAATGCACTGCACCTTCTCGTTGACAAAATGCCCGATATCAACGCCGGCATCGACATAGAATTTCACCAACAGGTCGTAGTCGCCGGCGGTCGAGTAGATCTCCGAGGCGATTTCGGCTTCGGCCAGTGCATTGGCGACCGGGTATACCTTGCCGAGTTCACATTTGATCTGGACGAAAAACGGGGTCATCGCTGGGTCTCCGGGCCGGTCGCTGGACGCAAGCCGCAATCCAGCAAAAACGCGCCCTGCTGGCAAGGCGATACAGCCGTTGCCGGTTGCGGAACTGCCATCTACAGGCATGTCGCGGCGCGCCCTTGCCTTGGCTCGGGGCCCGGATTAGGTAGGGACACAGCAATCTCGTGGGGTGTCCGGCCGTTGTCGGGCTGAGAGGCAGTCTGTCTGCCAACCCAACGAACCTGATCCGGGTCATGCCGGCGGAGGGACTTGAGATGCAGAATTCCCGGGCGGAATCGCGTCCAGATTTGTCGGCCGACGAACTCGTCGCCGCGTCGGCGGCGCTGTTGGCGCGGCTGCGCGTCAAGAGTCCGCGCGTCCATTGCGTGACCAATGCCGTGGCGCAGAATTTCACCGCCAATGCGCTGCTGGCTTTTGGTGCGGTGCCGTCCATGACGCTCTCGGCCGAGGAAATCGGTGCCTTCGTCGGACGCAGCGATGCGCTGTTGATCAACCTCGGTACTTTCGATCGTGAGCGCCGCGCGGCGACGTCCATCGCCGTCGATGCCGCCGCCCAGAACGGGCTGCCGTGGGTGCTCGATCCGGTCTTCGTCGACCGGGCGCAACAGCGGGCGGCCTATGCCCGCGATTTGATTTTCATGGCGCCGAAGTCGGTCCGCCTCAATGCCGCCGAGTTCACTGCCTTGGCCGACGGCCCGGCGGAACCTGCAACGGTGGCCGCCTACGCGCGCGACCATAACGTCGCAATTGGTTTGTCGGGCGCGACCGATCTGATCGCCGACGGTAGCCGTGCGGTCACTCTCGGCAACGGCGACCCGCTGATGGCCCGGGTGACGGCGATGGGCTGCGCCGCTTCCGCCTTGGTGGCGGCCTGTCTGGCGGTCGAAACCGACGGCTTCCTGGCGACTGCCGCGGCCTTGCTGATGGTCGGCGTGGCCGGCGAACGGGCCGCGACGATGGCGCAAGGGCCGGGCAGCTTTGCCGTCGCGATCCTTGATGCGCTCTATCGACTCGACGAAGCGTCGCTGACGGCACATGCCAAAGTCGGCCGGCTCGAACCAACGGTGGTGACCTGAATGAACCTCGACCTTCGTCTTTATGCGCTGCTTGACCCCGCCGTTTCGGGTGGCCGCGATCTGGCCGATCTCGCCGCGGCAATCGCGCCGAGTACGACGTTGGTGCAATTGCGCGACAAGCACGGTTCGACCCGGCGCATGATGGAGGAAGCGCGGGCCTTGATCGCTGTGCTCGCGCCGCTCGATATTCCGCTGCTGATCAACGACAGGGTCGATGTCGCGTTGGCGGCGGAGGCCGATGGCGTTCATATCGGACAGGACGACATGTCCCCGGCCGACGCCCGACTGCTGCTCGGCAAGACCGCGATCATCGGTCTGTCGGTCAAGACTCTGCAACAGGCGCAGGAAGCGCCGCTCGATCAACTTGATTATGTCGCCATCGGTGGCGTCTATGGCACCACCTCGAAGGATAATACATCGGCGCCGATCGGTATTGCCGGCCTTCGCGAGATTGCGGCGGCGGTGCGGGCGCGTCGGCCCGATTTTCCGATCTGCGCCATTGCCGGCATCGATCAAGACAACGCCGCCGACGTGATCGGGGCTGGCGCTGATGGCGTGGCGGTGATTTCGGCTTTGTCGTTGAATGCCGACCCGCGCAAGGCGGCGCGCGGCCTGCGCAATGTCGTCGATGTCGCACTGGCGCAACGGAGGCGGGGATGACCGCGATTGCCGTCACCATCGCGGGCTCGGATTCGAGCGGTGGCGCCGGCATTCAGGCCGATCTCAAGACCTTCGCCGCGCTTGGCGTCTATGGCGCGTCGGCAATCGCGGCCTTGACCGCGCAAAATACCCAGGGCGTCAGCGCGATCCATGATGTGCCGGCCGATTTCATTGCGGCGCAGATCGACGCGGTGTTCTCCGATCTCGACGTCGATGCCGTCAAGATCGGTATGCTATCGAACGTCGCGGCAATCGAGGCGGTGGCCGCTGGGCTGAAACGGCACGCGGCCCGCAACATCGTGCTCGATCCCGTGATGGTGGCGACCTCGGGCGACCGGCTGCTGGCGGCCGAAGCCGTCGCGGCACTGTGCCGTGAGCTGTTGCCGTTGGCGCTCGTGGTGACGCCGAACCTGCATGAAGCGGCGGCGTTGACCGACGCTGCGGTCGCGTCCAGTGAAGACGAAATGGTCGCGCAGGCCCTCAGGATATTGGCGTTCGGTCCGCGATACGTCCTGATGAAAGGCGGCCACGGCACCGGCGCCGAGAGTGTCGATCTTCTGGTCGGCGAAGAGGGCGTGGTGCGGTTTCCGGCGCCGCGGATCGCGACCGACAACACTCATGGCACGGGTTGTACGCTGTCCTCCGCGATTGCCGCCGGATTGGCTAAGGGACTCGGACTGAACGACGCGGTGCGCGCCGCCAAGGTTTACGTCACCGCGGCAATCGCGGCGGCCGACCGGCTCGCGGTCGGACACGGCCATGGGCCGTTGCATCATTTCTATCAATCATGGAGTGGATTATGACCACACGACGCAATTTTGCGCTCGGCGCCGGCCTCGCCGCCGCCGGTCTGGTCGCGGCGCCAGCAATTGCGAAAGCGCAGACTTTGAAGTGGCGCATGGTGACGTCATGGCCGAAGCGGCTGCCGGGGCCGGGCATGTCGGCCGAACGGATCGCCGATCGTATCCGCACGCTGTCGGCAGGGCGTCTCGATATTGCCGTGTCGGCGGCCGGTGAAGTGGTGCCGGCTTTCGGCGTGCTCGACGCGGTCGGCAATGGTGTTGCCGAGATTGGTCATACCGCGGCGTTTTACTGGCAGGGCAAGATGCCCTCAGCGGCGTTCTTCACGACGGTGCCGTTCGGGCTGACGCCGGCCGAGCACGTCGCCTGGATCGATGCCGGCGGCGGCCAGGCCTTGTGGGATGCGCTTTATGCGCCCTTCGGCGTCAAGCCGTTCATGGGCGGCAATACCGGCGTCTGCATGGGCGGATGGTTCCGGCGCGATCTCAAGAGCCTCGCCGACCTCAAGGGGCTGAAACTTCGCTCCCTCGGGCTGGGCGGCGAGGTCTATCGCCGGCTGGGTGCGACGCCACAAACCACGCCGCCGGCCGAAATCCTGTCGAGCCTGCAATCCGGTGTAATCGATGGCGCCGAGTTCGTGGGCCCCGGCACCGACATCGCGCTGGGGCTCTATCGGGCCGCAGCCAATTATTATTATCCCGGCTTCAACAAGCCGAACGGCACCGGCGAGTGCATCGTCTCGCTCAAGGCCTGGCAGGCCCTGCCGGACGATCTCAAGGCGATCATCGAGCACGCCTGCGCCAGCGAGGCAAATTACGCGCTGGCGGAAATGGAGCGGTTGAACGGTCAGGCGCTGGCGGCGCTGACCGGCCAGCACGGCGTCAAGCTCGTTGCCTTTCCCACCGATCTGATCGCGGCGGCGCGCCGTCAGGCCGATGATGTCTTGAATGAACTGGCCGCGCGCGACACGGCGACCGCTGGTGTTTATAAATCCTACAAGGCGTTCCGCGACCGGACGGCGCAGTGGTCGCATGTCTCGATCGAGGCGGTGCTGCGGGCGCGGCTCGGCTGAGCCGAGGCTGATCGGGGCGAATCGCTTTCCGGCCGCCGCTTATAAACAGCCGCAGCAAGGCCGAACTCACAAGTCCGCCGCTTCGCGACGATGCAGAAAAGCCCCGCCAATAGCGGGGTTTTTTTGGTTAACCGGCCTTTAACCACTTTCGGGCTTTGTTAATAACGGCGCGATCGAGTTTGGGTATCGGCTCTGGCGACGGCCCTTTGGCATCAAGTCGGCCTTGGGTCCGGAACGCTCGCCCGCGATGCTCAACATTTCCAGGTTTGACGCCAAAAGAATTCGGCCGGTCTCGTCCGGCTCCGATTGCGATGCGTATTGCGTAAAGAGTTTTGGCCAGATCCAAGGGAGTTTCAGATGAAGCGTCTACCGATGACGATCGCTATCGGCCTGTTCGCGGCGGCGCTGACCGCGCCCGCACTGGCGGCCGATCTGCCGACCCACTATTACAAGGCGCCGGTCTTCAGCGCGCCGCATTACAACTGGACCGGCTTCTATGCCGGCGTCAACGTGGGCTATGGCTTCGGTAAGTCGGACTGGTCCGGCACCGTGACCAACGGCAGCACGTCGCCGAAAGGCGCGCTCGCCGGCGGCACGCTGGGTTATAACCTGCAAACCGGTTCGCTGGTCTGGGGTCTGGAAGCCGATATCGATTACAGCTGGGCCAAGGGGTCGGATTCGTCCGGCACCGGCGGCTGCACCAGCTGCGAAACCAAGAATAGCTGGCTCGGCACCGCGCGCGGCCGCATCGGTTACGCGGCCTGGGACCGCTGGTTGCCGTTCATCACCGGCGGCGCGGCCTTCGGCGACGTCAAGATGGCGCCGTCGTCAGGCGTGTCGGAGTCGGAAACCAAGTTCGGCTGGACCGTCGGTGGCGGCGTCGAATACGCCTTGCAGGCGAACTGGACCGCCAAGGTCGAATACCTCTACGCCGATCTTGGCAACGCCAATTGTAGCGCGGCGGCCTGCACCACCTCGACCGACGTCAGCTACAAGACCAACATCGTTCGCGCCGGCTTGAACTATCGCTTCTGAGCGATTGCGGCGCGCGCCGCGATTTACGTCATGCCACAGGGCCGGGGGAAACCCCGGCCTTTTTTATGGGCGGTATGAAGTCCAGGCCGTCAGAGTGCTTGTCGGGCGATGCAGGATCTAGTCGAGCCGCCGACGATCGGTGAATTCGACGCCATATTCGCCGCCAAGCCGCCAGACCACGCGGCATTCATGCCGGATTTCGGCGTCATCGCCGGTTACCGACAACGTGAAGGTTTCCGGCATATCGTTTTCCGAATAGAGCCGGGCGCCGCTTTCGGAAATGTCGGTGACCATGCAGGCACGCGGTAGCGTGCCGAGGCCGCAATGATATTGCGCCACACGATTGATGACATATCGCCGAAGCTTGCGACGTTCTTTCAGCATGGCCTTCGTGTGCGGTTCGTGCGGTAATATCATCATGAACCCAGCATGTTCAGAACCGGTTAGGTCGGTCGCGACAATTTTAGCTAAATTTGGCGATGACGGTCCTGGGGCGACGGTGACCGTAAGGCTGACAGGCACGCGGTTTCCGGGCGAATGCCGTCATGCCCGGTGTTGTCGATCGCCGGCCGCCGAGCGGACGCGGAAGTTCCGCCGCAACTAACCCGAGTTAGACCTGCCGACCGCGATCCGGTGTATCGCCTGCCTCGACACTGAAATCGCCTTCATCATCATTCAGGCGACGATGAAATCGAATCTATCGAGCCGACCAATACTGAATCGTGTCGGCGAGCCTGTGCTGCGGAATAAAGCCAAGTTCGTCCCGCGCTCGTACGGTCGACGACGGTGCCGGCCGGACGAAAGGAAAGCCGGCAAATCCCTTGTCCGGGCGGTGGGACATTTCGACCTTAAAGGGTCCGATGGCCTGTTGGACGGCGGCGATGAATTGCTCCAGGGTTACGGCCGGCGTCGAGGTAATATTATAGACGCCGGTCGTCGGCCGCTCCGCTGCGAGAGCATGGACAATGGCCTCCGCGCAATCGCGGGCATCGATGAATTCTTCCGTCCCGGCCCAGGTCAGCAGCGGATCGTCCAGTACCGCGGTTCCTGACGCGCGTGCAGCTTCGCAGAGCACCTTCATTAACTGGCCGGGAACGCTGGTGGGATTCGTCAGGCTTCCGCCGAGTACCGCGGCAAATCGTAGAGATACGGTGCTTAGCCCATACGTGTCGCGGTAGTGCAAGCCGAGCTGTTCGGACGTGAGCTTGCTGATGGCATAGAGGCTGGAGGGGCGTTGGCTGACAAGCTTCAGTGCAATGTCTTCGTCGATCGGTTGTTCGGGCAGTGTGCCGAAACCGGGATAGAGAACCGTCAGCGAACTCGCGTTGACGACGCGCTTGATTTGCCGGAGCCGCGCGATCTCCAGCACATTGGTGATGCCAAGAAAATTGGTCGCCAAGCCCGCACCTGGATTGGCGCGCATGCCGGTGGACAGGACGGCGGCGGTATGAACAATTTCCGTGATGCTGAACTTCTCGACCAGCGCATCGAGTGCATCGATATTCGCCACGTCGCATTGGACACGCGTGATGCCTGCGCCGGCATTTGATGCCGGCGGGCGAATATCGCTCAGGATCACGCGCCGGCCCTGCCGGGCAAGCGCGTCCGCGGCGAGCGAACCGATCAGGCCGGCGCCGGTGATCAAGACTGTCATTTCAGCTTACCGTTCGAAGTCCGCTTGATGCCGCGCCGTTCACCGAAACCCGGCGAGCGCCGGCAGCCAAAGCACGGTTTGCGGTATGAAAGTGGTGATCGCCAACGACACCAGCAGGGCGGCGATGAACGGCCAGATCTCCCGCACGACCTCGTTGATCCGGACGTCGCCCAGCTTGGCCAGCGTGAACAGCAGCAGGCCGAACGGCGGTGTAATCAGCCCGATCATGATGTTGATGGTGATCAGCACGCCGAAATGCACCAGATCGATGCCGAGCAGCTTGATGGTCGGCAGCAGCAACGGCACCAGGATCAGGATCAAGGTGCCGGTGTCGATCAGACAGCCCAGTATCAGGAACAGGATATTGATCGCCAGCAGGAATTCGGTCGATGTCAGCCGCGCGCCGATGATCCAGCCGGCCAGAGCCTTGTCGAGCTGTTCGGCGGTGACCGCGTAGTTGATCAGGAAGGCGCCGGCGATCAGCAGCATCACGACCGACGAGGCGCGCATCGATTCAACGAGCACCGCCCACAGGGTTGGCCAGTCATAGGCGCGGTAGACGAAAACCGATATCAGCAGGGCGTATATTCCGGCGATGGCGGCGGCTTCGGTCGGCGTAAACGCGCCGCTCCAGATGCCGCCGAGCAGAACCACCGGAATGGTCATCGGGATCGCGGCGCCGGCCATCGCCTTACCGAAAGCGGCCCAGCCGACCCAGGGCCGCCGGCCGAGGCCGGTGCGGCGGGCAACGATCGACACCGTGGCCATCAGGCTGAGCGCCATGATCAGTCCGGGCACGACGCCGCCGAGGAACAGGGCGCCGACCGAGGCGTCCGAGTTCAGCGCATAAAGCACCAAAGGAATCGATGGTGGAATGATCGGTGCGATGGTCGCGGCCGCGGCCGTCAACGCGGCGGCAAAGCCGGGCCGGAAGCCGCCGACTTCGCGCATCATCTTCAGGGCGACCAGGCCCGGTCCGGCGGCATCCGCCAGCGCGCTGCCGCTCATCGAGGAGAACGCAACGGAGACGAGAACGGTGACGTGGCCCAGCCCGCCGTGGAGATGGCCGACGGCGGCATCGGCCGCGCCCCACAGGCGTTTGCTGATGGTGCCGGCGTTCATGACATTGGCGGCGAGAATGAACATCGGCACCGCGAGCAGAACGTAATTGTTATAGAGCGAGTTCATGATCTGGTCGGTGGCGATGCCGAGATCCTGATGCGACGTGATCAGGTAGACAAAGCCGGCAACCATCATCGACAGCGCGAGCGGCACGCGGGCCAGCGACAATCCGACGAAAGCGGCGAGCAGCAGAATGAAAGGCGTGCTCATGAGATCTGCTTTCCGGTGTCGTCGGCGGCATCCGCGCTTTCGGGGGCATTGCTCAAGCCGAAAGCGAGATCGATCGCGCGCGCCAGCAGGGCGATCGAGGTCGCGCCCTGAAACAGCACGAAGCAGGCGTAGAGTTTGTCGAGCGACAGTTCGAGCGCCGGCGTCTTCTCTCGCCACAGGAAGCGCACGTAGTCAAGCGTGGTCGGCAGCGCATAAAGCAGGATTGCCCCGGCAATGAGCATGCCGAGCGCTTCGATCCAGCGACCGCCGCGTCCGCGCAACCGGTCGACCAGCAATTCGAAACTGATCTGGTCGCCGAGCCCGACGGCCAGCGAGCCGCCGATCATGATGGTCCACAGGTAGAGAATGACGGCGGATTCGTCGGCGACGCTGGACGGGTTACGCAGCACGTAACGGGCGATCACGCCATAAGCGAATGCCAGCACGACACCGGTGAAAGTGAGGGTCGCGACTACTGTCGCGACCTTCCTGATCGTTCCGACCGCCGTCCGCAGCGCGCAGGCCAGACGTCCTGCGGGTGCCGGGCTCACGGCTTGAGCGCCTCGGCCATCAACTTCGCATCCCACTTCTTGGCGAGGTCGGAGGCGGCGTAGATCTTGTCGGCATTGGCCCGGAATGGCGCCAGATCGACGGCATCGACCTTCAGACCCTTGGTCTTGAGCAGGTCGGCGACCCGCTTTTCATCGCCGTAGCGGCCCTTGTTGTTCTGATCGGCGGCTTTGACGGCGGCGTCCTTCACCACCTTTTTCTGGGCGTCGCTCATCTTGTCCCAGAACGACTTGCCGATGGCGAAGAATACCGGCTGCACCAGATGCGAGGTCAGCACCACCTGTTCGGTGACTTCGAAGAACTTGGCGGCGTTCATGATGGTGAGCGGATTTTCCTGGCCGTCGATCGCGCCGGTCTGCAGCGCGACGTAGACTTCCGGCATCGCCATCGGCGTCGGTTCGACGTTGAGGGTGCGGCCGAGCAGCAGCCATTCCGGCGAGGCCGGCATCCGCATCTTCACGCCCTTGAGGTCGTCGGGCGATTTGACCGCGCGTGCCTTGCGCAGATTGACCTGGCGGGTGCCGAGATAAGCGACCGACAGGATTTCGATGTCCATGTCCTTGGCGACCGCGGCGTCGAGCGCCTTGCCGACCGGGCCGGCCAGCACCTTCATCATGTGGTCGTAGTCCTTGAACAGATAGGCGCGGTTGAGAAAGCCGAAGCGCGGCACCTGTTGCGAGATTTCGAAGGTGGTCATGGTGCTCATTTCGAGGTTGCCGCGCTGGATGGCGGGAACCTCGGTGCCCTGACGGAACAGCTTGGAGCCGGGATAGGTTTCGACCTTGATGCCGACCTTGGCGGCTTCGACATCGGCCTTGAAGGTTTCCAGCGACTTGGCCAGGAAGTCGGCCGGCGGCGCCGCGGTCGAGAATCGCAAGGTCAGGTCGGCGGCTTGCGCCGTGCCCGACGCCAGCAGGATCGCCAGCGCCGATCCGGCAATGCCGCGCGCGAACATCGAAAGCTTATGCATCTCGTGTCTCCTTCGGTTCGGCCTGGACGACGGTCAGGCTCGGATCTTGACGGTCAGGCGGCCGATGCCGGCAATGTCGGCATCGATGCGGTCGCCCGGTTTGAGAAAGGTGCCCTTCGGGACGCCGACGCCGGCCGGCGTGCCGGTCAGGATGACGTCGCCCGGATCGAGGGTCATGATTTCGGAAGCGCGCGCGATCTGCTCGGCGATCGAATAGATCATCTTGCCGGTGTTGCTGTCCTGCTTGACCTCACCGTTGACGGCGAGCTTGAGCGCGACGTTCTGCGGATCGGGCAGGGCCGAGGCCGGCACGAAAAACGGACCGAGCGGACAACTGGTGTCGGTCGCTTTGCCAGCGACCCAGTCGAGCTTGTAAAACTGATCGGGCGCCTGATTGAAGTCGCGGGCCGACAGGTCGATGCCAATGGTGTAGCCGGCGACGTGGTCGAGCGCGTTCTCCGGCGTGACGTAGCGCGCGGTCTTGCCGATGACGGCGGCGAGTTCGATTTCCCAATCGTATTTCTGGGTGCCGCGCGGCATCGTCACGGTGTCGCCGGGACCGACCACGGCATTGCGCGGCGGCTTGAAGAAGAAGAACAGGCGCTGGGTTTCCTTCTTGACGTCGGGAAAGCCCATCTCGGCCATGTGGTCGTAATAGTTCGCGCCGGCGCACAGCACCTTGCCGGGATAGAGCAGCGGCGCCAGCAGATCGGCGGTGGCCGCGTCGATGGATTGATCGGCGCCCGTCGCCAGTTTGCCGGCAGCGATATCGGCGGCGAGGGCGTCGAGTTTTGCGCTGGCCGCCGGCCAATCGGCGAACAGATCGATCGTCGAGCCGGGCAGGGTCGGGCTTAGCGTCGCGAATGGATAAAGCCGGCCGGCAACCTTCAGACACGGTGTCTTTTTACCGTTAATGAGTGCCGTCGCTATCGCCCACATGTGTTCTGCCTCTTGAATGCTTGTCTGACCATGATCGACCGCCGCGGCGGACGAGTCAAACGATTTTGGAAAATTGTCGGTACATTGGAATTTTTGACAGATAATCCAATCTATGGCAAAGGCGGGCCATGGTTACATCCGACTCAGCCGGTCCGGTCGTCCCCAGCCGAACGCTCGCTGAACACATCTATGAGCAGCTCAAGACCGATCTGATCGCCGGGGCCTTTGCCCCCGGGGCGGCGCTACTGACCCGCGAATTATTGGCCCGCTACGGCTGCGGCATCAGTCCCTTGCGCGAAGCGGTGGCGCGTCTGGTCGGTGAGGGTTTTCTGGCGGCCAGCGGGCATCGCGGTGTGCGCGTGCCGCAGCCCTCCCGTGCCGACCTCGACGACATCTATCGCATCCGCATTTTGCTCGAGTGCGAGGCCTTCAAGCTGGCGATCGCGCATGGCGACGATAGCTGGGAGGCGGCGGTGCTGGCCGCCGGCCATCGTCTCGAACGCACGCCTTTGCCCGAGACCGGCCCCGAGGAAGACCGCGCCGCCAATGCGCTGGAATGGGAAGCGCGCCATCGCGCCTTCCACGCCGCGCTGGTCGCCGCCGCGCCGGCGCCACGGCTGTTGCGGCTGATCGAGCAGATGGTGCAACAGACCGAGCGCTATCGGATGCTGCGGCTATTGCACAGTCCGCTGGACATGCTGGCGCGTGACGTCAAGGCGGAACATCGCGCGCTGGCCAATGCCGCGGTCGAACGCGATCCGCGCGCGATCGAACTGTTGCAGGACCATCTCAATCGAACCTGGCGCTTTGTCGCTGACCATTTCAAACGCGGCGAACTGGCGGAGACGCCGAGCAGCGCCGGGACAACCACAGCCAAGGAAATCGTGAAATGATCGTGCGCTCAGCGGTCCTGGAAGGAACTGTCGCGGCCGACGCGAAATCCGGTTTCGACAATCATATGCGCACCACCGTGCTGTCGGCGATCGCGCGTTATCCCGGCTTGCGCGATGTCCGGTTGCGCTGGCCGGTCGAGACCGAAGCCGGCGCGCCGCCGGTCTACTGCATCTTCGATCTGTATTTCGACAACCTCGACGCCATGAATGCGGCGCTCGCCAGTCCGACGCGCGAAGCGGTGCGGCAATCGATTGGCGAAGTGATGTCGGCCTTCAAGGGCAAGGTCTATCACCTCGTTGTCGACGAGACGGCTCACACGAAAGCCTGAGGAGAGGAGCCGCCGGCATCGTCAGCCCGGTCCGGCGGTTTCCGTCAGCGTGCCGACCATGCGGTTGTCGGCATCGACCTGCACCACGACCGGCGCGAAACCGGCGGGTACCTCGGCCATGTCGGTGAAGGTCGCGATAATCACCAGATCGCCGACCTTGATGTGGTGGGCGGCCGCGCCATTGGCGCAGAGAATGCCGCTGCCGGCCGGCGCCTCGATGGCGTAGGTGGTCAGCCGCGAGCCGTTCGTGATGTTCCAGACATGGACTTCCTCGTAGGCCAGAATATCGGCGGCCAGCATCAGGTCCTTGTCGATCGAGAAACTGCCCTCGTAATGCAGGTCGGCGTGGGTCACCGTGCCGCGGTGGATCTTGCTCTTGAACATACGGCGGTTCATCGGTCGTCTCGTCCTTTGCCGCTGGCTCGCCCCAGTCTCCGGCGGATGAAGCCGGGTCGAGGGGCCATCGTGAAATGCAAACACCCCAGCGCGGTTGCCCTGGGGTGTTTGTCGAAGTCGGCGTCTCCGACAGGAGACGGCAGCGATATTATTTCTTGAACGCGACGATCTTCTGGCGCTGTTCGCCGAGGCCGTCGATGCCGAGCGTGACGATGTCGCCCGCCTTGAGGAACTTCGGCGACGGCTTCATGCCGAGCGCGACGCCGGGCGGCGTGCCGGTGATGATGATGTCGCCCGGTTCCATGACGAAGAACTGCGAGCAGTACCAGACGATGAATTCGCAGTCGAAAATCATCGTCTTGGTGTTGCCGCGCTGGCGCTTCTCGCCATTGACGTCGAGCCACATGTTGAGGTTCTGCGGGTTCTTCATCTCGTCCTTGGTGACGAACCAGGGACCGATCGGGCCGAAGGTTTCGCAGCCTTTGCCCTTGTCCCACTGGCCGCCGGAGCGGTCGATCTGGAACGCGCGCTCGGAGACGTCGTTGGACAGGAAGTAGCCGGCGATCGCGGTCTTGGCGTTTTCCTTGGTGAGGTAGCGGGCGCGCTTGCCGATAACGATGCCGATCTCGATTTCATAGTCGAGCTTGGTCGATTCCTTCGGCACGATGGTGTCGTCGTTCGGGCCGCAGATCGAGGTCGGCGCCTTGTGGAAAATGATCGGCTCTTTCGGCACCGGCATGCCGGCTTCCGCGGCGTGGTCGGAATAGTTCAGGCCGATGGCGATGAAGTTGCGGACATTGCCGACGCAGGGGCCGAGCCGGGGCTTGCCGGGGACCGGCTTCATGCGCGCCAGATTGGCCTTCTTGATCTTGGCCAGACCGCCGGAGGCGAGCATCTCGCCGTCGATGTCTTTGACCAGACGGGACAGGTCACGGATCTTGCCGTCCTCTCCGATGATGCCGGGCTTTTCGCGGCCGGCTGCGCCGTAGCGGACGAGCTTCATGATGGGGCTCCCTTAAACCTGCGTTCTGG
>WGNB01000043.1 GCA_016124795.1 Rhodopseudomonas sp. | reverse complement strand
CTACATGCCGGTGCGCACGCTTGAGACTCTGGTGACGCGCGCGCTCGCCGAAGGGTTAGATCCTTCAACGCCGGCGGCGGCGATTGCCCGTGCGACAAGGCCCGATCAGCAAGTGGTCGTCAGCGCGATCCGCGATCTGCCACGGCAATTGCAACAAGCCGCTTTGCCCGGTCCGGTGCTGGTAATGATTGGGCACAGCATCGGCAGCTACCGACGCGACGGCAAATCCATCGGCGAAGCGTCGTTGCGGTTGAGCGCCTGAGGCCAGCGCGGCGTGTAGAGTCTAGCGCAGCGTGTAGCGCAGCGGGACGTGGAACGCGAACGAGGTGCCCTGCACGCTCGGCGGCGGCGGCGGCAGCGGCTGCGAACGGTCGAGCCAGGCGAGCGCGTCGCGGTCGAGCACCGACGAGCCTGAGCTGCGCACCACCCGCGCATTATGAATGCCGCCGCTGCGATCGACCCGGAACGAGACCTGCACCGTGCCATGGTCGCCGCGCGACAAGGCCTCGGCCGGATAGCGCTTGTTGCGGATGATCTGGGCGACCAGGCGCGACTGCCAGTCCGGCAAGGCATTTGAATGTTGTGCCGCCGCGCCGGGCATCGGCGCTTCGGCGCGATCGGCCTTGCGGTCGGCGGCGCTCGGCGCGCTGGCCAGACTGGCGACGCGATGGCGGCGCTTCTTCCGTTCAACCTTCTTCTCGATCGGCTTTTCGATCTTCTCTTCGATCGGCGGCTTTGGCGGCGGCAGCATCGCCAGTTCCGGTTCCGGCGCGGGCTCCGGCGGTACTTCAACTTTCTCGACCGGCGGCTCCGGCGTCGGTGCAGGCTCGATCTCGGTCAGCTCGGGCGGCGTGTCCGGCGTCGGGTCGGGTTCGATCTGCTGCTTGCGTTCGACCGGCGCTGGCGGATCGTCGGTCGGCGTCGAGCGCGGCGCGACCGCGACCGGCGCGAGGTCGACCATCACCACCGGCGAGTTGGCGACGAGATCCGCCGTATCGTGCCAGCTCACGATCAACGCTGTCGCTGTGGCGGCATGCAGGCCGAGCGCGACCGAGAAGCACAGGCCCCATCGCAGGCTGCTGGGCAGGCGGCGGATCATGGCTGTGCTTTCGCGGCCGGTTGCGGCGGCGCGCTGCCGGAGTCGAGTCCGACCAGCGCGATATGGAGATAGCCGGCCGTCCGCATCTCGTTCATCAGCGTCATCAGGTCGCCATAGGCGACGGTCTTGTCGGCGCGCAGGAAGATACGCTTTTCTTTGTCGCCGTTGGTGACGGCATCGATCGCGCTGCCGAGCGCCGCGCGGGAGATCGCATCGTTGTCGAGCGTCAGGCTGAGGTCGGACTTCAACGTCAGGAACAACGGCTTGTCCGGGCGCGGCTGCTGCGCGGCATTGGCGGTCGGCAGATCGACGGCGACGTCGACGGTGGCCAGCGGCGCGGCGATCATGAAGATGATCAGCAACACCAGAATGACGTCGATGAATGGCGTGACGTTGATCTCGTGGACCTCGTCTAGATCGTCGCTGCCATGGTCGAGACGGACACTCATTGCTTTACCCGACTTGTTTTACGCGACTGGTCTTATTCGGCGGCGGTGATGCCGCGGCGGCGTTCGGCCGGCCGCGTCTGGAACGCGCCACTGTCGAAGTCGCGGCTGACGATACGCAGGATTTCGGCCGAAGCGTCGGCATTCTGCGCCTTGAAGCCGGCGATCCAGCGCGAGAAGAAGTTGTACATCACCACCGCCGGAATGGCGGCGACAAGGCCGAGCGCCGTGGCGAGCAGCGCTTCGGCGATGCCCGGCGCCACCACCGCGAGATTGGTGGTGTGGGATTTCGAAATGCCGATGAAGCTGTTCATGATGCCCCAGACGGTGCCGAACAGACCGACGAAAGGCGCCGTGGCGCCGATGGTGGCGAGGATCCCTGTGCCACGGATCATGGCGCGGCTGATCGCGGCTTCGGTGCGGTTGAGGCGCGAGACGATGCGTTCCTTGACGCCGTCCGGCGTCATCGGATCGGGCGCCATCGCCTGCGCCGACATCGCCAGTTCGGTGTCGGCGGCGGCGACCAGCATGGCGGCGCTGCCGTCCTGATCCTTCAGCGGCGCGGCGTCCGACCATGATCGCGCCTCAGCCAGCACGACGATGGCACGAGCGAGACGGTGGCGCGCGTGCATCAGTTCGATCGCCTTGGCAAACCAGATGGTCCAGCTCAGCACCGATGCGAAAGCCAGCCCGATCATGACGCCTTTGACCACGATGTCGGCGGCCATGAACATGCCCCAGGGCGACAGGTCATGCGGCAATTGCAAGGTGGCCGCGGGTGTCGGCGGCGTAACCGGCGTCGCGACCGGTACCGGGGCTTGCGTAGCGATGGCGGGAGTTGGCGCCGTGGTTTCGGCCGTTGCCGGTGATGCGGTTGTCGGCGCGGCGGCGGGAGCGGCTGGTACCGGGTTGGGCGCGGCAGCGGCCGCAGGAACTGGCGGCGTGGCGGTGGCTGGCGTTGCCGGCGCGGTCTGGGCGACGGCCGATGTGGCCAGGGCCAAGGCCATCGCCAGTCCTGCGCAGGCCAGCAAGACGGCGTTGCGACGGGCGCGGCGCGGCGCAAAAGGTGAAATCTGGCTCATCTCGGCACGTATCCTTTGTTACTCAGTATAACGCAAATCATGTCACTCCGCCGGCCGCAGTTGCGCTCCGACGCGAAGCGACTCGCGGCGTTTGCGGTCGGCGCGGCGGCGTAGCCACATGATAATGCCGGTCACGGCGAATACGGTGGGGAACACGCCGGTCAGGAAGACGATGAAGGCCCAGACCGGTCCGCTATGGCTGCCTTCATGAATCCAGCGGATCCAGGAGGCCGCGCGGTCGCCGGTCTTGCGCGCCTCATTCACGGTTGCCTGGCCGCTGCGGTCGTCGACCGACACGACAGCCGGTTCGCCGTTGTCGGTGCGTTCGAGCTGAATGCGCCATAGCGTGGCCGCTGCGCCGCCGTCGGTCCGGCCTGAGCCTGCGCTGCCCCGGCTTTGCGTCGGCAATGACAACGTCACCGGTTTGGTTCCGGGTACGGTCTGGAGCGCGCGGTCGAGCGCGGCATCGGCGGTCAAAGCCGGCCGGGCGACGACCGTGCTGTTGAAACCGCCGCGCTGACCGCCGGGTGACATCTCCGCCATCGACGCCATCAGGCTGCGCGCGGTTTGCGGGAACGACAAATAGATGCCGGTGATCGACACCGCGGCCAGCGGGATCGCGATCCAGAAGCCGAGCATGTTGTGCAGGTTGAAGGTGAAGCGGGGCGAGCGCCGCCAGCGCAGCGCGGCGAGTAATGCGCCATTGCGCGGCCACCATAGCCAGATGCCGGTCAGCGACAGGATCGCCATGCCGGTGCCGGCCCAGCCGACGATCTGGCGGCCATTATATTGCGGCAGCATCAGGTTTTCGTGAAAGACATGCAGGAAGCCGAAGAACGAGGCGCGGAAATCCAGCACGTCGAGGACCGCGCCGGTTGGCGGGTCGAGAAAGACGGTGAGGAAACGCGGCCGGCCGCCGCCGTCGCGCGCTTGAGCCCGCGCCATGGCCTGAAGCGGCTGACCGGGTGCTTCCGGAAAACGCAGCGCAGTGACCTGCAAGCGGCCCGGCTCCTTGGCCAGCGCATCGGCTGCCTTCGCCAGGTAGGCCGAAGGCGGCAGCGTCACGGTGGCGCCGCTCACCGCATAGCGTTGTGGATTGAGTAGTGCGTCGAGATCGTCATGGAACACCAGCAGCCCGCCCGAGATCGAAATCGGGATCAGCAGGATCGCGAGTCCGACGCCAAGCCACAGATGCACATTGAGCCAGAGCCGGCGCAGCATTGCCATTGTCGAAACCGCCGGCTTTGCGATGGCCGCGTTTGAACCCGCCATGATCGATCCTTTGAAGACTGGTTGCGGGCAAACCTATATCAGGCTCATTCGCGCTGAAAATAGAAATGATGGCTATAGATGCAGTTTTTAGAGATTCTAATCAGTATAAATCAGTTTAGAAATCTTCTAATTCTATAGTTATCTGCCATGAACAAGTAGTTCTTGACCATCAATACTCACCATGCTTCCAAGCATAGACCAATAATCGTCCTGATTATTACGGTTCTAAAGTATAGTAATGGCAAGGGGGCTGTTAAGATGATGGGTTCGGTCGCAAGTAATCGCGGCGATAGCGCCAATGCTCGCGGTGAGGCGCCGCGGGTTTTGAAATCGAACGACGGCCGGATTCTCGTCGAAACCCGGATCAAGTCATCGTTCGGCGGTCGCGCCGCCGCGATTCACAACACTCGCTTCAGCGCGCGTCAGCGCGCCGGCTTCCTGACCGCGGTCAGTCTGGCGTCCCTGATGGGCGCGACCGCGGCCTCCGGCCAGGACTCAGGACTGCAATTGCCGGCGATCGACGTCACCGGCGATCAGAACGGCGGCTATCAAACCACGCAGCAATCGATCACGCGCTTGCCGACCGCGCTCAAGGATACGCCGCAGACCGTCAACGTCGTGCCGCAGCAGGTGATCCAGGAGCAGAAAGCCGTCAGTCTCGAGGATGCGCTGCGTAATGTCCCCGGCATTACCTTTTCGGCCGGCGAGGGCGGTCAGCAGGGTGACAGTCCCTATATTCGCGGCTTCACCGCGCGCGGCGACATCTTCCGCGACGGCATTCGCGATCCGGGCTGGTACACCCGCGATTTGTTCAGCATCGACCGCGTCGAAGTCTACAAAGGCCCGTCCGGCTTCGCCTTCGGTCGTGGCTCGACCGGCGGCGCGATCAATAACGTCAGCAAGCTGCCGACCGGTGTCACCTCGAAAGAGGCGACGGTGACCGGCACCACCGCCGGCGGTTATCGCGTCGACCTCGACGCCAGCGGCAAGAACGGCAATGTCTCGGGCCGGATCGCCGCGCTCTATCAGGACATGCCGGTTCAGGATCGCGATCACGTCTATACCCGCCGCTGGGGTGTCGCGCCGTCGGTCTCGGTGCCGCTCGACGAGGATACCAAGGCGACGCTGTCTTATATCTATCAGGGCGAGGAAGGCGTGCCGGATTACGGCGTGCCGTGGCTGCCAACCCCGACTTACTCGACGACGACCGGCGCTATCACGGCGAACGGTTATAACGGCGGCGCGGCGGTGACGCCGGTGCCGGTGGCGCGCAACACGTTCCTGGGCTTCACGTCGGGCGCTTATGCCGACGTGGTCACCACCCAGACCCATATCGCGACCGCCAAGATCGAGCGCGACCTCAACGAACACACCAAGCTGAGCAACGTGACGCGCTATACCAGCGTCGGCCGCTTTGCCAGCCCGACCGCGCCGCGTACGCTCTATGTCGACGGCTCGACGACGACGCCGACGTCTGGCACTTCGGTCGACTCCATGACCATCGGCCTGCAACACTGGCAAAACCAGACCGACAATACCCAGCTCGTCAACCAGACCGATCTGGTCAGCGAATTCGAAACCGGTCAGCTCAAGCATACATTGGCGACGGGGCTTGAAGTCAGCTACGAGACCCGCCACCAGCAGCGCCAGAATCTCTGCTATCCGACCAGCAGCGGCACGCCGGTCTGCCGCACCAGCCTCGTCAATCCGAGCCCCGATCCGAACGGGCCGACTGACCTTGGCTGGGGTGCGTCGCAGGACACCCAGATGAGCAATGTCGGCAGCTATGTCTCCGACCAGGTCAAGCTCAATCGCTATATCGAAGTGATGGGATCGCTGCGTTACGACTATTTGCACACCGAATACAACGATCAGACCCAGGCGCTGCCGCAAAACCAGAACCTCGGCAGCAATGACGGCATGCTCGGTTGGCGTTACGGCATCGTGTTCCACCCGACGTCCAATACCAGCGTCTATTTCGCGCATGGTACCTCGTTCAATCCGTCGTCCGAACTCGGCACCTTGTCGAACGGCACGGTCGATACGGCGCCGGAGCGGACTAACTCGAAGGAAGTCGGCGTCAAGGCTGATGTGTTTGGCGGGCGGCTGAGCCTGACCGCCGCGCTGTTCCGCATCGACAAGACCAATATGCGCGTGTCGCAGGACCCGACCGACCGGTCGAGCGTACAGATCCTCGGTGGCGTGGCGCGAACCGACGGCTATGAGCTCGGCGCGTCCGGCAAGCTGACCGACAAGTGGCAGGTCTATGCCGGCTTCAGCCAGCTCTGGACCGAAGTGCGCGAGACCACCGACATGTCGCAGCTCGGCCGCGAATTGCCGAATGCGCCGCCAATGAGCTTCACCTTGTGGAGCACCTATGACCTTACCAGCAAGCTGACCGCCGGCGGCGGCGCGACCTATAACTCCGACACTTATGCCAACGCGCAGAATACCGAATACGTGCCGGAATATTGGAAGTTCGACGCCATGGCGAGCTACAAGGTCGACGAGAAGTCGACGCTTCAGCTCAATGTCAACAATATCACCGACACCTATTATTACGCGCAGTATTACGGCGGTCAGGCGGTGCCGGCGCCGGGTCGGTCGGCCTCGCTGTCTTATCGCGTGAAGTGGTAACGCGCGCTACGTCGCGACAGAGCCGCCGGCGGGTCATCCCCGCCGGCGGCTTGCGTTGTCCGGTCGTGATCCTGCGTGAAGTAAAGGTCGTTATGCTATGATGATTCATATCCCCAACGTACTCGATGCCGATCAGGTGGCGCGCTGCCGCGCGGTGATGGAGCGCGCCGCCTGGGTCGACGGCCGCGTTACCGCCGGCCATCAGTCGGCGCAGGTCAAATTCAATCTGCAATTGCCCGAGGCGGCGGCGGAAGCCCGCGAACTCGGCGACATGGTGCTGGACGCGTTGGCGCGCAATAATTTGTTCATGTCGGCGGTGTTGCCGAAGCAGGTGTTCCCGCCGCTGTTCAATCGCTACGACGCCGGCATGACCTTTGGCGCGCATGTCGATAATGCGATTCGCGCCGGCAACGGCGCGCGCATCCGCACCGATGTGTCGTCGACCTTGTTCATTTCCGGTCCTGACGATTATGACGGCGGCGAGCTGGTGGTGCAGGACACCTACGGCGAACACACCGTCAAGCTGCCGGCCGGCGACATGATCGTTTATCCGGCGACCTCCCTGCACAACGTCACGCCGATCACGCGCGGTTCGCGGATCGCCTCGTTTTTCTGGACCCAAAGCATGATCCGTGACGAGAGCAAGCGATCGCTGCTGTTCGATATGGACATGGCGATCGTCAAGCTCAATCGCGATCACCCCGAGCATGAATCGGTGGTCGAAATGACGGCGGTCTACCACAACCTGTTGCGGCAATGGGCCGAACTGTAGCCGCCGGGCGGCGATCGGCCGGGGTATAGTATCGGACGCCGGTTTTTCAATAAGCGCAATGGCGTTTATTTTACGCCGCCGCCGATTGATCGGCCGTGGGCGCTTGTGCAAGGTGTCGCCGTTCCGCCGTTCGGCGGTTCGCCATCAATTGCCGAGGATAAGTTATGCCCTTTACGATGTCGCAGGCTTCGGTTGCCGTTTGCACGACCGGTCTCAACGCTTTGCTCGCCGTGCTCGACAAGGCGGCGGCCCACGCGGCGGCCAAGAAGGTCGACCCGGTGGTGCTGCTCGGCTGGCGTCTGGCTCCCGACATGTTCGCCTTCACCCGTCAGGTTCAGGTCGTCACCGATCAGGCCAAGAACGGACTGTCGCGTCTGGCCGGCGTCGAGCCGCCGAAATACGAAGACAACGAAACCACCCTTGAGGCGCTGCGCGAACGCCTGACGAAGACGCTGGCCTATATCAAGACGCTGGATGGCAAGGCCATCGATGCTTCGGCCGATCGCACCATCACCTTTCCGCTCGGGCCGAAAAAGGCCGAGATGAAAGGCGCCGACTATCTCAACCACTTCCTGCTGCCGAACTTCTATTTCCACCTGACGGCGGCCTATGCGATCGCGCGCAATTTTGGCGCCGATGTCGGCAAGCGCGATTTCCTCGGCGATATTCCGCTGACCGTGGTTTGACCGCGACCGGCGGTCTTGCGCGATAAGCCCGTCGTTGCGTCTTATAAAAGCAAAACCGCCATGCCGGCACGCCAGCATGGCGGTTTTTTGACGCCGCTATGGTCGCGACGGCGAATGGCCTAGCGGAAAGTGACTTTTTGGCTGCGGCCGTCGAAATTCTCCGGCACCTCGACCCGCTCGTTGACGACGCGGGTCGTGCCCTTGACGTAGCGATGGACGGTTTCGTCGCGATAAACCCGCTGCGTTTTGTTGATGGTGCGCAGCCGGTGCAAGGTGATGTTACGGATGACCGTGTTCTCGCGGTGAATGACCACCTCGCGGTTGATCACCGGCTGGATGTGCAGGACCGTGCGGTTCTCCTGGATCATCTTGGTCCGCTTGACCTCGCGGGTGTGGTCGACATAGCGGGTGCGGGTTTTCACCTTCACCGGCGCGCGCACGACCTTGCGCGTATCGTATTCGGCGACCGGCTTTTCGCATTTGCAGCCGGCATCGTAGAATGTCTCGGCGGATGCGGTCGACGGCCCGGTCGCAACCAGTCCGATCGTCAACAGCGCGCCGGTGAGAACCGCGAACGCCAGGAGCTTGGTCGGGTGTTTCATGTTTACGCCTCGTTAACCATGAATTGCGCAGGCCGTGACATTTTCCGTCGCGCGACGTGCCAGTGACCGTGCATTTCCGGCCTTAACGGCCGGTCGCGTCGATATCGCGACAGGCCCGGACCGGTCGGGCCGTCGAGTCTCTGAATGGCAGCTTCCGCCTCTGGCGAGCCGCCGAATGGTTAGGGAATAGTAAAGCCTCGGTGCGGCACTCGCCAGCCGGTGCGCCGGGGAACTGGCTACGTGGTTAAGCGGCCGACGGCGTAGCGCGGCGGGCAAGCAAAGGCCCCGGAGGCTTGCGCGCTCCGGGGCCGGTCGTTGTCGTCCCAGTGGTTCGTGTCGCGGTGGCGGCTTATTTCAGACGCTTCGCCGCTTCCATCACCAGGCTCAGGTCGGCGTGCTTCTTGGCGTCGACCTTGCGCTTGATGAAGCCCAGTTCCTGGGTGGTGTCGAAGTTTTTCTGCAGCGCGTCGAGATCCGGCAGCAGGTTCGGATCGCGGTAGTTGTCCTTGTTGGTGTAGAGCCAGCCGAAACGCTCCGGCGGCGCCTTGGTGATCTTGGACGCGATCTTGGCGACTTCGTCGTGGTTCTTCGGATCGATGTACCAGCGCACCACGGTCAGCAGGTCTTCCAGATAATCGACCATCGCCGCGCGGTGCTTGTCGATGAAGGACTGGCGCGCCGCCAGCACGATCATGTCGATCGGGCCGATGGCGTCGGAGATCGTGAACAGCACCTTGCCGTCCGCCCGCAGTTTCGGGTTGAAGGCGAAGGGCAGCACCGACGGCACCAGGTCGGCCTTCTTTTCCAGGAGCATCGCCGGCATCGCCGGCAGCGGGCCTTCAAGCAGGGTGTAGTCGCGCTTGTCTTCCAGGCCGTGCTTCTTGAGCATGGCGCGGACGGCGACGTCGACGGCGCTGCCGCCGCCATTGGTGCCGATCACCTTGCCCTTGAGGTCCTCGACCTTGTTGATGCCGGAGTCTTTGCGCACCCAGTAGGTGTCGGTGTAGTAGCCCGGCTTGCCTTCCTGGAACTCGTCGGCGATGACCCGCAGATCGTCCAGCCCGGCGTTGTCGATGGCGATCGCCAGCGACGAATAGGCGAGGCTGGCGACTTCGAGTTCGTTATTGGCGATGGCCGCGATCATCTGCGGCGTGCCCTGGTAGCGGATGGTGTCCAGCGTGTAGGACTTGCCCAGGTGCTTCATCAGGTCCTTTTTCTCGAGGACGACCGAGGCCCAGTTGGCGAGCGGCGCCACCCAGGACATGCGGATTTTCACCGGTTCCGCGCTGCGGGCCGGGGCCAGTCCGAGAACGCCGAACGCGCAGGCGCCGGCCAGTGCAAGTTTCAGAAGACGCATCTAATCCTCCCAGATTTTTCGCGTTTGTTTCTGCCTGTAACCGGACAAGCGTCGCGTCGCGAATTCGGGAGATTGTCGGGGCTCCAACTGATTTTGGCAAGCCCGATGGGTCGGGCTTGCCGCGATGCGGTACAGATAATCGACTAAAACGGCTTAAGCGGTCGCCGGCGCGTTGGCTTCCGGGTGCCAGACCAGAAGCCGGCGGCGGACCAGCGCCATGGCCTTGATCAGCACGTAGCCGATCACGGCGATCTCGACGATGCCGGCGAATACGCTGGTCGAGTTGGCGAAATGCGCGGCCTGCATCATCGCGCCGCCGAGCCCGTAACCGCCCATCAGCATTTCCGCGACGACGGTGACGATCAGCGATAGCGGCAGCGCGACCTGCAAGCCGGTGATGATCTGCGGGCTGGCCGCCGGCAGGACAACGTGACGCAGCACTTCATATTTCGATGCGCCCATGTTGCGCGCCGACCAGATCAGTTCCTTTTCCACGCCCTGGATGCCGATCACGGTCGCGGCGATCACCGGGAAGATGCCGTCGAACACGATCATGGTGATCTTGGCGGTGTCATAGACGCCGAGCCACAGGATGATCACCGGCAGGAAGGCGATCTTCGGCATCGGGAAGCCGACCGAGATGATCGGATCGAAGAACCAGTTGGCGATGACGCTGCGCGACATCGCCATGCCGATGGCAATGCCGAGCACCGCGCAGATCGCGAAGCCGGCGAGCGCGCGATAGAGCGTCAGCCCGGCATTGATGGCGAGGTCGCCGGTGGTGGCGTCGTCCCAGATCCGGCCGACGACCGCGGTGAAGGACGGCAATTGATAGGGTGTGAAGGTGCCGCTCTGCGACAGCCATTGCCAGGCCGCCAGCAGCACCAGGATCGAGAATACGCGGGCGAACGCGCGCATCAGGTTGACGGCGAGCCGTGCGGCTTTCTCCGGCAGGCCGTTCAGCGGTTCGCCGGTCGAGGCGTTCGGCGGCATGGATTGCATCACGCGGCCTCCCGCCAGGCGAGGGTGCGTTTGGCGATCATCAGATAAGCGCGGTCGGCGGCAAAGCCGAGGAAGGCGACGGTGAGCACCACCGCGTACATCGCGCTATAGGAGCCGCCGGCGCCGAGCGAGCCGATCAGAAAGCCGAAGCCTTTCTGCGCCGCGATCAGTTCGGCCGACACCAGCAGGATGAACGACAGGGCGACCGCGGTGCGGATGCCGTTGAGCAATTCCGGCAGCGCGCCGGGGGCGACGACGTCCCATAACACCCGTAACTTGCCGGCGCCCATGCTGCGCGCCGACCAGACCAGCACCTGTTCGCTGGCGCGCGCGCCGTTGAAGGCGCCAATGGTGACCGGCACCATGCAGCCGAGGAAGATCAGCAGGATTTTCGATCCGTCGCCATAGCCGAGCCAGATCACCGTGACGGGGATCAGTGCCGATTTCGGCACGGGATAGAGCACCTCGACGATCGGCGCGATCAGGATATTGACCGGCTTCCACCAGGCCATGCCGATGCCGATGATGGTGCCAATTATCACCGACAGGCCGAGGCCGGCAGCAATGCGGAATAGCGAGGCGGCGCTGTTACGGACAAGGTCGCCATCGAGCAGCAGTTCGACCCAGGACCGCACCACATCGCTCAACGGCGGCAGGGCGGTGGTCGATACCAGTTCGAAACGCGCCGCGATTTCCCAGGCGGCGGCCAGGATCAGCAGCGGCAGGTAGCGGACGAAATTGCTGCGCAGCGATGCGATCATCAGGTCCGCTTTCCCTGGGCTTTGATCGCTTCTTCCCGGATCAGGTTCCAGATCTCGTCGACCTTGTCGACGAAGAACTTGTTCTTGAAGATATCCGGATCGTTCTTGTCGAACTTGGTGTCGACGATGGTCTTGATCCGGCCGGGCCGCGCCGACATCACCGCCACCCGGTCGGCGAGATACACCGCCTCCTGCACGTCGTGGGTGACGAACAGCACGGTCATTGGCGAGCGTTGCCAGATCGCCAGCAGTTCGCGCTGCATCAGGCCGCGGGTCTGGGCGTCGAGCGCGCCGAACGGTTCGTCCATCAACAGGATTTTCGGATCGAAGGCGAGCGTGCGGGCGATGGCGCAACGCTGGCGCATGCCGCCCGACAATTGCGACGGGTAGCTGTCCTCGAAGCCGTGCAATCCGACCAGTTCGATGAAATCCATCGCGCGTTTTTCGCGCTCCGCCTTCGGCAAGCTCTGCCGCTCCATGCCGTACAGCACGTTGTGCTTGACGGTCTTCCATGGGAACAGCGCGAAGTGCTGGAATACGATGCCGCGATCGGGGCCCGGACCGGTCACCTTCTGGCCGTCGGATATGATCGCGCCCTTCTCGATCGGCAGGAAGCCGCCGATCAGATAGAGCAAGGTCGACTTGCCGCAACCGGAGGGTCCGAGCAAGGCAACGAATTCGCGGTTCTGGACGGTAAGCGAGATGTCGTCGAGCGCCAGCACCGGCTTGCCGCGAGGCGGTCGGTACATGTGCGTGACGCGGTCGACGACGATCTGCGCGGGCGGCTGAATGGGGTCTGTCATGGTGGCATGAAGCGTCCCTAAACTCCGGTCGCTGTCAAGCGCCGTCACATTAAAGCTTATAACAAAGCGACACATGTCCCGCAGGTTGGGCCGGTTACAACCGGTTGTGCTATCATGTCCGCGACATTGTCCTGTATGGTGGGACGGCAAACTTTATGCGCCGGCAGCAAACCTTGCAATGCCGGCGTCGGGAACGTCAGAGAGGAAATGCCAGTGGCTACCAACCTTGTCGAACTTCGCCGCGAACTTGCGCTCGCCAACCGGATCGTCGCTCATGAGGGCGTGATCGACGCTTTCGGTCATGTCAGCGTGCGCCATCCCGACAATCCGAACCGTTATTTCCTGTCGCGGTCGCGCGCGCCCGAACTGGTCGAACCCGAGGATTTCATCGAATACGATCTCGACTCGGTGCCGGTGCGCACGCCTTCGCACTCGCAATATTCCGAGCGCGTCATTCACGGCGAAATCTACAAGGCGCGGCCGGATGTCAATTCGGTTTGTCATCATCATTGCGCCGCCTTCATGCCTCTGCTGGCGACCGGCTCCGACTACATTCCGGTGTTTCATCTCGGCGCGGTCGGCGGCATCGCGCCGCCTTATTGGGACCAGCAGGACGAATTCGGCGACACCAATATGCTGGTGATCAAGCCGGAGGAGGGCGCGTCGCTGGCGCGAGCGCTCGCCGATAAATGGCTGGTGTTGATGAAGCGTCATGGCGTCACCGTCGCCGGCACCAGTATCAAGGATTGCGTATTCCGCTGCGTCTATTCGGCGCGCAATGCCGCCTATCAGGTGCAGGCGATGACGATCGGTCAGCACGTCGCCTCGCTGTCGCCGGGCGAAACCAGGCTCGCCGGCGACATTGGCGGCACCACCACCGGGGTGACGCGCTCCTGGGAATACTGGACGATGCGGGTCGCCAAGGCGGGCAACGCGGTCGAGGCCGCCAAGCCGGCCAAGGTCAAACCCGCCAAGGCCAAACCGGCGGCCAAAAAAATCGGCAAGCCATCTGGCAAGCCGAAGGCGAAAGTCGCGGCAAAGAAAAAGACCGCCGGCCGGCGGCGCTGATCGCACGTCCGTCACGGGCGTTTCACAGGACCGCCGGACAATGACCGGCGGTCCAACCCGCCACGGGGCTTGGCACCTTTTATGCAAGCCAAGGCCCCATGTCCGACCCGACTTACGACTTCGATATTATCGTTATCGGTAGCGGCCCGTCCGGGCGGCGCGCCGCCATCCAATCGGCCAAGATCGGCAAGTCGGTTCTGGTGGTCGAGAAGGGCCACCGGGTCGGCGGCGTCTCGGTTCACACCGGCACCATCCCGTCGAAGACCTTGCGGGAAACCGTTCTCAACCTGTCGGGTTGGCGCGAGCGGGAGTTTTACGGGCGGTCCTACCGTGTCAAGCAGGTCATCGATACCAGCGACCTGATGATGCGGCTGCGCAAGACGCTCGATCACGAGGTCGAGGTGCTGGAGCATCAGTTCAGCCGCAACGCGGTGACCACGATTTGCGGTGCGGGCCGGTTCATCGGTCCGCACCGGATCGAAGTCATCAATGCTGACGGCGACCGCGACGTCTATAGCGCGGCGAAGATCCTGATCGCCTGCGGCACGCGGCCTTACCGGCCGGATCATGTCCCGTTCAACGCGACGAATATTTTTGACAGCGACGACATTCTCAACCTGCCGAAGTTGCCGCGCAGCCTGACGGTGGTCGGCGCCGGGGTGATCGGCGTCGAATACGCCACCATCTTCAGCGCGCTCGATGTCGCGGTGACGCTGGTCGACGCCCGGCCGAGTTTTCTCGACTTCATCGATCGCGAATTGATCGAGGAACTGACGCACGATCTGCGCGACCGCAATGTCGGGTTGCGGCTCGGGTCGGCGGTGACGGCGATCGAACTGAGCGAAACCGGCCGGCCGGTGACGCGGCTGGCCGATGGCCGCAACGTCACGGCCGATATGCTGCTCTATACCGCGGGCCGGGTTGGCGCGACCGACCAGCTCGATCTCGCCGCCGCCGGTCTCGAGGCCGACACTCGCGGCCGCATCTGGGTCGAGCCGAAGACCATGCAGACCAAGGTGCCGCATATATACGCCGCCGGCGACGTGATCGGCTTTCCAAGCCTGGCCTCGACGTCGATGGAACAGGGCCGGGTGGCCGCCTGCCATGCCTTCGGCATGGCGCCGCCGCCGCCGCCGGAGTTTTTCCCTTACGGAATTTACGCGGTGCCGGAAATTTCCACCGTCGGCATGAGCGAGGAGGATGTCCGCAAGCGCGACATTCCCTACGAATGCGGCATCGCCCGCTTTCGCGAAACCTCGCGCGGCCAGATCATGGGCCTGTCCAGCGGCATGATGAAGATGATTTTCTCGACCCGGACGCGCCGGCTGCTCGGCGTCCACATCATCGGCGAGGGCGCCACCGAGCTTATTCACATCGGCCAGGCGGTGTTGAACCTGAAAGGCACCATCGATTACTTCATCGAGAACACGTTCAACTATCCGACTTTGGCCGAAGCCTACAAGATCGCCGGCCTCGATGCCTGGAACCGGATGGTGGCGCGGTAAAACGTTTGTGGCAAAGCGTATGCGTCGTCACCCTGACGTGCGAATCGCGACGCGGTGAGCCTTGAAGGGAGGCGGATGTCCGGCATGAAGGCCGTGACGGTCAGCTGCAATCGCTGGCTATGTCGTTCATCTAGCGCAACCGGGAATTCAGTTCTTAGGTCTGATTTTAAAATTGATGCCGGCAGCCTGCTCGCTTCGGTCGCGTCATTATAGGAGATTGTACCCGGGTGGTCGTGGCTTGTTTGTTGTCGGCTCCTGAGAGCCATGCTATTTTTACTAACTGTTTATTTGCGAGCGAGTAGTCATGCCATTCGCAGTCGAGCGACAGTTTCCATTGAAACCAATTGTGTTTGTTGTTGGCTTCCTGATGGTCGGCGCTCAAGGGGTGCACGCTCAGCAGTATTACCAGGAGCAGACTGCGGCGGCCTGTGCAGCGATGGGCGGTCATATAACGACCTATACCAATACGGCAGGTTGGCCTGCACCCGGTTTTGAAGACACCGAGATTGGTGTTTTTATGGAACCGGGAGGTGGGTCATGGAGAGACGGAAGTTTACGCGAGAGTTCAAGCTTGAGGCGGTGAAGCTGATCCGGGAGCGCGGGGTGTCTGTTGCG
>WGNB01000075.1 GCA_016124795.1 Rhodopseudomonas sp. | reverse complement strand
CTACATGCCGGTGCGCACGCTTGAGACTCTGGTGACGCGCGCGCTCGCCGAAGGGTTAGATCCTTCAACGCCGGCGGCGGCGATTGCCCGTGCGACAAGGCCCGATCAGCAAGTGGTCGTCAGCGCGATCCGCGATCTGCCGCGGCAATTGCAACAAGCCGCCTTGCCCGGCCCGGTGCTGGTGATGATCGGGCGTTCGCTCGAATCGCGAATGCCATCGTGCATGCCGCGCAATGCCGACAAGGCCATCGCGTAACGCGCCGCGCTGAAAATTTTTTATCGACTGTCCCTTTACGCGCCGATGGGCTGAGCCGATCGATATATTGGCTTTGTTGCATTTGATTTTATCGCGCAACGCCAAGCCGATAGCGCGTCGCGTCGGCTTTATTCGTTATCCGAAATAAATTCGCCGTCATCGTTGCGCCCGCATCGCGACGCTTCGGCGGCGGCACTCGCGCTTTTGACGATTGACGCAGCGGGTGACCGCGGCGTTTAATGGTGACAAATAAACTTCGCAATCCGAAAAAAGGAATGCCGGCCCGATGCAGGGACAACGGCGCAAGAAAGGGATGGACGACGAGCAGGTGGGCGCCGCCGGCCAGACGGCTGGCGTCGGCAGGACCGCTGCTGTCGCCAAACCGAGCGCCGGTTCGTCCGCGAAGCCGGTCAACAAACGCGGCAAAGCCGAAAAGTCCGCGCGAGCCGCTGGCGACGACGATCAGCGCAATCGGGTCAATTCGCTGGCCAAGGGTTTGCGTGTCCTCGAAGCTTTCACCGCCGAGCGGCCCGAACTGACGCTGAGTGAAGTGGCGGCGCTCGCCAAGCTCGATCCCGGCACTGCTTTCCGCATGCTCAACACGCTGGTGATGGCGGGTTATGTGAGCCGCATCCCCGACAGCAAGCGCTTCCG
Organism: Rhodopseudomonas sp.; assembly: GCA_016124795.1. GTDB lineage: Bacteria > Pseudomonadota > Alphaproteobacteria > Rhizobiales > Xanthobacteraceae > Pseudolabrys. The sequence goes on along the minus strand of WGNB01000075.1, from coordinate 41,377 downwards.
CCTGACTCTCAAGGTCACCGATCTCGGCCTGCATGCCATCGGTCGCGCCGATCTGCGCGAAGTCGCGCGCCCGATCCTGCGTTCCCTGGTCGGCGAAGTGAACGAGGCCGCCAGCCTTGGCGTGCTCGACGGCGCCGACATTCTCTACATCGAGCGCGTGCGCGCCGGTCTCACCCGTATCGGCGTCGATATCCGGATCGGCACCACCATTCCCGCGTTCTGGAGCACGATCGGCGAGGCGATGCTGGCTTTCCTGCCGCCGGCGGAACTCGCGCGTGTGCTCGCGCTCAAGCCACGGCCGGGCGCGTTTCCGCACAAGCCGATGAAGCGCGACGAGATCGAGACCAGCCTTCAGAATGTGCGTGACAGCGGTTACGCGCTCCGCGATTCCTATTTCGGCAGCGGCTTGCGTGTGCTGGCGGTGCCGGTGCTCGACGTCGATAATTATCCGCTGGCGGCGATCAGCGTCGCCGTCCCCCAGATGCAACTCAGTTCGGAAGAATTCCGCGCGCGTGCACTCGATGCGGTGCAGCGCGCGGCCCATGACATCGCCCGCGCCATCCAAGCGAGCGGTGCCGTCTCTGCGATCGCCTAAAGATCAAAAACAAACAGGAGGAAACGATGGGATTGAAGAAATTCGTCGGCGCGATGACGCTGGCCGGAGCGCTGGCCACGACGTTGACATTGGCCGGCGTGGCATCGGCGGCCGACACGATCCGTATTGGCGCGATGCCGGTCGGTTCCGGCTGGTATGTTGCGGCGGCCGCGATCGAACAGGCCTTGAAGCCGGCGCTGCCGGGCAAGGACGTTGAGGTGATCGCGCGCGGCGGCGGTGTCGCCAACCCGATGGTGGTCGAGCAGGGCAAGGCCGAGATCGCCATGTCCAACGTCGCGACCTCGGTCTGGGCGGCGAACGGCGAGGAACTCTACAACGGCAAGAAGGCGACCCATATCCGTGCGCTGGTCGGCGGTTTGAACCCCGTCTACATGTCGATGATGGTGCGTAACGATTTCATCAAGAGCACCGGCCTCGACACCATGGACAAGATCTTCTCGTCCGGTAAGCCGCTGCGCATCGTGATGAAGCCGCAGGGTTCGAACGTGCCGCCGACCGTCGACATGATGCTGGCCGCTTACGGTCTCGACCGCGCCAAGGTCAAGGCCAATGGCGGCGAGATCATCCAGGTCAATCCGTCGCAGATTCCCGGTATCCTGCGCGAAGGCCGCGCCGATATTCTGCTCGACACCGTGCTCAAGGGTCACCCGATGATCACCGAGATCTCGTTGACCGCCGACGTCACCTTCATGGACCTGTCGGAGAAGGCGCGCGCCAAGCTCGCCGCCAACGGTCTCAAGCCGGCGCAGTTCCCGGAATGGTTCAAGGGTCAGAAGGGGCCGACCTGGGGCGCCGATTTCGGCACGGAGCTGATCGCGCGTGACGATCTGCCGGACGATGTCGCCTACCAGATCGTCAAGACCTTCATGGAAAAGCGCGCCGATCTGGTGAAGGCCTATCCGGCGTTCAAGGCCTTCGATCCGAAGGATGCCGCCAAGCCGGCCAATATCGGCATTCCGCTGCATCCGGGCGCCGCGAAATACTACAAAGAGCAGGGCCTGATTTGACCCGCGACCGGCGAGCGGCCGTTATGGCCGCTCGCCGTTATTTCTTTTTCTTGCCCTTTCCCCTTCATGAGAAGCGTGGCCCGCTATGTCGGTCGATCTGCGAATCCTTCGCGACTTCAGGTTCTGGGCGGGCCTTGCGCTCGTCGGCTTTCAATACTGGATTCTGGTTCATCCGCAGCCGCCGCTGGTGGCGCGTCCGGTGCATCTGGTGTTGGCGCTGTTGCTGGTGTTCCTGTGGAACCCGCTGACCGATGAACGCATGGCGCTGTGGCTGCGCCGCGGCATCGATGCCTTGATTTTCGCCGGCACCATCGGCTTCTCGATTTATTACTGGCTGTCGCTGACCCGCATTCAGGATCGCATCGAGAACGTCGATCCGGTCTTTACCCAGGACGTCATTTTCGCCGTCATCTTCGTGCTGTTGCTGATGGAAGGCGTGCGCCGCACCACCGGCTGGATTCTGGTCTGGGTGCTGGTTGCGTTTCTGGCCTATGGCGGTTTGGCGTTCGTGCTGCCGTTCGGCGGGTTCCGCGGTTTCAACCTGAGCGAGCTCACTGAAATTCTGATGCTGACGACGAGTGGCATCTTCGGCGTCACGACCGAGACTTCGGTGACCTTCGTGTTCTATTTCATCGCCTTCGGCGTGGTCTATGCCGCGATCGGCGGCGGCCGTTTGTTCATCGACCTTGCCATCCGGCTGGTCGGGCGCGCCACCGGCGGCAGCCAGAAAGTGGCGGTCGTCGGTTCCAGTCTGATGGGCATGATCACCGGCAGTGCCGTCGCCAATGTCGCCGCGGTCGGCGTTTTCACGATTCCGTTGATGGTGAAGTCCGGCGTACCGAAAGACCGCGCCGCCGCCACCGAAGCGATTGCCTCGACCGGCGGTCAATTGATGCCGCCGGTGATGGGTGTCGCCGCTTTCGTGATGGCCGAATTGCTTGGCGTTCCCTATTCGCAGATCGCGCTCGCCGGCGTCATCCCGGCGGTCGCTTACTACGTGGCGCTCTATATCCTGGTCGATCTGAGCGCGCGCAAGACCGGCACCGGTACCTTGCCGACCCAGGCGATCAACGAGGTCGAGCCGCTGTTGCCGCGTCTGCACTTGCTGTTGCCGCCGCTCGTCCTGATCGTCTGCATGATCTACGACTATTCGGCGCAGACCGCCGCGATGTACGCCACGCTGTCCTGCTTTCCGGTGGCGTTCCTGCGGCGCGCCAACTGGTTCGGGCCGGCGAAATTCCTCGAAATGATCAGCGACACCGGCCGGCAGGCCGCCGAAATCGCGGTTCCGATCGGCGCGATCGGCATCGTGATCGCGGTCGCGATTCAGTCCAACCTGGCGCTGAAATTCTCGGCCGGTCTGATTTCGGCCGGCGGTGAAACGCTGGCCGGTTCGCTGCTGCTGATCATCGCCGGCTGCATCATCATGGGCATGGGCCTGCCGACGGTGGCGGCCTATATCATCGGCGCGGTGCTATACGCGCCGGCCTTGCAGAAGCTCGGCGTACCGCAACTGACCGCGCATTTCTTCGTGATGTATTACTGCGTGCTGTCGATGGTGACGCCGCCGGTGGCGCTGGCGTCTTATGCCGCCGCCGGTCTGGCGCGGTCCAGTCCATGGACGACGGGCTGGATCGCCTTCCAGATGAGCTTCGTGGCGTTCCTCATTCCTTTCGCCTTCGTCGCCGATCCTGCGCTGCTGTTCCAGGGGCCGGTGATCAATATCGTCATCGCGTCGCTCGGGCTGTTCATTCCGACAGGGCTATGGGCGATCGGTGTCATCGGCTTCTTCCGACGCAATCTGACCTGGCCCGATCGCATCCTGCTGATGATCTGCGGCGTCATCGCCATCATCGCACCGACCGGCGCGACATTGTGGTGGCTCGGCAACGGCCTCGGCGTCGTGTTCCTGGCGCTGAACTGGCAGTTTCCGGCGTTCAGCTTCGGCTCGTTGATGCCGGGCGGCGCGCCGCGTCCGCGCGAACCGGCGACGCCGACCTCGATCGAGGGCTAGCGGTGAAAGGCAGTCGTGCAAAAGCCGGTCGGCGGGTTGTCATCGATCCGGTGTCAAAGCGCACAGTGCGGCAGGTGACGGATCATCCATCGATCCATCACCATCCGTTCTTCTTTGTGCCGGCTTATGACCGGGCCGGGTCAAAGCTGTTCTTTATCTCGCATCGTGACGGCAAGCCGCAGATCTATTTCGAGGATCGCGCGGCCGGTGAAATCGTGCAGGTCACCGACCGGCCGGACCTTGCCGAATGGTCGGTCTATCCCTCGCCGGAGGGCCGTTATGTCTATTTCACCGCCGGCACCGGCGCCTGGCGGGTCGATCTTGCGACTTTCGAGGAGACGCAGCTCGCCGATTTCGGCGCAGTGGAAATGCGTGAGAAAGGCATGGTCGGCGCGGCGATGGGCACGACCGCCTTGTCGGCCGATGGCCGCTGGTGGGCGATCCCGGTGAAGGCCGGCGCGGTGTCGCGTTTCGTCGTGGTCGATACCGCGACGGGCAAAAGCGGCGTCATTCTCGAACGTGACACCATCGGTCATCCGCAGTTCTGCCCGGACGACGATAATCTCATTCTTTATGCCGGCCCCTTGACCGACCGGGTCTGGACCGTGACCCGCGACGGGACCGACAACCGCCGCGTCTATACCCGCGAAGACAAGATGCAATGGGTGACGCACGAGGTCTGGGTGCCGGGCCGCAAGGCGATTGCCTTTGTCGATTGGCCGCGCGGCATGCGGCTGATCGATATCGACACCGGCGAGGCGCATTGGCTTCATCATTTTCCGGCCTGGCATGCCGCGCCCGATGCGACCGGTACCCGCTTCGTCTGCGATACCAATTTTCCGGACAAGGGCCTGCACGTCCTTCCGCTCGACGGTGCGCCGGAATTTCTCTGCGCCAGCGAGGCGTCATCGGAAGGCGCGCATTGGGCGCATCCCTTTCCTTATAACGACGGCCCGGTGGCGGTCGAAGCACGCCAGCATACCCATCCGCACCCGCGGTTTTCGCCGGACGGCAGCCGCGTCGTGTTCACGTCCGACAAATCCGGACACGCCCAGATTTACGAGGTCGAGCTTGCCGCTTCGGCCGCGCCTTGAAACGCGATGAGACAGATACGGAGTTTCGAACAGTGGATATGAAGACGGATCAGGGGCGCTTGCGCCTGTCGGCCGACGTGGGTGGAACGTTCACCGACGTCGCGGCTTTCGACGAGCCGACCGGCAAGTTGATGCTCGGCAAGACGTTGACCACGCATCAGCGGCTGGTGACCGGCATCGAGACCGGCGTCGACAAGGCCGGCGCTACGTTCCCGCAGGCGCAATTGTTCCTGCACGGCACCACGGTCGCGATCAACACCATCCTCGAGCGTACCGGCGCAGCTTGCGCATTGCTCACCACGCAGGGCTTTCGCGATATCTACGAGATCGGCCGGGTCAACCGCCCCGAGGCCTACAACCTGTTCTTTCAGAAGCACAAGCCGCTGATCGACCGCGATCTGCGCTTCGATATTCGCGAGCGCGTCGACGCGCAGGGCCGAGTGCTTATTCCGCTTGATGAGCGCCAGGTGCTCGACACCGTCGCCGAGGCGGTGAAGAAAGGCATCAAGGCGGTCGCCATCCTGTTCCTGCATTCCTACCGCAATCCGAACCACGAAAAGCGGGCCAAGGAAATCGTCGAGAAAGCGTTCCCCGATCTGTTCGTGACGGCGTCGCACGAACTGTCGCAGGAATATCGCGAATACGAGCGCACTTCGACCACGGCGGCGAATGCCTATGTCGGTCCGCGCGTGCGCACTTATCTCGGCGAAATGGATCGGCACCTCGGCGAAACCGGCTTCACCGGAACCTTCCTGGTCGTGCAATCCACCGGCGGTCTCTTCGATATTGAAGAGGCGCAGCAGTCCTGCATCCGCATGCTGGAATCGGGGCCGGCCGCCGGTGTCATCGGTTCGAAGGTGCTGTGCGACCAGATCGGTCTGAAGAACGCGATCGCCTTCGACATGGGCGGCACCACGGCGAAAGCCGGCGTCATTTATCAGGGCGACGTGCTGATGACCGGCGGTCAGATCGTCGGCGGTTACGCCTCCGGCCTGCCGCTGCAAATCCCGATGATCGATATCCAGGAGGTCGGCACCGGCGGCGGTTCGATCGCGCGCATCGAGGCGGGCGCCTTGCGCGTCGGCCCGGAGAGCGCCGGCTCCTCGCCGGGGCCGGTGTGTTACGGCCTTGGTGGCACTGAGCCGACGGTGACCGATTGCAATCTCGTGCTCGGGCGTCTGGCGCCGGATCGCTTCCTCGGTGGCGAGATGAAACTCGATCTCGACGGTGCGTCGAAAGCCATCGAAGGCAAGATCGGCAAGCCGCTCGATCTCGGTACGCTGGAAGCCGCCGACGGCATCCTGCGCGTCGCCGTCACCAAGATGTCGCACATGGTGCGATGGGTCACCACCGAGCGCGGTCTCGATGCCGGCGATTTCGCCATGGTCGCCTATGGTGGCGCGGGGCCTTTGCATGCGGCGATGATCGCCCGTGAACTGCGCATTGGCAAACTCATCATTCCCTTCGCGCCGGGCCACTTCTCGGCCTACGGCATGCTGTTCGCCGACCTGCGCCGCGACCTCGTCAACACCTGGTTCAAGCCTTTCGCCGACGTCTCTTTCGACGAGATGGAAGCGCTCTACCGGGCCATGGAGAAGGCGGGCGCCGAGGATCTCGCGCGCAGCCGCGACATGACCGTCGGCACGGTGTCGCTGCGCGGCGCCGACATGCGTTACGTTGGTCAGGAACACGCGGTCACCGTCGATATTCCGATGGAGCTGTTCGCGAACAAGGACCGCGACGGCATCAAGAAGTTGTTCGATGCCGTGCACGAAACGCGTTACGGCTACCACAATGCCGATGAGAAGGCGGAGATCGTGTCGCTGCGCTCGGCGACCGTCGGCCAGATGAAGAAGCCGGAACGCGAGAAGCTTGCCGACGGCGGCGCCTCGGCGGAGGCCGCCTTCCGTGGCAATCGCAAGGTCTATTTCTCCGGCGTCGGTCTGGTCGATACGCCGACTTATGATCGCGCCAAACTCACCGCCGGCAATCGCATCGCCGGCCCGGCGCTGATCGAGGAGCATGCCTCGACCACCGTCGTGCATCCTCAGGACAAGGTCGAAGTCGATACCTTCGGCAATCTGCATATCGAAATCGGGAGGGCCTGATCATGGACGCCATCGCCAAGAAGGGCCAGCCCCGCACCACCGTCGATCCGGTCGTCACCGAAATCGTGCGCAACGGTCTCATCGCCACCACAGAGGAGATGAAGACCAATCTGATGCGCACCGCCTACAACATGATCATCTACGAGGCGCTCGATTTCACCGTCGGGTTGTTCGATGCCGAAGGCAATACGGTGTCGATCGGTCTCGGTCTGCCGATGTTCATTCGCGGCATGAGCGAGACCGTGAAGGCCAAGATCGCGCACTTTAAAGGCGATCTCGAGCCGGGCGATATTCTGCTCACCAACGATGCCTATATCACCGGCTCGCACCTCAATCACATGACCTTCACGGTGCCGATCTTCCATGACGGCGAGCTGGTCGGCTTTTCCTGCTGCATGGCGCACTGGCCGGATGTCGGCGGCACCCTGTCGGGTTCGACCACGGATATCTATTCCGAAGGTCTGCAGATGCCGATCGTCAAGATCTACCGCAAGGGCGTGATCAGCGACGAACTGGTGTCGATCATCAAGACCAACGTCCGCTTGGCCGATCGCGCCATGGGCGACTTCCGCGCGCAGGTTGCCGCGGTCAAGACCGGTGAAAAGCGTTTCGTCGAAATGCTGCGCAAATACGGTCGCGACGACGTGCTGTCCGCCATTGATGCCATCATGGACCAGAGCGAGCGCATTGCGCGCGAACGGGTCGCCGCGATGCCGGACGGCGTCTACGAAGCCGAATCCTTCATGGACGACGACGGCATCACCGTCGGCGCCCGGGTGCCGATCCGCGTCAAGGTCGAGATCAAGGGCGAGCGCATGTCGGTCGACCTGTCGGAAGTGTCGAAGCAGGTTGGCGGATTTTATAATTCCGGCGCGACGGCGGGCATGTCCTGTTGTCAGGTGGCGTTCAAGTGCCTGACGTCGCCGCTCGACATGCCGATCAATGAGGGTCAGTTCCGCGCGCTCGACATTATCCTGCCGCCGGGCAGCGTCGTCTCGGCGGTGAAACCGGCCGCGATGCGGATGTGGATGACCTATCCGATGACCGTGGTCGACACCATCTTCAAGGCGGTCGCACCGGCCATGCCGGATCAGGTCGCCGCCGGTCATCATGCCGATCTTGTCGTGGCGCGCGTCAATGGCCGCAAGGCGGTCGACAATTCGTTCTATATCTATCTCGGCGGCCTGATCGGCGGCGGCTGGGGCGCCAAGCACAACGGCGACGGGATGAACGCGACCATCGCCATGAACGATGGCGATACCCATAACGGCCCCTCCGAGCAGGTCGAGGCGAAATATCCCTTGCTGGTCGAGCGCTACACGCTGCGCCCCGATTCCGGCGGCGCCGGGCGTCATCGCGGCGGCCTCGGCACCGAGCAGGTGATGCAGGCGCTCAACCAGATCAACTTCTCCTCGCAGATGGACCGCGTGAAGTGCCGGCCCTGGGGTTTGTTCGAGGGCCTGTCCGGACAGGGCAACTCGGTCGCCGTCTCGCGCGCCGGCGCGACCGAGGAAACGCTGTTTCCGAACGGCAAGGCGTTCAATCAGGTGTTGAAGCCGGGCGATGCCTATATCCTTCGGTCGGGCGGTGGCGGCGGTTACGGCTCGCCGCTGGAGCGCGACCTCGACCGTCTCGCCGACGACGTGCGCTGCGGTTATGTCAGCCGGGCCGAGGCGGAAAAGAGCTATGGCGCTGTCTTTACAGCCGACGGTCGTATCGATCCGGCGGCGACCGCGAAGAAACGCGCCGAGATGCGGAAGGACGGCCTGCCGATCGACGAGCCGATTGCGGAAACGCTGGTCTTTCCACCGCCGCCCGTACAAGACCATTCCCAACTGCCGCAAAAACTGACAGAGGAGGAGCGCGTCGCCTTCGCGATGAACTGTCGTTGTTGCTCCTGACCTAGGCTTATCGAATGTTTGGCGGATTTCTCTCGCTGCTGTCGGCGGTCACCTTTGCCTATGCCAACGCCAGCGTCCGCCGCGGAGTTCTGACCGGCACGGTGTTGCAGGCGGTTGCGATCAGCCTGCCGGTCGCATTTCCGTTCTTCATTCTGGCGATGGCAGTCAGCGGCGGCTTTGCCGCGCTGGGCGGGTTCGACACGCGCACGCTGGTGCTGCTGGCGCTGGCCGGCATCGTCCACTTCGCGCTGGCGCGTTATTGCAACTACCGCGCCACCAAGGCGATCGGCGCCAATCTGGTGGCACCGGTCCAGCAATACAGTCTCGTGATTACGCTGGCGCTGGCCGTGCTCTGGCTCGGAGAGGCGCTCACTGTGCTGCGCATTCTCGGCATCGTCATGGTGGTGGCGGGGCCGGCTTTCACGCTCGGGCCGGACAAAAAGCCCGCCGCGCCGCCGGCCGGCGCGGTCGCCACCTTCGCGCCGCAGTATCGCGAGGGTTATCTTTATGCGCTCTTGTCGGCGGTCGGGTTCGGACTAAGCCCGATTCTGGTCGGCATGGCGTTTGAGACCAAGGGCCTGGCGATCGGCATCGCCGGCGGCTTCGTCTCCTATGTCGCGGCGACCCTGCTGGTCGCGCTGGCCTTCGTGTTGCCCGGGCAGCGTCGCAGCTTTCGCGAGATCGATAGCGTGTCGGCGAAGTGGTTCGTCGTGTCCGGGATCGCCGTCGGCCTGTCGCAGATGTTCCGCTACATGGCGCTGGCGATCGCGCCGGTCTCGGTGGTGTCGCCGATCCAGCGACTGTCGCTGGTGTTCCGGATCTATTTCGGCGCCTGGCTCAACCCGCATCATGAGGTGTTCGGCGGCCGGGTCATTATCGGCACCGTGATTTCGTTGCTCGGGGCGGTTTTCCTGTCGGTCAGCACCGACGGCATCCTGCATGGCCTGATGCTGCCGCAGCCGCTGCTGTCGGTGCTGGCCTGGACCTGGCATTTCTCCTGGCCGTAAATCCGGCGGACCTGACACTCTAGGACTTCCCCGCCCGCTGCGCTAAACAAGGGCCATGGAAGGAAGTCTGCCCAAACCCGGCACTAAATCGCGCGTAGCCTCGCCCACACGCGACCCCGAGCGGACCCGCGCCGCGATTTTGCGGGCCGCGACCGCCGAGATCACCGCCAAGGGGCTGACCGGCGCCCGGGTCGACGCCATCGCCGAGCGGGCCGGCGTCAACAAGCGCATGCTCTATCATTATTTCGGCGACAAGCAGGGTCTCTACCTGGCCGTCCTCGAACATACTTATGCGGCGATCCGCACGGCGGAGATCGGTCTCAATCTGACCGAACTCGATCCGGTCGCCGGCATGCGCAAGCTGGTGCTGTTCACCTGGCATTATTTCATCGATCACCCCGAGTTCCTCAGTCTGCTCGCGACCGAGAACATGAACCGGGCGGCCTACCTGAAGAAATCGAAGGCGATCCGGCCGCTGCACGGGTCCCTGGTCGATCTGATCGAGGCGCTGCTCAAGCGCGGCGCGCAGCAGAAGATCTTCCGCGACGATGTCGACCCGGTCGAGCTTTATATCAGCATCGCCGGCCTCGGCTTTTTCTACATGTCGAACCGGCACACGCTCTCGACCATTTTCGGCAAGAATCTCAGCGCCTCGGCGCGGCTGGCGGCGCGCGGCGAGCACATTGTCGAGGTCGTTCTGGCCTATCTGAAACCTGTTGAAAAAACTTGAGTTTTAACGCCTCTTGACGCGCGCCATGGGTCGTGCTGCATAGTAACCGTATAGTTACTTACGGCGCGCGACGAACACCCGCGCCGGATCGCAACAAAGTCAAATCAGGGAGAAGCGCGTGGCAACCCGCAGGCTCGGCATCGTAATGTACGGCGTCACCGGACGCATGGGTCTCAACCAGCACCTGGTGCGCTCGATCGTGGCGATCCGCCAGCAGGGTGGCGTGCTGCTGCCGAACGGCGACCGGGTGATGCCGGACCCGATCCTGGTCGGCCGCAATGCCGAGAAGATCGCCGCGCTCGCCAAGCAATATGGCATCGAGCGATACACCACCGATCTGACCGCGGCGCTCAACGATCCGAAGGACGAAGTGTTCTTCGATGCGGCGACGACGCAGATGCGCGCCGACCTGATCACCCAGGCGATGGAAGCCGGCAAACACGTCTATTGCGAAAAGCCGATCGCCGATACGCTCGACAAGGCTATCGCCGTCGCCAAGCTGGCCAAGGCCAAAGGCGTCAAGAACGGCGTCGTTCAAGACAAGCTGTTCCTGCCCGGCCTGCGCAAGATCAGGATGCTGCGCGAAGCCGGCTTCTTCGGCCGTATGCTGTCGGTGCGCGGCGAATTCGGTTACTGGGTGTTCGAGGGCGACTGGGGCCAGCCGGCGCAGCGGCCGAGCTGGAATTACAAGACCGCCGAGGGCGGCGGCATCATCCTCGATATGCTGTGCCACTGGCGCTACGTGCTCGATAACCTGTTCGGCAAGGTGCAGGCGGTGAGCTGCCTCGGCGCCACGCATATTCCGGAGCGCGTCGACGAGAACGGCAAGACCTACAAGGCCGATGCCGATGACGCGGCTTATGCCACCTTCCAGCTCGAGGGCGGTGTCATCGCGCACATGAACTCGTCCTGGACTGTGCGCGTGCAGCGCGACGATCTGGTGACCTTCCAGGTCGACGGCACCGAAGGTTCGGCGGTCGCCGGTCTCACCAAGTGCGTCACCCAGCATCGGGTCAACACGCCGCGACCGGTGTGGAATCCGGACGTGCCGCAGACCATGGACTTCCGCGCGCAGTGGGAAGAGGTGCCGGACAACATCGCTTACGAGAACGGCTTCAAGATTCAGTGGGAAGACTTCATCCGCCATGTCGTCGCCGATACGCCGTGGCATCACGGCTTGATCGAAGGCGTCAAGGGCGTGCAGCTCGCGGAACTCGGCTTGAAGAGCTGGGCCGAGCGGCGCTGGCTCGATGTGCCGGAGATCGTGATTTAAGTGCGCCGCACATGCCGTCATTCCGGATCGTCGCATCGCGACGTCCGGAATGACGGCATCGCGATGCCGAACGGTCTTCGCCCAGGATGACGCCGATAAAGGAACAGTTTCATGGCCACCATCAATCTCCCTAACGCCGACCGGACGCTGATGCCTTACACCACCGGCGAGCCGATCCGCTTTCCGTCCAAGGCCGAGACCGCGCGTTTCAATCGCATCGCTTACGCGGCGGCGCACATCGTGGCCGATCCGCTGGCCGATAACGATCCCTGGCTCGACGCCAATATCGATTGGGACAAGACCATCGCCTTCCGGCATTACCTGTGGGATCTCGGTCTCGGCGTCGCCGAGGCGATGGACACCGCCCAGCGCGGCGGCGGCCTCGACTGGCCCGGCGCCAAGCTGCTGATCAAATACGCGCTTGACGCGGCGAAGGGTCGCCCGGACGCGAAGATCTGCTGCGGCGTCGGCACCGAACATCTCGAAGCCTCGGCTGATGTCACCATCGACGACATCATTCGCGCCTATGAGGAGCAGATCGAAGCGATCGAGGCGATGGGCGGCAAGCTGGTGGTGATGGCTTCGCGGGCCTTGGCGCGCGCCGCCAAATCGCCGGCCGATTATGAAAAGGTCTACGGCCGGATTCTGCGGCAAGTGAAGGAGCCGGTCATCATTCACTGGCTCGGCGAGATGTTCGATCCGGCGCTGGCCGGTTATTGGGGCTCCAGCGATCATATGGCCGCGATGGAGACCTGCCTCAACGTGATGCGCGACAATGCCGAGCGGATCGACGGCGTGAAGATCTCGCTCTTGTCGAAGGAGAAGGAAATCGCGATGCGCAAGCGCCTGCCGCAGGGCGTGCGCATGTATACCGGCGACGACTTCAACTATGCCGAACTGATTGCAGGCGACGAGGATGGTCATTCCGACGCGCTGCTCGGTATCTTCGACGCCATCGCGCCGGCCGCGTCGGCCGGGCTTGCCAAACTCGCCAATGACGACCTGCAAGGCTTCCACGGCATCATGGAGCCGACGGTGCCGCTGTCGCGTCATATCTTCAAGGCGCCGACCCGGTTCTACAAGACCGGCGTCGTGTTCCTGGCCTGGCTTAACGGCTTGCAGGATCATTTCATCATGGTCGGCGGGCAGGAGAGCGCGCGTTCGATCCAGCACTTCGCCGAATTGTTCCGGCTGGCCGACAAGGCGCGGGTGTTGCATGACCCGGACCGCGCGGCGTCGCGCATGACCAGGTTCCTGGCGGTGCACGGGCTGGCTTAGCCTTAGCCTGACCGGACGGGACAACACCCGCGGTCCGTCATCCTGACGCGTCCGGCCGAAGGCCGGACCTCGAAGGATGAACGGCCCCGGTGTTCAGGCTGCTGCCCTCCGAGGCTCGCCGCCAGGCGGCTCGCATTTCAGGGTAACGGCGACAGGCTGTCCGGATCGGGCCGCTTACGACCCGTCCGCCGTGGCGTTGAAGTGCCGCCTGATGGTCTGCGACAGTTCGACGAATTTCGGGTCGGCCAGCACGTCGAGCGTGCGCGGCTTGGTCAGCGGCACGTCGTAGACCGCCGCGATGGTGCCGGGCCGCTCGCTCATCACCAGAATGCGATCGGCCAGGAACACCGCTTCCGGAATCGAATGGGTGATCAGCAACACGGTCTTGCGGGTTTCGCGCTGGATGCGTTGCAGCTCGACATTCATGCGCTCGCGCGTCATCGCGTCGAGCGCGCCGAAGGGCTCGTCCATCAGCACGATTTTCGGATCGTGGACCAGCGCGCGGCAGATCGAAGCGCGTTGCTGCATCCCGCCGGACAATTGCCAGGGATATTTGTTCTCGAAGCCTTCGAGCCCGACCAGCTTGAGCAGTTCCCTGGCGCGGGGTTCGAAGCGCTCGCGCGGCAATTTCTTGACCTCGACCGGCATCATCACGTTGCGCATCACGCTGCGCCACGGCAACAGCATCGCGGTCTGGAATACGATGCCGACATCGCCGTGCGGCTTGACGATAGCCCGGCCCTCGACGCGGATTTCGCCGGTGCTGGGTGGCATCAGGCCGGCGATCATTTTCAGCAGCGTGGTCTTGCCGCAGCCGGACGGGCCGACGATGACGACGAATTCGCCGTCGGCGATGTTGAAATCGATCGGCCGCAACGACGGCACGTCGCCGTCATGCGTCCGATAGGTCTTGGACACGCCGTCGATTTCGATCACGGGCCGCGCCGCCTCGGGAGAGGCGGCGCGCAGGTCTTGTTTCATCTGGATCACCGTTGCGCTCACGTCGAGGGCACCTTTTCCGGTTATGGGTGAAATGACCTTCGACGCCTGGCGCAAGGTTACTTCGGCAGGTAGGCGTTGGTGTAGTAGTTCTTCACGTCCGCCTTGGCCTTGGCGTCGAGCCCGCCGTAATCGACCATCACGTTGACCGTCTCGGTCATGTTCTGGTCGCTGACGCGCAGCGGCTGGGTCGATTTGCCGGTCGGGTCCTTGTAGAGCGGGATGGTCAGTTCGAAGCCTTGCGTCAGGGTGCCGATCTTGCCGCCCTTCGGGTTGGCGTTGAGGATCGCTTGCGCCGCTTCCTTCGGATGCTGCGAGGATTCCTTGATCGATTCGACGCTGGCCGCCATGAAGCGGCGCACCAGATCCTCGTGGCCCTTGAGGTAGGCGGTGTTGGTGATGATGCCGGACGACACCAGGTTGATGCCGTAATCGGCGAACTTGATCGGATAGACGTCCTTGCCGGTGGCGTCCTTGATCTTCATGCTCTGGTCCATGACGTAGCCGAGCAGCACGTCGGCCTGACCGTTGATGACGGCGTTGAGCTTGGTGGTGGCGTTGCCCGAGACGGTCTTGAAGTCGGTTTCCTTGAGGCCCGTTTTCTTCAGGAACAGCGGCCAGATCTGCGACATCGAATCGCCCGGCGTGGTGGCGACGGTCTTGCCTTTGAGATCGTCCGGCTTCTTGATGTTCTTGTCGACGAAGCCCATCACCGACATCGGCGTGGTCTGCAAGGCGACGCCGACCGCGACGACCGGGGCGCCCTTGACGGCGGCGCGCATCATCGTCGGAACGTCGACATAGCCGAATGGCACGGTGCCGGCCGCGACCACCTGCGTCACGGTGCCCGAGCCGCGGCCTTCCTCGATCGTCAGATCGATGCCGTGCTTGGCATAGATGCCTTTTTCCTTGCCGTAGAAGAACGGCGCGTGCTCGCCATAGACATACCAGTTGAGCATCAGTGTCACCTTGTCGGCGGCCATCGCCGGCACGGTGATCAGAATTGCCATGACTGTGACCAATAAGCGCAACATGTCTCTCTCCCTGTGGTTTTTTATTTATACGCCGACGACGAATTCCTGACGCTGGCTGGCGTGCCACGGAATGGCGAGCCGTTCGATGACGTCGAGAATCCAGAACAGGAACACGCCGATCAGCGATAGCACGACCAAGGCGGCGAACATGGTCGGCAGCTCGAAATTGCCGATCGAGCGTTGCAGCACGAAACCGAGGCCGGAATTGGAGCCGACGAACTCACCGACCACGGCGCCGACGACAGCCAGCGTAACCGAGACCTTCAGGCCCGAAAAGATCGCCGGCATGGCGTGCGGCAGCCGGACCATGCGGAAGATCTGCCAGCGATTGGCTTCCATCGCGCGCGCCAGATCGAGCATGTCCGGCTCGACCGACTTGAAACCCTGAACCGCCGACACCACGACCGGGAAAAACCCGAGCAGGAAGGCGGACAGCACTTTCGGCATCATGCCGAAGCCGAACCAGACCACGAACAAGGGCGCGATCGCGATCTTCGGAATCGACTGCGAGAACACCAGCAGCGGGTAAACATAGGCTTCGACGGTGCGCGAACTGACGATCAGCATCGCCATCGGAATGCCGAACAGGGCGGACAGCAGGAAGCCCTGCACCGTCGCCGACGTCGTCGGCACCGCCTGGGCGAGCAGATTCGGCCCATCCGACCACAATGTGGCGACGACATCGGCCGGGGTCGGAACCTGATAGGCCGGAATATGGAACAGACGGATCGCCAGATCCCAGCTCAGGCCCAAAAGCACGAGGAATATCAGCGGTCTGAACCAGCCGGCCTGAAACAGGCGGCGCCAGCCATGAGATGCTTGAGCCATCGTATCCTCCCGCGGCCGGCGTCTTGCAGTGCGCCGGTACCGCATGTAACCATTTGGTTATTTAAGGAGGTGTCGGTGCCGGGGTCAAGTCAGTCAAACGTCGCGGTGCGGCGCGGTCGTTGCGGTTCTGCGAGGGCGACGGAAATCTCCAGGGAGGCGTTGTCATGGTGATGGACGCGTCGCGCTTGCGATTGGTCGCCGTCGATGGCTTCGAGCGGGCCGTCGCCTTGCGGTTGCCGTTCCGTTTCGGTGTCGTCACCTTGCGCGAAGCGCCGCAACTGTTCTTGCGCGTTCGCATCCGTTTGCAGGATGGCCGCGAAGGCGACGGCGTCTCCGCCGAGTTGCTGGTGCCGAAGTGGTTCGACAAGCAGCCGGCGCTGTCGAACGAGGATAACTTCGATCAGTTGCGGCGTTCGGTCGCCTTGGCCAAGCAGGCGATGATCGATGCCGGCGAGCACACCGCGTTCGGCCTGTCGGCGGCGGTGCATGCCGCGCATCATGCCGCCTGCGCGGCTGAAGGGTTGAACGGACTTGTTGCCTCGTTCGGCACCGCCTTGATCGAGCGCGCCATCATCGATGCGCTGGGGCGGATCGAAGCCGTGCCAGCGGCGGCGCTGGTGCGCGATAACCGGCTCGGCTTGACGGATGCGCTGACGCCGGACCTGTCGGGTTTCGATCTCGACCGCTTCCTCGCCGGCCGCAAGCCGGCCGAATCGATCTTCGTGCGGCACACCGTCGGTCTGGTCGATGCGATCACCCGCGCCGACACCCAGGGCCATCGGCTCGACGATGGCCTGCCGGAGAGCCTCGAAGAAACCATTGCCGCCTACGGCCATCGCTATTTCAAGCTCAAGGTCGGCGGCAATGTCGAATCGGACATCGACCGGCTGGCGCGGATCGCCGCCGTGCTCGATCGCGACGCCGGCGGCTACAAGGCAACGCTCGACGGCAACGAGCAATATGAGAATGTCGATGCCGTGCTCGAATTATGGCGTCGGATCGGCGAAGACAAGCGGCTGGCCCAACTGAAGGCTTCGCTGCTGCTGATCGAGCAGCCGATCACCCGCGCCCAGGCGCTGAGCAAGCCGGTGCACGATCTGGCGCGCGATATCGCGGTCGAGGTCGACGAATCGGATTCCGATTTCGACGTTTTCCCGCGCGCCCGTGCGTTGGGTTATCGCGGCATTTCGGCCAAGTCCTGCAAGGGTTTCTATCGCGCTCTGCTCAACAGCGCGCGGGTGGCCCATTATAATGCGCAAAGTCAGCAAAATGGCGACGGCCACTTCATGATGTCGGCGGAAGACCTGACGACGCAGGGCGGCATCGCCGTGCAGCAGGATCTGATGCTGGCGTCGCTGGTCGGCGCGACCCATGTCGAGCGCAACGGTCATCATTACGTCGATGGCATGGCCGGTGCGCCGCAGGCCGAACAGGATGCCTACCTTGCCGCGCATGGCGATCTGTACAAACGCGCCGGCAATGGCCGCGCCCGCCTCGATATCAGGGATGGCGCGGTGTCGCTGCATTCGCTCGCGCTGGCCAAGGGTCTGGCGACCGCGGTGACGCCGGACTGGTCGGCGATGCGCCGCAGCGCCATCGACTAGATCCGATAATAAGCTTGCTCAAGAAACGCGAAGAGGAAACGAGAGACGATGCGAACCGATGGGTTGTCGATCAATCTGGCGACGGTGCGCCAGCAATGGAATCTGGTCGAGGCGGTCGAAGCCTGCGCCCGTCATGGCATCAAGGCGGTCGATCCGTGGCGCGATCAGGTGGCGGCGGTCGGTCTCGATGTCGCGGTGCGTGCGATCAAGGACAACGGCATGCAGGTGTCCGGCTATTGCCGGGGCGGCATGTTCCCGGCGGCCGATGCCGCCGGCCGTCAGGCCGCCATCGACGATAACAAGCGCGCGATCGACGAAGCGGCGGCCCTCGGCGCGCAGTGCCTGGTGCTGGTGGTCGGCGGTTTGCCGGCCGGTTCGCGCGATATCGGCGCGGCGCGGCGGATGGTGGCCGATGGTCTGGCGGCGGTGCTGCCGCATGCCCGCGCCAGCAAGATGCCGCTGGCGATCGAGCCGCTGCATCCGATGTATGCCGGCGACCGGGCCTGCGTGAATACGTTGAAGCAGGCGCTCGATCTGGCCGAGACGCTCGGCGATGACGTCGGCGTCGCCATCGACACTTACCACGTCTGGTGGGACCCGGAGCTGGAGGCCCAGATCGCGCGCGCCGGTCGCGCCAGGCGGATTTTCGGCTATCACATCTGCGACTGGCTGGTGCCGACCAAGGACCTTCTGCTCGACCGCGGCATGATGGGCGACGGCGTAATCGATTTCCAGCGGGTCCGCGGCTGGATCGAACAGGCCGGCTACACGGGGCTGACCGAGGTCGAAATCTTCTCCGCCGCCAACTGGTGGACCAAGCCGGGCGATGAGGTGCTCAGGACCGTCATCGAGCGCTATAACGCGACATTATAGCGTCGGGAATGCCGGGATTACGGCGTGTCACGCTGGCAAATTCGGCCGGATCGGTTAAAAAGCGTCAGCGGCGCCCGTAGCTCAGCTGGATAGAGCATCGGACTTCGAATCCGAGGGTCGGGAGTTCGAATCTCTCCGGGCGCGCCATTATTCCGACATGCGATGCCGACAAGTAGCCGGCGTCGCGAAGGTCGTCTTACCAATCGTAACGCAGCGATAATTGACCGGCGATGCCGCGCGACTGGCTGGCCAGTTCGCCGTCGATCCGGCCGCTGACCGTCACGTTATTGGCGAAGCGCAGATCGGCGCCGGCCGACAGCAGCGCGGCATTGGCCGCCGCGGCCGCGCCATAGACCGTAAAGTTCGAGCCCGGCAGGGTCTGGAACACGCCGCTGGCGCTGCGCTCGGTGCTGGAATCATGCGCCCAGGCGGCGCGGGCGCGCAGCGTCAGGACCTGAGACGGTGACAGCGCCATCGTCTTGTCGAAGCGCGCGCCCAGTTCGGTGCGGGCATCTTTGGTTGTCTTCGAACCATAGGCCACGGCGAAGGCGTTCGAGCCGGAGGTCGCGGTTTCGCTGTAACCCGGCGTGCTGAAGGCCTGAAGCTGCAAAGCCGCGTAAGGCGTCACGCCACCCCAGGCGGTGGCGAAACGATGGCCGGTCTCGATGCGGCCGCCGAAGCTCTGCGCGTTGAACGCGGCTTCGAGCCGATCGGTGCCGCTGATTGTCACGCTGCGGTCGGTGGTGACGTGATGCCAGGCGTAAGCCAGCGCGCCGGTGATATAGCTGGCGCCGAAAGTGCGCGAGGCGTAACCGCCAAGCTGGAACGCATCCGATCGTCCGCTGCCTGACACATCGTTCAGGCCCCAATGCGTGCCGCCGCCGCCGAGCGCGAAGCCGAGCACGGTGTCGGCATTGACGCGATAGTCCGCGCCGGCCGCGATGCCGTAAGCCTGCGTGCTGATGTCGTGCGAACCTTGCACCGACCGGTCGCCGTTAGTCCTGTTGTCACCGCCATAGGCCGAGGCCCAGACGCCCCAGCGACGATCGAAGGCGCTGGCTTTATCTTTCGGCGTGACCGCCGCATAGGCGGCAGCGGCTTGCGCCGTCACCGGTTTCGCCGCGGCATAGCCGAGAGGTGTGGCGCCATCGGCCGACGGCGCGGTCGGGCCAAAGCGGCCGGTCAACAGCGACAGGAACTGACCGGTCGACTGGAAGCCTGCGGTCGGCGCGCCGGAGGCGACTTCGCCGGACAACTGGTCGAGTGCGTTGGTCAGCGCGGTGCCGGACAGGCCGAGCACCGTGGCAAAGCCGCCGGCGGTGGCGCCACCGTTCATCGCGGTGTCGATGCCGGCGGCGACGTTGCGCTGATTGATTGTGCCGGGGTTCAGCGAATTGACCAGGCCGACCGACCCGACCGTCAGATAAACATTGGTCGCGTCGTAAGTGAGGTAAGCCGACAGGCTGCCGCTGATCGTGAGCCCTGAGAACGTCGTGCCGCCGAGGCCGCCGGTGGCGGTCAGGATGGTGTAGCTGGTGCCGACGGTGAAGCCGGAGCCGACGGTGACCGCGTTGACGGTCGCGCCGGTCAGCGTCGCGGTGCCGGTGGCGATGGTCTTGTCCGCGGCGGCCGACGACACTTCGACGCGGTAAATGCCGCCGGCGCCGAAGATCAGATTGCCGGTGATGTTGACGGTGCCGATCGAGTTGCCCGGCGCCAGTATGCCGCCATTGTTGATGGTGACGTCGCCGACGGTGGTGCCATTGCCGCCGAGCACGCCGCCATTGACGGTGACGTTGCCGGTGATCAGGCCGTTGTTGCTCCAGGTCCCGGTGCCGATGGTCAGCGGGCCGACGATCTGGCCCGTCGCGGTATTGTCCACGTTGAGGGTGCCGCCGTTGAAGCTGCTGGCCGCGCCGACATTGATCGTGCCATTATTGGTGAGCGTCGTCGCGCCGGTGCCGAAATCGTTGGCGCCGTTGGTCGTCCAGGTGCCGTCGTTGGTGACCGTGTTGGCGGCGTTGGCCAGCGTCATCAGGCCGGTCAAGGTGCCGGCGTTGCCGATCGTGGTCGCGCCGCCGCTGGTCGAGATCGCCGTCTGGGTTTCCGGCGTGGCCAGATTGCTGGTGATGATGCCGGCTGCGTTATTGGTGATCGAGATCGTGCCGGTGGTCGAGCTTGCGTTGACGACGGCGGTGCCGCCTTTCAGGGTCCCGTTATTAATGATGGTCGTGGTTCCGGTGGCCGCGCTCGAATAGACCGCCGAAGAACTCGTCGAATTCGCGCCGCCGTTGGTGACGATATGCGCGGTGCCGGCCCCGGTCACCTGCGACCAGACCGCCTGATTGGTCGCATAAACCGTGTCGGCAGTGATATCGACCGATCCGCCGCTGCGGGCCCGCGCGAAAATGCCGGTGTCGGCCGCCGGTGTTCCGACCAGGCCGATCGAACCGCCGGTCTGATTGACGACGATGCTTCCGGGGCCGTTCTGGTCCGCGCTGATGGCGGCCCCTGACGATGACAGCAACGTGCCGCCGCTCATGTTGAAGGTCATGAGCCCTGTCGAGGTGCTATAGAGTTTAACGGCGCCGATGCCCGACAGCGTACCGCCTGTCACGTTGACAGTCTGATGGCCGGCGGCGGTGCTCGAACTGATGGCGGCGCCTGCCGTCGTGGTGATGTCGTAGGCTGACGTGATGTCCGAAGTTCCGCTGCCGGTGGCTTGTATGAGGATTCCGTTGTTGCTGGCGGAAATGGCCGCGCCCGGCGCAACGGTGAAATTATCGGTGCCGTAGGCATAAATGCCGAATCGCACGTCGCTGATGGCGCCGACGCCGGTGATGAAGGTGCCGCCGGTGCCGCTGCTGCTGACCAGGATGCCGTTATTGTTGCCGCCGGCCCCAGCGCCGGCGCCGGTGATCGTTCCGGTGCGATCGATCGTGACCGTGCCGGCATTGGCGCCGTGGGTAACCTGGATGCCGTAACCGTTGGGATCGGTGTAGGTGATGTTGCCGCTGCCGCTGATGGTGATATCGCCGTCTTCGGCGCCCGTGCCGGCGGTGTTATACGCGTAAATGCCGGTGCCGCCGGAGATGTCGCCCGTGCCGTCAATCAGGAGTTTAACGGCGGCGTTGGATTGCACGATGACGCCGGTGTGAGCGGCGTAGCTGCCGACATTCGAGATATTGCCGTTGACGTGTGCGGTGATATCGCCGGTCGCGGAACTCGATGTGGAAAACAACATCAACGCCGAGGTCGCGACGCTGTCGATAGTCGCGCCGCTGGCGCTGTTATAGGTGAGCGCCCCGGTCGTGCTGCGCAGTTCGAGGCCGCCGCTGCCGCCGTAGATCGACGTCGCCTGATCGAGCGCGCCGTTATTGGTGAAGGTGATGTTCGCCCCGTCCTGCGAGGTCTCGAGGCCCAGACCGTAGCCGCCGACCGTCACGCCGGACGATATGCTGCCGATAACGTCGCCGCCGCCGGTGAACTCCTGTTTGCGATCCGCCGAGGACGCCGTGGCGGCATCGGTATTGATGGTGTCGGTGGTCGCGGTGTTGGCCGCGCAACTGACCGTATTCGGCGAAGCGGTGATGTCGCAATTGGCCATGGCGGGGACGGCGTATAGCGCCGATGACGCGAGCAACGCGGCCTGGAATGCCAGGCGGCGTTTACGACTTTCAAGTAAGTTCACTGCCTGTCCACCCCAGAACGCCACCGCGGCTAGTGCGGTCGCCAGAGGCGGCGGCCGTTACCGTCCGGGGCAAAGACAGGGCATTAACGGAATGATTACCATTCAATTTCGATGAAACGGGCCGATTCGCCGATGAAATGGCCGGGGCCGTGGGGACAAGTTGACGGCGAACGGCTAGTTTCGTCGGCGGACGTGAGGTGCGGAATTTCGTGATCGGGTTGGGGCGGCGGCTTTACGCATGGCAGCGGCGTCGGCGGAGGCGGCCATGGTGGAGTTCCTGGCGACAGGACTTTGGCGTCCTTTGTCTGCTGATCGCGGTTGGCATTCCGATCCGGTCGACGATGATTCCCGGTCCACATGGCGCGGTTGTCGTGACGTTGCTGATCGAACCGGTGGCGCTGCTGGTCATTCAGGTTTTGCGATTGCTGTTTGTCGATATGCGCGCCGGGGGGCCGGTCCTGCCCCGCGCGCTCGTCGCGAATTCGGCGTTGTGCGTCGCCGGCGCGATTGTCGTAACCGCCTGGGCCAAGGTCGTGACGGTGTCGACCGGCAACACGATTCCGGCCTGGACGCCGTTGCAAAGCTGGGTCGCGCCGGCGCTGTATTACATCGTTGTTTTCGGCGGTTGGGGCTTCGCCCATTTCTGGATCGTCGCCGAACTTGCCGCGCGCGAGGACCGGCGGCGCGCGGTCGCCGCCGAGGCGGAAGCGCTGAAAGCCGAGTTGCATCATTTGCGGCAACAGCTCGATCCACATTTTCTGTTCAATGCGCTCAACGGCATTGCGTCGGAAATTCCGACGCGGCCGGAAGCGGCCGCGGCGATGGTCCACGAACTGGCCGATTACATGCGCTATTCGCTCGATCATCGCGATCAGACCGTGGCGCCGCTCGGCTCGGAGATCGGCGCGGTGCGGGCTTATCTCGAATTGCAAAAGGTGCGGTTCGGCGATGAGTTTTCCTTCCACGTCGCGGTCGAGGATGGCGCGGCATCGCGGGTGACGCCAAGCTTTCTGCTTCAGCCGCTGGTTGAGAACGCGGTCAAGCACGGTTTGAAGGCGACGGCTCTGCCGCTGGCCGTCGATGTCAGGGCCACTTGTGCGGATGATGTCTTGCGTGTCGTCGTGACCGGCAACGGAAAGCTGCGGCCGGATTGGCGGACGGCGGGCAATCCGGGCGTCGGTCTGTCGGTGGTGCGGCGGCGGCTCGATCTGCATTATCCCGACCGTCACCGTTTCGAGATCCGGCAGGCCGGTACGAACGTCACGGTGGAACTCGAATTGCGAGGCGAACCATGCTCCGTGTCGTGATCGTCGATGACGAGCCGCTGGCCCGGCAGGGCATCCGGCAACTTCTGGCTCAGCATGATTCGGTGCAACTGGTCGGCGAGGCCGGCTCGGTGGCGGTCGCGGCCGAGGTGATCCAGCGCGAGAAGCCGGATGCGGTGTTCCTCGACATCGAAATGCACGGTCTGACCGGCTTCGATCTGATCAAGGCCGTCGCCGATCCGCCCGAGGTCGTGTTCGTCACCGCGCACAGCCGTTACGCGGTCGACGCTTATGATATCGCGGCGTCGGATTATCTGTTGAAGCCGGTCAAGGCGAAACGCCTGGCCGAGGCGATCGGCAAGCTGGAAAAATCGCAGCAGGCCAAGGCGAATGAAGCTTTGGCCAATGCGGCGCGCGAGACCGGCCCGCCGGTGCTGCGGCTGAAGGCGCGCGACCGCATCGTGATTTTGCGCATCGATTCTATCGCGGCGTTGCGCGCCGAGGGCGATTACACCCATGTCTGGGCCGAGAACCGCGCGCCGTTTCTGACCGGGCAGCCGCTCGGCAAGCTCGAGGCCGAACTGCCGCAGCCGCCTTTCCTGCGGCTCGGCCGTTCGCTGATCATCAACACCGCGCGGCTGCGCGATATCTCCTCGATCCGGCGCGATGTCACCCAGATCCGGCTGGACGGCTGCGCGGAAGGCTTCGTGATCGGCCGCGCCTTGGCGGTCAGGCTGAAGCGGGCGCTCGGCGAATAAGGCCGTGGCCCAAGGCGCGGCGGCGGTATAAAGCGCCTCTTTTCGGCCGCTGTTAGCCAGTCCGGCGGAATTCGCGCTCGCCGATTGGCGCTTTCGCTTGTCTTGGTCTAAAGCACTCCCACATCACCCATTCCGTGATTTCAGGCAGCCGCGCTTCGTCCCGCCCGCGCGCCGGTAAGTCTTTCGGCGCGACACCCTGCTTTTTTGCGACACCCAGCCAAGGTCTGACCTCTCGTGACATTCAAGCCGACAAGCCCGCATCTTTCCCGTGCCCTGGCCGAGCGCAATTACACCGAATTGACGCCGGTGCAGGCGGGCGTGTTGACCGAGGAAGCCATCGGTCGCGACCTTCTTGTGTCGGCGCAGACCGGATCGGGTAAGACCGTGGCCTATGGCCTGGCGATCGCCAAGGACATGCTGGCCGGGGCCGAGCGCTTCGCGCGCGGTTCGAAGCCGGCGGCGCTGATCGTGGCGCCGACCCGCGAACTGGCGTTGCAGGTGCAGCGCGAACTGACCTGGCTTTATGAGTATACCGGCGCGCGCGTCGTCTCCTGCGTCGGCGGCATGGACCCGCGTCGCGAACAGCGTGAACTGGCCGACGGCGCGGACATCGTCGTCGGGACGCCGGGCCGGCTGTGCGATCACCTGCGCCGCAACCGGCTCGATGTTTCCGAGCTCAAGGCGGTGGTGCTCGACGAGGCCGACGAGATGCTCGATCTCGGCTTTCGCGAGGACCTCGAATTCATCCTCAAGACGACGCCGGAAGAACGGCGCACGCTGCTGTTTTCGGCGACCTTGCCGCGCGGCATCGTCGCGCTGGCCAAGGAATATCAAAGAGACGCTTATCGCATCGAAGTCGCTGGCGGCGAACGTGGCCATGCCGACATCGAATACCGGGCCATCCGGGTCGCGCCGGCCGATGTCGAGCACGCGGTGGTCAATCTGCTGCGGTTTTTCGAGTCGCCGGGCGCGCTGGTGTTCTGCAACACCCGCAGCTCCGTGAACCATTTGCAGGCCGCTCTGCTCGAACGCGGATTCTCGGTGGTCGCCTTGTCCGGTGAATTGTCGCAAACCGAGCGCACCCACGCGCTGCAGGCCCTGCGCGACGGCCGGTCGCGGGTTTGCGTCGCCACCGATGTCGCGGCGCGCGGCATCGATCTGCCCAATCTTGGCCTGGTCATTCACGCCGATCTGCCGAACGACCCGGAAACCTTGCAGCATCGTTCCGGTCGCACCGGGCGGGCCGGCCGCAAGGGCATCAGCGTGATGCTGGTGCCGCCGGCGCGCCGCCGCAAGGCGGAGATTTTGCTGCGGATCGCCGGTGTCGATGCGGTCTGGGGCACGGCGCCGCAGCCGGATGAAATCCGCAAGCTCGATCAGCAACGCCTGTTGCAGGACGACTTGCTGACCGGTGAACCGTCCGAGGACGATCTGGCCCTGGCGCGCCTTCTGATGGCGGAACGCCCGGCGGAGACGATCGCCGCGGCGCTGGCGCGGATGTATCGCGCGCGATTACCGGCGCCCGAAGACATCGTCGATCCCGGCCGCGATACCTATCGCGACCGCTTCGCCGATCGTGGCAAGGGACGCGACGCGCGCGGTGCGCGCGCCGGCGACGATTTCGATTCCGCGCCGCGCAAGCCACGCTCGCCACGCCGCGAGATGGCGAATGGCAGCAAATGGTTTCGCGTATCGGCCGGACATCGCAAACATGCCGAAGCCCGCTGGCTGTTGCCGATGATCTGCCGTCGAGGTGGCGTCGAGAAGAACGATATCGGCGCGATCCGGATCTACGAACATCACTCCGAATTCGAGATCGCCGCCGAGGCCGCCGAACGCTTCGTGGACAAGATCAAGCGGCCGGACAAGGAGCAGCACGTCATTTTGCCATTGCCGGACGGTCCGCAAGGCGAACAGACGGCGGCGCGGCCGTCAGCTGCGAAGTCCGGCGGCTTCGACGCAAAGCCCGAGGGGCAATCCGAGGCAAAGTCGTTCGTGCCGCCTCCGACGAAGCCGCTTGACCACAAGGAGGTCGCGGTTAAAGCCGCCGATGCCGGATCGGATGAGGTCAAGGCGTTCGAGATAAAGCCTTACGGCAAGAAGTCCTTCGACAAGAAGCCGTTCGAGAAAAAGCCGGCTTACGACAAGAAGCGGCCGTTCGACCGTCATCGCAACGGCGACCATCCGCGCGATCGTGACAACGACCGCAAGCCGCCGCGCGCTCACGAGTCCGGTCGCGATGAGAGTGCGTCGTTTGGCAAACCGAAATTTGGCAAATCGAAATTCGACAAGCCGAAGTTCGGTCATTCGAAGTTCGATAAGCCGAAGTTTGACAAGTCGTCTTCCGGCGAAGCCAGGGGGGCGAAAGGTCCGGCTGGCGCCAAGGGGCCGAAGAAGCCGAAAAAGAACAAACAGAAGAAGCGGCTCAATCCGATGATCGCCGATTAGGTGATATGCTGCGAATCGAACGGCGGGTCGGGTCCGGTTGCCCGATGCGCTTTTGGTCGAAACGTCGTTGAGGGTTCGTCATGCGCCGTTTGTCGAAATCGATAGTCGCGTCCGCCGCCGTTCTCATGGGATCGGCATTGTTGCTGTCGGGGCCGGATGCGCGGGCGCAAAGTCCGAGCGAGCGTGGCCGCGTTCTGCTCAACGATAATTGCGGCCGCTGTCACGCCGTCGGCAAGACCGGCAAGAGCCCGCATGAAGCGGCGCCGGCCTTCCGCACGCTCGGTCACAGCTTCGATCTCGACGAGTTCGCCGGCCGCCTCGAACGCGGCCTGATGCCGGGCCATCCCGACATGCCGGCCTTCAAGTTCGAGCGCGACGACGCCCGTGCGGTGGTGGCCTATCTCCGCGATATCCAGGAATAGCGCGCCTTTGTCGCCCGTCTAGCGGTCGATGGTGATCTCGTCGGTTTGGGCGCGCGACACGCAGATCATGATGGTGTCGGCCTTTTCGTGTTCGGCCAGCACCAGGTCGCGATGATCGGGCACGCCGGCGAGCAATTTGGTGCGGCAGGTGCCGCATGTGCCGGTCTCGCACGAACTCGGCACTTCGAGGCCGTGTTCGCGCAGCGCTTCGAGAATCGTCTTGGATGTCGGCACATCGATCACATCGCCGGATCGGGCCAGTCGGACCTTGAACGGTTTGTCGCTGGCCTTGTGGGTTTCGGCTTCGCTGAAGGCTTCGAAATGCACCGCGGTCGGCGACCAGTGATCGGTCATGGCGCGCACCGCTTCCATCAACGGGCGCGGCCCGCAGCAATAGAGATGTTCGCGGTTCTGACGTTCGGCGAGGATCGGCTTGAGGTCGAGCGAGTGTGACGGGTCGCCGCCGTCATAGTGAATGGTGACGAAGTCCTTGAGCTCGGGCGCGGCGAGGATGTCGCGAAAGGCGGTGGTCTCCGGCGAGCGCGAGCAATAAAACAGCCGGAAGCGTTTGCCGGCCGCTTGCACCTGTCGGATCATCGCCATCATCGGCGTGATGCCGATGCCGCCGGCGATAAACAGGAAATCGGTGGCGCGCGGCGGCAGCCCGAAATCGTTGACCGGACTGGCGACGGGCAGGGTGTCGCCGACCTTGATGTCGTCGATCATCGTCACCGAACCGCCGCGGTTATTGGGTTCGCGCTTTACCGCGATCTGATAGCGGTCGCGTTCGGCCGGGTCGTTGCACAGCGAATATTTACGGATCAGGCCGTTCGGCAGCGTGATCGCGATATGCGCGCCGGCGGTGAAGTCCGGCAACGGGCCGTTGTCGGGCGCGCGGAACTCGAACAGATGAATGCCATCGGCGATCTTGTCATGGCGCGTGACGCGCAAGGTCAGCATGTCGGCGGGGCTGGACACGGGGCTTGGGCTCTCCGGCTTTTCTTGTCCGACCACAAGTGGCGGCTTTTGCCGGCCACGGCAAGATGCGGAACTATATCTCCCGGGCCGGTCGCCGGTGCGCGGCGGTTCAGCGCGCGCCGGTGCTGACCCGCTCGATGGGCTGGCGCGTGCCGTCGCTGGCGACCGCCGCGGTTTCGCTCGAGACCGCGCCGAATGCATCGGCGAGGCCGGCGCCGAATAGGCTGTCGCGGCCCTTCGGGCCGATGTCCTGGGCGGTCGTTGTCAGAATGCGGCGCACTTGCGCCGGCGTCAGCTTGCCGTCGCGCGCCAGCATCAAGGCCGTGACGCCGGCAACCTCGGCCGCCGAATAGGACGTGCCCGACGAGACTTCAAATTCGCCATCGGGAATGGCCACCATGATGTCGGTGCCGGGCGCCGTCACCGCGATATGGCGGCCACGGTTGGAAAAGGCCGACGGCTTGTTGTCGGCATCGCTGGCGCTGACCGCGATCACGTCCGGATAAGCCGCCGGGTAAAGCGGCGGCGATTTCGGCCCGGCATTGCCGGCGGCGGCGATCAGCACGATGCCCATCTTGTCGGCGGCGGTCAGGCTGCGCCGGACGATCGGATCGGGCGGGCCGGCGAAGCTCATGTTGATGATGCGGGCATGTTGCGTGGCGGCGTAATCGAGGCCCTTGACGATGTCGAAGGTGGTGCCGCCGCCGGCGGCGTCGAAGACCCGCACCGCGAGGAGGCGGGCGGCGGGCGCGGCTCCCATCAGCCGGCCATGCGCCGCGATCAAACCGGCGATCGCGGTGCCGTGCTTATTCGGTGGTTCTTTCGTCGCCAATGCGTCGAACGAGCCGGCGATGCTGCCGGCCAGCTCCGGATGCGATGCATCGACGCCGGAGTCGACCACCGCGACCAGCACGCCGTCGCCTTTTGTCAGCGCATGGGCTTGCGGCAGGCGCAATTTGGCCAGCTCATATTGCGCCGGGTCGCCTTCCGGCGCGGCGGTCGCGGTCTGTTGCAGGGCATAGCGATAATTCGGCTGCGCCGAGGCGACCAGATTCTCGGCTTCGAGCTGACGGATCACGGTGGCGACCGAACGGCGATCGGGAATCCGCCAGCGATAGATTGTCGTCCCCGACAGTTGATTGGTTAGCGAGCCGAGCCGCGTCAGCCGGTGGCGCGCTTGCAGCGCATCGACTTGTTGCGGCGAGACGGTGTTGCGCAATTCGATCACGACTTCGTCCGGCACCAGCCGGCGTTCGTTGGCCGGCGGCGCGCCGCTGGGATTGCGGCGCGCGTTGCGTTGCGGCGGTTGCCGCTTGCGGCGCGGACGATCGACGTCCTCGACGACGCTGCCGTCGTCGATGAAGACGTCTTCCGACGGTCCGCGCTGCGGGATCGCCATCAGGATGCCGGGGATCGCCGCGCCCCAGCCGGGACCGCGCCAGCCGCCGCCGCGATGGCCGCCATCGTGATTGCCGCTATCGCCGCGCGACGGCGTCGGTTGACTGCGATATTTGTAGCTTTGCGCTGACGCGGTGGCGACGACGCCCGCGACCATGATCAGGCCGGTAGCGACGCCAAGCAGGGCCTTGAAGGTGATCCGCATAGCCTGGCCTCCCGTTCTAGGGTTCGCGCGTGCCGGTCGTTCGTTCGCCCGCGCGACACATGAGGGTTATTCGGTGGCGGCGATGAAGCCGACCACCTTGTCGGCGCGTAGTTTCTTGATCGCGGTCAGGTAGTCTGCCTTCGGCAGCGCGACCGCCGACAGCCGCACCCGATAGAATCCGTTCGCCGCCGGCCCCGCGACCACCGCCAGATGATTGGCCTGAAGAAATTTGGTGACGTCGTCCTGGCTTGCCTGCGGCGCGAAGCGGATCAGCGTGAATGCGCCGACGCCCGGATCGGTCGACGGCGCCGAGGCGGTGACGTAATGGCCGGGCGCGGGTTGCTTGACCAGCACGGTGGCGATGATGCCGGCCTGCAACAGGATCGCCAATGCCGCCGCGCCGCCGGCGAAAGCCAGGGTGCGTGGCGTCAGACTGGCGACGAACGACGACAGCCGCGCGCCGAGATTGAGTGACGTGGCGGGCCGCCGCACCGGCTCGGCGTCGATCTTGGCGAACAGCGCATCCATTGCGCGCGTCGATGGCGCGCCGAGCGTTTCATTGAGCAGGATGGTTTCGCCGAGTTCGTCGCGCACCAGCGCGTAGTGCCGCGCCAGTTCCGGATCGCGCGCCAGCGCGTCCTCGACACGGCGGGTGTCGGCTGGACCGAGCGTGCCTGCCGCATACCACGGCAGCAAGCCCTCGATGTCGCTTGGCGCGTCTGTGTTGCTCGTCATCATGGCCAGCCTCTATCGATCCCTTGCTGCTTGAGCAGCTCCGATAATTTCTTGCGCGCGTAGAACATCCGCGTCTTCACCGTCGCTTCCGGAATGCCGACGATCCCCGCCACTTCCTCGACCGACTTCTCGTGGTAGTAAACGAGGTCGATGATCTCGCGATGTTCGTTCGACAGCCCGTTCAGGGCTTCCCGCAATTGCGAACCCTTGTCCTTTTTCGCCAGCGTCGTTTCCGGATCGTCGGCGTCGTCTTCAATCCGCTCGGCGGTCTCGTCGTCGAGTTCGGCTTCCGGTTTGCGCCGCAAGGCCGACAAGGCCTTGAAGCGCGCGATGCCGAGCATCCAGGTTGAAACCGCGGCGCGGCCCTCGAACTTGCCGGCCTGCCGCCAGACGTCGAGGAACACATCGCTGATGAGATCCTCGGCGGTGGCTTCGTTGCGCACCAGCCGCAGCACGAAGCGGTAGACCCGGACATGATGGCGCGCGAACAGCACCTGCATGGCCAGCCGGTCGCCATTGGCGATCCGGGCAATCAGAACCTCGTCCGTGGCGGTTTGCATCGTCGGCTAACTTGCTCATGGTGATGGGTCGTTCGCGACCGCGCGCAGGTTCAAGCCAAATGGATAAGAATTGAATTATTGTCCGGTTGCGTCGTGCTGGCGTCGGCAATTTTCCCTGTTCGCGCCCGGCAGGGCAAGCGAAAGCCGGCTAAAGCGCTGTTTTACCGCCGGTTCCGGCCAAAATGCCGCATCGCCTGGTCGATGCTTTTTAACAGACCGAAATACCGCAAAAATAATTTGAACCTTTCCGGTGGCCGTCGCGACCCATGCTCAGAGGATGTGACAGGCACATCCCCGCCAACAGGAGATGCCACCATGATCCGCAAGCTCACCATCGCTCTGGGTTCCGCCGCCGTTCTCGCCGCCGCCGCGCTGGCGCCGACCGCCGCGTCCGCCGCCCCCTATGGTCATCACCACGGCCATCATGGCTGGTACGGTTACGGTTACCCGGTCGGCTTCTACGGCCCGGCTTATTACGGCGCTTCGAACTGCTACGTCGTGCGCCGCGTCGTCTTCACGCCCTATGGCAAGCGCTGGCGCCGCGTCACGGTCTGCGACTGAGCAACCGCTCGATTGCCCGACAGCCCCGGCTTCGCTTTTGCGAACCGGGGCTTTCGCTTGTCTGTGGCGCGCTATTCTGAAAGATCGGGGGTGGGCGCGACGCGATAATAACGAAAGAAGGCGAGGGAGACATGACCACGCTCGACGGCTTCACCCGCAGCGACATTCAGACATCCGGCGCGCGCATCGTCACGCTGGTCGGCGGCAAGGGGCCGCCTTTGTTGCTGATGCACGGCAATCCCTTCACGCATCTGTCGTGGATTCACGTCGCGCCGGTGCTGGCGAAGCAGTTCACCGTGGTCTGTACCGATCTGCGCGGTTACGGCGACAGCGAAAAGCCGCCGGGCGGCGACAATCATGAGGGCTATTCGTTCCGCGTCATGGCGCAGGATCAGGTCGAGGTGATGGCCGCGCTCGGCCACGATCGTTTCATGGCCGCCGGCCATGATCGCGGCGCGCGCGTCCTGCACCGCATATGCCTCGATCACCCGGACAAAGTGTTGCGCGCCGCCATTCTCGACATCATTCCGCAGCACCATCTCTACAATCACATTAACAAGACCTGGGCGACCTTCTCCTGGCACTGGTTCTTCAATATCCAGCCGGCGCCGCTGCCGGAGAAGATGATGGGCGCCGATCCCGACTGGTTCATCGAGAAGAAACTGGCCAAGACCCCGCAGGGGCTGAGCTTCTTCGATCCCGGCGCGCTCGCCGAATATAAACGCTGCTTTCGCAACCCGGCGACGATCCATGCGATCTGCGAGGATTATCGTGCCTGCGCCGGCATCGATCTGGCGATGGATACCGAGGACTTCGCCGCCGGCCGCAAGATCGACACGCCGGCCCTGATCCTGTGGGGCGCGACCGGCGGCGTCGGCCGCAACCGCGATCCGGACCCCGGCCAGATCTGGCAGCGTTACGCCGCGAATATCGTCGCCGCCCGGGCCTTGCCCTGCGGACATTATCTGACCGACGAAGCCCCGGCCGAGACGACCGCCGCTTTGCGGGACTTTTTCGCGAATTAACGCCGTCGCGGCGGTGCCCTCGCGCCGCCCGTGGAGTTCTGCTACGGGATCGGCACCCGGATAGTTGGCGCGGTCGAGGGCGGACCGCGGCTTTACCGGGTTCCGGCTGCCGGTCCGCCTTGCGGCGACAGGGCCGGCGTCTTTCGTCTCCCGAATTCGGGTCAGGCCGTGTCGGGATGTCAGGGACTGGCGCGCGCCGGTTTGCTGACTTAATTGCCGACTAAGGAGACGTTCCCGGGCGGGCCCGGGACCGGGCGCCGGAGGTACGATGCTTGAATTGCTGCGCGCGGGGGCGCGACTGTTCCAGAAATATATCGGCTGGCATCGGCTGGGCGTTTTGCTCAGCATCGGTATTATCGCCGTCGCGGTCGGCATCCTGATCCACAAGCTGCACGGTATCGATGTCGATAAAGTCATCGCCGCGATGCGGGCGACCCATCGGTACAATATCGTCGCCGCCGCCTTGTTCGTGGCCGGCGGCTATTTCACCCTGACGTTTTACGACTGGTTCGCCCTGCGCACGATCGGCCGCGGCGACGTTCCCTATCGCATCGCCGCGTTGTCCGGCTTCACCAGCTATTCGATCGGTCACAATATCGGCGCCACCGTCTTCACCGGCGGCGCGGTGCGTTACCGGATCTATTCGGCGCACGGGCTCGATGCCGTCGAGGTTGCCAAGATCTGCTTTGTCGCCGGCCTGACCTTCTGGCTCGGCAACGTCACCGTGCTGGGCATCGGGGTCACCATCCATCCGAGCGCGGCCGGCGCCATCGATCATCTCGGAGTGGTGGCGAACCGGCTGATCGGCGCCGGACTTCTGACCGTGCTGGCATGTTACGTCGCCTGGGTCTGGAGCGCGCCGCGCGAGATCGGGCGTGGCGGCTGGACGGTCCGGCTGCCGAACGGTCCCTCGACGCTGCTGCAGGTTGTCATCGGCATTTTCGATCTCGGCTTTTGTGCACTGGCCATGTACATGCTGGTGCCCGGCGAGCCGCATATCGATTTCATCACGCTGGGCGTGATTTTCGTGTCGGCGACGCTGCTCGGCTTTGCCAGCCATGCGCCCGGCGGTCTGGGTGTCTTCGACACCGCCATGCTGATCGCGTTGTGGCAGTTCGATCGTGAGGAACTGGTGGCGGGTCTGCTGCTGTTCCGCGTGCTGTATTATCTTGTACCCTTCGCCCTGGCGTTGACGATTCTCTGCGTGCGTGAGATCTGGCTTTACACGCACGGCCAGCGTCAGAAGCTCGACCTCAGCGCGGTGAGGAAGG
This sequence comes from Rhodopseudomonas sp., assembly GCA_016124795.1. Lineage (GTDB taxonomy): Bacteria > Pseudomonadota > Alphaproteobacteria > Rhizobiales > Xanthobacteraceae > Pseudolabrys. The sequence goes on along the minus strand of WGNB01000075.1, from coordinate 7,694 downwards.
TGACCGGGGCGGTGCATGGCGTTCCGGCGCCGGAGAAGGCGCACCGTCCGCCGGCGCCGTGATCGTTGTGACGGATGGGCCGGCGTCGGCCGTGACGTAGCGAAACTTCTTGAGCGACAACTCCGGACCATGACCGCCGACGACAATCAACGCGACAAGGATCAGACGCCGCCGCGCCCCAGCCGGCTTCGCGACGCCTGGCGGGTGCTGATCGGGCGCGCCGGCAACGGTTCGGACAATGGCGGCTTGGCGCCCGCGGCGCCGCGCGGCATCGAATATCCGCAGGCCGCTTTGATCGGCGCGCTGATTGGCGGCCTGCCCGGACCGGCGATCGTGCTCGATCGCGACGCGCGGGTCATCGCCTATAACGAGGCGGCCACCAGTCTGGCGCCAACCTTGCGCGTCGGGGAGCCGGCGCTGATTACCTTGCGGATGCCGGAACTGGTCGATGCGATCCGCCGCGCCGGCCTGCGGCGCGAACGTCAGCGCGTCGAGTTTTTCGAGCGCGTGCCGCTCGACCGCTGGTTCGAGGCCTTCGTGACGCCGGTGATGCTGCCGGGCGGCAACGATGCCCGCTCGCAGATTTTGCTGATGACCTTCAACGATCTGACGCCGCTGCGCCGGGTCGAGGAGATGCGCGCCGACTTCATCGCCAATGCCAGTCACGAGCTGCGCACGCCGCTCGCCGCGCTGCTGGGCTTTATCGAGACCCTGCAAGGCCCGGCCAAGAACGACGTCGCCGCGCGCGAGAAGTTCCTCGGCATCATGCAGCAGCAGGCGACCCGGATGGCGCGGCTGATCGACGACCTGCTGTCGCTATCGCGCATCGAACTCAACGCGCATCTGCAACCGTCGACGCCGCTCGATCTGGCCCCGGTGGTGCGGCAGGTCGCCGACGGTCTGCTGACGCTGGCGCGCGATCGCGACGTCGAGATCAAGGTCGCGGTGCCGTCCGAGCCGCTCATCGTTTACGGCGACCGCGACGAATTGATCCGGGCGCTGGAGAACCTGGTCGAGAACGCGCTGAAATACGCCGCGGCCGGCAAGCGCGTCGACATCACGTTGAGCCGCGCCCAGACCCGCGCCGGCATGCCGGAAGCGCGCATCGCGGTGCGCGACTACGGTCCGGGCATCGCGCCCGAGCATTTGCCGCGTCTGACCGAGCGGTTTTACCGGGTCGATGTCGCCGACAGCCGCGCCCAGGGCGGCACCGGTCTGGGGCTCGCGCTGGTCAAGCATGTGGTCAATCGGCACGGTGGCCGGGTGTCGATCGAGAGCACGCCCGGCGCCGGCGCCAGCTTTGTCATGCATTTACCGTTACCCACCGGAAATTTCGGTGAAACGCGAGATACTTTAGATAAATCAATGACTTAAATTGTCATGTGACTGTCACAAAAGCTTTATAGAACGGTGACACACGGCGCTTATCGCTGGCGTCGACTTCGGAACGAACCTTTAGACAGCGCGAAAAAAAACTCCGTCCGAAGTCATTCGTGGAGTGCGTTTTAGAGCAACAGCGGCCGCCCATTCGATGGGCCCAACGAAATGACCGAGGGTCCCGATGGCCCGCGTCGGTCTTTGGCTGCAAACATGGAGAGATCCCTTGAAACATTGGACCGCATTCGCCGCCGCCGGCATGCTTGCCGTCGCCGCTTACGCCCCGGCCAACGCCGCCGATATTTCCGGCGCTGGTGCGACCTTCCCCTATCCGATTTACGCCAAGTGGGCCGATGCCTATAAGAAGGAAACCGGCAACGGTCTGAACTATCAGTCGATCGGTTCCGGCGGCGGTATCAAGCAGATCAAGGCCAAGACCGTGACCTTCGGCGCGTCCGATGCGCCGCTCCCGGGCAAGGACCTCGACTCGATCGGTCTGGCCCAGTTCCCGATGGTGATGGGCGGCATCGTGCCGGTCGTCAACCTCGAAGGCATCAAGCCGGGCGAACTGGTCATCGACGGCCCGACCCTGGCCAAGATGTACCTCGGCACCATCAAGAAGTGGAACGACGCCGCGCTCGTGAAGCTCAACCCGAACGTCAAGCTGCCGGATCAGGCGATCGCCCTGGTTCACCGTTCGGACGGGTCGGGCACCACCTTCAACTTCACCACCTATCTGTCGGACGTTTCGGCCGACTGGAAGTCGAAGGTCGGCACCTCGACCGCCGTGCAGTGGCCGGCCGGTATCGGCGCCAAGGGTAACGAAGGCGTCGCCAACAACGTCGGCAACACCAAGGGTTCGCTCGGCTACGTCGAATACGCCTACGCCCTGCAGAACAAGCTGACCTATACCAAGATGGTCAACAAGGCCGGCAAGACCGTGTCGCCGACCTCGGAAGCCTTCCAGGCCGCCGCCGCCAACGCCGACTGGAGCTCGGTGCCGGGCTTCGGCGTGATCCTCGCCAACCAGCCGGGCGACAAGTCGTGGCCGATGACCGCCGCGACCTGGATCCTGGTCTACAAGAAGCCGGTCGACGCCAAGGCGACGGGTGAAGCCCTGAAGTTCTTCGCCTGGGCCTACAAGAACGGCGCCAAGATGGCGGAAAGCCTCGACTACGTCCCGATGCCCGAGAAGGTCGTCAAGGACGTTGAAGCTTACTGGAAGTCGAACGTCGCGGCCTCCATGTAATCTCTGATGCGAAAGAGGGACGCCAGGCCATTCGAAAAACTTGGCGTCCCTTTTTTGTCCACGGCCGGTATCGACCGGCGGTAAACGTGACTTGTGTTGTGGCCTTAAGGCCGCTTGAGTGGCTCCCGGAGTTGGCCTGTGCCTGAGGAGAGCCGCATGAATTCTTCCCGGAGGCGACCCGTGGTTGACGTAGCGTATGAAGGCGGCGGCGCCATTGCGGTGTCCGAGAAGCTGGACAGGGCCAAGGTCCTCAATCGCCTGCGACTGGGCGATGCGATTTTCCGGCATATGACGCGGGGCGCCGCGATTGCCGTTCTCGTTATTCTCAGCGGCATCATCATTTCGCTGGTGATCGGTTCATGGCCGGCGCTGCATAAATTCGGCTTCGCGTTTCTGTACGAGGAAGTCTGGAATCCGGTGACCGAACAGTTCGGCGCCATCGCGCCGATCTACGGCACGATCGTAACCTCGCTGATCGCCATGGTGATCGCGGTCCCGGTCGGTTTGTTCATCGCCCTGTTTCTCACCGAGCTGTGCCCGATGGTGCTGCGCCGTCCGATCGGCATCGCGATCGAACTGCTCGCCGGCATCCCGTCGATCATCTACGGCATCTGGGGCCTGTTCGTATTCGCGCCGTTCCTGCAACAGCATGTGCAGCCGTTCCTGATCGACGTGTTCGGTCCGATCCCGGTGCTCGGCACGCTGTTCGAAGGCCCGCCCTACGGCATCGGCATGCTGACCGCCGGTCTGATCCTGGCGATCATGGTGCTGCCCTTCATCACCTCGATCTCGCGCGACGTGTTCGAAGCGGTGCCGCCGGTTCTCAAGGAGGCCGCCTACGGTCTCGGCTGCACCACCTGGGAAGTCGCCCGCAATGTCGTGCTGCCCTTCACCCGGGTCGGCGTCATCGGCGGCGTTATGCTCGGGCTCGGCCGCGCGCTCGGCGAGACCATGGCCGTCACCTTCGTGATCGGCAACGCGCACCGGATTTCCGGTTCGATCCTGGCGCCCGGCACGACGATTTCCGCAACCATCGCCAATGAGTTCACCGAAGCGGTCGGCGACCTTTACACCTCGTCGCTGATCGCGCTTGGCCTGATCTTGTTCGTCATCACCTTCATCGTGCTGGCTTTCGCGCGGTTGATGCTGATGCGGCTTAACGCCCGGCTCGGGAGCTGATGTCATGGCTACGCTGATTTCGGGCGCTTCCAGCCCGCTCTACGCCGCGCGCCGCCGCAAGAACGCCATCACCATGACGCTGGCCTATGCGGCCACCGGCTTCGGTCTGATCTGGCTGGCGCTGATCCTGATCGTGCTGTTCTGGCAGGGCTTCTCCGGCCTGTCGCTGGCGGTCTTCACGCAAATGACGCCGCCGCCCGGTTCGGCCGGCGGATTGCTCAATCCGATCATGGGCAGCCTGGTGATGACGATCATCGCCGTCGTGATCGGCACGCCGCTCGGCATGCTGGCCGGCACCTACATGGCGGAATACGGCCGTTACGACAAACTGTCGTCGGTGGTGCGCTTCATCAACGACATTCTGTTGAGCGCGCCGTCGATCGTCATCGGCCTGTTTGTCTATGAGATCATGGTCGCGCAGATGGGCCACTTCTCCGGCTGGGCCGGCGCCGTGGCGCTGGCGGTGATCGTCGTGCCGGTGGTGGTGCGCACCACCGAGGACATGCTGACGCTGCTGCCCGATACGCTGCGCGAAGCCGCGGCCTCGATCGGTCTTCCCCGGTCTTTGATGATCCAGAAGGTCGCTTATCGCGCCGCCCGCGCCGGCATGATCACCGGCGTGCTGCTGGCGGTGGCGCGCATCTCGGGCGAAACCGCGCCGCTGTTGTTCACGGCGCTGAACAATCAATTCTGGAGCACCAATATGAATGCTCCGGTTTCCAGTCTGCCGGTCGTCATCTTCCAGTTCGCGCTCAGCCCCTACAAGGACTGGCAGAACCTGGCCTGGACCGGCGCCCTGATCATCACATTGGCGGTGCTGGCGCTCAGCATCGTTGCCCGCTTCCTCGGTGGACAGAGTAAAAAATCATGAGCATGGCCAATTTCACCGTTCCGACGGTCACCAACAGCGTCGGCGCCAACGAGACGCTGACCGAGAAAGTCACGGTCAAGGACCTCGACTTCTTCTACGGCGACCATCGCGCGTTGAAGAACATCAACGTGTCGCTGTATCACGGCAAGGTCACCGCTTTCATCGGTCCGTCGGGCTGCGGCAAGTCGACTTTGCTGCGCATCCTCAACCGGATGTACGACCTCTATCCGAACCAGCGCGCCACCGGCACCGTGCGGCTCGACAACGACAACATCCTGTCGCCGTCGCAGGACCTCAACCTGCTGCGCGCCAAGGTCGGCATGGTGTTCCAGAAGCCGACGCCGTTCCCGATGACGATCTACGAGAACATCGCGTTCGGCATCCGTCTTTACGAGAAGTTGCCGAAGTCGGAACTCGACGATCGCGTCAAGCACGCGCTGGCCCGCGCCGCGCTGTGGGACGAGGTCAAGGACAAGCTCGGCGCCAACGGCCAGTCCCTGTCGGGCGGTCAGCAGCAGCGCCTGTGCATTGCCCGCACCGTGGCGGTGCGTCCGGAAGTGATCCTGTTCGACGAGCCGTGCTCGGCGCTCGATCCGATCTCGACCGCCAAGATCGAGGAACTGATCGACGAGCTGAAGGAAGATTACACGATCGCGATCGTCACCCATAACATGCAGCAGGCGGCCCGCGTCTCCGACTTCACCGCCTTCATGTATCTCGGCGAACTGGTCGAATACGGCGACACGACGAAGATCTTCACCACGCCGAACGACCGCCGCACCCAGGATTACATCACCGGCCGGTTCGGCTGACGTCCGACCCCGCGTGGCCATCAATTAAGGACGATGATCATGAACGAGCAGCATACCACCAAGGCGTTCGACGCCGACTTGCAGGACCTGTCGCGCATGGTCGCCGAAATGGGTGGCCTGGCCGAGAAGCAGGTCGCCGATGCCGTCGATGCCCTGGCCAAGCGCGACACCACGCTGGCCGGGCGGGTGCAGTCCGCCGATGCCGCGATCGACGCCCTGCAACAGGAAGTCGAGGAAAAGTCGGTGCTGACCATCGCCCGCCGTCAGCCGATGGCGGTCGACCTGCGCGATATCGTCGGCGCGCTTCGGCTGGCCAACGACCTCGAACGGATCGGCGATCTGGCCAAGAACATCGCCAAGCGCGTCATCGCGCTCAACGCCGAATTCCCGCCGCCGAAACTGATCCGCGGCGTCGAGCACATGACCGATCTGGTGCTCGAGCAGCTCAAGGCGGTGCTTGATGCCTATGCCCGTCGCGACGACTCCAAGGCGATGGCGGTGTGGCGCGGTGACGAGGAAATCGACGCGGTCTGCACCTCGGTGTTCCGCGAACTGCTGACCTACATGATGGAAGACCCGCGCAACATCACCTTCTGCATTCACCTGATGTTCTGCGCCAAGAACATCGAGCGGATGGGCGACCACGCCACCAACATCGCCGAAACCGTTCATTACATCATCGACGGCAATCCGATCACGGAGCGCCGGCCGAAGGGCGACACCACGACCATTCCGGCGCTGTCCGGCGCCGGTAACTGAGAGGCCACGGCATGAGCCCGGCCGCAACGCCCTTGATTTCGATCAAGGAGCGGGCGTGGCCGGGTGGGATCATGCGACAGGAGAGCGTATGATCGGCAAGGTCATGCGGCAGGAAAAACACAAATGAGCGCGCGCATTCTGATCGTCGAGGACGAAGAGCCGCTCACCATGCTGTTGCGCTATAACCTCGAAGCCGAAGGCTATGAGGTCGATACCGCGGCGCGTGGCGACGACGCCGACACCAAGCTCAAAGAGCAGACCCCCGATCTGGTGGTGCTCGACTGGATGCTGCCCGGCCTGTCCGGCATCGAATTGTGCCGCCGGCTGCGGGCGCGGCCTGAAACCCGGCAGTTGCCGATCATCATGCTGACGGCGCGCGGCGAGGAAAGCGAGAAGGTGCGCGGGCTCGCCACCGGCGCCGACGATTATATCGTCAAGCCGTTCTCGGTGCCGGAATTGCTGGCGCGCGTGCGCGCGTTGCTGCGCCGCGCCAATCCGGAGCGGGTCGCCAGCGTTCTGAACATCGGCGATATCGAACTCGATCGCGAGAAGAAGCGGGTATCGCGCTCCGGCCGCGCCGTCGATCTCGGACCGACCGAATATCGCCTGCTGGAATTCCTGATGGAGCGGCCGGGCCGGGTATTCTCGCGCGAGCAGTTGCTCGACGGCGTCTGGGGCTCCGACATTTATATCGACGAGCGCACGGTCGACGTTCATGTCGGTCGGTTGCGCAAGGCGATCAACCGCGGCCAGTCGGCCGATCCGATCCGCACCGTGCGCGGCGCCGGTTACGCGCTCGACGATCGCTTCGGCCGGGCGAGCTGACCGCGCCGTCAGTCAGCTTTCAGGACTGATGTTCTGTCGTCGCCGCGCGAGCGGCGATGATGACGTGTGCAATTCGACATGCACGTTGTCATTCCGGGGCTGGCGAAGCCAGAACCCGGAATCCAGACGCGCCCTCACGCGCCTCTGGATTCCGGGTTCGCGCTTTCAGCGCGCCCCGGAATGACAGCTCTAGTTTCCGGTCATCCCCGCGAAGGCGGGGATCCAGTAATCCCGGCATCGCCTTATAACGAAGGCCTGCGTTGACTGGATGCCCGCCGGAGCCTGCACCCGCGCAGGCGGGTGCGGGCATGACAGCGTGGCTGTCCGGAATGACAGTGAATTAATCTCCTTGACAACATTCCTAATTAGGACTATAAGCACGTCATCCCGTCCCTGCTAACGAGGGGCGTTTGATCAGCGTCGTCAGACGCGGGGCGGGGAGCGGTGGCCGGTGAGGGTGTCGGAGATGCGACGCAACAACCTCATCGGCGGTCCAAGCCGCGTCGTCCCGGCCGCCCATCAGGCGGTCACTGGGGCGGACATGAACGTGCGCCAAGGGGCTGAAGTCTTGCCGTTGAACGAACTCGATACCAGGGTTCGGGAAACGCCAGGGCGAGGGAGT
>WGNB01000005.1 GCA_016124795.1 Rhodopseudomonas sp. | reverse complement strand
CGGCGGTTTCCCGCCGGAGGTCTTTAGCGTTAGGCGATGATCGAAAGATCAGGGCCAGAAGTTACGCTGAGCGCGGAAGATCGCCTGCCAGGCCGACTGATCCGAGTTGGTCGTCGTCGCGACGTTGGCGGTCGTCACCTGCGAGGTGCCGAGCTTCTGGTACATCACGTCGACGCTCAGGTCGAGGTTGGTGACCGGGGTCCAGACGGTGCGCGAACCGATCTGCGAGTAGTTCCAGTCGGCGTTCGCCGGCGAGAAGCTGCCGTAGTCGACTTCACCGTAGGCGCCGTACAGCGACGTCTTCCAGTTGGCGTTCCAGGTGTGCGAGTAACCCGCAACGACGCCCCAGGCCTTGGTCAGCTGGATGGTATCGGCCGAAACGACCGCATCCGAAGCATTGCCAACGCCGGTGGTGCCACCGTGCGAGATGTTGAAGGAGCCGAGACCGGCACCGACGTAGCCGATCGCGCCTTCGGCGTAGTTGACTTCGGCCGAGATGTTGTCGCCCTTGCCGAGCATCGGCAGGTTGAACTTCAGGCCGCCGCCGATCGCCCAGCCGTAGGTGTCACCGGCGTGGGTCGCCGCGGTCGGCACGCCGACAGCCGCGGTGCCACGAACGGCAACCTGGTGGACCGCACCCATGATCTGCGCCGAACCCCAGGCCTGATCGAGGCGCAGGTTGCCGACGAAGTCGGGGAGCATCGGGCCGGCGATGTAGGTGTCGCCGATGATGCCCTTCTGACGAGCCTGGCCGTCTTCGGCCGAGATCGTGGCCGACAGGCCGTTGCCGAGCTGCGCGGTGTAGGCGAGCACGAAGTCGCCGCCGCCGCCGGTGTCCGAACCCCAGACGATGGTGGTGTTCGAGTAGGCCGGGGTCACGTAGAAGTCGTAGAACGACTCGGCCTTACCAACGGTGAAGCCACCGAGCTGGATGAAGGCGCGCGGAACGTACAGACCATCAGACGCCGGCGAGTTGACGGCGGTCGTCGCGGTGGTGGTGCTGTTCCAGCCCGAAGCGATGTACGAGCGCAGGGTGCCGTATTCGGTCTGCGAGCGAACGTCGAAGGTGACCATCGCACGAGCGCGGATGGTGTTATCGGCGGTGGTGCGGTCGAAAATGCTCGACTTGATCGGGTTGAACGAACCGCCCGCATTCAGGTTGTACTCGGCGCGCGCCCAGCCACCAATCTTGATGCAGGTATCGGTGCCCGGGATGTAATAGAAACCCGCACCGTACAAGCTGCAAATCTTCACGTACTGGACCGGTTTGGCCTTAACGGGAAGATCGGCAGCCTGAGCCCCAGTCATCGCAACGAGACCCGCTGCGGTGCCCAGGAGTAGGCTTTTCACCATCTTCATCTTGAACCTCCAAAGTATTGTTTGTCGTGAGAGGGTTCCGTATCCGCCAAGTGCGACAGCACCGATGGAACTTCCCCTGGACTCCCCGCTACCCGAAAGCCTTTTCGCACCACCGGCACGATCCGTTCTCTCGACCAGCGCGACACGGGGATGCCCCCCTCCGTCGCAAGATGGACATTAGCGGACGGGACCTTGCGTGCAATGAAGAAGCGCCCCGCCCACAGTCTCCAGGGGCGCTTTTCGACCGAGTGTTGCGCAAAAAACACGCAATTTAGAGCCGCCATAAACCATACCACGACACCGTCGGCGCGCCTCGATCGCGGAGAAAAATCTTTATATAAATCAGCTATTTATATCGCGCTGACAGGGGGCCGCGACAACCGCCAAACAGGGCCAAAGTCAGGATTACATGCTTAACCGGGTGACGCCACGGCCAATCCGCCTCCCAGGCCCACCACCGCAAGTAGATGCCGGACCGATTGGCACCTGAATGCCTCGATAATTGCCAGTTTAAGCCCGGATTATGGTCAAAACTGACGCTTTTGATCGATCCGTGACAGCAAACCGGGCCTTGCGTCGGCCTGCCCGGCGGGGCCCCGAGTCGCCCAATGATTCGGCAGACGGAACCGCGACGGCCACATCGGCTCACGTCCTGTACTGTCGGCCAGACAGCATCGGCAGCGATCAGACTATCGAGAACGAGGGGGATTTCAGGAAATCGAGCCGTAAAGGCTGGCGGAGACGGAGGGATTCGAACCCTCGATACGCCTTTGGAGCGTATAACGGTTTAGCAAACCGCCGCCTTCAGCCACTCGGCCACGTCTCCGCGTGCGGCAAGCCTTATAGTTTCATGATTTCGCCGTCAAACGGCAAAGCCAAACTCAACGAAATCAATGATTCTGACGGGCCGTCTGGTCGAATAACAGCCACGACCGCGCATCCGGCCCGAATTAGCGAGCGTGCTTCCGTCCTGCCCGGCGCGAATCCGCCATGACCGTAAAACGGCCTGACAGCTTTGCCGGCTCACACCGTCGATATAAAGACGCCGTAAAATCCACCGTCGCGGTCGGCCATCGTGGCAACGGCACGCTAATCTGACGCCAACACCAATGGAGAGCTATCGATGCCGAAATTGTTCGCCGCCCCATCGCCGAACCAAACGACGACGCGCATTTTCGGGGCGATAGCGCACTGTGCGATGCGACGCGCCGACCAATGGCGCGGTGGCTTTGTCGTTGCACTGCTGGCGTGCGCCGCGACCGCCGGCCTTTGGCTCACGACCGCCGCGCCTGCGCAAGCCGAAGAGCCTTATCGTTGGTGTGCGGAATATTCCGGCAGCGAAGGCTCGGACGGCGTCAATTGCGGCTTCGACACATTGGCGCAATGTCGCGCCACCATCAGTGGCATTGGCGGCAACTGCTACGAAAACCCGGCCTACCCGGCACCGCGGCCGAAACCGAAAAAACGCAACGTCCGTTGAACCGACACCATCAATCGACCGGTCAACGCGCGAGCGCCTGACACCAGACCGCTTGCTACCGTAACGCTGGCGACCGGACGCTTACCGCCAACCGCATCCACAGCAACCGATGCCATCAACCATGCAACCGCACTCGTCCTGCCGGCGAAACACTTACCATTCGTGCCGCAAGGCCACCGAAAACAGCCAGCCTTGCGCGACCGTCTCAGGCAGCAACGCGGGCCGGCGCAATCGGCGCATCCGGATGGCTCTTGAGCCAGTCACGCGCCGCACGCTGCGCACGGCCGATCTCGGCGTCCGCCATCAGCTCGGCCACTTCCCGACGCCGCCGCGCCGCTTCGCCGTGGCCCCGCATCGCCGCGATGTTGAACCATTTATGCGCCTCGACCAGATCGACCGCGACACCTGCGCCAGCCGAATAGACCAGGCCACGGCCGAAGCAGCCTTCGGCATCCTCGGGCTCGCAGGTCAGATCGATCGCCGGCGTCTCGGGCTCGACCGCACTCACAAGCGCGCCAATGTCAAAATCGAAAGCATCGCATGCGACCTTGTCGAAGGCCTTCATTTCAATCGTCGTCATCACCAACTCCCCTATTCTCGAAGACCCGTCCCCATCCCCTGGTCCGGACCAACGCAACTCTGCAACTCGCACGGGACGATGCTTTGACGTGCTTCTCCCGCCTGAAACGATCTTCAGGTGAAAATTTGAATGACAGTTTAAATATCGCGATGAATGGAAGGTGAAGATCAGCGCGCGTCGTCTGAGCGGTAAACCGGCCGCCGACGCAATAACGCCGCAAATGCGCGATTGTTACAGTTTGGTGACAAAACGCTAACCGCGCCGGTTTATAAGGCGATAACCAACCAACTAATCAGGACCTTCTGGAACCTAGACGATGAAATTAATTCTTTCCGCCGTGCTCGGGCTTGTCTGCTTGTCGAACGCGGCTTTAGCCGGTTCCGCCGAAGGTATCTGGCTGTCCGAAGATCGCGACACCAAGGTGCAGATCGTCAATTGCGGCGGCAAACTATGCGGTAAGGTGATATGGGTCGATGAACTGATCGACCCCGATACCGGCAAACCGAAGACCGACTTTCATAACCCCGATCCAAACAAGCGCAAGCGTCCGTTGATCGGCCTGCAGGTCGTCAATGGCCTGGTGCCCGACGGTCCCGACAAATGGTCGGGCCTGATTTACAACGCCGATGACGGCCGCACCTATCAGGCCAGCATGCAGGTGCAAGGCGCCAATACCGCCAAGGTACAAGGCTGCGTTCTGCGCGTCTTGTGCAAGTCCCATATTTGGACCCGCGCCAACTGATAGCGCGCAACTCCGGCCGCGCGGCTCGCGCTGGCCGGTACCGTGACCGGGATAGCTTGAACGCGCCGCGAGTTCCGCTCGCGGCGCGTTTTTCGTTGCTTCAATATCCGGCCAACCGATCGCGACCGGGCCGGCCCGACGCTAACGCGCGCGCTGACCGAACAGCACCGCCTGCACCTTCGGATCTTTCATATCGACGTTCTGGCGCAGTTCGAGCCCCAGCGCCATGCCACGCGCCACAGCGGGACGCGCCTTCATGGTCGCCAGCCAACGCTTGAGATGCGGAAACTGCTCTATGTCCTGGCCCTGCCGCTCCCAGCCATTGACCCAGCCGACCAGCGCCATATCGGCGATCGAATATTTGCCGGCGATGTAAGGGCGGTCCGCCAACCTCTTGTTCATCACGCCATAGAGCCGGTTGACCTCATCGACATAGCGGGCAATGGCATAATGCAGCGTCTCGCGCGCGTAGTTCTTGAAGTGATGAACCTGGCCGGCCATCGGACCGACGCCACCCATCTGCCAGAACAGCCATTGATCGACTTCAACGCGACCGCGTTCGTCCTTCGGATAGAACTTGCCGGTCTTGCGCCCGAGATATTGCAGGATCGCGCCCGACTCGAAGATGGAGATCGGCCGCCCGCCCGGTCCGCCCGGATCGACAATCGCCGGCATCCGATTGTTCGGCGCGATCTTGAGAAAATCGGGATTGAACTGCTCGCCCTTTGAGATGTTCACGGGCTTGAGCTGATAAGGCAGCTTGCACTCTTCCAGCATGATCGAGATCTTGAAGCCGTTCGGCGTCGGCCAGTAGTAAAGATCGATCGGCTTGACACCCTTGTTGGCCTTCGGGCTTGCCTTGTTGCCCGCGCTCGCCTTCGTCGTCCTGGCATTGCTGGCGCCAACCCGCGCCGTCTTCTTCGCCGCCTTTTTGACCTTGCCAGACGTGGCTTTCGATTTCGCCGTCGCGCGCGCCATTTCCAAACTCCAGTCGAAGATTGTCGGAGAATCTCGCTACAGAAACTATGACTGGCGCTAAAAAATCCGCAATGCGCGGACCGAATCTCCCCCAAGGCAAGCACCCGCATCGCTGCGGGACCGGCTGGACGCATACAACCATCGGGCTGTAATATGCCCTCTTAGGTTGCTGATAGGCGCAATAACGCGCCGGCCAAGGTCGCACATGCGATCACTAAGGGGAGAACGATGTCCAGGATCTTTTATGCCGCACTCATGGTGGCCGGATTGACCGTCGCGTCATTGCCGACGCTATCGACAAGCGCCGCCGCGCAAACAACCGCGCCGGCAGCAACGCCCGCGACCGACGTCAAAGCCAAGGCCAAGAAACCGCCGACGCCCGGTCAACTCGCCGCACGCGAACGGCAAAAGAAATGCGGCGCCGAATGGAAGGCCGCCAAGGCCGCCGGCAAGATCGAAGCCGGCATGAAGTGGCCGCAATATTGGAGCGCCTGCAACAAGCGGCTTAAAGGCGGCGCTTGAGCTTCACGACACGTTGGGCTTGATCGCCGCGACACCCATCGGCCGACGACCGGCAGGTCGTCGGACCGATGGTTATCGGACCGGGGCAAGTCCGAACCGGACGGCAGTGACCTTGGCTCTACGCACCGCTCACGCTTCGTCCTTTGCCGGTCATCAACGACAGCGCCCGTTGCCGAACACGCTGCGGCAGAAAGCGGCGGTCGGGACCGGACAGCATGAACCCGCGTCGGCGGTCGACTGACGTCGCATCAGCCGCGCTCAATGACCGGCTGCTTCAAGGCTGAAGGTATTGGAATGAAAAGCCGAGCGGACCGGCTGCACACGCTTTGAGGCCAACGTCCTTGAAGGCCCATGTCCTTGAAGGTCCATGTCCTTGAAGGCCTGCGTCGTCGACGTGACCCGATCGAAGACCTTATCGGATGAGCCAGTGGCCGACAGGTAACGCCGCGCATCGGACGACCGACGAACATCGGAACATCGAAGCCACATCATGCGCCTCGCCCATCCGGCAACCGGAGGGGCCTACAAAATCCGAGGGCGTCGGCGAGACGCTACATCTCGCCGACGCCCTCTGATGTCATTGGAACCGGGGCGACGCAGACCGACTGCTTTCGCTATCATCCGTGACGCACACCGGCCCCCTATGACTCAATCCTCGATCCATCAAGACCGAGAATCGGGAAGTCGCGTCGGGCCTAGAGTTTCTTCTTCTTCTTCTTGGCCTTCTTCGCGGTCTTCACAACTTTCTTCTTACGTTTTGCCATTGCTGCCCTCCTGGCCATGAATCATGGCGGTGTCGCATTAGTGCGGTCGGGGATCGACCTGCACTGCATTTGGTGTACTACAGCACAACGAAAAAAACAGTGACTCTACTTCATCGTGTGTGTAAGCGACGCTGAACCGTCACCAAAACGCGCTATCGGCAAGCATCGACACAAGATGCAGCAGGCTTAAGCCGACAGACCGCATCGTCTTCGACAAAAATCGAGCGCATCAAAAAACATCCGATTAAATAAGGATTTTTTGCGCGTCCATGATTTGACCGCTTCGGTCAAACCGAAACATTTCTTTTCAACAAGCCGGTTTCAATTTTCATTTTCGACGATCCGAACGCCGTAGTGCATAACGCAAAAATATTTTGGGAGAATTGGCACGCAGCGAGGCGTCGGGCGACCGGAATCGATCAAAAACGAGCGAATCACCGCCAAGTGATTCGCCGACAGATGCATCCGGTCGGCACCTGCGAGCGACGCTGTCATCGATCGAACGACGAACTGAACGCCGTTACCGACCCGCAAGGCACTAACCGACGACGCCGGTCTCCCGCTCTGCTGCAACGCAATCGGGCTGACCGCGTGCAACGCGCGCCGCGGTATCAAGCCGGCTTGCGCGGACCTGCGATCACAAACCGAGTTTGGATTTTAGGATGTCGTTAACGACTTGCGGACTGGCCTTGCCGCCCGACGACTTCATCACCTGGCCGACAAACCAGCCGATCGCCTTCGGATTGGTCTTGGCGTCGGCAACCTTGTCCGGATTCTTGGCGATGACGTCGTCGACGACCGCCTCGATCGCACCGAGATCGGTAACCTGACGCATACCGCGGGCTTCGACGAGCGCGCGCGGGTCGCCGCCTTCGGTCCACAGGATCTCGAACAGGTCCTTGGCGATCTTTCCGGAAATGGTCTTGTCCGAAATCAGATCGATGAGCCCACCGAGCTGATCGGCGGTAACAGGCGATACGGCGATGTCACGGCCTTCCTTGTTCAGCCGACCGCCGAGCTCGTTGATCACCCAGTTGGCGGCGAGCTTCACGTCACGCCCCTTCGCCACCGCCTCGAAGTACAAGGCGGTATCACGTTCTGCGACGAGCTGTCCGGCGTCGTAGGACGACAGCGCAAGATCGCGCACGAAGCGCACCTTCTTGTCGTCCGGCAGTTCCGGCAATGCCGCTTTAAGCTCGTCGACGGCGCTTTGCGTCAGTTCAAGCGGCAGCAGATCGGGATCGGGGAAATAGCGGTAGTCGTGCGCCTCTTCCTTCGAGCGCATCGAGCGGGTTTCGCCCTTGCCCGGATCGAACAGCCGGGTCTCCTGATCGATCGCGCCGCCGTCCTCGATGATCTCGATCTGACGACGCGCCTCGTACTCGATCGCCTGACCGATGAAGCGGATCGAGTTCATGTTCTTGATCTCGCAACGGGTGCCGAGTTCGTCGCCGGGCCGGCGCACCGAAACATTGACGTCGGCGCGCAGGGAACCCTTTTCCATGTCGCCGTCGCAGGTGCCGAGATAGCGCAGGATCGAGCGCAGCTTGGCGACGAAGGCCATCGCCTCGTCCGATGAGCGCAGGTCGGGCTTGGATACGATCTCCATCAGCGCGACGCCGGACCGGTTGAGATCGACATAAGACAGCGTCGGATGACGGTCGTGCACGCTCTTGCCGGCATCCTGTTCCAGATGCAGGCGCTCGATACCGATGTCGACGACCTCGCCATCCGGCAGATCGACGGTCACAACGCCCTCACCGACCACCGGCTGCTTGTACTGGCTGATCTGATAGCCCTGCGGCAGATCGGGATAGAAATAGTTCTTTCGGTCGAATACCGAACGCAGGTTGATCCGCGCGTTGAGCCCGAGGCCGGTGCGCACGGCCTGACGCACGCATTCCTCGTTGATCACCGGCAACATGCCGGGCATCGCCGCATCGACCAGCGAGACGTGGCTGTTGGGCGCGGCGCCGAATTCGGTCGACGCGCCGGAAAACAGCTTGGACTGGGACGCGACCTGGGCATGGACTTCCATGCCGATCACCACCTGCCAGCCGCCGGTTGCACCTTGGATGAGTTTGGAAGGCCTGGTCTGCTCGTTCATGGGGCTACAGCTAGCGCATCGTCCTGAAAAGTGAAACCCGATTTGAAATCGACGCACCGCCGACGCCAGCAGCCAATCGCACCTAAACGGTCAATTCACGGCCCAGCGCCTGCTCGACCAGATCGAAGGTATTGGCGAATTCGCGGAATTCGATCACCTGCCCGTCCAGGACGCGCAGGAAATGCGACACCCGAAACCGCAGGCTGCGTCCGGTCGCGCGCTGCTGGAATCCGACATTGGCGATTACGGCAGCGCGTCCGCCTTCGACGATCATGACCTCGTCGGTATAGCTCTCCAGCCGATAGCCCTGCGCGATCACGGCCATGGCCTCAAGCACGGCGGCGCGGCCCCGGCGCGGGCCGGCGAAGGGAAATACCGTGATCGGACTGTAGACAATCCAATCGATGGCCGGATGTATCAGCGCCGCGACGGTGTCGAAGTCGCGTCGGCGATAAGCGTCATATAGCGCTATCACCGTCGCCCGTGTCCGATCTTCGCTGACTGCCACTCCCATACTGCAGAGTATGCAGGTACCTCCCAGGGACGCCAAGCCCTGCCGGCTAAAAATGTAATGTTATCAGATGTATTTCGTTACGACGGTCTGAACGGCCCGCGGACCGCTCAGTCCGTCACCACCACACTTTCGGCGTGAAGCGGCCGGCCTCGCGTTCGACCACCGCGCCGAGCGAAAACAGCGTTTCCTCGTCGAACGGCCGGCCGATCAGTTGCAGGCCAAGCGGCAGACCCTGGCCATCGCGTCCGGCCGGCACCGCGAGGCCCGGCAACCCGGCCATGTTCACGGTCACGGTGAAGACGTCGTTGAGATACATCTCGACCGGATCGGCGCCGCCCTTCTCGCCGATGCCGAACGCCGCCGACGGCGTCGCCGGCGTCAGCATCGCATGCACGCCCTGTTCGAAGCAGGCTTCGAAGTCGCGCTTGATCAGCGTGCGCACCTTCTGCGCGCGCAGGTAATAGGCGTCGTAATAGCCGGCCGACAGCACATAGGTGCCGATCATGACGCGACGCCGCACCTCGGCGCCGAAGCCTTCGCTGCGGGTGTTCTCGTACATCTCGGTGATGTCGCGGCCCGGCGCCCGCAAGCCATAGCGCACGCCATCATAGCGCGCGAGATTGGAGGACGCTTCCGCCGGCGCAACGATGTAATAAGCCGGCAAGGCGTATTTGGTGTGCGGCAACGACACATCGACCAACTCGGCGCCGGCGCTTTTGAGCCACTCGCAGCCTTGTTGCCAGATCTTTTCGATCTCGGCCGGCATGCCATCGAGCCGGTACTCCTTCGGGATGCCGATGCGCAGACCCTTGACCGACTTGCCGACCGCGGCCTCGTAATCCGGCACCGGCAGATCGGCGCAGGTGGTGTCCTTGGCGTCGGGCCCGGCCATCGAGCGCAACATGATCGCGGCGTCGCGCACGGTCTTGGTGAAAGGCCCGGCCTGATCGAGCGACGACGCGAAGGCGACGATGCCCCAGCGCGAGCAACGCCCATAAGTCGGCTTTATGCCGACAGTGCCGGTAAAGGCCGCCGGCTGACGGATCGAGCCGCCGGTGTCGGTACCGGTCGCGCCCAGACATAACTGCGCGGCCACCGCCGCCGCCGAACCGCCGGATGAGCCGCCCGGCACCAGTTCGGTATTGGCGCCGTCCCTGCGCCACGGCGAGATCACCGGGCCGAAGAACGACGTCTCGTTCGACGAGCCCATCGCGAATTCATCGTTGTTGGTTTTGCCAAGCAGCACCGCGCCATCGCGCCAGAGCTGCGAGGTCACCGTCGACTCGTAAGTCGGCACGAAGTTGTCGAGGATGTGCGAACAGGCCGTGGTGCGCACGCCCTTGGTCGCGAACAGGTCCTTGACCGCCAGCGGAATGCCTTCGAGCGGACCGGCCTCGCCTTTCGCGATGCGCGCATCGGAAGTCTTGGCCATCTCGATGGCGCGCTCCGGCGTTTCCAGCACATAGGCATTCAAAGCCCGCGCCTTCTCCATCGCCGCGCCATGGGCTTGCGCCAGTTCGACGGCGCTGATGTCTTTCGCGCGCAGACGGTCGCGGGCCTCGGCCAGCGTCAGTTCGGTGAGCTCAGTCATTGTCGGGGGTGTCGCACACAAAAGTATTCTTGGGAGTAGTATTCTTGGGGGTCGCTTGTGATTTCATCGCTTCAATCGTGGCCGGCGAATGCTGCCGGATCAGCACCGTGCCGTCCGGCTGTTCCTCGCGATAGAGTTCGCCCGGCAGCGGCAGGCCCATGGCGAGCAGGTCCTCGACGGTATGGCCGTCGGGCATCTTGCCGGTGGAAATGATCTCCACCAGTTCCCAAAGCCGCTCCTGTTCGCCCTGCTCGCAGGCCAGACACATTTATTCGATCACCTTCGGCACCAGATAGAATCCGTCATCGCTTTGCGGCGCATTGGCCAGCACCGCTTCCGGATTGTCGCCATCGGTCACGACATCGGTCCGCATCTTCATCGCCATCGGCGTTACCGAGGTCATCGGCTCGACGCCGTCGACATTCACTTCGGAGAGCTGCTCGACGAAGGCCAGCATGGCGTTGAGTTCGCCCTGGAGGTGCGCAACCTCGTCCTCTTTGACCGCAATACGGGCCAAATGGGCAATACGGCGAACAGTGGCAGCGTCGACGGACATAGCGGGGTTCCAGGTCGCCCTCGGGGCTCGGTTTCGAGCCTATAGCAGAGCCGCTTTCGATGCAGCAACCCGCTCGCACCCACGGTCCCGGTCAGGGACCGGCTTTCCGGGCCATTTAACCCGCCATTCGTCGCAACAAAGCCTGTGCGGTCTCGACCAGACTGTGCGTCAGGGCCTGTGCCGGCACCGCACGACCGAGAGCCGCCGCCTGCCCGGCCAGCATCCCGGAAAACTCGCCCGAACCTTGCGCTTGTGCCTTGGCGTGAAGCGGCTGCACCGCAGCCCCCGCATAAGGGAAATCCGGCGCCAGATCGCTCATCGGACCCATTTCGCGGATCAAACGATTGACGAAACCGCGCGCCGGCCGCCCGCTGATGACATTGGTCAGCACCGTGGCATCGTCGCGCGCTTCCTTGAGCGCGGCACGGTGCGGCGGCGTCACCTTCGATTCGGGACAATGCAGATAAGCGGTGCCGATCTGAACGCCGGCTGCCCCGAGCGCCAAAGCCGCGACGATGCCACGCGCATCGGCGATGCCACCGGCGGCGATCACCGGCACGGTCACCGCATCGACGATCTGCGGCAGCAGCGCAAAAGTGCCGACCTGGGTCGCGGTATCGAGGCTTAGAAACATGCCGCGATGCCCGCCCGCTTCGAAGCCCTGCGCGATCACGGCATCGCAGCCATTGTCGGCCAGCCAGCGCGCCTCCGCGACCGTGGTCGCCGAACTGAGCACCTTGCAGCCGGCAGCCTTGACCCGCCTGAGCAACGCATCTGCCGGCAAGCCGTAATGAAAACTCACGACTTCGGGCCGGACTTCCTCGAGCAACGCGCACATCGCGTCATCGAACGGCATCCGGCTGGCCGACGCCATCGCCGCCGCCGGATCGACGCCCAGTTCGCGGTAATAAGGTGCGAGTGCCTCACGCCAATCATGCTCGCGCGTATTGTTACGCGCCGGCATGGCGTGGACGAAGAAATTGAGATTGACCGGCTTTCCCCCGGCCGCGGCCCTGAACGTATCGACCTGGGCCCGGGTTTGTGCGACATCGAGCATGCCGCAAGGGATCGAGCCGAGACCGCCGGCTTGCGCCACCGCGATCGCCAGCGCGGCATCGGCAACGCCAGCCATCGGCGACAGCACGATCGGATGTTCGATGTGCAACAAGTCGAGTAGCCGCCGATCAGTCCACATCGCGCGCTTGTCCCGTGAAGCCGGCATCAAACCTAACGCAATCCGGCGTACCGGCCAATTCGCCATGCACGAAGCGCTGGCTTCGCCGACGACGGAGGCTGTCATAAAGCCGGTCGCGGCCCAAGCCTTCGGTGCCCGACGACAACATATTTGACGATTTCACCCGGCTGCCTACGATAAATGCCAAACCGCGATGACCGGAAACACCGCGCCAATTGCAGGACACCTTGACCAACATCGAAGCCGACAGAGTGGAAACGAACAAAACGCCGCGCATGGCTGTGGCGCGGGGCAGACACGCGACATCATGACAATCGGTCCTCTTCTCGATATCGCGCCTCACCTGCCGGCGCGCGGTGGCCTGCTGGGGCTCGACCTTGGCACCAAAACCATCGGTGTCGCTTCGAGCGATCCCGACCGCCGACTGGCCACCGGCGTCGAGACCGTGTCTCGCCGCAAATTCACCGTCGATGCGCAACGCCTGCTGGTGCTGGCGGCCGAACGCGGCTCGGTCGCTTTCGTGCTCGGCCTGCCGATCAATATGGACGGCTCGGAAGGACCGCGGGCACAAGCCACCCGGGCCTTCGCGCGCAATTTTGAAAAGCTGACCGCTCTGCCAATTGCCTTCTGGGACGAAAGGCTCTCGACCGCGGCGGTCGAACGCGGCCTGATCGCGGCCGACATGAGCCGCGCGCGGCGCGCCGAGGTCATCGATCAGCACGCCGCCATGTTCATTCTGCAAGGCGCGCTCGACAGGCTCGCCAACCTCAAAGGCTGACGGCATCCGGCCGCGGTCTCGTGAAACGGTCCTTGGCTGAAACGGTCCTTGGCTATCGCGCCGCAAGGCGGGCTTATCGCCCGCCTCTTTCGCGTCGTTACGGATCGCTCCATCGGCAAATCTAGCAGCGCTGATTGCCGAGACTCGGGTCGCAGGTGCCCGACCGGGTGCCATAGCCCTGACGCGGCGCGTAGTAGCGATAGCTCGGACCCGAGTAATAGGTCGGCGCCGGTTCGTAGGCATAAGCCGGTTCGTCGTAATAGTAGCCGGGACCGCTGGCGTAGTAGCCGTTGTTCGAATTGGCGACCGCCGCGCCGATCGCCGCGCCCGCCACGAAGCCGCCGATGGCCGCGGCGTTGCGTCCGTGGCGCGCCTGCGAGGGGCTGGCCAAGGCCACTGCCGCCGTGCCAGCCACGACCGCCATAGCGGTATATTTCGCGAACTTATGCATCGGATATCTCCCTGTGCTCGGTGTTCGCGCCGATAACCCCATGACGCGGCGTTCGGTTCCATGCCGCCGCGCCGGGCGCGTTCACGATACTGTGGGCTGCGTTCGCGGCGCGCTTGCCGGACCTGGAACTTGGGCATATAGAACTGGCTTTAATGACCAGCCCGCCAAAATCCTCATTCGCCCTCAGCCGTCGTCATTTGTTGGGGATCGAGGGTCTTTCCAAAGACGACATCGTCGGCCTATTGGACCTTGGCGAGGAATTCGTCACCCTGAACCGTCAGGTCGACAAGAAGCAGACCTCGCTGCGCGGTCGCACCCAGATCAATCTGTTCTTCGAGGTCTCGACGCGGACGCAAGCCTCGTTCGAACTGGCCGGCAAACGGCTTGGCGCCGACGTCATGAACATGTCGGCCTCCTCGTCGTCGATGCGCAAGGGCGAGACGCTGATCGACACCGCGATCACGCTCAACGCCATGCACCCGGACATCATCGTGGTGCGCCATCACGCCTCCGGCGCGGTCGAGCTTCTGGCCGACAAGGTCAACTGCTCGGTCATCAATGCCGGCGATGGCGCGCACGAACATCCGACCCAGGCGCTGCTCGACGCGCTGACCATCCGCCGCAACAAAGGCCGTATCGAGGGCCTGACGGTGGCGATCTGCGGCGACATCCTGCATTCGCGGGTGGCGCGTTCGAACATCATCCTGCTCAACGCCATGGGCGCGCGCGTGCGCGTGGTCGCGCCCTCGACGCTGCTGCCGCCGGGCATCGAACGCATGGGCGTCGAAGTGGCGCGCGACATGCGCGAGGGCCTGGCCGACGCCGACATCGTCATGATGCTGCGGCTGCAACGCGAGCGCATGAACGGCTCGTTCATTCCCTCGGTGTCCGAATATTTCCACTACTGGGGCCTCGACGAGAAGAAGCTCAGCTACGCCAAGAAGGACGCGCTGGTGATGCATCCCGGCCCGATGAATCGCGGCGTCGAAATCGACTCGATCGTCGCCGACGGCGCGCAATCGCTGATCCGCGAACAGGTTGAAATGGGCGTCGCCATCCGCATGGCGGTGCTGGAAGCCTTGTCACGCAACCTGCCGAACGCATGAAAATGTTATCCGAACGCCGTCCCATTTTGTTCGCCAATGCCCGGATCGTCGATCCGTCGCGCGATCTCGACATTGTCGGCGACCTCTTGATCGCCGATGGCGTGATCCGCGAGGCCAAACGCGGCATCGGCGCGGCCGGCGTGCCGGAAGGCACGGAAGTGATCGACTGCCGCGGCAAGGTGATCGCGCCCGGCCTGATCGACATGCGCGCCTTCATCGGCGAACCCGGCGCCGGCCACCGCGAAACCTTCGCGTCGGCAAGTCAGGCCGCCGCCGCCGGCGGCGTCACCACGGTCATCTGTCAGCCGGACACTTCGCCGGCGATCGATGATCCGGCCACGGTCGACTTCGTGCTGCGCCGCGCCCGCGATACCGCGATCGTGCGCATCCATCCGATGGCGGCGATCACCAAGGGCCTGCACGGCAAGGAGATGACCGAGATCGGCCTGTTAAAGGCGGCCGGCGCGGTCGCCTTCACCGACGGCGACAAGAGCATCGTCAATGCCCAGGTGATGCGCCGGACCCTGACCTATTCGCGCGACTTCGATGCGCTCATCGTACACCACACCGAAGACCCGGACCTTACCGGCGAAGGCGTGATGAACGAAGGCGAATTCGCCGCGCGCCTCGGCCTGCTCGGCGTGCCCAACGCGGCCGAAACCGTCATGCTGGCGCGCGACACCCGGCTGGTGGCGCTGACCGGCGGACGCTATCACGCGGCTTCCGTCACCAACGCGGAGTCGCTTGAGGTCCTGCAACGCGCCAAGGATGCCGGCCACGCCGTCACCGCTTCGGCCTCGATCAATCATCTCACGCTCAACGAGAACGACATCGGGCCCTATCGCAGCTTCTTCAAGATGTCGCCGCCGCTGCGCGCCGAAGACGACCGCAAGGCGCTGGTCGCGGGACTGGCGTCGGGATTGATCGATGTCGTGATGTCGGATCACAATCCGCAGGACGTCGAAACCAAGCGGCTGCCCTTCGCCGAGGCCGCCCCCGGCGCCATCGGCCTCGAGACCATGCTGAGCGCGGGATTGCGGCTGGTTCATTCCGGCGAACTCGAATTGCCGGTGCTGCTGCGCGCCATGTCGACCCGGCCGGCCGAACTGCTCGGCCTGACCGGCGGCACGCTCAAGAGCGGCGCGCCCGCCGACATCATCGTCATCGACATTGACGAGCCCTGGCTGGTCGACCCGAACGAATTGAAGTCGAAGTGCAAGAACACGCCGTTCGACGAAGCACGCATGACCGGTCGGGTGGTGCGCACCGTCGTCGCCGGCCGGACGGTGTTTGAAACGCTATGACGATGCCGGTCATCATCGCCCTCGCCTTTGCCTTCGGCTATTTGCTCGGCTCGATCCCGTTCGGTCTGCTGCTGACCAAGGCGGCCGGCGGGCCGGACGTTCGGACGATCGGCTCCGGCAATATCGGCGCCACCAACGTCCTGCGCACCGGCCGCAAGGGATTGGCGGCGGCGACTTTGCTATGCGACGCGCTGAAAGGCACGGTCGCGGTGCTGGCCACCGTTTATGCCGTCCGGCAGATCGCCACGCCCGAAGTCGCCGCCATCGCCGCGATCGTCGCCGGCCTCGCCGCGTTTCTCGGCCACCTGTTTCCGGTCTGGCTCGGGTTCAAGGGCGGCAAAGGGGTTGCCACCTATATCGGACTTTTGATCGCGCTGGCCTGGCCGGGTGCGCTGATCTTCATTGCCGTCTGGCTGATCGCCGCCTGGGCCTTGCGCTATTCGTCGCTGGCCGCGCTGATCGCCAGCGCACTGACGCCGCTGGCGCTGCTGCTGCTGCACCAGCCGGACATCGCCGCGCTGTTTCTGCTGTTGACGCTGCTGCTGTGGTTCATGCACCGCGCCAATATTTCCCGCCTCCTCGCCGGCACCGAAGGCAAGATCGGCGCAAAGGGCTGACCGCCCAATCTCCTCCACTGGTTGCAAAATATAAAATTAGGTTGTGCCTGAAGCCACGCTGAGCGATGCTGGTGCGTGCCATGCTGCTGTGAGCCATCGGGGGGCGGACTTGGCCGAAGGCGTCAGACTCACCAACGAGCAGCGGCTCGATTGGCTGCGGCTGATCCGCAGCGACCATGTTGGTCCGCGCACCTTCCGCGAACTGGTCAACAATTTCGGCGGCGCTCGCGCCGCACTTGAGGCGCTGCCGCGCCTTGCCCGACGCGGTGGCGCCGCCCGCACCCGGATATGTTCGCCCGACGAGGCGATGGCCGAACTGAACGCGGCGCGCACGCGCGGCATTGCTCTAATCGCACTGGGCGAACCGGAATACCCACGCCAGTTGCAAACCATCGACGATCCGCCGCCGTTGATTGCCGCGCGCGGGCAACTGGACATACTCAACCAGCCGCTGGTCGCGATTGTCGGCTCGCGCAACGCCTCGGCGGTCGGCCTGAAATTCGCCCAGACCATCGCGCACGACCTTGGCGCCGCCGGCTTCGGCATCGTCTCGGGGCTGGCGCGCGGCATCGACGCCGCCGCCCACCGCGCCAGTGCCGACAGCGGCACGGTCGCGGTGCTGGCGGGCGGCCACAACAAGATCTATCCGCGCGACCACGTCGACCTGCTTGAAACCCTGATCGGCCACGGCGCCGCGGTGTCGGAAATGCCGTTGAACTGGGAACCGCGCGCCCGCGACTTTCCTCGACGCAACCGTCTGATCTCCGGCCTGGCGCTCGGCGTCGTGATCGTCGAGGCGGCGAAGCGGTCCGGCTCGCTGATCACCGCTCGCATGGCCGGCGAACAAGGCCGCGAGGTCTTCGCGGTGCCGGGCTCGCCGCTCGATCCACGCGCCGAGGGCGCCAATGGCCTGTTGAAGCAAGGCGCGACCTTGGTCACCGAAGCCGCCGACGTCATCGACGCACTGCGTCCGATCATGGGCCGGCTGCTTGACGAACCGCGGCAAGAGCCAATCGAAGAACCGACGCACGACCCGCCGCTCGATCACGAGCCTGGCGACGACGAACGCAGCCGGATCGTCGCCCTGCTCGGTCCCGCGCCGACGACAACCGACGATCTGGTGCGGTTGTCGCGCACGTCGCCCGCGGTCGTTCGGATGGTCCTCCTCGAACTGGAACTGGCCGGCCGGCTCGAGCGACACGGTGGCGCCTTGGTGTCGCTGATCGCCTAACGCCACCGCACCGATCCGCTGCTGGTGTACAGTCCGGTTCACACGAATCGCGACCGGCCAGCCCTCGGATGAAGCCCATGATCGACCGCCGCGCCGTTCTGACGCTTTTGCTGACCTTGCCCGCCGCGCCGGCTCTCGCCGAGGACTCATTCGCGGCCTTTGTCAAAGCACTATGGCCTGACGCCAAAGCCAAGGGCATCAGCCGCGCCACGTTCGACACCGCGATGGCGGGCGTCACACCGAATGCGAAAGTGATCGCGGCCACCAAACGGCAACCCGAATACGGCAAGCCGGTCGGCGCTTACATCAATGACGCCGCCTCGCCCGGTCGCATCAAGCGCGGTCAGGCCAAAGCGGCTCAATGGGCCAAGACCTTCGACGCGGCCGAAAAGAAATTCGCGGTCGACCGCTGGGTTCTGTTGGCGCTTTGGGGCATGGAAACCGACTACGGCGCGGCCAGAGACAAGTGGGACGTGTTCCGGTCGCTCGCCTCACTGGCTTACGTCAAATACCGCGATCCCTACTTCCGCAACGAACTGATCGTCGCGATGGGCATCATGCAGAACGGCCATTTCACCCGCAAGGAAATGGTCAGTTCGTGGGCCGGCGCCATGGGCCAGAGCCAGTTCATGCCGTCGAATGTCGTCGACTATGCCGTAGACTTCTCCGGCGATGGCCGCGCCGACCTCTGGAATAATGTTCCCGATGTTATCGGTTCAACCGCCAATTACCTGCACCAATGGCATTGGCGCTCCGACTTGCCCTGGGGCTTTGAAGTTCTGTTGCCACCCGGATTCGATTTGATGACCAGCCGTGGCACTTTCGCGCAATGGCATCAGCGGGGTTTGCGGCGCGCCGACGGCAGGCCCTTGCCGAACGCGGGACAGCAAGACCTTCAAGGCGTGCTGTTCTTTCCGGCGGGCTCCAAGGGACCGGCCATCGTCGCCAGCGACAATTTCGCGGTGCTGAAAGAATACAACAATTCCGACGCCTATGCGATCGCGGTCGGTCATCTGGCCGACCGCATCAAAGGCGGTGCGCCGTTCAAAACCGCATGGCCGACGGACGACCATCCACTCAGCCGCGACGCACGCATTGCCTTGCAGAAGAAGCTTTCGTCACTTGGCTATAAGGTCAATGATTTCGAAGGTCATATCGACTTCGACCTGCGGGACAATATCCGCGCTGAACAAGCAAGGCTCAGCCTGACGCCAGACGGCAATCCGACGCCGACGCTCCTGGTCAAGCTCGGCGTCAAACCGCCACAATAAAAGCCGACTATGGTCAGAAGGAATGCTTATGACGAGGTGCCGGTACCACGGCGCCGCGCTAGGGAGAATGTCGGCCGTTCGGTCCATTGCGCCGGGTCAGGCTTTCGGCCTCGAGCCGTACCATTTCGAGAAGGTAACCAAGGGTGTCGAGACCGGTGCGCCGGGCCATGTTGGCCAGATCGTTCGACAGCGTCGCAACGTAGCTGGCGACTTCGCTTCGGCCTCCGTTTTCCTCTTTGGGCTCAAGCATGGACGATCCGTGGCGGGCAAGGGTCGGATGATGAGGAATGGCTTACCCAAGTAGTAAAATCGCACGGAACAACTTAAATGATAATACCTATAATAGCATTAACCATAAAATACATCCTTAGGTTGTATACCGGTGCAATTTCATCCATCTCTGGCTTGCGGGCGCAAACACTTGTTTTCCCTTGCCGGTTTGCCCTCGGCCAACATTGAAGCCGGCGCAGGCCCGGTAAAATAGAACCGAACACTCCCTCCAGTTGCCGCGCTTTGGCGTGGCTGGCGATGGACCGCAAAAGCGCCCTGATTTGACAGCAAGGGTCGCCTTCCCCATGTTCCCGGCAACGTGAAGCGTCGATTCCGACCCGATCTGGCCTTGTCCGGTCGCCTAACCCATTGGAATCTCATGAAAGTTGTTGTTGTCGAGTCGCCCTCCAAGGCGAAGACGATCAATAAATATCTCGGTGCCGGCTACGAGGTTCTGGCCTCGTTTGGCCATATCCGCGATTTGCCGGCCAAGGACGGCTCGGTCGATCCCGACAACGATTTCAAGATGCTGTGGGAGGTCGACCCCAAATCCCAGCAGCGCGTCAACGACATCGCCCGGGCGCTCAAGGGTGCCGATACCCTCATTCTGGCGACCGACCCCGATCGCGAAGGCGAAGCGATCTCCTGGCATGTTTTGGAAGCGCTCAATGAAAAGCACGCGCTGAAGGGCCAGAAGGTCGAGCGTGTGGTGTTCAACGCCATCACCAAGCAATCGGTGTCCGAGGCGATGAAGCATCCGCGCGCCATCGATAGCGCGCTGGTCGATGCCTACCTCGCCCGCCGCGCCCTCGACTATCTGGTCGGGTTTACGCTGTCGCCGGTGTTGTGGCGCAAGCTGCCCGGCGCACGCTCCGCCGGCCGCGTGCAGTCGGTCGCCCTGCGACTGGTCTGTGACCGCGAGCTCGAGATCGAGAAATTCATTCCGCGCGAATATTGGTCGATCGTCGCGAAGCTGAAAACGCCACGCAACGAGGAATTCGAAGCCCGCCTGACCGGCGTCGACGGCACCAAGATGCAGCGCCTCGATATCGGAAGTGGCGCGCAGGCCGAGGACATCAAGCAGGCGCTGGAAGGCGCCAAGTTCACGGTCGCCTCGGTCGAAGCCAAGCCGGCGCGCCGCAATCCGCCGCCGCCCTTCACCACCTCCACCATGCAGCAGGAAGCCTCGCGCAAGCTTGGCTTTGCACCGGCGATCACGATGCGGCTCGCCCAGCGTCTGTACGAGGGCGTCGAAATCGGCGGCGAGACCACCGGCCTCATCACCTATATGCGTACCGACGGCATCGACATCGCGCCGGAAGCGATCGCCGAACTGCGGTCGATGATCGGCAAGAACTACGGCAAGGAATACGTGCCGGGTTCACCGCGCAGCTATCAGAACAAGTCGAAGAACGCCCAGGAAGCGCATGAAGCCGTGCGCCCGACGTCGGCCAGCCGAACCCCGCAGGAAGTCGCGAAATATGTCGACCGCGATCAGGCCCGGCTCTACGAGTTGATCTGGAATCGCGCCGTCGCCAGCCAGATGGAATCGGCTGAGCTTGAGCGCACCACGGTCGATATCGTTGCCAAGAACGGCGCGCGCACCATCGACCTGCGCGCCACCGGCCAGGTCGTAAAGTTCGACGGCTTCCTCACCCTCTATCAGGAAGGCCAGGACGACGCCTCCGACGACGAAGAGTCGCGCCGCCTGCCGGCCATGTCGGAAGCCGAGATTCTGGCCAAGCAGGCAATTGAAGCCGCCCAGCATTTTACCGAGCCGCCGCCACGCTTTTCCGAAGCGGCACTCGTCAAGCGCATGGAAGAGCTCGGCATCGGCCGGCCTTCGACCTATGCCTCGATCCTGCAAGTGTTGCAGGATCGCGGTTATGTCCGCATCGACAAGAAACGGCTCTATCCGGAAGACAAGGGCCGGGTTGTCGTTGGCTTCCTCGAAAGCTTTTTCGCGCGCTATGTCGAATACGACTTCACCGCCGCGCTCGAGGAAAAGCTGGATCTCGTTTCGAACAACGAGTTGAACTGGAAACAGGTCCTGGAGGATTTCTGGATCGATTTCATTGGCGCGGTCAATGAGATCAAGGAAATCCGCATCACCCAGGTGCTGGACGCGCTCAACGATCTGCTCGAACCGCACATCTTCCCGGCCCGCGAAGACGGCGCGCCGGTCCGGCAATGTCCGCAATGCGGCAACGGTCAGTTGTCGTTGAAGGTCGGTCGCTTCGGCGCCTTCATCGGCTGCTCGAACTATCCGGAATGCAATTACACCCGGCAGATGACGCCCGGCGCGCCGGGCGCGCAGGCAACGCGTGTGCTTGGCACCGATCCCGAAACCGGGCTCGACGTAACGGTGCGTGGCGGCCGCTTCGGGACTTATTTGCAGCTCGGCGAAGAAGTTAAAGTGCCGAAGCTGAAGAAGGGCGAGAAAAAGGATCCGAACGCGCCGGAACCGGTGAAACCGAAGCGCGCCAGCCTGCCGAAAGGCGTCGAGGCCGACGAGATCACCCTCGACAAGGCGCTGGCGCTGCTGTCGCTGCCGCGCGAGGTCGGCAAATCGCCGGAAGACGGCGAGCCGATCGTCGCCGGCGTCGGCCGCTTCGGCCCTTACGTCAAGCACAACAAGGTCTATGCCAGCCTGGAAGAAGGCGACGACGTCCTGACCGTCGGCCTCAACCGCGCCATGCATCTGATCGCCGACAAGATCGCCAATCCGAAAAAGGGCCGCCGCTTCGGCGCCGCACCCGGCAAGACGCTCGGCGACCATCCCGACAAGGGTGGACCGATCGTGGTCAAGAGCGGCCGCTTCGGTCCCTATGTCAGCAATAACGGCATCAACGCCACGCTGCCGGCCGACAAGACCCCCGATACCTTGACGCTCGACGAAGCCATCGTGCTCCTCGACGCCCGTGCCGCCGCAGTCGGTAACTCCCCGCGCGGCAAGAAGAAGGCGGCGGCGAAAAAGGCCGATACGACGGACGCGCCGAAAAAGTCGGCAAAGACCAAGGCGAAGGTCGTCGACGATACGCCCGAAATCGGCGACGAAGCGGCAGCCCACCGTTCGCTGACGACCGGCGCCAAGGCGAGCACCAAGGCGGGCAGCGCCCGCAAGAAGCCGGCTGCCAAAAAGGCGGCCACCAAGAAGCCAGCGGCGAAAAAGACCCCGGCCAAAAAAGCGGCCGGCGGCAAGGCAACGGCTGCCGAGTAAAGCGAGCCCGTTCGACTACGGCCCGATGTTTCGCGGGCTGTTACCGGCGTTGTGGTGGTGTGGGCTTGGCCCTCGCCGCCGCCGAACCGGAGATACCGAAGCCGCTCAAAGGCAGCGGAGCAACTGGCGCAGCCAGCCCACAGGCCCTACATTACATTGCATCAGCGCCCGCCCTGATTGCGCTTGATTCCATATCGGGATCGCAGCGCCGGGCGCAGGACAGACCATTTGCACAAGAAATCCGATAAACCCCGTAAATCCAAAAATCCCGCAACTTTCCCGGCCAAGGACGACATCCTGGCCTTTATCGCCGCCAGCCCTGGCAAGGTCGGCACCCGCGAAATCGCCCGTGCCTTCGGCCTGAAAAACGCCATGCGCGCCGAACTCAAGCGGCTGCTGCGCGAGATGGCCGACGAAGGCGCTATCGCCAAGCGCCATAACAGTCTGCACCACCCCGGTTCCCTGCCCTCCACCGTTTTGGCCGATATCAGCGCGCGCGACCGCGATGGCGACTTGATCGCCGTGCCCGACGAATGGGACGAAGACGAACACGGCGCCGCACCGCGCATACGCATCCACACGCCGCGCGGCACCAAGCCATCCGAGGCCGCCGGCATCGGCGACAAAGTCCTGCTGCGGGTCGAGGAAACCGACGACGACGGCGGCATCCGCCACCGCGGCCGGGTCATCAAGATCATCGACCGACCGAAACACCGCGTCCTCGGCGTGTTCCATGCCAACCCGCGCGGCGGCGGCCGGCTGGAGCCGATCGACAAGAAGATGCTCGGCCGCGAGATGACCATCCCACAAGGCGCGACCGGCGACGCCCAGGACGGCGATCTGGTCGCGGTCGAAGCGCAACGGATCTCGCGCTTCGGTCCGCCCAATGGCCGCGTGGTCGAGCGCCTCGGGTCGGTCAAAAGCGAGAAAGCGGTCAGCCTGATCGCCATTCACGCCCATTCGATTCCGGACGTATTCCGTCGCGAAACCTTGAACGAGGCCGAAGCCGCCCGACCCGCCACGCTGAAAGGCCGGGAAGACTGGCGCAAACTGCCGCTGATCACCATCGATCCGCCGGACGCCAAGGACCACGACGACGCCGTCCACGCCGAGCCGGACGACGATCCGGCTAACAAAGGCGGCTTCGTGCTGACCGTGGCAATCGCCGACGTCGCGCATTACGTCACCCCCGGCTCGGCCCTCGACCGCGAGGCGCTGGTGCGCGGCAATTCGGTCTATTTCCCCGACCGGGTCGTGCCGATGCTGCCCGAGCGCATTTCGAACGATCTGTGCTCGCTACGTCCCAACGAGGATCGCGCCGCGCTCGCCGTGCGCATGATCATCGACGCCGGCGGCCGTAAACGCTCGCATAGCTTCCACCGCATCATGATGCGTTCGGCCGCCAAGCTATCCTATCAGCAGGCGCAGTTCGCCTTCGACGGCCGCACCGACGACGTGACCGGGCCGCTGGTTGAACCGATTCTCAAACCGCTTCATGCCGCTTATGAAGCGCTTAAAGTCGCGCGCGAGGAACGTCAGCCGCTCGACCTCGACATCCCCGAACGCAAAATCCTGCTCAAGAAGGACGGCACCGTCGATCGGGTCGTGGTGCCCGAGCGTCAGGACGCCAACAAGCTGATCGAAGAGTTCATGATTCTCGCCAATGTCGCGGCCGCCGAGACATTGGAAAAGGCCAGGGTGCCGCTGGTCTATCGCGTTCACGACGAGCCGGGCCCGGAGAAGATCACCGCGCTGCGTGAATTTCTCGGCTCGCTGCAAATTCCGCTGGCCAAATCCGGTGCGTTGCGGCCGGCGGCCTTCAACCACATCCTCGACAAGGTCCGTGGCGGTGAACGTGAATTGCTGGTCAACGAAGTCGTGTTGCGCTCGCAGGCCCAGGCCGAATACGCCGCCGAGAATTACGGCCATTTCGGTTTGAACCTGCGCCGCTATGCGCACTTCACCTCGCCGATCAGACGCTATGCCGATCTGATCGTGCATCGCGGTCTGATCCGCGCGCTCAAGCTCGGAACCGACGGCCTGCCCGAGAATTTCGGCGTGCCGGAACTGGCCGAGATCGGCGCCGAGATTTCGGCCACCGAACGCCGCGCCATGCTGGCCGAACGCGAGACCAAGGACCGGCTGATCGCGCATTTCCTCGCCGACCGGATCGGCGCCAGCTTCGAGGCCCGCGTGTCCGGCGTTCATCGCGCCGGACTGTTCGTCAAACTCAGCGAGACCGGCGCCGACGGCTTTGTGCCGGCCCGCACCATCGGCGACGAATTCTTCCGCCATGACGAAGCCTCGCACGCCATGGTCGGCAGCCGTTCCGGCGAAAGTTATCGGTTGGGCGACACCGTCACCGTCAAGCTGGTCGAGGCCGCCCCCATTGCAGGCGCCTTGCGTTTTGAGCTTTTATCGGCCGGCCGCAAAGGCAGCAGCGGCGCGGCCTTCAAGAAAAGCCACGTCCCGAATCCGCAACGACGGCCGCGCGGCATCTCGATCAGCGGCAAACGCAAGAAACCCGGCAAGAAGCAACGGAAAGCGCGATGACAACCGACCTTGGGCCCAAACTCACCGACCGGATGACCAATTCGGAGCGGGATCAATCCTTTCCGGATTCGGAACCGCGCGACGCATCGACCCTGATGCTGATCGACCGTTCGGGGGCCAAGCCCAAGGTGCTGCTCGGCCGCCGTCACCACAGCCACAAATTCATGCCGGGCAAGTTCGTGTTTCCGGGCGGCCGGATCGAGGCGCTCGACCGCGCCATGGCGGCGATCAGCGAATTGCATCCCGACACCCAGACCAAACTGACCGAACGGGTGGCGACCCCGAGCGCAGACCTTGCGCGCGGGCTGGCGCTCGCCGCGGTGCGGGAAGTGGCCGAGGAAACCGGCCTCCTGCTTGGTGTCAAACGCGACCAGCCACCGAAGACGCCGGGCGAAATCTGGGAAGAATTCGCCAGACACAGCGTTCACCCCGATCTGGGCCAAATCCACTTCATTGCCCGCGCCATCACCCCGCCACGGCGGCCGAAGCGTTTCGATACCCGGTTTTTCACCGCCGACGCGACCGCGATTGCCGCCACCATTGAAGGCGTGGTGGGGCCGGATTCGGAACTGGTCGAACTGACCTGGGTACCGATCGAGGAAGCCACCCGGCTCGATATGCCGACCATCACCGGCGTCGTGCTGGAGGAACTCGGCTCCCGGGTCGCCGCCGGCATGGCGCAGGACCTACCGGTGCCATTTTACTATATGGCCGACCAGAAGTTTCATCGGGACCTGCTCTAGGCCGGCCCAAAGGGCCTTATCCCGGCCTAAAAGCCGCCATTCTTGACTTTTGCAGCTTCCACGCTAGGGTCCGCGCCAACGGCGAAATTCGCCCCCGAAATTCAAGTTTCAAGGACATTCCAATGGCAAAAGCCGTCAGCCTGAAGATCAAGCTCGTCTCGAGCGCCGATACCGGCCACTTCTACGTGACCAAGAAGAACTCGCGTACCCAGACCGACAAGCTGGTCAAGAAGAAATACGATCCGATCGCCAAGAAGCACGTCGAATACCGCGAATCGAAGATCAAGTAGTCGGTTTTCGCGGGCGGAGGGAAACATTCCCCCGACCGGGCAACCGGCAGAGCGATACGACTTCCCGGACGGGCGCGCTCAGGCGCGCCCTTCTTATTTTGCGGACACCCTTTCCGGGCGTGCGGCGACGGAATATCTGGGCTGGCTCGAACCTGCTATAAATCCTGCAAAGAAACGCCGGGAGCCGCCCATGCCCAATTTGCTTCGCACTCTGTTCGCCGCCCTCGTTCTGCTGCCACTGGCGCTGGCCAGCGCCCATGCCGGCGACAAGCCGCACCGGCTGGCTTTGCAGATCAGCGACGCCGATCCGGCCAAGATGACCGCCGTGCTCAACGTCGCCGCCAACGTGTCGCGCTATTATTCAGACAAGGGCGAAGAAGCCGAAATCGAGATCGTCGCCTTTAACGCCGGCCTCAATATGTTGCGGGCCGACAAATCCCCGGTGCTCGATCGCCTGAAGTCGTTCAAACAGGGTATGCCGAACGTGTCGTTCATGGCCTGCGAGAACACCCTGGATTCGATGACCCGGCACGAAGGCAAAGAGCCGCCGCTGGTCGACAATGCCAAGCGCGTCCCGGCCGGCGTCGTCACCCTGATGGAATTGGCCGAACAAGGCTGGACCATCGTCCGTCCCTGACAGCGACCCGACCGGCTCGCGTCCCAGGGGCAACCGGCGCAGCCGCGCCGGAGCGCCCCGAAGGTCCGGCTGTCAAAGCATCGACCTGCGTTTTGTCGCCCAACGATCCGAGGTCGGCCCTCTCAGCGCCGCGCTCACTTGAGATATTGAATTAACTTTATCTTTTTTATATAAACTATTGATTAACCATAAATTTCTGACGCTCGTCGATTGCCGCGCTGGCAAAAATCCGAGCCGACCCTGGGCCCAGACCCTCGCCTCATCCATTACATGAGGCACGAGCTAAAGTTCTGGATGAGGATAACTTGAGCCGACAAACAGGAAATTGCCGGCCTCGGCTCGGCCTCAGGCGGCGTCCTGCACCACCCGATTGCGGCCATCGCGCTTGGCGCGATAGAGCGCGGTATCGGCGCGCTTGAGCATGGCAGCGGCGTTGTCGTCGGGCCCGCTGAGGGCCGCAAGGCCGATCGAAATCGTCACTTCCAGCTGCTTGGCCCCCTGCTGGATCGGGAACGGCTCGGTGGCGATCCGGCGGCGAATGCGCTCCGCGACCACCGAGGCCACGGCAATGTCGGTTTCCGGCATGACGATGACGAACTCCTCACCGCCATAGCGGCAAGCCAGATCGATATTGCGGATCGATTTGCGGATGCGCGTGGCGAACTCCCGCAACACGTCGTCACCGGCATCGTGGCCATGGGTGTCGTTGATCGACTTGAAAAAATCGATATCGAGAATGAGCACAGCCAGCGGCTTGCCGCGCTGGGCCGCCTGCTCCGTCAACGCCGTCAGATGGGTTTCCATGTAACGCCGATTGTGCAGATTGGTCAGCGCGTCGGTGATCGCCATCTCGATCGAGGTCTGCACATTGTCGCGCAGCCGCTCGGCATAACGTTTCTTCTTGATCTGGGTGCGAACCCGCGCCAGCATTTCGTTCTTGTCGATCGGCCGCACCAGATAATCGTTGACGCCGATTTCCAGCCCCCGCACCAGCCGCGCGTTGTTGTCGGCTTCGGCGATAGCCAGGATCGGCAGACTGCGGGTCCGCTCCAGCGACCGCAACTGACTGCACAGCCGCAACCCATCGAATTCCTTCAAGCCGAGCGAAACGATCACCAGTTCGTAATCGCCCTCGGCGGCACGGAACAGTGCGTCGTTCGGATCGGCCTCGATATCGACAGTATGTTCGGTGGCCAGCGTCGCGGCCATGCGTTCGTAAGACGAGGACCAGTCGTCGACGATCAGAATGCGGCCGTTGCGGCCGGTGTCGGCAATCGCTTCCCGCTCCGGATTCTCGATGCCAATTTCCTTGGTGGTCAGCGCGCGCATGCGCAATTCGTCGGTCACCATTTTCAGGCGCGCCAGCGAACGGACCCGCGAGATCAGCGCGACGTCGGTCACCGGCTTGGTCAAAAAATCATCGGCGCCGGCCTCGAGCCCGCGCACGCGATCGGACGGCTGATCGAGCGCGGTCACCATCACCACAGGAATGTGGTGGGTCGCCGGATTCGACTTAATCCTGCGGCAGACCTCGAAGCCATCCATGTCAGGCATCATGACGTCGAGCAGAACGATGTCGCATTCGGCGCGCTCGCACAGCGTCAACGCATCGACCCCATTGGTGGCGGTGATGACGTCGAAATACTCGGCCGACAGCCGCGCTTCGAGCAGCTTCACATTGGCCGGAATGTCGTCAACGACAAGAACGCGCGCAGTCATGACTTTACAAATCCAAATAACGCGCCGCACCGGATGCGCTGCCGCGGCGCGCGCAACCGGAACGACAAACCGGGCCGAAGACGAACCCCATCACGCCGGCCCCAGAAAATGACGGACGGTCTCGATAAACTTGCCGACCGAAATCGGCTTCGACAGATACGCCTCGCATCCGCCTTCGCGAATTCGCTCCTCGTCGCCCTTCATGGCGAAGGCGGTCACCGCCACAACGGGTATCGCCCTCAGCTCGGAATCGTCCTTGAGCCATTTGGTCACTTCCAGGCCGGACACTTCCGGTAACTGGATATCCATCAGGATCAGATCGGGCCGATGCTTGCGCGCCAGGTCGAGCGCCTCAATTCCATTGCGGGTGCCGACAATGTCGTAGCCATGCGCTTCCAAGAGATCGTGGAAGAGCTTCATATTGAGCTCGTTGTCCTCCACGATCAGGACGGTCTTCGCCATATCCCGCCCCATTTTCCCCAAAAAGGCCCCGTCTTCGCCTGCTGGTCGTCGCCAGCCCCCGCGCGATCGGGCAATATCAAGATTACGGTAGTGCCGATTTGTTACGGAAAGGCAAACATCAGGCCCAACAACGGTCCAACAACGGACCGACAATGGACCGACATGGGGCCGGGGCTCAAGCCGAGCGCTGCCGCTGCGAAACCCAAGCGCGCCATATGGGAGCCACATGAGACAACCGATGAAAAGCCGATCCGGAATGCCGACCGAAGCGGCCGAACAGCTGGCGATTGCCGCGCTCAGCTTTCTGGCCGCCGAGCCTGAACGGCTCGGGCGGTTTCTGTCGGTCACCGGCATCGAACCGGAAGCGATTCGGGCCGCCGCCAGCGAACCGGGTTTCCTGGCCGGAGTATTGGCATACCTGGCTTCCGACGAGCGACTCGCCAGCGATTTCATTGCCGAAGCCGCCTGCGATTCCAGCGACATCGCGCGCGCCCACATCGCGCTGGGCGGCGAGCCCTGGGAGCGCGAAATCCCGTGACCACGTTCTGCCGCGATTGCCTTACGGACGCCGCCGAGACCGCCAAGCGCTGTCCGGCTTGCGGCTCGCCGAGGCTGGTGCGGCATCCGGAACTGACCAGTCTGACGATCGCCCATGTCGATTGCGATGCCTTCTACGCCACCATCGAAAAGCGTGACGATCCTTCTCTGGTGGACCGGCCGGTGATCGTCGGCGGCGGCAAGCGCGGCGTCGTCTCGACCTGCTGCTACGTCGCGCGCACCTACGGCGTGCGCTCGGCGATGCCGATGTTCGAGGCGATGCGGCTATGCCCGCAAGCCTCCGTTATCCGGCCGAACATGTCGAAATATGCCGCCGTCGGCCGTCAGGTCCGCGAAGCAATGTTTGCATTGACGCCCCAGGTCGAACCGCTGTCGATCGATGAAGCGTTTCTCGATCTCACCGGCACCGAACGCCTGCACGGCATGAGCCCGGCCAAGGTGCTGGCGCGTTTCGCCGCCGACGTCGAACGCAATCTCGGCATCACCATCTCGGTCGGGCTTTCCGCCAACAAGTTTCTCGCCAAGATCGCATCCGACATGGACAAGCCGCGCGGCTATGCCGTGCTCGGTCCGGCCGAGGCCCCCGCTTTTCTCGCACCCAAGCCGGTCGGCTTCATTTACGGCGTCGGCGCGGCCTCGGCGGCCAGGCTCGCCAATGACGGCTATCGCGTCGTCGCCGATCTGCAACGCGCCGACCAGATCGAGCTGATGCGGCGCTATGGCGACGAAGGCGCCCGGCTTTGGCGTCTGGCGCGCGGACAGGACACGCGGCGAGTGGATCCGGTGCGAGAGACGAAAAGCGTTTCCGCCGAAACCACCTTTTCGAAAGACATCGCCGAATTGCGGCCGCTCGAACAGACGCTCTGGGAATTGACCGAGAAGGTTTCGGCCCGGCTCAAGGCGTCACATCTGGCCGGTGCCACCGTCACGCTCAAGCTCAAGAGCAGTGATTTCAAACTGCGGACACGATCGCGCTCGCTGGGCAATCCGACACAACTGGCCGCGCGTATCTTCGCGGCCGGGCGCGACATGCTACGCCATGAAGTCGGAGCCGTGCGCTATCGGCTGATCGGTATCGGCGTCAGCCAGCTGGAAGAGACAACCGGCGACGACCTGTCCGACCTCATCGATCGACGCGGCGCGCAGGCCGAACATGCGGTCGACAAGCTGCGTTCGAAATTCGGCAAGGACGCGGTGGTCAAGGGCCTGGCGCTCGACGACGACTGAAGGTCATCGCCAAATTCGCGCGGCGGCGCCCTACTTGCAGGGCT
This sequence comes from Rhodopseudomonas sp., assembly GCA_016124795.1. GTDB lineage: Bacteria > Pseudomonadota > Alphaproteobacteria > Rhizobiales > Xanthobacteraceae > Pseudolabrys. The sequence goes on along the minus strand of WGNB01000005.1, from coordinate 16,942 downwards.
TTTCCTTCTTCATCTCCAGCGAGGTCAACTCGCCGGCGATCGTGAAGTCGTTATAGTCGAGGATCAGGGCGCGGGAGATGCCGTTTTCGTATAGCTCGAACGAAATCGAATAGACCGGCGTCTGCTCGCCGGTGCGTTCGGCCTTGTCGCTCTTGAGTTCGAAATAGCTGATAGTGACGGGCCAGCGCCGCATCTTGGCCAGCGCCGGCACCTTGGCGCCGGCATCGCTGACCGGCTTGGCCGCCGGGTCGATGGCGTGACCGATAATCGTCAGCGTGTTGTAAAGCTTCTCTCCGGTCTCCGAGCCATCGTAGACCGGAAAATCCAGAACCGTCTTGCCGGCGCGCGCCGCCTTAATAATCCGGCGCATGTGATCGGTCGGAAACACGACATCGACCGGTACGGTGAAAGCCTTTTCCTTCGGCTTCTTGAGCGCGACCGCGACGTCCGATGCGTTACGTTCCGCATGACCATCGACCGTATCGGTCACCTTGTCGTCGGACAGGTTTTCCGAATTGAAGCGGAAGTTTTTGGCCTCCTCGTCTTCCCAGGTGGTCGAACGCAGATCGCTCAGCGTCGCCTTGCCTTCGCCGGAATCGAGTTCCGACACCTGACGGAAATTCAGTTCATAACCGTCGCAGGCATTGCCGGAGAAATCGTAGACGATACGGCCGCGCACCTCCTGAAGACCGCGGCTGCCGCTCGATTTGACCAGCTTGAGATCGTAGACCGCGCGATGGGGCGCCAGCAGCACCGTGTCGGTGGATGGCGACGGCGCCGCCTTGCCGGGCGCACCACCGGGGACGACCAGCGGCGTGGCAATCGGCGCAGCCTCCGCCGACACCGGCACCATGGCCAAGCCCGCGATTAACCCCAAAGCCAAGGCAAGCGCCCTGCCCGGGGCTGGCTTCACGGTCGAGACGGAGGCTGGAGCGGCCGGCGAACGATTGGCCATCGCGAAGTTCTGCATGGTGCCTCATGGGACTCGGACGTGAACCGATATCGGGTGCCATCACTGTAAACCGCATCGGCGCGGTTCCATCAACGCGACGATAGGGGCAGGAAAGAGGCACCGCCCCCGATAGCCATTGCGAGCCGGGCTCGGTAAGGTTTCCAGCATCTTGCGCCGGCCCCATGCTTGCGCGCCACCGCCCGATCGGCCCATAACGCCCACGAAATACGCCCGACGCCCCCGGCGCGGGTCTCATCATCGCCGCCATACAGCCGGTCGGTCGATCCTTCTTGCCACTTATCCCACCGAATTGGAGCCAACAGCATGGCCGGAACAGTTGAAAAGGCGATCCTCGACCTCGGAATTACGCTGCCGACCCCGGCGGCTCCGATGGCCAACTACGTCGCCTTTGTCCGCACCGGCAATCTCGTCACCGTGTCCGGCCAATTGTGTTTCGGCACCGATGGCAAGCTGGCGGCCAAGGGCCAGCTCGGCGCCGGCGTCTCGATCGAGGACGGACAGGCGGCGGCACGGGCCAGCGCGATCAACCTGCTGGCGCAACTCAAGGCCGCCGTCGGCGACCTCGACAATGTTACCCGGGTCGTTCGCCTCGGCGGCTTCATCAATTCGGCGCCCGGCTTTACCGACGGCCCGAAAGTGATGAACGGCGCCTCCGACCTGATGGTCGAGGTGTTCGGCGAACTCGGTCGTCATGCCCGCTCGACCGTCGGCGTTTCGGCACTGCCCGCCGATGCCGCGGTCGAAGTCGAAGGCATGTTCGAGGTCGTCTAAACGGCAAGGGTCATCATGCCGCGGCTGGATTGGCTGACCGCACGTCCGATCGCCCATCGCGGCCTGCATGACGCCGCCGCCGGCCTTATCGAGAACACCGCGACCGCCTTCTCGGCGGCGATCGCGCAAGGCTACGCGATCGAGACCGATCTCCAGATCAGCGCCGACGGCGAAGCCATGGTGCATCATGACGATGCCCTCGGCCGGCTGACCGACGGTACGGCCCGCCTCGCCGATCTGTCCGCCGCCGCCCTCAAATCCGTGCGATTCAAGAACACCGCCGACCGGATTTTGACGCTCGGCGAACTGTGCGACCTGGTCGCTGGCCGCACGACCTTGGTGATCGAACTGAAGAGTCTTCACGACGGCAATCGCCGCCTGGTCGAACGCACCGCGCAAGTCCTCGCGAACTACGGCGGACCGGTCGCGGTGATGTCGTTCGATCCCGCGATGATCGAAGCGCTGCGCGCCATCGCCCCCGGCATAACGCGCGGCGTCGTCGCCGAACGACATTACGACCACCCCGAATGGGACCGGCTGAGCGGGACCGAAAAACGCCGCATGGCGTTTCTGCTGCATACGCCGCACACCCGGCCGCACTTCATCGCTTACGCGGTGCGTGACCTGCCGTCGCCGGCGCCCTGGATCGCGCGCAATCTGTTCGGCAGGCCGCTATTGACCTGGACCGTGCGCGACGCGGCCGACCGCGAACGCGCGACGCGCTGGGCCGACCAGATCATCTTCGAAGGCTGGCGACCGTAACCATCACAAGGCTTCGCACCCCACCGATTGCGCGTCTTACGATCCGCGCGGCCTGCATCCCGCAAATGCGCAATCCTCGCCGGCTGTTTTCGCGGCTATGATGCGGCCATAAAATCCCGGCATCACCGGTTCCGAATAACCCCCACGGCCGCGCAAACCGAAATCCTTTCAGGCGTCATGACCGACATCGAACTTCGCATCCGCATCGCGCCGTCGCTGGCCGACATTCCGGCGGCGGACTGGAATGTCTGCGCCGGCCAGAGCGGTTATCCCCGTAGTTATCCTCAACCGGTTTCTCATCAAGCTCTCAATCCAGGTGAGGATAACCTGTCGATTCAGGTATCCACACGAGGACAAATCGATAACCCATTCGTATCTCATGAGTTTTTGAGTTCCCTTGAACTGTCGCATTCGGTCGGTGGGCGCAGTGGCTGGCAGCCGCAATATCTGATCGCCGAGGACGCCGATGGCGGCCTGGCCGGGGTCGCGCCCTGCTACCTGAAGAGCCACTCCCAGGGCGAATACGTTTTCGATCAGGGCTGGGCCGAGGCTTTCGAGCGCGCCGGCGGCGACTATTATCCCAAACTGCAGGTCGCGGTGCCGTTCACGCCGGTGACCGGCCCCCGCCTGCTGGCCCGCCCCGGACCGCAGGCCGAAGCAGTCCGCGGCGCGCTCGCCGACGCACTCCGCGACATCACCAAGGCCAACCAGTTGTCGTCGGCCCACGTCACCTTCCTGACCGAAAGCGAATGGAACCTGCTCGGCGCGCGCGGCTATCTGCAACGCACCGACCAGCAATTTCACTGGGCCAATGCCGGCTATGCCACCTTCGACGATTTCCTGGGCGCGCTTGCCTCGCGCAAACGCAAGGCGATCAAGCGCGAACGCAAGGAGGCGCTCAGCGCCGGCATCGAGGTTCATTGCCTCACCGGCAAGGATCTCACCGAAGACGTATGGGACGCCTTCTTTGCCTTCTACATGGACACCGGATCGCGCAAATGGGGGCGGCCCTATCTCACGCGCGACTTCTTCTCCATCGTCGGCGAGAAGATGGCTGACCGGATCCTGCTGGTGATGGCCAGACGCGCCGGCCGCTGGATCGCCGGCGCAATCAACTTTCTCGGCAGCGACACCATCTTCGGCCGCAACTGGGGTGCGCTCGAACATCACCCGTTTCTGCATTTCGAGCTGTGCTATTATCAAGCGATCGATTACGCGATCGCGCACAAGCTGACCTCGGTCGAAGCCGGCGCGCAGGGCGAACACAAGCTGGCGCGCGGCTACCTGCCGCACACGACTTATTCGGCGCACTACATCGCCAATCCCGGATTGCGCCGCGCCGTCGCCGACTATCTGGCGCGGGAGCGCGCTTATGTACAGGCCGCCGGCTCAGAGCTTGCGGCAGCCGCTCCTTTCCGCAAGGATTTGATCGAACAGGAATAGCCAGAGTCACGCCCGGCCACGCGCCGCGCGGACGCCGACAGCCCGGGGAAACACGATGCCCGCTTACGATCCCAACAATATCTTCGCCAAAATCCTGCGCGGCGAATTGCCCTGCTACAAGGTCTATGAGGACGACAAGGCGCTCGCCTTCCTCGACATCATGCCGCGCGCGCCCGGCCATACGCTGGTGCTGCCGAAGGCGCCGGCCCGCAACATCCTCGACGTGCCGCCCGACGACCTCGCCCATGTCGCCAAGGTCGCGCAGAAAATCGCCAAGGCCGCGATGACCGCGCTCGGCGCCGATGGCATCACCGTGCAGCAGTTCAACGAAGGCCCCGGCGGCCAGGTGGTGTTCCACCTGCACGTCCATGTCATTCCGCGGATGGCGGGCGTGCCGATGAAACCGCCGGCCGAGTTCAAGGAAAAACCCGAGGCCCTGGCCGAGATGGCCAAAACGCTCATGGCGGCGCTGGCGGCCGGATAAAGTCGCGGGCGGCTCGGTCAGCGCGTGAACAGATAACCGCCAAGCAAGAGCGTCGCCTCGCCCACCACGACGCCGGCGAAGACAGAACGTCTGATCGCAAGAAAAGCGACAAAGCCACAAACCACGGCGCCGACCCGCACGCCGAGCGGAATGTTGGCAAGCGCGCCCGGCGAGAATACGATTAGCTTGGCGATGACGCCGGCCAGAATCGCGGTCGCGACCGCCCGCGACCAGACGACGATCTCGGAATCCTCATTCAGTCCGCGCGCCATTACCAGGCCAAGCACGCGCCAGATCTCGTTCGGCAGATAGCCGAGCGTCACCAGAATAAGGTAAGGCCAGAGCTCATTGATCAGCGCGGTCATGCGATCCCCCGGCGGAAGCGATGCACCAGGTAGGCAATCGTGCCACCGCCGAGCCCCGACCACATCAGGTCGAGTTCGACATGACTGGCGGCCAGGACGGTGCCGAACACCAACCCGAGCGCCAGCGCCAGCCGGTCCATCAGCGTCCGGGCATTGCGCGCGGTCGACACCAGAAAGGACATCGGCGTCAGGAACAGCAGAGCGCCGGCAAACAACAGCGGCAGCTTGGCGGCGAGAAAATAACCGAACAGGCCGGCAACCACCGCGGTCGCATTGAAGCCGACCGACAGGCCGTTGCAGAACGCGATCCGGTGATCGCGCGCCATGCCCGGCAGCAGCCGCAACGATTCAACCCACATGCTGACCGAGGTGAAATGCGCCGGCAGCAGCAGATCGCGCAGCCGCGTCTGTGGACCTTTCAACAGCGGCAACAAGGCGACCACCATCGGCAACAGACGGATGCCGGTCAGCGCCACGCCGATGGCCACTTCGATCGGGGCCGCGCCCGTGCCGAGCGCGGAAATCAGAATGACCTGCGCCGGGCCGGCCCAGATCATCAGGGTCGAGACCGTCAGCCAGAGCGCGCTCAGGCCGAAATCATGCGCGAGCGCGCCGAGGCCGACATAAGTGCCGGCCATCACCATGCAGAACACCGAGGTCCACGCCGTGCGCAGACCACCGAAGAAGGCAGAAGCATTCGAATTGAAGCTGGGCGCATCCGGCATGGACTGCCCATGTCCCATAGAGCGGCGGTCGCTGCAACCGAAGCCCGCCGAAACCGCCCCCGCCTGCCGCATGAGCCAGTTGCAAAATGCGCGGGGCGCCGGTTCGCGCGAGCCCGAACGCAGCGCCCGCAACGAAAAAGGCCGGACCTTGCGGCCCGGCCTTTATAGTCTGCTATCCCGAACGCTTGGCGTCCAAGGCGATCGCCGTCAGGCTTTCAGTAACGGCACTTTCGGCACCGAGCCGCGCTTGCCGCCGCCGTCCTTGCCGCCGTCCCCATCGCCTTTCGGCTTTGATTTCGGCTTCGGCGACGACCGCCGCTTGGCCTTGGCCGGCTCCGCCGGCAGCTTCTCCGGCTTGGGCGTGACCGGCCCGTCAAGGAACTGGAAGCCCAGCTTGTCGCGGCCAGCCTCGTCCTTGTCGACGATAACGCGGACGTGTCCGCCGTTCTTGAGGTGACCGAACAGCACCTCGTCGGCGAGCGGCTTCTTGATGTATTCCTGGATCACGCGGGCCATCGGCCGCGCGCCCATCAGTTCGTCGTAGCCATTGGCAATCAACCAGCGGCTGGCCTCTTCCGACAGCTCGATGGTGACCGCGCGGTCGCCAAGCTGAGCCTCGAGCTGCAACACGAACTTCTCGACCACCTGGGCGATCACCGACTGCGGCAAGTGGCCGAAGGTGATGGTGGCGTCGAGCCGGTTGCGGAACTCAGGCGAGAACATCTTGCTGATCGCTTCCATGTCTTCGCCCTCGCGTTTGGTGCGGGTGAAGCCATAGGCCTCCTTCGCCATGTCGGCGGCGCCGGCGTTGGTGGTCATGATCAGGATGACGTTGCGGAAATCGACCTGCTTGCCGTTATGGTCGGTCAGCTTGCCGTGGTCCATGACCTGCAACAACACGTTGAACAGGTCCGGGTGCGCCTTCTCGATTTCGTCGAGCAACAGCACGCAATGCGGATGCTGATCGACGCCATCGGTCAACAGACCGCCCTGATCGAAGCCGACATAACCCGGAGGCGCGCCGATCAGACGCGAGATCGTGTGACGCTCCATATACTCCGACATGTCGAAGCGGATCAGCTCGACGCCGAGCGACGACGCCAGTTGCTTGGCAACCTCTGTCTTGCCGACGCCGGTCGGACCGGAGAACAAATAGCAGCCAATCGGCTTTTCCGGTTCGCGCAAGCCGGCGCGCGCCAGCTTGATTGACGCCGACAACGCCTCGATCGCCTTGTCCTGGCCGTAGACCACGGTCTTGAGGGTGTTTTCGAGATGCTGGAGCACCTCGGCGTCATCCTTCGACACGGTCTTGGCCGGAATACGGGCCATCGTCGAAATCGTCGTCTCGATTTCCTTGACGCCGATGGTTTTCTTGCGCCGGCTTTCCGGCAACAACATCTGCGCGGCGCCCGACTCGTCGATCACGTCGATCGCCTTGTCCGGCAGCTTGCGGTCGTGAATGTAGCGCGACGACAGTTCCACCGCCGCCTTGATGGCGTCGTTGGTGTATTTGAGCTTGTGATATTCCTCGAAGTAAGGCTTCAGCCCCTTGAGGATTTCGATGGCATCCGGGATCGACGGCTCGTTGACGTCGATCTTCTGGAAGCGCCGCACCAGCGCGCGATCCTTTTCGAAATACTGGCGGTATTCCTTATAGGTGGTCGAGCCGATGCAGCGGATGCTGCCGCCGGACAAAGCCGGCTTCAACAGGTTCGACGCATCCATCGCGCCGCCGGATGTCGCACCGGCGCCGATCACGGTGTGGATCTCGTCGATGAACATGATCGCGCCAGGATAAGCCTCGATCTCCTTGATCACCTGCTTGAGCCGCTCCTCGAAGTCGCCGCGATAGCGGGTGCCGGCGAGCAGCGTGCCCATGTCGAGCGCGAAGACCGTGGCGTTCTTCAAAACATCGGGCACTTCACCATGCACGATGCGGCGCGCCAGACCTTCCGCGATCGCGGTCTTGCCGACGCCGGCGTCGCCGACGAACAGCGGATTGTTCTTGGAGCGGCGGCACAGCACTTGAATCGTCCGGCTGATTTCGCCGTCGCGACCGATCAACGGATCGATCTTGCCGTCCTTGGCCTTCTTGTTGAGATTGACGCAATAAGCCTCGAGCGCGTCGCCCTTTTTCTTGGGCTCGTCGCCGTTGCCGCCCTTGGCGTCGGTCTCTTCCTCGGCGCCGCGCACCGGGCGGGCCTCGGTCAGGCCGGGCCGCTTGGCGATACCGTGGCTGATATAATTGACGGCGTCGTAGCGCGTCATGTCCTGCTCCTGCAGGAAATAGGCGGCATGACTCTCGCGCTCGGCGAAGATCGCGACCAGAACGTTGGCCCCGGTCACTTCCTCGCGGCCGGACGACTGCACGTGAATGACCGCGCGCTGGATGACGCGCTGGAACCCGGCGGTCGGCTTGGAATCCTCCGCGCCGTCGGTGATCAGGTTTTCGAGTTCGGACTCCAGATAAGCCACCAGACTGCGCTTGAGCTTGTCGAGATCGACATTGCAGGCGCGCATCACGGCGGAGGCGTCCTGATCGTCGATCATCGCCAACAGCAGATGCTCCAGCGTGGCGTATTCGTGGTGCCGCTCGTTGGCGAGGGCGAGCGCCCGGTGAAGCGATTGTTCGAGACTGCGCGAGAAGGTTGGCATCAGATTTCCATTCCCAATTGTATCGAGCGTCCCCCGACCCTCACTTGACTCACTTTTTTTCCATCACGCATTGCAAAGGATGCTGATGTTTTCTGGCAAAGTCCATAACCTGAGTGACTTTAGTCTCGGCCACCTCGTAGGTGTAGATGCCGCATTCGCCCATGCCGTGATGGTGAACGTGCAGCATGATGCGGGTGGCCGCTTCGTGATCCTTGCCGAAGAAGCGCTCGAGCACGTGGGTGACGAACTCCATCGGCGTATAGTCGTCATTAAGAATGAGCACGCGGTACATGCTCGGCCGCTTGGTCTGCGGCTTGGTCTTGGTAATGACGGCGACGTTCGGATCGTTGCCGCCACGGTCGTTGCCTTTGTCGCCGCCCTTGCGCTTGCGGTCGTCGTCGGCCATCCGCGGGCCGCCGATAGTCTCGCGCGGCGACAGCGACGCACCAAAGCGCCGGTCGAAGTCCGGCGCGTCGGCCGCGATGAAAGATGTCCCTTTGTGCTTCATGATCGGACCAGCGTATCGAATTCCACTTTTATCTATGCCCGCCTGCAATCTCGCGCCCTGTCGTCAATGTATTCCCGGTGTCCTGCATTCCCGGTACTCTCGCACGTCCGGAGAGCCGTCATTCCCGACTCCTGGCCGGGACGGCGCAACCGCACCGCCGCGAACCACGACTTCATCATAAAGGCCCCCGTGCGGCTATTCCAAGCCCTTTGCCCCGGCCGCCAATTCCACCATTCGCCGAGTTTTCCCACCACTTTTGCCAAAATGGCTGGCACATTCGGCGTCCGGCCGCCATTGCGATACCGTTCGGGTCCATCGCCGGAACCGCCTGACACCCCGCGTCCTGCCGCCACATTATCCTGTGCATCATCACCCCAAGCTCATCCGCGCCGCAACCGCGCCATACCTGGCCGACCGCCGCCGATGACATTGGCTCAGATAGCCACTGGTTAAGCGTTCACAACCAGGGCGGCGACATTTCACCCCGAATTTTCCGTAGATTTGGACCCGTCTCACGCATGAAGCGTCAAGGCGTCGCAGTCATATTGGAAGTTCCCCTGATGGGGCAATTACGCATGGCTGGGTCAACCTCGTATGCTGAGTCGTTTCTGGAAAGATTGCCGCGGCGGGATAGCCCCGATTTTGGCGCTCACCGCGATCCCCCTCGTTGGCACTGTCGGCGTCGCAGTCGATTATGCCAGGGCCAACGCGGCACGCAGTGCCTTCCAGGCCGCGCTCGACTCGACCGCCTTGATGTTGTCGAAGACGGCCGCCACCCAGTCGACGGCCGACCTGGAAACCCAGGCCACCGCGACGATCAACGCGCTCTTCGCCCGCCCCGACGTCAGCAACGTCACGGTGACCGCGGGCTATTCTTCGACGGGCGGATCGAAACTCACGCTAACCGGCAACGCCACGATCAAGACCAATTTTCTCGGTCTGCTCGGTTATAGCAGCGTGCCGATCTCCAGCACCGCGGTTTCGACCTGGGGCAATACCCGACTGCGGGTCGCACTGGTGCTTGACAATACGGGGTCGATGTCGAGTTCCGGCAAGATGACCGCGCTCAAGACAGCGGCGAAGAACCTGCTCACCCAACTCAAGGACGCTGCCGTCCTCGACCCCGATGTCTATGTCTCGATCGTGCCGTTCAGCAAGGACGTCAACATCGGCAACGACAGTGTCGACCAACCCTGGCTGCGCTGGGACCTATGGGAAGCCGAGAACGGCCGTTGCAGCAACACGACATATAAGACGCAAAGCAGTTGCGTCTCGCATTACAAGACCTGGACGCCGGCAAGCCATTCGACCTGGAACGGCTGTCTGACCGACCGCGACCAGAATTTCGACACCACCAACACCACTCCGACCACCGGCAGCACACTTTATCCGACGGAGCAATACAGTTCGTGCCCGGTGTCCCTGATGGGACTGTCGAACGATTGGGACGCGTTGTCGAACAAGATCGACGCGATGCAGCCGGCCGGCAACACCAATCAGGCCATCGGGCTCCAGATGGGCTGGCAGTCGCTGACCGCCTCACCCTTCACGATTCCAGCGATGGACCCCAACTATCAATACAAGCAGGTCATCATCCTGCTGACCGACGGCCTCAACACCGAGGACCGCTGGTACACCAGCCAGTCGTCCATCGATACGCGCCAACAAAAGACCTGCGACAATATCAAAGCGGCCGACATCACGCTTTATACGGTGCAGGTCAATACCGGCAACGACCCGACCTCGACCCTGCTCCAGAACTGCGCCAGCGACAGCAGCAAGTTTTTCCTGCTGACGTCCTCGAACCAGATCGTTACGACATTCGACCAGATCGGCACAGCGCTCTCCAATCTGCGATTGGCGATGTAACGCGCGCCAAAGACCGGGACGGCTGGCATTATCGCCGGCACCTCGGCCCGATGAATGAGGCCGCAGCCTGACCGCTGCGCTGCCGCCCGTTCCCCTTGCACCAAAGCTCCATCGAACCGCCATCGCGAGAATGCGAGCGGATCGCTTTACCGCGCATTAAGCATCACGGGCTGCAACCATTACCGGGACTAGCCCAAGCGTGCCAATTCGAACCCAATTTTACGCCGCGTTTACACCGCCTCCCTAGCGTTCCGACCACTGGAACGAGGAAGCGGTGGTCCAATCGATGACAAACGACCCAAAACGACCGTACCTTTTGTCGCGCTTGCGGTGCGCGCTGACGCGCTTTCGTCTCGCGGAGCGCGGTAACGTCGCTATCACCTTTGCCTTTGCGACCCTGCCGGTCATCGGACTTATCGGCTCCGCCGTCGACTACAGCCGCGCCAACGCGGTCAAGGTCTCGTTGCAGTCTGCGCTTGACTCGACCGCGCTCATGCTGGCCAAAGACGCCCCGTCCATGACCAGTACGCAGTTGCAAAGCGCTGCGACCAAATATTTTCAGGCCCTATTCACTGGCCAGAACGTCAGCAACCCCACCATCAATGCCAGATATACGACGGATGGCGGGTCCGCCGTCATTGTAAATGGCAGCATCGATGTGCCGACGACCTTCCTCGACATCGTCGGCGTCAACAGCGTCACGGTCGATGGATCGTCGACCACGAAATGGGGCTCGTCGCGCCTGCGCGTCGCCCTCGTGCTCGACGTCACCGGCTCGATGGCCAGCGATGGCAAGATGACGGCGCTGAAATCCGCGACCAAGAACCTGCTCACCACGCTGAAGAACGCGGCGACCAATAACGGCGACGTTTATGTGTCGATCATCCCGTTCAACAAGGATGTCAATGTCGGCGCCTACGATCCCGCGACATCCAATCTCAACTGGGTCGACTGGACCGAATGGGATGCCAACAACCAGACCTGCACCTCAAGCGGCTATGGCGGCTGGGGTTGGGGCGGCAACGGTTGGGGCAACACGACCTGCACGCCGAAAAACCACAATACCTGGAACGGCTGCGTCACCGACCGCGATCAGGATTATGACCAGCTGGCGACGGCGCCCAACCCCGACGACATCAATTTGCCCAACGGCAAGGCCTCGACGCTGTTCCCGGCCGAACAATACAGCAGCTGCCCGGTCGCGATGATGGGCCTGAGCTACAACTGGAGCGCAATGAATAGCCTGGTCGACTCGATGCAGCCGGTCGGCAACACCAACCAGCCGATCGGGCTGGTCTGGGGTTGGCAGTCGCTGGTCGGCGGCGGACCGCTTACCGCCCCGGCGATGGATTCCAATTACCAGTACCAGCAGATCATCATCCTGCTGTCCGACGGCATGAATACCCAGGACCGCTGGTACAGCCAGCAGACCCCGGTCGACAACCGGATGTATCAGACCGGCAACGGATCTGGCACCTGCGCCAATATCAAGGCCGCCGGGGTCACGATCTATACGTTGCAGGTCAATACCGGTCGGGACCCGACGTCGACCCTGCTCAAGAACTGCGCCAGCGCGTCCGACAAGTTCTTCCTCCTGACGCAGGCCAACGACATCTCCTCGGCTTTCGACACCATCGGCACCAACCTTACCAAACTGAGGGTCGCCAAATAGCAAGCCAGATGCGAGACACGGTCCGGCAACAGGCCATTAACGACGTCGCGTAAGAACTATTCGACATTCGCGATACCTTGGCCAGATCGCATTAACCAACCAAGCCCTTGGTCGGTTACGATGAACGGCAAAAGCGCTGGCGCAACTATTACCGCGCCGGCGATTTTTGCGTGGTGTCCGTATACGAGGGCTTTAATCAGTACGTTTATGACGGCAGGCGAATTCAACCGTTTTCGGTGAACCGTCATGAATACCGTCTGGTCAAAACTCACCCGCAGCTTGCGCGCCTTCCGCGCCGCCCGCGCCGGCAACGTCGCGATTACCTTCGCTCTCGCCAGCCTGCCGGTCGTCGGCACGATCGGCTTCGCCGTCGATTACAGCCGCGCCAATTCCGTCAAGGTCGCGATCCAGTCCGCCCTCGACTCGACCGCGTTGATGCTGTCGAAAGACGCCGCGACGATCACCAACACCGATTTGCAGACGCGAGCGCTGGCCTACTTCAACTCGCTGTTCAACAATCCGGACGTCACCGGTATCGCCGTTAACGCAGTCTACTCCACGACCGGCGGATCGCATCTCGTCGTCAGCGCCACCGGTTCGGTGGCGACCAATTTTCTCGGCCTGATTGGCTACAACGCCATCACCGTCGGCGGCACCGCGACCGCGGCCTGGGGTTCCACACGTCTGCGGGTGGCGCTGGTGCTCGACACCACCGGGTCAATGGCCGACGACGGCAAGATGACCGCGCTGAAGTCGTCGACCAAGAATCTGCTCACCCAATTGAGCAGCGCGGCCTCGACCAATGGCGACGTCTACGTGTCGATCGTTCCGTTCAGCCGCGACGTGCGCGTGGACGCCAGCAGCAATTACAACGCCAGCTGGATCGACTGGACCGACTGGGCAGCGCCGCCAGCCAATTCGATGCCGTCCATGAGCGTCGGCCCCGGCTCCAACTGCCCCTATTCGAGCTGGACCAACGGCTTTACCTGTTCGCCAACGCCGACAAGCACATCGACGACCAGCAGAATTCCGTCGAGCGGCACCTATAGCGGCTACATCTGCCCGAGCGTCAATAGCTCTACCGGTTCATATTATAACGGCTGCTACAACAGCACCCAGTACAGCGCCAATGGCAGCTCGGCCTCCTGCTCCGGCCATAGCAACTGCACCTGCACGAACACCGGCAGCGCCAAGCATTGCGCGACCAACAGCGGCTATTACGAACATGCCTGGGTGGTGAACGACAAGAGCACCTGGAACGGCTGCATCACCGACCGCGGCGATCCGCTGTCGACGGGCGCAACCGCGCCGTCCTCGGCGGACTATGACCGGCTGGTGTCCGCGCCGGTCTCCGGCACCACCGCCAGCTATTATCCGGCCGAACAATATTCGATGTGCACGACGGCGATGATGGGACTGAACTACAACTGGGCGGCCATGAGTTCGATGGTCGACAGCCTGACGCCGAGCGGCAACACCAACCAGCCGGTCGGCCTCGTATGGGGTTGGCAATCACTGGTCGGCGGCGGGCCTTTGACCGCGCCGGCCAAGGACCCCGACTACAGCTACACCGATGTCATCATCCTGATGTCGGACGGTCTGAACACCCAGGACCGCTGGTACAGCAGTCAGAGCAGCATCGACAAGCGCATGTACGACTCGACCAAGAGCGGCATCGGCACCTGCGCCAACATCAAGAACTCGGGCGTCACGATCTACACCATCCAGGTCAATACCGGTGGCGATCCGACTTCAACGCTGCTGCAGAACTGTGCCGGCAGTCCGGAAAAGCTGGTCGACACCAGCAAGTTCTATATGGTGACATCGGCCAATGGTCTCGGCGCCGTCTTCACAGAGATCGGCACCAACCTGACCAAGCTGCGGGTCGCCAACTGACGGCGTCCTCGCGCGGGGCGCTCGCCGCTCCGCGCGCCTGCCGCGCCGCCATCGCAAGCTTCGCATCGGCCAAAATAAAAAAGCCCGGCTCAACCGCCGGGCTTAACTTCATTTGCGCGAGCACGCCGACCTCTCAATCAGCCGCCGTACCCGCCTTCTTTGATCGTTACCCGCCGTCGCGGAATGCTTACTTGGCCTTCGCCATCATGGTTTCGAACGGCTTGTAGCTTTCCTTGGCCAGCGCCGAATACATTTCGCCGATCTTGGTCGCTTCGGCGACGAAGCCTTCGTAAGCGGTCTTGGCGTATTCAGTCTGCAATTCGATGGCCTTCTCGACCGACTTGACGCCGAACAGCTTTTCGAGCGTGGCGGTGCCTTCCTCGAACGACTTCTTCGAATAATCGGCGAGTTCAGTGGCGATCGCCTGGGCGCTCTTGGACACGGTGCTCATCGACTTCATGGCGAGATCGACGCTTTCTTTGCTGACCTGCTGAAGGTCCTCAAAATTCTTGACCATTGTGGATCCTTTCCCGGCCCGCACAACGCGGAGCCAATGTGCTAGTCGCTGGACCCGGCAATACCCGGGAATAGAACGACCTTATACCGCACTGCACAAAAAAGTCAAATTAACCATGGTGCGTTGCAAAATTTACTGCAGAATCAGTGTCATATGTTAAGAATTTGTAAACCGCGTTCTCCTAGCGTGAATCAATCCAGTATCAAAGTCACGCTATAAAATGGCCATGATGGCGGCCTAAGTCCGTCGACGTCAGTGGGGGTTGGGGAGGACCGATGTTGCGTCGGAAAGATAGTGTCCAACGCGATATCCGTTCAGTCGGCCGCGATCGCAGCGCCACCGGGCTGCTCACCGCCCCCCGGCGGCTGATCGCAACCCGGGTTTCCCTGGCCGCCCTTTCGCTGCTGATGGCCGCCACGGCGATCACCGCCACCCCCGGCGAAGCCGATGCCCGCAGCCGCCGCCATCGCAGTCACGCCGCGACCGCCACAAAATACAGCCCACCTTACGCTTCGATTGTTGTCGACAGCAATACCGGCGCGGTGATGCAGGCGACAAATGCCGACAGTCCCCGCCATCCGGCGTCGCTGACAAAGATGATGACGCTCTACCTGCTGTTCGAGCGTCTCGAGGCCGGCAAGATCAAGCTCAACAGCGAACTGCCGGTATCGGCCCATGCCGCCGCCCAGGCGCCTTCCAAGCTTGGTCTCAAGCCCGGCGACACCATCAAGGTCGAAACCGCGATCGAGGCCATCGTCACCAAATCCGCCAATGACGTGGCGGTCAGCATCGGCGAAGCGCTCGGCGGCGACGAAGTCAGCTTCAGCAAACTGATGAATGCCAAGGCGCGCGCGCTTGGCATGACCCACACCACCTACCGCAATGCCTCCGGCCTGCCCGACGACGAACAGGTGACCACGGCCCGCGACCAGGCCCTGCTCGGCCGGGCGTTGCAGGACCGGTTCCCGCGCTATTTCCATTATTTCTCGACCCGGTCTTTCACCTATGAAGGCCGCACGGTACGCGGACACAACCGCCTGCTCGGCAGCGTCGATGGCGTCGACGGCATCAAGACCGGCTATATCCACGCCTCCGGCTTCAACATCGTCACCTCGGTCAATCGCGATCACCGCCATATCGTGGCCGTCGTATTCGGCGGCGTAACGGCGCGCGCACGTGACGCGCAAGTGCGCAGCCTGATCGCGAGCACGATCAATAAAGCCAGCACCCGGCGGACCGCGCCGCCGGTCGCCGAAGGCACCGCCATGGCCGAGGTCCGCCTGCCGGCCAAATTACCGGCATCGCCGCCCGCGCCGGCGCACGATCCACGCGACGACGTCCGATCAACCACGGGTGTCGCCACCGCGTCGCCGGCGCCCGGATCGACCGCCCCGATCAAGCCGACCGCTGTCCAGACCTATATCGTTCACCCCGGCAATATCCGGCTCGCCGCGCTGTCGCCCATGCCATCCGGCAGCCGCAAGCTGACGCCGGCCCCGGCGACCGCTAGCCCGGCGGTCGTGACCACGATCGCGACCAAGAAGAGCGAACCGCCGCCGCCACCCGGCGCCGGTCCGGGCATTCTCGGCGTGCTGTCGATGGCCGACGCCCGCGCCGCCAGCGAAGCGCCGCCGGTCAAACCGCGCGGCAATCCGCAAGTGGCCGCTGTCGCCCCGGTTCCGATGCCCGCGCCGGAACCGTCGGCCAAGCCGCGCGGCGGCTGGATGATCCAGGTCGGCGCTTTCCCGGACGAGACCGCCGCAAAGCAGCGGCTGACCGCGGCGCAGGCGAAAGCCAAAACCCAGCTCGTCAGCGCGGATCCCTTTACCGAAAAGGTCGAGAAAGGCCGACAATCGCTGTACCGCGCCCGCTTCGGCGGGCTCGATAAGGGCCAGGCGGAAACGGCTTGTAAATATCTTAAGCTTAATGAAATCCCCTGCATGCTGTTGAAGAACTGACATGCCGGATGGACGACCGCCGACCTCGAAACGGGGCGTGCGGGCTGCAATAAAAAAGATACCGGGACGTAAGTTAAACTGAGTGAGAGCCGCTGGTGCTGTTGCGTATGGAGTACATCAGCGATGTTGGCGAAGAAGAACTTCCTTGGCCTCGTTAATCCGGGCCGCGAGATACGTCGATCCCCCCTGGTCGGGATGAAATTTCTTCATCAGCGTGCGATGAGCACGCCCGATGGCGTCGGCGCTCGCGCCGGTTTCCAGGCCAAGGATCTGATAGGCCTCCTGTTGCGTCATTTTGCCGTCCCCCGGCATGACCCGCCCCGTTGCCGCGTCACCTTGCGCGT
>WGNB01000065.1 GCA_016124795.1 Rhodopseudomonas sp. | reverse complement strand
GTGATCGACGGCTTCATGGCGCAGACCGGCTGCCCGGATGGCACCGGCATGGGCGGTTCGGGCAAGAAGCTCAAGGCCGAGTTCAACAATGAGCCGCACGTCCGCGGCACCGTGTCGATGGCGCGCGCCTCCAATCCGGATTCCGGCGACAGCCAGTTCTTCATCTGCTTCGGCGACGCCACGTTCCTCGACAACCAGTACACCGCCTGGGGCAATGTCATCGAGGGTATGGAGAACGTCGACAAGATCAAGCGCGGCGAGCCGGTGCAGAACCCCGACAAGATCATCAAGGCGACGATGGGGGCGTAAGCCTCATTCGTCATTCCGGGGCGGCGCGAAGCGCCGAACCCGGAATCCAGATACAAGCACTGTAAATGTTTCTGGATTCCGGGTTCGCGGGCTATAGCCCGCGCCCCGGAATGACTGCGTTTAGAGCCCATGAAAACCGACCTGTTCGACTTCGACCTGCCGCCCGAGCGCATTGCGCTCAGGCCCGTTCATCCGCGCGAGCAGGCGAGGCTTCTGGTGGTGCGGCCGGGGGCATCGCCGGAACTGGACGACCGTCACGTCGGCGATTTGCCGGACCTGTTGCAGCCCGGCGATTGTCTGGTGGTCAATGACAGCCGGGTGATCGCGGCGCGGCTGAAAGGCCGCCGGATCGGGCGTGGCGACCTGGAGCCTTCGGTCGAGGCGACCCTGCACAAGCGGATCGACGGCTCGCATTGGCGGGCTTTCATTCTCGGCGCCAAGAAGGTGCGGGAAGGCGACACCCTGCGGTTTGGCGACGAGGGGCAGGTCTGCTTCCTCGGCGAACTCGATGCTCAAGTTTCTGAGAAACATGAGAATGGCGAGGTAACCCTCTCATTTTCCTTCCATGGTCCGGTGCTGGACCAGGCGATCGCCGAGCGTGGGGCGATGCCTTTGCCGCCCTATATCGCTTCCAAACGCCCGACCGACGAGCAGGACAAGGCCGACTACCAGACGGTATTCGCCCGCGAAGACGGCTCGGTGGCGGCCCCGACGGCGGGGCTTCATTTTACCCCTGAACTGCTGGCCAGGCTCGCCGCGCGCGGTGTGGCCGTCCATAAGGTCACGCTGCATGTCGGCGCCGGCACCTTCCTGCCGGTCAAGGTCGACGATATCGCGGACCACAAGATGCACGCCGAATTCGGGGTCATTTCCGCCGAAACCGCCGATGCGCTCAACGCGGCGCGGGCCAAAGGCGGCCGCATCGTCGCGGTCGGCTCGACGGCGCTGCGGACGCTGGAAACCGCGGCCGGCGACGATGGCCTTGTTCGTGAATTCGCCGGCGATACCGCGATCTTCATCACCCCCGGTTACCGCTTCAAGGCGGTCGACCTGATGCTGACCAATTTCCATCTGCCGCGTTCGACGCTGTTCATGCTGGTCTCGGCCTTGAGCGGGCTGGATGTCATGCAGCGCGCCTATCGACATGCGATCACGACCGGTTATCGGTTCTATTCCTATGGCGATGCGTGTTTGCTGTATCCCGATCTGGCAATGCGAAATGGCGCGTCAGCGCCGGACCCGAAATCCCGATAGAGAATGCGGCGTGTCTTAATTCCGGGGTCGCGCCGGTGGCGCATCGCGGAATGACGAAAGAAACCAATGTCCGAGCCTTTTTCATTTTCACTGCTGAAGACCGACGGCATGGCGCGGCGCGGCGAAGTGACGACGCCGCACGGCAAGGTGCAGACGCCGGCCTTCATGCCGGTCGGCACGCAGGCGACCGTCAAGGGGCTGTATCCGGAAGCGGTGCGCGAGACCGGCGCGGAAATCCTGCTCGGCAATACCTATCACCTGATGCTGCGGCCGGGCGCCGAGCGCATCGCCGCGCTCGGCGGCCTGCACAAGTTCATGAACTGGCCGTATCCGATCCTGACCGACAGCGGCGGATTTCAGGTGATGTCGCTGGCGTCCTTGCGCAAGCTGACCGAGCAGGGCGTTACTTTCCGGTCGCATCTCGACGGCACCAAATATGAACTGACGCCGGAACGCTCGATCGAGATCCAGGCGCTGCTCGGCACCGACATCACGATGCAACTCGATGAATGTCTCAAGCTGCCGGCCACGACCGAAGAAATTGAGCGCGCCATGCTGTTGTCGCTGCGCTGGGCGGAGCGCTCGAAGCGCGCCTTCGAGTCGCGTGCCCGCGACGGCTACGCACTGTTCGGCATCGTGCAGGGCGGCGACGACATCGGCCTGCGGCAAGAGAGCGCGCGCAAGCTCGCGGATATCGGCTTTCACGGCTACGCCATCGGCGGCCTGGCGGTCGGCGAACCGCAGGATGTGATGTTGAAGGTGGTCGAGGAAACCACGCCGGTTTTGCCGGCCGATCGCCCGCGCTATCTGATGGGTGTCGGGACACCGCACGACATGCTGGAAGCGGTGGGGCGCGGCGTTGACATGTTCGATTGCGTTATGCCGACGCGTAACGGCCGTCACGGCATGGCGTTCACGCGCTTCGGCACCATCAACCTGTCGAATGCCCGGCACGCCAACGATCCGCGTCCGCTCGACGAGCAGAGCCCACACCCGGCGGCGCGAACTTACTCGCGCGCCTATCTGCATCACCTGACCAAGGCCAACGAGATCCTCGGCCAGGTGCTGCTGTCGACCATCAATATCGCTTATTACCAGGCGCTGATGGCCGGCATGCGCGAGGCGATCCCCGCCGGACGTTTTGCCGCGTTTCGCGACGCGACGCTGTCGGGTTGGCAGGGCGGCGATATCGCGCCCTTGTGATACGCAGTTCTGGTCGGCGATTAGGCGGGTTGTCTAAACCGCCATGTTTGGCTATCGGAAAATCCATAAACGACAGAGAGAAAACGCATGAACGCGCCATCGGAATTTGCCAGTTTTTTAGCCAAGCGCCGCACGCCGAAGTTTAAACTGCCGGCGGGTGCGACCGATGCGCATTGTCATGTCTTCGGACCGGGCGCGATTTTTCCCTATGCGCCGAACCGCCGCTATACGCCGGAAGACGCGCCGAAGGAGATGCTGCGCGCGCTGCACGATCATCTCGGCATTTCGCGCGCCGTCATCGTGCAGGCGAGCTGCCACGGCACCGATAACGCCGCGATGATGGACTGCCTCGCGTCCGACCCGAAGCGTTACCGCGGCGTGGCCATCGTCGACGACAGCTTCGGCGATGCGCAGTTCGATACGCTGCATGCCGGCGGCGTGCGCGGCGTTCGTTTCAATTTCGTCAAGCATCTCGGCGGCACGCCGGACATGGCGGTGTTTCATCGCACCATGGACCGGATCAAGGGCCGTGGCTGGCATGTCGTGCTGCACGTCGATGCGCCGAGCATCGTTCCCTTGTCGGACATGATCCGCAAGTTGCCGGTGACCTTCGTCATCGACCATATGGGCCGGGTGCCGGGCAAGGACGGCGTCAACCAGGAACCGCTCAAGGCGCTGCTCGAACTGGCCAAGCTGCCGAACGGCTGGGTCAAGGTCTGCGGTTCCGAGCGCATTTCGTTTCCGCCTTATTCGGAGGCCGTGCCGATCGCGCAGGCGATCATGGCGGTGGCCCCGGATCGCGTGCTGTGGGGCACCGACTTCCCGCATCCGAACGCCAGCCATGAAGCCGACGAGGCCGATCTGGTCGATCTCGTTCCGCAA
Source organism: Rhodopseudomonas sp. (assembly GCA_016124795.1). Taxonomy (GTDB): domain Bacteria; phylum Pseudomonadota; class Alphaproteobacteria; order Rhizobiales; family Xanthobacteraceae; genus Pseudolabrys. The sequence goes on along the minus strand of WGNB01000065.1, from coordinate 55,023 downwards.
TTCACCAGTGACCCGGCGCTTCAGCACCGGCTGTTGGTCGACAATCCGGCCAAACTCTACGACTTCGGTCCGGTTGAGTAACAACCGGGCCGGTTACCACAAAGGAAAACGATTGATGACGAAGCGTCTATTCGATGCCGCGCGCCGCGGCCTGTTGCTGGCGACGGCGGGAGCCCTGTTGCTGGCTTTGACGCCGGTGACCCAGGCGCAGGCCAAATGGCCCGACAAGCCTGTCCGGCTGGTGCTGCCCTTCGGCGCCGGCGGCGTGGCCGACGTGACCGCGCGCATTCTGGCCGACAAGCTGTCCGACAAGCTCGGTCAGCGCGTCGTGGTCGAGAACATGCCGGGGCCGGGCGGTATCAACGCCGCGCGCACCGTCGTGACCGCGACGCCGGACGGCTACACCATGGGCCTTTTGTCCAACGGCACCGCGATCAGCGTCGACAGCTTCCGCAAGCTGCCGTTCGATCCGGTCAAAGATTTCGCGATGATCTCCTTGATGGGCGAATTCGATCTCGTCTTCGTCGTCAACGCCAAGTCCGATTACAAGACTTTCGGCGATTTCGTTAAGGCCGCCAAGGCCGCGCCCGGCAAGATGAATGTCGGCACCATCGCGGTCGGCAGCACGCAGAACCTCGGCGCCGAATTGCTGAAGTCGTCGGCGGACATCAATGTCCAGATCGTGCCTTACAAGCGTTCGCCCGACATCGTGGTGGCCTTGCTGCGTAACGACGTGCAGTTGATGGTCGAATTCCCGCCGGCGGTGCAGGGTCAGGTGTCGGCCGGCGAACTGCGCATTCTGGCGACGTCGGCGGCGACCCGCTCGAAGCAGTTGCCGGATGTGCCGACGATTCAGGAAGCCGGCGTCAAGGATTACGTGGTCAGTTCCTGGAACGGCGTCTTCGCGCCGAAGGGAACGCCGAAGGAAGTCATCGACACCATGGGCAAGGCGATGCACGAAGTGCTGGCCATGCCGGATGTGATCGAGCAGTTCGCCAAGCTTGGCGTGCAGGCCAAGGACAGCACGCCCGATGAACTGATGAACCGTCTCAAGAGCGACATCGCCAAATGGGGCGCGGTGATCGACAAGGCCGGTATCCCGAAGAAGTAGCGGCATCGCGCGCACCGGGCGTGCCGATGGCACGCCCGGTGTGACACTTTCAAGAATTTATTACTTAACGAAATCTTTCAATTGCCTGACGTCTGCGTCGCACGATGGACGCCTGAATATCGGCGGTGATGGATTGCCGTCGCGCCAGTTTCATATCTTCAAATCGTCGCTAAAGCCGATGTCGCGGTCTTCGCTGTGGTCTTCGCTTTGGTCTTGGGCAGTGATGCCTTTTTTGGCAAATACGGCCGATCTGTCCGATCTTTAGCCGTAATTTCCGATCGAAATGGTGGCGCGCAGCGGCCACATGATGGACAATCCGCCCAGGCTCTAAAGCTTCGAATCGCGCAGGCGACGGCAAGAAATATAACGGGAGGAACCATTCGATGACCAAACGGCTTTTTGACGGTATGCGGCGCGCGGCGCTGCTTGGGCTGCCCGCGGCTTTGCTGCTGGCGCTGGCGCCCGTGAGTTCGGCTGAGGCGAAGTGGCCGGAGAAGCCGGTCAAGATCGTTCTGCCTTTCGGCGCCGGTGGCGTGGCCGACGTGACCTCGCGCATTCTGGCCGACAAGTTGTCCGACAAGCTCGGCCAGCGCGTCGTGATCGAGAACATGCCGGGGCCGGGCGGCATCAACGCCGCGCGCTCGGTCACGACCGCGCCGCCGGACGGCTATACCATGGGTCTGGTGACCAACGGCACCGCGATCAGCGTCGGCGCTTTCAAGCAGTTGCCGTTCGATCCGGTCAACGATTTTGCGATGGTGTCGATGCTGGGCCAGTTCGATCTGGTCTTCGTCGTCAACGCCAAATCGGAATACAAGACGCTCGGCGATTTCATCAAGGCGGCCAAGGCCAATCCGGGCAAGCTCAATATCGGCACGATCGCGGTCGGCGGCACGCAGAACCTCGGCGCCGAATTGCTGAAATCGTTGGCCGACGTCAAGGTGCAGATCGTTGCCTACAAGCGCTCGCCTGACATCGTTGTCGCCTTGCTGCGCAACGATGTGCAGTTGCTGGTCGAGTTCCCGCCGGCGGTGAAAGGTCAGGTGGCCGCCGGTGAGTTGCGCATTCTCGCCACGTCGTCGCCGACCCGGTCGAAATTGCTGCCGGACGTGCCGACGGTTCAGGAGGCGGGTATCAAGGGCTATGTCGTGACCTCGTGGAACGGCGTGTTCGCGCCCAAGGGAACGCCGCAGGAAGCCATCGACACCATGAACAAGGCGATGCGCGAGGTGCTGGCCATGCCCGATGTGGTGCAGCAATTCGCCAAGCTGGGTGTTGAAGCCCATGCCAGCAGCCCGGCGGAGCTGATGACCCAGCTCAAGGAAGACATCACGAAGTGGAGCGCCGTCATCGACAAGGCCGGCATTCCGAAGAAGTAAATGGCGAGGATCATGCCGGGCGGAAACGCCCGGCATGACCGGCATATCAGCAAGCAGGACGCAGCATGAGTGATAACAAATTGAAAATCGCAATCGTCGGCGCTGGCATGGGTGGTCTTGCGGTAGCCGCGACACTGCGACAGGTCGGCATCGAGGTCGCGGTCTACGAGCAGGCGAGCCGGTTCGGACGGATCGGCGCCGGCATTCAGATGATGCCGAATTCGATGAAGGTGCTGCGCGGCATCGGCGTCGAGGACAAGCTGCGCCAGGTGGCCTTTGCGCCTTATTCGCATCTCAACCGGGTCGGCGATACCGGCGAGATCATGCGCGAACTGCCGATGCCGGAGGCGCTCTATGGCGCGCCCTATCTATGCATGCATCGCGCCGACCTGCATGATGCGCTGGCCTCCGTGGTGCCGAGCGACATTATCCATCTCAACAAGAAGCTGACCGGCCTGGAGCAGAACGGCGGACCGGTGACGCTTCAATTTGCCGACGGCACCACAGCGACGGCCGATGCCGTGATCGGCGCCGACGGCGTGCATTCGGTGGTGCGTGACATCGTCGTCGGGCCGGATGCGCCGGTGCACAAGGGACGCATTGCCTATCGCGCGGTGTTCCGCGCCGATCTGATGGGCGGTTTCGATATCGGTCCGTCGCGCACCAAATGGTGGGGCAAGGATCGCCATATCGTGATCTATTACACCGCGCGCGACAAAAGCGAATTGTACTTCGTCACCAGTGTGCCGGAAGACGCCGGCTGGATGACCAAGGAATCCTGGTCGGCCAAGGGCGACGTCAACGAATTGCGCGAAGCCTATGCCGGCTTCCATCAGGATGTGCGCAATGTGCTCAATGCCTGCCCGGACTGTCATAAATGGGCGATCCTGGAACGTGAGCCGCTGCCGACCTGGAGCAAGGGCCGGGTAGCGCTGCTCGGCGATTCCGCGCACCCGATGACGCCTTACATGGCGCAAGGCGCGGCGACGTCGATCGAGGATTCGGCGATCCTGGCGCGTTGCCTCAAGGATGTCGGCGCGGCCGACATCGAAGCCGCGTTCAAGCGCTACGAAGCCCACCGCAAACCGCGCACCTCGATGGTGCAGGCAATCTCGAGCGCCAATACCTGGATGCAGGGCGGCGATCACGACACAAGTTGGCTTTATGGCTACGACGCCTGGAATGCCGATCTCGATCGGCCGGCGTCCAACCCGCAGACCAACAAGGCGGCCTGACCGCCTGTGTAAACGTGGTAGCGGGGACGCGGCGCCGTGCCGCGTCCCCATTTTGTTTGAAGAGTTTAGAGTGCCTGCGCGGCATGTGATATTCGAGGGCTTCGCCGATCGGTACGACGGTCTGCCTTCTATCGTGCCATTCTGCCCGCCGATTAGGCTTGTTCGGTGCGGCAACGACGCCACCAGCGTGTTTTTTCGCTGGCACAATCCTTGCTGATAATAAATCGAGTTGGTGGCTAGGGTTCCGGTTTCCGCTTTGCGGGGAACGCAGGTCCGAGAGCCACCGCCCGGAACATGTCAGTCCGGGTGCACGGCGGGATAAAAGCCCGGGAGACCTCAGTAGCCGTGGTTGGCGACGAGGTTCTATGCGCCAGTCTGCGGTGAGCTATCCATGAGGACTGGACGTGCATCGCTCGCATCGTTTTTCGCTAACACTTTTGATCTCTGTCTCGCTGGGACGTGGCGGCAGCCACGGCTCGGCAGGGGGCGGGCCCGCGGGTGTTGCATCTCCAGCACGTTGTAAAACGCAACCCAGGAGATCGCGATGGTTCGCAAATTTAGCGCCGGATTCATTCTAAGCCTCGCCTTGTTTGCCATGATCGGCGTGCGGCCCAGTGCCGCTGCGCCGTTGACGATTGGGTATAGCGATTGGCCTGGTTGGGTCGCCTGGCAGGTGGCGATCGACAAAGGCTGGCTGAAGGACGCCGGCCTCGACGTCAAATTTCAATGGTTCGACTATTCGGCGTCGATGGATGCCTTCGCCGCCGGCAAGATCGACGCCAACCTGATGACCAATGGCGACACGCTCGTGACCGGTTCCGGTGGCGGCAAGGGTGTCATCATCATGGCGACCGACTATTCGAACGGCAACGACATGGTCGTCGCCAAGCCGGGCATCAAGGACATCAAGGCGCTGAAGGGCAAGAAGGTCGGCGTCGAGATCGGTCTTGTCGATCATCTGTTGCTGATGGACGCCTTCAAGAAAACCGGCATGAACCCGAAGGACGTCACCTTGATCAACTCGAAGACCAACGAGTTGCCGCAGGTGCTCGCTTCCGGTCAGGTCGACGCGGTCGCCTGCTGGCAGCCGATTTCCGGACAGGCGATGAAGGGCGTGCCGGGATCGCGGCCGGTCTGGACCTCGCATCAGTCGCCGGGTCTGATCTATGACGTGCTTGCGGTGGCGCCGGCCAAGCTCGCCGCCAACAAGGCCGAGTGGATCAAGCTGATCAAGGTCTGGGGCAAGGTCGTGAGCTACATCAACGATCCCAAGACCCAGCCGGATGCGCTGAAGATGATGTCGGCGCGCGTCGGTCTGACGCCCGAGGCCTACAAGCCCTTGCTCGGCGGCACCAAGCTGCTCGACCTGAAGGCCAATCTCGCGGTGTTCAAGAAGGCCGAGGGGCTGGCGTCGATGTACGGCTCGACCAAGATCTCCGACGACTTCAACGTCGAGAACGCCGTCTACAAGAAGCACGAAGACGTCGATTCCTACATCGATCCGTCTTTCGTTGCCGGAGCCGCGAAATAGGCAAACCGGGTTTCCCCCTGCGACGTGGGTTTCCGGGTTCGGCTGAGGCCGGACCCGGGACCTGCGCCGGATCGGCGGCCCGATGGCTCACTTCACAGCGCGGTCGAGAGCATGATTGGACTTCAAGATCTGACCGGACTCTGGCGGCGGCGATCGATCGCCTGGCCCGACGGCCGAACCGACACCGATACGGAGGTGTTCTGGCTTCAGGGCCCGCATCGCTACGCCGACCTGCGTATTCCCGCCGGCCGGCCGAGCGATGCCGAGATCGCCTGCCTGCGCGATCTCGACAGGGACCGGTTACGGGCGATGGCGCGACAGGAGGGTTTTTTCGGCACACTTGATGTCATGCGGTCGGTCGCCTGCTGGCATCGGGATTTCGATTATCGGCCGGATACGGGCATTGCCGACCGCGGATCGCTGGCGTTCGAGGATGGCGTCTTGATCGAACGCGGCATTGAACAGCCTTATATCGAGCATTGGCTGCGCGAAGCCGGGTCGCGTCAGGTCGTGGCATTGTCGTTGACCGCCGATAGCGGCGTCCCCGGCTGTCTCGTCGTCGCCGGCGACGCTTTCATCTATGCGCGCGGTCGCGCGACGCCGCTGCCGGCCGGCAGCACGCTCGAGCAACTGATCGAAGACGCGGCCTCGCTCGCGGCCGCTCAGAACCTGTTCGACTGCGAGATTTCATTTGGGCACCGCCATTGCAGCGAAGATGGTGGCGACTGGCGCATCGCGCGGTCCAGTCATGGTTTTCGGGAAGGAGCGGCGCTGTCGCCTTTGCTGGATGACGTGAACGGCTACTTGTCGGTCGATGACCTCACGTCCGACGGTGCCCCGTTCAAACGAACCTGGCGGATTGCCGCCTTCGAGAGCGCGCCCGACGCGCCGCTGGCGCTGTGGTTTGGCGCGCATGGCGGTGAGGGCGGCCGGCGCGGGACCCTTGTCGAATGGCCAGGGGCGTCGCGATGAGCAAGGCTGCCTTCACCGCGCTGCCGATCGTCGACATCAGCGCGCTGATGAGCGGACAGTGCGACGCCGCCACCGCGGCCGCGGACCAACTGGGCCGTGCGGCGCGCGAGGTCGGCTTTTGCTATGTGACCGGGCACGGCATTCCCGATGCCGCCTTCGACGGTCTGCTGGCGGCGAGCCAGCGGTTCTTCGCGCTGCCGATGTCGGAGAAGATGCAGGTCTATATCGGGCGCTCCCGTAACCACCGCGGCTACGTGCCGGAAGGCGAGGAGGTGTTCTCGGTTGGCTCGAAGGACCGCAAGGAGGCCTTCGATCTGGGGCGCGATCTGCCGGTGGACGATGCCGACTATCTGGGCGGCAATCCCTTGCTGGGGCCGAACCAGTGGCCGCCGCTGGAAGGCTTCGACACGGCGGTGATGACCTATTACCGCGCCGCCTTCGCCGCCGGCCGCGCCGTCATGCGCGGCTTTGCAATGGCGCTCGGTGAAGCGCCGGAGTTCTTCGAGCCTTATCTGCAAAAGCCGCCAAGCCAGCTACGCCTCATTCATTACCCGTACAATCCCGAGGCTGGCGACGCGATGGGCATCGGTTCGCACAGCGACTACGAATGCGTGACCTTGCTGCGCTCCACCGCGCCCGGCCTGGAAGTGCTCAATAGCGCCGGGCAGTGGGTCGACGCACCGCCGGTCCCCGGCGCGTTGATCATCAATATCGGCGACATGATGGAGGTCTGGACCAATGGCGAATTCATCGCGACCTCGCATCGGGTCCGCCCGGTGAAGGAGGAACGCTACTCGTTCCCGCTGTTCTTTGCCGTCGACTACCACACCCGGGTGAGCCCGCTGCCACGCTTCGTGACCCCGGCGCGGCCGGCGCGGGCAGGGCTGATTGCCGGCGAACATCTGTTTGCCCAGACCGCGCAGAGCTTCCGCTATCAGAAGGAACGGCTGGCGCGCGGCGAAATTCAGTTACCGGAGACAACAATGGCATTGTCGTCGTTCGGACAGGAGGCGCGCCATGGCGCTGACGGACAGCGATAACGCGATGCGGTCGGAGCCTGTGGGAGTCGTTGGCCCCGGCGACGCCGCGCCTCTGTTGGAGAAGCGCGACGGTGCCACGCTGCGTCCGACCGGGGCGGGCAAGGCCCGCAATCGCAAGGGTTGGTTCCAGGTGTTACGGCCGCTGACGCCACGCGCCCGGCTCCTGCTCGGCATGCTGTCCTTCGTGCTGCCGATCGCGGCCTGGTGCGTGGTCTCTTATGTGCCTTACGTCTGGCATCCGCAGATCGCGATCACCGATCCCGGCGCGACCGATTACCTTCAGGTCGGGATGCGCATGAACAAGGCGGCGTTCGATGACGTCGTCGCCGAGGCGAAGGCCGATCACAAGGCACCGCCGCAGGGCTATGCCTCGAACCCGATCTATTTGCCGGCGCCGCACGAGGTCGCCGCGGCGTTCTATACCTCGTTCGTCACGCCGCCGGCGACCAAGGACCAGCCCTGGCTGCATCAGAGTCTCTGGCACTCGATCCAGGTGATTTTCTGGGGCTTCGTGATCTCGTCGATCTTCGGCGTGCCGATCGGCATTCTGTGCGGCACTTATGCGGCCTTTGCCCGTCTCACCGAACCCTTCGTCGAGTTCTTCCGCTATCTGCCGGCGCCGGCCTTCGGCGCGTTGGCGGTGGCGATCCTCGGCATCTATGACGGGCCGAAAATCACAATCATCGTCATCGGCACGTTCTTCCAGCAGGTGCTGATCATCGCCAATACCACGCGCAAGCTCGACGTCGGTCTGGTGGAAGCGGCGTTGACGCTTGGCACCAAGCGTTTCCAGTTGCTGTGGCGGGTGGTCATCCCCGGCATCCTGCCGGACCTCTATCGCGACCAGCGCATTCTGCTCGGCTGGGCCTGGACCTATCTGATCGTCGCCGAACTGATCGGCACGACGACCGGCATCACCTGGTTCATCACCCAGCAGGCGCGGTATCAGCATTTCGCCAATGTCTACGCCGCGATCATGATGATCGGCATCATCGGTCTCGGCACCGACATGCTGCTGGCGCTGCTTGGCCGGCGCCTGTTTCCCTGGGAGCGATCGCTGGACAAGAGCGCATGAGTGACACCGCCATGAACAAGCCCGTCGGTCTGCCCGCGCTGCCGTCTTATCTCGACCAGTCGGATGCCGTTCGCGCGCGTTTCGAGCGCCTGAAACAGCGCGAGGTGATCCTCAAGGTCGACGGGCTCAACAAGGTGTTCAGCAGTGGCCAGCGCGAGACATTGGCGCTGAGCGACATCAGTTTCGAGACCCACCGCCGCGAGTTCTTGTGCGTGGTCGGGCCGTCGGGCTGCGGCAAGTCGACCTTGGTCCGGATTCTGGCCGGGCTGGAAGAACACACCTCCGGCGACGTATTGCTGCTGGGCGAGCCGGTGAGCGAGCCGGGCCGCGACCGTGGCATGGTGTTTCAGGGCTACACTTTGTTTCCGTGGCTGACGGTCAAGAAGAACGTCATGTTCGGGCTCGAGGTCAATGGCAGCGGCGCCTACGAGGCCGAGAAGCAGGCGCTGCAATGGCTGCAATTGATCGGTCTGGAAAAGTTCGCCGACGCCTATCCCAACCAGTTATCCGGCGGCATGAAACAACGGGTCGCGATCGTGCGCGCGCTCGCCAACCAGCCGCGTATCCTGTTGATGGATGAACCCTTCGGCGCGCTCGATGCCCAGACCCGAAGCCGCATGCAGGCGCATCTCCTCGAAATCTGGCGCAAGATCGACATCACCATCGTCTTCATCACCCACGATCTCGACGAGGCGATTTTCCTGGCCGACCGCATTCTGGTGCTGTCGGCGCATCCGGGTCAGGTGCAGGAACTGATCGAGGTGCCGGTGCCGCATCCACGCAGCAGCGCGCAATTCATTTCGCCGGAATTCCTCGCGACCAAAGCCCGGCTGGAAGAGCTCATCCATAAAGGCGAGGCGCCGGACGAGGAGGACAGCGGGACCTATTCGATGGTGGCGCGGATGACCGACATCGCGGACGACATCGATTGACCATGCTGTGGGCCGAACGCACATGGGCTGAACTGCCCGGCGACCTTGCCGCGGTGTCGCACGCCGCGATCCTGCCGGTCGGCGCGACCGAGCAGCACGGCCCGCATATGGGCTGCGGCATGGACAGCGTGCTGGCCGAGCGCCTGTGCGCGGCCGTGGCGGCGCGGACCCAGGTGCCGATGTTGCCGGTGCTGCCTTATGGCTGTTCGCTGGGACACAGCCGGCGCTGGCCGGGCACCATTCCGGTTCAGCCGGCGACCTTGATCGCGCTGGTCACCGAACTGGGTGAGGGCGCCTATCACTCCGGCGTGCGGCGGCTGTTCATCGTCAACAGCCATGTCACCAATGCCGCGCCGCTGCGCTGCGCGCTGGAGACGTTGCGTGCGGCGCATGACGATCTGATGGTGGCGCTGTTCAATTCGGCGGAACTGAGCCCGCGCGTGCGCGATTTCCATTTCGCCGACGCCCGCGACTGGCATGCCAATGACGCCGAGACCTCGCTGATGCTGGCGGTCGCGCCCGAAATGGTGCGGCCCGATCAAATGGCCGATGCCGACGATCCCGACCGCACCCAGGGTCTGGTCTTCGCCCATCCGGTCAACCGGACCAGCCGCAACGGCGTCACCGGACTGCCGAGCGCCGCGACCGCGTCCAAGGGACAGCGCTGGTTCGAGTGGATGGTCGAGGATTTGAGCGGACTGATCGCGCGTGGCTTGCGGGAAACGCCGCCGCTCGATCGGTCCTATTTCGAAGCGGTCGAATAGCGCGGAAAGGTTACGGGTAGCGATGGTCAGCGACGAAAAGATCCGGCAGACGCAGGATGCCTTGCGCGCCAAGGGCGTGAAGTACTGCATCGGCGCCTATGTCGACATTCATGGCGTGCCGAAGGCCAAGGTGGTGCCGCTCGATCATCTCGGCCACATGGCGCACGGATCGGAGATGTATACCGGCTACGCGCTGGACGGCCTGGGTCAGGCGCCCAACGACGACGAAATCGCGTCGGTGCCCGACCTCGATCATATCATCCAGCTGCCCTGGGAACCGAAACTGGCCTGGATGCCGGCGGACAATACGTTTCGCGGCGAGCCCTATCCGCTCAATACCCGCGTCGCGCTCAAGAACGTGCTGGCGCAGGCCGCCGCGATGGGATTCGGTTTCAATCTCGGCATCGAATGCGAAGTGTTCGTGTTGCGGCAGAATGCCGATGGAACGCTGTCGGTGCCCAACCCGAACGACAAGCTGGTCAAGCCCTGTTACGACTTGCAGCCGTTCCTCGACAACTTCACCTGGCTCGACAAGGTCGCCACCTGCATCAACGATCTCGGCTGGGACCTCTATTCATTCGATCACGAGGACGCCAACGGCCAATACGAGTTCGATTTCAAATATGCCGACGCGCTGACGATGTGCGACCGGCTGATCTTCTTCCGCACCATGACCAAGCATTACGCCAAGGAAGAGGGGCTGCTGGCGACGATGATGCCCAAGCCCTTCGCCGACAAGACCGGCAATGGCGCGCATTTCAACATGTCGCTTTACGACCTGGCCAGCGGCCGGAACGTCTTCGCGCGAGAGCCTGCCGAAGACCCGCATGGTCTCGGCCTGTCGCAAACCGGCTATCATTTCATCGGCGGCATCCTCAAACACGGCCGGGCCTTGTGCGCCGCCTTCGCGCCGACGGTGAACAGCTACAAGCGTCTCGTGCGGCAAGGCGCGATGAGCTACTTCACCTGGGCGCCGGTGTTCAACTCCTACGGCTCGAACAACCGCACCAATTCGGTGCGGGTGCCGATGGGCGGGGGGCGTTGCGAGTCGCGCAACGCCGACGGCGCGGTCAATCCCTATCTGGCCGCTGCGCTCGCCCTGGCCGCCGGGCTCGAAGGCATTCGGGAAAAGATCGATCCCGGCAAGCCGAACGAGGATAATCTCTATGCGATCTCCGAGGCCGAGCGGCGGCAGCGCGGTATCGATTTCCTGCCGCAGACCTTGCAGGAGGCGGTCGCGGCCTTTGCCGCCGATCCGCTGATGGAGACGGTGCTCGGGCGCGAGTTGCGCGACGAGTTCATCAAGTACAAGACGATGGAATGGGAATCCTATCACCTCACGGTCAGCCCATGGGAAGTGGAACGCTACAGCCATCTGTTCTAGGACGGTCGCGCGCTGCGCCCGCTGCTATAGAAAACAACAACAAGGAGTGCCTTCATGCGTGATCCTTTCAGTCGCCGCTCGCACCGGGCCGGCCTGTTTCCCGCGCCGCGACGGTCGCGGCGCCATCATCCGGATTTCGACAAGCTCAATTCGCAGGGCTGGCAGGCGCTCGACGCCGAAGGCAAATTGTCGGAAGACGGCTGGCGCAAGGAGCAGAAATGGGCGCTCGACATGGGGCTGCCCGGCGCGGATTCGCTGACCGACAAGTCGATCCCGACCTTCTCGCGCGGTGAGCTGCCGCATTTCGCCGGCATCAACACCTTCCTGAAGGCGCCCTATGTCGAGAACGTGCGCGACGTCGCCAAATACGACGCGGCCGTGCTGGGCATCCCTTTTGACAGCGGCACGACCTATCGGCCCGGCACCCGCTTTGGGCCGCAGGGCATCCGTCGCATCTCCGCGCTCTATACGCCATATAACTACGAGATGGGCGTCGACCTGCGCGAACAGATGACGCTATGCGACGCCGGTGACGTGTTCACCATTCCCGGCAATCTGGAGAAGAGCTTCGACCAGATCACCCGTGGCGTCAGTCATGTGTTCTCGTCGGGGGCGCTGCCGGTGATGCTCGGCGGCGATCACTCGATCGGCTTCCCTTGCGTGCGCGGCATCGCCGAATGCACGTCGAAGCGCATCGGCATCATCCATTTCGATCGTCATATCGATATCCAGGAAAAGGATCTCGACGAGCGGATGCATACGACGCCCTGGTTCTGGGCAACCAACATGCCGAACGTCAAGCCAACCAATCTGGTGCAACTCGGCATCGGCGGCTGGCAGGTGCCGCGCGCCGGCGTGCAGGTCGGCCGCGAGCGCAACACCAATGTGCTGACGATTGCCGATATCGAGCGGATCGGGCTGGAAAAGACCGCCGAGATCGCGCTCGAACTGGCGTGGAAGGATGCCGACGCCGTCTACATTTCGTTCGACGTCGACTCGCTCGATTGCGGCTTCGTGCCGGGGACGGGCTGGCCGGAGCCGGGCGGTTTCCTGCCGCGCGAGGCGTTGAAGATCCTCGGGCTGGTCGCCGCCGAAGGCCTGTGCGGGCTGGAGGTGGTCGAGGTCTCGCCGCCTTACGACACCTCGGACATTACCGCGCTGGTCGGCGTGCGCGTCGTGGTCGAGGCGCTCGGCTCGATGGTCGCGCATGGCAAGCTCGGCAGCCACAAGCACATCATCGACAAGCCCGTGAACTTCGGAGGTTAATGTCATGCATCAGGGACACGACCATCACCACCATCATCACGGCGACGGCGCGACCGGCGGCGTCGGCCACAACCATGTCACGCCGCTGCGGACCGTTCAGTGGCAGACGCCGCACAAGACCCATAGCCATGATCACGACGATCATCAGCATGGCGAACTCGACCTCGATCTGGTCGAAGCCGCCTTTGCCGAAAGCTTTGCCTCGACCAGCGATCCGGCGAGTTTCCTGCGACTCGCGCATATTCCGAGCGAGGCGGTGGACGCGGCCGGCACCAAACTGGTGTTGCTGCGGGTCGAGAGCGAGGCCGTCACCGATGTCGGTTCGCTGATGCCGCATCTCGGCGGCGGCAGCCTGCGTTACGATCCGTTGCCGGCGCAGATGGTGACGCGGCGGCGCAAACTGCGCTTCGTCTATTACGACGGACAGGCGGCGCGGTTGCTGAAACTGGCCGAGGTCCGGGACCTGAAATCGATTTGAGCGTCGCTGCGTGCCCGCATTGCTGCGCGTTATCGCGTTGCGATGCGAGCCGACAGGTTTGAGCCAAGGATCTCGCTGAGCGCGATCGGGCGCTTAGCCGCCGCCATAAAGCCAGGCGATGCCTTCGCGCGCCTGTTCTTCGGTGCGGCCGCCGACGGCGATGTCGCGCAGTTCGGCGGTGACGCCGCGCGCGTGATAGAACTCGCCATAGACCCGGGCCATGATCTGCACCCGGCCCGTGCGTAGATAGCGCGCCTGTTCATAAGCCTTGAAAGCGGCCGGGATATTGTCGGGTTGCGCGCCGACCTTTTCGGCGAGATCGATGGCGTCCTCGGTCGCCATGCCGGCACCTTGCGCGAGATATTGCAGCATCGGGTGGGCGGCGTCGCCCAGCAGCGTGACGTTGCCCTGCGACCAGTTCTTGACCGGCTCCCGGTCGCACAGCACCCACATTTTCCAGGTGTTGATGCGCTCGAGCATGCGCGTGACTTGCGGCACCTGACCTTCGAAATGCTTCCACAGCAGGTCCTTGCTGCCTTCGGCGTCCCAGCCTTCCTCGTAATGGTCGGAGTGGAACACGGCGACCAGATTGTAGAGTTCGCCGCGCCGCAACGGGTAATGCACGAAGTGCGTGCGCGGGCCGGCCCAGAGCACCACGTCCGGACGCCAAAGGTCTTCCGGCACTTCGCTGCGCTTGAGCACGCCGCGATAGGCGATATGGCCCGAGACGCGCGGCTTGCCGTCGCCGATGATGCGTTCGCGGATCTTCGACCACATGCCGTCGGCCGCGACCAAAGCGCGGCCCTTGACCGTTTCGCCATTGTTGAGCGTGATGCTGACGCCATCGCCATGGTCGACATAACTTTCGACGCGGCGGCTGGTCTCCAGCGTAATCAACGGATTGGCGCGGCAGGCCTTCAGGTAGGTGCCGTGAATGTCGGCGCGATGGGTCACCGCATAAGGCTGGCCGCCGAACCGGTCCATGAAAGCCTTGCCGAGCGGCATGTTGGTGACCAGCGCGCCGGATAGCGCGTTACGCATCTCCTGCGCCGGCGGGATGTGGGCATCGGCCAGCACCGCGTCCTTGAGGCCGACCTTTTCGAGCGCCCGGAAAATATTGGGCCCGAGCTGGATGCCGGCGCCGACTTCACCGAATTCGGTGGCCTGCTCGAACAGGCGGACGGGAATGCCTTTGAGGGCAAGCGCATGGGCGGCGATCAGGCCACCGAGCCCGCCGCCGGAGATGAGAATGGGTGCCGATGAGCCGTTGCTGGCCGCCATGGGGATTCCTCGTCGCAAGTGCAGGTTTATCTGCGAGTCTGTGTCGTGTTGGCCGGCACGATAATGCGCGTCGCGCCGGGACGCAAAGCGCAACCGGGTCGCTTTTAACCGTTGATGAGCGACGCAAAACGCCCGCCGGTGTGGGGCCGGCGGGCGTCGGATTGGAACCGGTCGGCTGGCGACCGTTGACTGGGCTTTACTTGGTGACCTGGCCGCGGATTTCGCCGGCCTTGTTCGCCGCGGTGTGGATGTTGACATACATCTTGCCGGCCAGGAGGTCGCTGGCCTGCGCGTCGGTCAGGGTCGCTTCGCCCGAGAACGGCGACTTGGCGTTGGCGCCGCCGAATATCGGCACCGCGACGCCGCCGTTCTTGCCGGGTTCGCCGGTGTGGAAATGGGCAGCGGTCGCCGGGCCAGAGAGATCCTTGTAGGTGCCTTTATAGGTCAGCTTCTTGCTGGCGGTGTCGAAGGTCGCGGTGACCGAACCGGTGCCTTTGCTGGCATTGGCCGGCACCTCGCTGGCGGCCGACAGATTGGCCTTCAGATTGACCACAGCGGCCATCGACGGGCCGGCCAGTCCGACGGCGGCGGTGCAAACGATCGCGGCCAGAGTGGACCGCAGCAATGTTGAGGTCTTAAAAGTCGGGTTCATCGTGTTCCTCCAGTGGCGGCATTGTGCGCTGCCGTTATCGATAACACCGCAGACTAGCGTTTATTTCGGGACGATGCGCCCGATATATCGGCCTGCGGCGTGGCGGCGGCGATCAGTCCTTGCTGAGCTGAACGACGGTGCGGGTGGTTTCGCCGCAACCGTCGCAGACCCAGTGATGGCGGATTTCGCTGCCCTCGACGAATTCGGTCAACAGCGGAGCGATCACCCATTCCTGGCACTGGGCGCAACGGGTCGACAAACCGACGCTGCGCATGGCGGGGAGTTTGGCCGGGTTGCATTGAAGCTGCATGATCGGAACCTCCAATTGAATCGCTCAAGTAAATGGCCGAGGTCAGTCACTTAAGCGACGCGGTCAAATGAGTTGCCGAATGAACCGGGTCGGAGAATCACTCAGGTCAATCGCCGTTCGTCACTCTCTGCTAGGGGCCAATGGTGGCGGAGCCGAGACCGTTTGGTGAAACTGTGGAGGCGTTCGCAATAACGTTTTGTGACGGGCAAGGGACGCGGCTCAGTCCGCATCATGAGGCCTGCACGACACGGCGCGGGCGGTCTCAAACGATGCGATCATGATGACGCGGTCGCGGCGGCGTTCAATCGCCAAGCGCCGCGCTGGTGAACAAAGTTTTGACGAATTTCTTAAAGCACGGCGTCGTTCATGCCGCGGTGCATGATGGCTTGAAATAAATTGATGCAGTGCCGCAAGCAAAGACAATGACGCGTGTTGCGCCCAGCGTCAGGCTTCGGTGAAGCAACGATCCGGATCAATCGTCTTCGAGCGGCGGCAATTCGCGGATCGGACCCGTCGACAGGCTGATCTTGCGGCGCTGGGTCTGATGGCTTTCGGTGATCGTATCGGCCTGACGGGACCTCACGAAAAGGTCAGAGCCGAGATTGCCGCCGAATTCGGCGAGATCGTCCTCGTCACAGCTGGCGGCGATGGCCAGACCGATCGAGGCGAGGTGGGCGCGGCGGTAACAATACACCGCAAGCCGGGCGCGGATTTGAGGCGGCACACTGGCGACCAGTTCGGCCAGGCCGTGTGGACTGACTCGGTAAAGCTGACCGAGGACGCTTTCAGGTACGGGACAGGTCTCTTCGTTGAGTTGCATGGATATACTCCGGCCCCCCGGGAGAATACCTTCCTGTGTGCATGGAAATGGTTAACAAAATGGAAACGGCCGGCGACGCGCCCGTCCGATCGAAGCCGGAATTTCCGATTGAAATGTGGTGAGCGCGCTGGGACTCGAACCCAGGACCTCGCGATTAAAAGTCGTGTGCTCTACCAGCTGAGCTACGCGCCCGTCACCATGCGATGATCTTATCCGATTGGCCCGCGTCGAGCGGGATCACCGAAGGCGGGGAGTTCAGTCCCAAGTCGGATCATGCGCTGGACGGCTGTGTAGGGGGACAGGGCGTGGCGGTCAATAGGGCCGGCCCGGCAATCTCGCCGGCGAAACGGGCCTGTTGATAGCCGAATTGGCCCGAAAGTGTGCCCCGAACCGCCGACTCTGTGCATATATCTTGAACTCGTCTGCCGGTCGCAATTTGCTAAACTCCACGGACCGGCGGATCCGCCCGCGATTTCGCGCCCGTCGCGCTAGAGCCGCCGCGCGGCCATCCAGGAAGCCTGCCAGGAGACCGAAATGCCGATCGTCAATCGTGTCGCCGAGTTCCATGCCGATATTACCGCGTGGCGGCGCGAGATTCACGCCCATCCCGAACTTCTCTACGACGTGCACCGGACCGCCGCGCTGGTGGCCGACAAGCTTCGCAGTTTCGGTTGCGATGAGGTGGTGACCGGGATCGGCCAGACCGGCGTGGTCGGCGTCATCAAGGGACGCAAAGGCAGTTCCGGCAAGACCATCGGTCTGCGCGCCGACATGGATGCGCTGCCGATCGAAGAGGCCAACGATCTGCCGTACAAGTCGACGGTTGCCGGCAAGATGCATGCCTGCGGCCACGACGGACACACCGCCATGCTGTTGGGCGCGGCGCGTTATCTCGCCGAAACCCGGAATTTCGACGGCACCGTGGTGGTGATCTTCCAGCCGGCCGAAGAGGGGGGCGCCGGCGCCAAGGCGATGCTCGACGACGGTCTGGCCGACCGCTTCGGCCTCGATGAGGTCTACGGCATGCACAACTATCCCGGCATGCCGGTCGGCGAATTTGGCATTCGCGCCGGTCCGATCATGGCGGCGGCCGATTACATCACCATCGACATCGAAGGCGTCGGCGCGCACGCGGCACGACCGCATCTCGGCATCGACACGGTGCTGGTCGGTGCGCATATCATCACCGCGATCCAGTCGATCGTGTCGCGCAATGTCGATCCGTTGAAATCGGCTGTGGTCTCGATCACCATCGTTCAGGCCGGTACGGCCGATAACGTTATTCCGCAGACGGTGCGGCTGCGTGGCACCGCCCGCACCCTCGACGAGGGCGTGCGGGTGATGCTCGAGCAACGCCTGCGCACGCTGGTCGAAAACACCGCGGCCGCTTTCGGCGCCAAGGCGACCTTGACCTATCGGCGCAATTATCCGGTCCTCGTCAATCACGACAAGGAAACCGCCTTTGCCGCGTCGGTCGCCAGCCAGATCGTTGGCGGCGAGCGGGTCGATACCGATCTGCCGCCGATGATGGGCGCGGAGGACTTTTCCTTCATGCTCAACACCCGGCCGGGTGCATTCATCTGGGTCGGCAATGGCGACAGCGCCGGCCTGCATCACCCGTCGTATAATTTCAACGACGACGCGATCCCGGTGGGCACGTCTTACTGGGTCAAACTGGTCGAGACCGCACTGCCAGCCTGAGCGGCGGCAGAGCGCGGCTACCTTTCGGCTCAACCCGTCGATTTCAGCAGGTTGTCGCGTAACGTCGAGATCTGCGCCTGCAAGCCGCGCAAGGCGTCCAGCGACATGCCGCTGGCCGCCAGGAGGCATTGCGGCACGTCGCGGGCCTTGTCCCGCAAAGCTGAACCAGTCTCGGTCAGGCGAACGCGGACCTGTCGCTCGTCGGCCGGGTCGCGTTGCCGTGCGATCAGGCCGAGCGCCTCCAGACGCTTGAGCAGCGGTGTCAGCGTGCTCGATTCCAGAAACAGCGTGGCGCCGAGTTTTCCGACCGTCTGGTCGTCCTTGGCCCAGAGCGCGACCATGACCAGGTATTGCGGGTAAGTCAGGCCGAGCGCTTCGAGCAGTGGTTTGTAGACCCGGTTGAAAGCGTGACCCGCGGAATAGATCGCAAAACAGAGGAAATCGTCGACAGCGGCGGCTTGTTTCGTATCGGAAAGAGCAGTCGACATAGCGGTCTCGGCGCAGTGAGGGACGGATCGGGGGCGGAAGGGCCGCTGCGACAGGCGGCGCAGCCGGCTCACCGTTTCGTGATATAATAAATCGTGTGCGATTAAATCGCAAGATTGACAATGGCGGTCGAAACGGCAATTTATGTCGTACGCGATTTAATCGCGTATATTATCAAACCCCTCCGGTCACCGCCGGCGTCAAAAGGACACTCCCCATGCCTGTCAATGTTCTCTATCGCACTTCCGCCCGCGCCACCGGAGGCCGCGACGGTCACTCCGCCACCCTCGACGGCGCCGTCGACGTCATCTTGGCAACGCCCAAGGAGCTGGGCGGTGCTGGCGGCAAGGGCGTCAATCCGGAGCAGTTGTTCGCGACCGGCTATGCCGCCTGCTTCCTCGGCGCCATGAAGTTCGTCGCGTCGCAGGGCGGCCCGAAAGTACCGGCCGACGCCAGCGTGACGTCGACCGTCGGCATTGGGCCGCGGTCGGAAGGCGGCTTTGGCCTTGAAATTGCGCTGGCGGTGTCGCTGCCGGGGATTGACCGCGCACCGGCCGAAGCCCTCGTCGCCAAGGCGCACGAGGTTTGCCCTTACTCGAACGCGACCCGTAACAATATCGATGTGAAGCTCTCGGTCGTCTGACCGGTAAACACATGACGCCGCGTTCGACGCGGCGTCATGTTCGCGATGCCGCTATTGCACCATCTCGGTTTGCGGCTTCTGCAGCGCGGGTTGCGCGGCAACCGCGGCTTTGGCGAGGCGCTGACGGCGGCTGACCAGACCGGCCATCGACGCATTCAGCGCGCGCCAGGCAGCGAAGTCGTTCCACTTCGAGCGTTCGAGCAGGGCGATGGCGACCGCCGATGCGAAGGGCAGGCTCTGGATCAGCAGCACGGCGGCGAAGATGTAGATCTCGTGGACCTGCTTGTAGTTGGTCTCGACCAGCACGATCGAGCAGGTGACCAAGAGGCCCGCCATGATCGCTTCCCAGAACGCATGGAAGTCGGTCTTGCGCCGGCCTGCGCCACCTTTGTCGGTGCGCACGAAGGGCAGGTGGTCCTTGACCAGACCGACCGCGACCGCCCGCGCCACCGTCCATTGCACCGACATGGCGGCGACCGCGGCGATGGCCATCTGACCTTTGCCGGTGTCGACGCGCAGACGATACAGCGTCACGAAATGCGCCATCGAGACGACAAAGCTCGCCATGATCGGCACGGTCAGGATGCGATCCGGCACCGCGATGTCGAGGAAGGCGATGACCGGCACCCACAGGATGTTGAGGATCGCGACCACCACGCCGACGCTTTCGGCGCCGAGCCAGTTGAGCCAGCCGAGCGAGAATTCGCGCTTCTGGTCGCGGGTCAGCCGGCTCGCGCCCGGCAGGAAGCGGCGCCAGTGCTTCTTGAGGATTTGCAGGCCGCCATAGGCCCAGCGATCGCGCTGCTTCTTGAAGGCGTCGTAAGTATCGGGCAGCAGGCCGTGGCCGTAGCGCGTATTGGTGTAATGCGACACCCAGCCTTGTTCCAGCAGCGTCAGACCGAGATCGGTGTCCTCGCAGATGGTGTCGCTCGACCAGCCGCCGGCCGATTCGAGCGCCGTGCGGCGCACCAGGAACATGGTGCCGTGGACGACAATGGCGTTGACTTCGTTCCGCTGAACCATGCCGATATCGAAGAAGCCGGCATATTCGGCGTTCATCGCGTGATGCATGATGCTGCGGTCGCCGTCGCGGTGATCCTGCGGCGCCTGCACCAAACCGACGCGGGCGTCGTCGAACATCGGCACCAGATCGCGCAGCCAGTCGGGGGTCACGACATAGTCGGCGTCAATGACGCCAATGATTTCGGCGTCGGCGGCGGTGTGCATCATCGCCAGCCGCAGGGCGCCGGCCTTGAAACCTTCGAGCTTGTTGGCCAGCACGAACTTAAAGCGCTCGCCGAGGCTTTCGCAATGCTGCTCGACCGGCAGCCACATCGCCGGGTCCGGCGTGTTGTTGACGACGACGACGCATTCCAGGTTCGGGTAGTCGAGCCGGGCGACCGCGTCGAGCGTCTGCTTGAGCATTTCCGGCGGTTCGCGATAGGCCGGGATATGGATTGAGACCTTCGGCATGCCGGCATGCGGCACCATCGAAGGTGCCTGCGGCAGCGTCGGGATCAAACGGGACGGCCGGCGGCCAAAGGCAATCGCCGCAATTTCCTCGATCCGTGCCAGGGCAATCACGATCAGCGGCAGCAGCAGCAGGGTGCCGAGGCCGAGTGCGAAGGCCGCGCCGGGCACGAAGTAGTGGCCGTTCCAGTAGCCGAACAAGGCGGCCGACCAGGCGCCGACCGCATTGGCGGCGCCGGCGAGCATTGCCGTCTGCCAGACCGTCACCGCGCTCGCCGACAGGATCGGCAGCGATAGCAGAACGCTGACCAGAAGCGCGATACCCGCGAGCTTCCAGTGATCGGGATCGCCGATCGGACCGGTCCAGGCGAACTTTGGCTGGCGATTGGCGTCATAGATGCCCCAGTACGGGCCGACGCCGCCTTCGAAGATCTTCCACGGCTGATCGATGGCTTCGACGATATTGTAATCGACGCCGTAGGCATCGGCGCGGGTCACGAAGTCGCGCAGCAACTCGGCCTGTTCGATGCGGCCGGGCTGGGCGTTGTGGTAATTGTAGCCGGCGCTCGGCCAGCCAAATTCGGCGATGACGATCCGCTTGCCGGGGTAAGCGCGGCGCAGCTTGTCGTAGATGACGAAAGCCTGATCGACCACCTGGCTCGGCGAGAAGCCTTCCCAATAGGGCAGGATGTGCGCGGCGATGAAATCGACCGACGACACCAGTTCGGGATGGTCCAGCCAGACGCTGTAGATTTCGCCGGTGGTCACCGGCACGGTGGTCTGACGCTTGACCCGCTGGATCATCTTGATCAGGCGAGCAACGCCGATGTCTTCGCTGACCTTCTTGCGTTCTTCCTCGGTCCGGGCGCTTTCGAGCTTGCTGGCTTCTTCCGGATCGAGCGCATCGCCCGGCTTCGGCGCCAGTTCGCCGCGGTAGATGGTTTCGTTGCCGACGAAGATGCCGTTGACGTTGCTGTGACGCTTGGCGAGGTCGACGACCGAGCGGATTTCGCGCTCGTTGCGGTCCTTGTCCTTGTCGATCCAGGCGCCGATGGTGGCGCGCAGTCCGAACTCGGCGGCAATGCCGGGGACCAGTTCGACGCCCGCGGTCGACGAATAGGTGCGGACCGCCTTGGTGATCGGGGCGAGCAGCTTGAGGTCGGCGCGGATGCGGGCGGCGTCGGCCGTGCCGCCGTGTTCGACGTCGGAATTGCCCTGGAACGGCGCGTAGGAAACGCTGGCTAACTGTCCGTTAAAATCCGGAGCGTTGATTTGATCGCGGAAGAGAGCCCATAAACCAGCATGCACGCACACCACGAGGGCGACGACGGCAGCGACGGTGCGCATAGCGTTCAAAACCAAGTGGGGCTGGATGGCAGACCCGTGAACCCGTCCCCTGGGCTCAGCCAAAGCTTAATCTGCTGTGGTGCAGCATAGCTCGGCATCCGGTATCTGTTCAAGTAAATCCTTGACATGGCAAATCCAAGACGAACGCATGGCACCGTTATGGCGCCGTTCATATTCGTCGGGATTTAACGACGTCAGGGCTTGGTCGTTCCACCCGAAGTGGCCGCCGAAGGGGTGGCCGGCGCGGTTTCCGCAGTCGGCGTCAGGCCGGGATTGAGCCAGCAGGCGTGAACGCGGCCATTCAGCGTCTCCGGCGCCTTCGGATCGATATTGCCCTGCCGGACCAGGCAGCGGAACGTCGCCTGGATATGGGCGCTCGGGCAGCCGAACCGGTCGTAGAGGTCGAGGTGGCGGAAGGCCGTATCGAGATCGTCGCGCCACAGCAGGCCGACGATGCGGCGGCCGAGCCAGACGCATTCCGGATTGCCGGCCGGGCCGACCAGGACGCGGGTGGCTTCGGCGATTTCGTCGGCCTTTTTCTGACCTTCCTTGATCACCGCTTCGGTCGACGGCTTTTGCGGCTCGGCCGGCTTGCCGCCGCTCTGAGCCAAGGCGGCGGAAGCAGTCACGCTAAAGGCTGCCACGCAGAGCATGGCGAAAGACTGACGCAGCGAAGTCATAAACGATAGTTTCCCGCCAGTGTTGATGGAGGCCGTCCACCTGTGAAGTCCGCTCTCCTGTGAGACCGGATTGAGACGCCAATGCGGCGTCCTTCGGCGTACAGCCCAAATTGAATTCAAGTTCCCCGAAGCCGTTGTTGGCCAGAGCATCCCGGACCGTCCCGTCGCGGCAAGCTCTGCGGTAAAACTTGGCCTTAACGGCACGGCTTTGTCCAGTGTCCCGATGCGGCTGCCAACAGATGGTCGGAAGGCGAGGTCGTAAATCGTCGGTCGGCGACAGCCGGCGCCGGTTTCGCGTCTGCCGGCTGCGGCGAAGTGACAAGGGCCTTGGCGGTGACGGCTTTAGGCGCTTGGCAGGCGTCGGCACGCGCGATAAGCCGTTATGGCCTTTCGTTTGCGCCCAATTCTGCCGGAACAGGTTCGTCCATGCGCTTCGGTTTCGTTTTCGCGTCCTGCCTTGTGGCCACCTTGGCTGGGATCGGCGCCACCTGGACCTGGCTCGGCCAGCCGGAAACGATGCCGCAATCGCCTCTGGCCAAGGGCGACAAGCTCTATTGTCTGTCTTACGCGCCGTTCAAGGGCAGCCAGACGCCGCTCGATCCCACCACCATGATCCCGGCCAGCCAGATCGAGGCCGATCTGACGCAACTGGCCAAGATCACCGGCTGCGTGCGGACCTATTCGACCGACTATGGCATCGACCAGGTGCCGGCGATTGCCGCCCGGCATGGTCTCAAGGTGTTGCAGGGCCTCTGGCTGTCGAGCGATCCGATCAAGAACCGCACCCAGGTCGCCGACGCGGTGCGGCTGGCTGCCACCTATCCCAACACCATCATCGCGATTGTCGTCGGCAATGAAGTGCTGCTGCGCGGTGACATGACGGCGACCGATCTCGCCGCCACCATCCGCTCGGTCAAGGCCCAGGTGAAGGTGCCGGTGACCTATGCCGATGTCTGGGAGTTCTGGCTGCGCAACCGCGATATTGCCGCCGCCGTCGACTTCATCACCATCCATATCCTGCCGTATTGGGAGGACTTCCCGATTCCGGCGCGTCAAGCCGCCGCGCATGTCGATTCCATCCGGCGCAAGATCGCCCGCGAATTCGCGCCCAAGGAAGTGATCATCGGCGAAGTCGGTTGGCCGAGCCAGGGCCGGATGCGCGAAGGCGCGCTGCCGTCGCCGGCCAATCAGGCGCGGGTCATTCAGGATGTGCTGGCGCTGGCGGCACGCGACAAATTCCGGGTGAACGTCATCGAAGCCTATGACGAGCCGTGGAAGCGCGCCCAGGAAGGAGTGGTCGGCGGCCACTGGGGGCTGCTTGACGACGCGACCCGGCAACCGAAATTCCAATGGGGACAGCCGGTCTCCAATCATCCCGACTGGATGATGCAGGCCGGCGAGGGCATGGCGCTCGCCTTGATCGTATTCGGCGCGGCCTGGTTCGCGCGGCGCAAGGCGGAGCCTGTGGGATGGCCGCCGGTTCTGGCGGTCGCCGTCAACGCCTTGGCCAGCGGCGTGACGGTCGGATGGACACTGGCCAATGTGCCTGTGGAAAGCCTCGGCTGGGGCGGCTGGGCGCGTTCGCTCGCATTGGCCGCCGTTGCTGTGCTGGCGCCGGTGGCGTTGGCGGCGGCCACCATGCGGGCGACGCCGACGCCGCGCCTGTCGCGTCTGATCGGGCCGGTGCAGGGCCGCACCCGCGATCCGCTGACGATCCTGATCGGGCTGATCGCGATTGCCGCGCTGATGCTGTCGATCCTGACCGCGCTCGGCTTGGTGTTCGATCCGCGCTATCGCGATTTCCCGTTTGCACCGTTGACCGCGGTGGCGGTGGCATTCTTCAGCCACAGCCTGTGCCGGTCCTGGTCGCGTCCGGCCGCAAGCGGTTCGCGCGGCGCCGCCGAAATCGCCGGGGCGGCCGTGCTGGCGGTGTCGGTGGTCTATATTGTTCCCAACGAAGGCTTAGCCAACTGGCAGTCGATCTGGCTCTGCGCCGCCTTGCTGCTAATGGCGATCAGTCTGGTTCGGGTGCGCGACGTGCCAGGCTGAGGACCAGCAGGCCGGCCGCCAGCGACGACAGCATGACGTTGTAGAGAACAACGCCGAGACAGGTGACGGCGAGCGCCAGCGCGAAGATGACGAGTGTCGGCCGCAACAGATGGAGCGCTGCCAGCATGAGCGCGGCAATGCCGAACACCGAGCGGTCGAACAGCGTGACCGCGATATGGCGCGTATAGCATAGCCAGGTGTCGAGCCCGGCGGCGCAAGCCAGTCCGACGCCGGACTGTTCGACGCCGAGATAGCGCATATAGAGCGCATAGCCGAGCGAACAGAACCCGACGATCAGCAGGACATTGGTGGCGCGCGCGCTCGGCAGAAACAGTTTCATCGCAACGGTCTTCAACAATTCACGGTGACGGACCGGCGGCACTATGCCGTCCTATCGGCGCGACTGCAATTGACGTTGAGCGCCGTCTTATTTTTCGGCGAAGACGTCGCCGACAAATTCCACGGTGCGGCAGGATACGCGCGACGCGGCAAAGCGTTTGCAGAGCGCGGCCGCGCCCGCGCCATTCGCCAGCGGACCGACTTTCAGCCGGTAGGGAATGGCGTGATTGCGACGGTCGTAGGTGACCAGCGGATGCATGCCTTCGATCAACGGGCCGAAATTGAGCTTCACCGCGGCCCAGCGCTTTTTCAGAATTTCCATCGAGCGCGCGCCGCCGAGTTCGATGCCGATCGCCGGCTTGTTGGGATCTTCGACCGGCGGCGGGGCGCTGCCCGCCTTGATCGGCGGAAGCGGCACGAGCGTGACGACCGGCAGGCCGGGCGCGCTGGTGAGTTTGGCCTCGGGAGCGGGCTCCGCGCGCGCCTCCTTGACCGGTTCCGGCTTGGCGCTCGAAGGCGCATCGGGCTTCGACACGAAACGGGCTTCGGATTTGACGTTGGTTCGGGCGTCGGCTTTGCCGCTGGCATTGACCTGACGCGCGGTTTCCTCGCCGGTGTCGCCTTTCGCATCCGCCATCTTGTCCGCTTCGGCGCGGCCGGATTCGGTCGGCTTCTGGGTCGGCGGCGCGGCAATGGCGGGCGGTGCCGCGGACGCTGTGGAGGCCACCAACGCGAGTTCGCGTTTGATCGAGCCGGTCATGTCGTTGAGGTTTTGTTCCAGACTGGCGACCCGCTGTTTCAGACGGTCGCGGTCCGCGGCAAGTTGACGGATTTCGGCCTCCAGCCGTGCGGTATCGGCGGGCGACACGGATTGCGGAATCGGGGTGACGACCTGTCGCTGCCGGGAGATCGATCCGGTCCGGTCGTCATCGGACGTTCGCGCCATTTGAACGCCGCGTGGCGCCTCGCCGCCGGCAACGACGGTTGATGTGGCCTCGGGGGCGAAGGCGGTTTGCAGGCGTTGCGTGCCGATATTGGTGGTCGAAATCAGGGCGGCCACCGCCAGGGCGAACGTCGTCGCGCCGCCCCAGCCGGCAATGTGCCAAAGCGTGCTGGTGTCGGCCAATTTCATCAATTCCGACAACTGGGTTCCGAACTTTGAAATGCTGGCACCCTCGTTATCGCGCGCCATCGGACATCCCCAAAAGCTGCGAATCAGGTCATTGAAAACACTAGCAGAATCCGGCAATGCTGGCTTTCTTTGCGACCCTTTAACGGCTATTGATGGCGCGGAAGCATGGCCGGGTGGTATTTCCCGGTTGCGCGTCGCGCCGGGCGCGGCGTTATCCCTTGTCCCTTCAGGCGCTCAGGGCGGCGGTTCACCGCGGCCGGGCGATTGTCTTGAGTTTTAAGAAACCGATGCAGCAACGAAACTGTCTCGCGATTGTGTTGGCGGCCGGCGAGGGGACCCGCATGCGGTCGTCATTGCCCAAGGTGCTTCATGCTGTCGGCGGCCGTCCGCTGATCGCTCATGTCCTCGGCGCTGCGATCGATGCCGGCGGCGCGGAGATCGCCGTGGTGGTGGGCCCCGGACGCGACGATGTCGGTGCGGTGGCGCGACAAGTTGCGCCGCAGGCCCGCGTTTTCGAGCAGCGCGAACGGCTCGGCACGGCGCATGCCGTGCTGGCGGCGCGGGCGGCTTTAGAACCGGCCGCCGACGACATTCTGGTGATGTTTGCCGATACGCCGTTGGTCCGGGCCGAGACGTTGCGTCTGCTGCGCGACGCACTGGCCGGCGGCGCGGCGGTCGCCGTGCTTGGCTTCCGACCGCAGGATCCAGGCGGCTATGGCCGTCTGGTGATGCAGGGTGAGGATCTGGTGGCGATCCGCGAGGAAAAGGACGCCAGTCCCGAGGAACGCAAGATCGGCTTCTGCAATGGCGGTCTGATGGCGCTGGCCGGTCAGCACGCGCTCGCCATTCTCGAACGTATCGGCAATGACAACGCCAAGGGCGAATACTATCTCACCGATGCGGTCGCCATCGCGCGGCAACTCGGTCTGAAGGCGGTGGCGATCGAGACCGCGGAGGATGACGTGCGCGGCATCAATACCAAGGCGCAGCTCGCCGAGGCGGAAGCCGTGTTGCAGCGCCGCCTGCGCGCCGCGGCGATGGAGGCCGGCGTGACGTTGATTGCGCCGGAGACCGTGTTCTTGTCGTTCGACACCAAGTTGGGTCGCGATGTCACGATCGAACCGAACGTGGTGTTCGCGCCGGGCGTCACCGTCGAGGATGGCGCTATCATTCGTTCGTTCTCGCATCTCGAAGGCGCCCATGTCGGCGTCGGTGCGCGGGTCGGACCTTTTGCGCGGCTGCGGCCGGGCGCCAAACTCGGCGCCGACGTTCACGTCGGCAATTTCGTCGAGATCAAACAGGCCACGCTCGAGGCGGGCGCCAAGGCCAACCATCTCGCTTATATCGGCGATGCCCGCGTCGGCGAACGCGCCAATGTCGGGGCCGGCGCCATCACCTGCAATTACGACGGCACCGACAAGCATCGCACCGATATCGGCAGCGACGCCTTCGTCGGCACCAATTCGTCATTGGTCGCGCCGGTCAAGATCGGCGACGGCGCCTATATCGGTTCTGGCTCGGTGGTGACCAAGGATGTGCCGGCCGGCGCGCTGGCGCTGGGCCGCGGCATTCAAGTGATCAAGGAAGGTTGGGCCGCACGGCTGCGCGAACTCAAGGCGGCGCGGAAGGCCGGTGCCAAGAAATCGTAGCAACCGCTGGCGCGGCGCGCGCCGGCAGCGCTGAAGAGCTTGACCGTCACCCGACCTGACATAAGTCGCAATAGGTTTTGATTTCCGTAAATCGAGCGATGGCCGCTAAAGCTGATGACGGTTAACGCTCGCGTGCAATAAACAGGGACCGGCCAAGCGGATGTGTGGAATTGTTGGAATACTCGGCACCCAGGCGGTGGCTGGCCGGTTGGTCGACGCGCTGCGGCGGCTGGAATATCGCGGTTACGATTCGGCTGGCATCGCCACGCTCGACCACGGCGCGCTGGCGCGCCGGCGCGCGATGGGCAAGCTGCATGCGCTCGAGACCAAGCTCGACGGCGAACCGCTCGCCGGCAATAGCGGCATCGGTCATACCCGCTGGGCGACCCACGGCAAGCCGACCGAGAACAATGCTCATCCGCATGCCACCGATCTGGTCGCGGTCGTCCATAATGGCATTATCGAGAACTTCCACGAATTGCGCGAAGGCCTGTTGGCCCAGGGCGCGACGTTCAGCAGCGAAACCGACACCGAGGTTGTCGCGCATCTGGTCACTGCCGAACTCAAGGCCGGCAAGACACCGGTGGATGCGGTGGCCGCGACCCTGAAACGGTTGCGCGGCGCTTTCGCGCTGGCGTTTTTGTTCGCCGGTCATGACGATCTGTTGATCGGCGCCCGCAAGGGCTCGCCGCTCGCGATCGGTTACGGCAAGGGCGAGATGTTCCTTGGTTCCGACGCCATCGCGTTGTCGCCTTTCACCGGCACCATCAGCTATCTCGAGGATGGCGACTGGGCGGTATTGACCCGCCAGGGCGTCAAGATTTTCGACGAGCAGGACAAGCCGGTCGAGCGTCCCATCGTCAAGTCGACCGTTGCCATGCAACTGGTCGACAAGGGCAACCACAAGCATTTCATGGCCAAGGAAATCCATGAACAGCCGGAAGTGGTCGGCCATACGCTCGCGCATTACATCGACATGGTCGGCGAGACCGTCGTTCTGCCGGAAGCCATGCCGTTCGACTGGCGCGCGATCAAGCGGTTGTCGATCTCGGCCTGCGGCACCGCGTTCTATGCCGGTCTGGTGGCGAAATACTGGTTCGAACGTTTCGCCAAGCTGCCGGTCGAAATCGACATTGCCTCCGAGTTCCGTTATCGCGGCGCGCCGCTGGTCGAGGGCGACCTCGCGATCTTCATTTCGCAATCGGGCGAGACCGCCGATACGCTGGCGACCTTGCGCTACGCGCGCGAGATGAAGCAGCACATTTTGTCGGTGGTGAATGTCACCACCTCGACGATCGCGCGCGAGAGCGACGTGGTGATGCCGACGCTGGCCGGTCCGGAAATCGGCGTCGCCTCGACCAAGGCTTTTACCTGCCAGCTATCGGTGCTCGCCTGTCTGGCGCTCGCCGCCGGTCGCGCCCGGGGCGCGCTGTCGGCCGAAGAGGAGCGGGATCTGGTGCGGGCGCTGGTGGCGGTGCCGCGGTTGATGGCCGAGGCGCTGACGCTCGAACCGCAGGTCGAGAAGCTGGCGCATGATCTCGCCAAGGTCAAAGACGTGCTCTATCTCGGCCGTGGCACCAGCTATCCGATCGCGCTGGAAGGCGCGCTCAAGCTCAAGGAAATCTCCTACATCCACGCCGAGGGCTACGCCGCCGGCGAACTCAAGCACGGCCCGATCGCGCTGATCGACGAGACCATGCCGGTGATCGTGATCGCGCCGTTCGATCAGGTGTTCGAGAAGACCGTTTCGAACATGCAGGAAGTGGCCGCCCGCGGCGGCAAGATCATCCTGGTCACCGATCCGCGCGGCGCGAAGGAGGCCACCATCGCCTCGACGGAAAGCCTGATGCTGCCGGACATGAATTCGGCGGTGACGCCACTGGTTTACGCCATCCCCGTCCAGTTGATTGCCTATTACACCGCTGCGGCGATCGGCACCGACGTCGACCAGCCGCGCAACCTCGCTAAATCCGTCACCGTAGAGTAATATCGGCCCATGAGTGACATGGACCAGAAGTCGGGCGACGAACTGAGTGCGGACGTCGCCAAGATGACCGCATCGCATGGCGGCTTCGCTTCGCGGATTCGCAATTATTTCCTCACCGGTCTGGTGGTGGCCGGTCCGCTGGCGATCACCGCCTATCTGACCTGGTCCTTCGTCACCTGGGTGGACGATCTGGTCCGCCCGGTGATCCCGCCGACGTATCGGCCGGAGACTTATCTGCCCTGGCCGATCCCCGGCACCGGCCTGGTCATCGCGGTTATCGCGCTGACGCTGCTCGGTTTCCTGACCGCCAATCTGGTCGGCCGCTCGCTCGTCGAACTCGGCGAAAGCCTGTTGAACCGGATGCCGATCGTCCGGCCGGTCTACAAGACCATGAAACAGATTTTCGAGACCCTGTTCTCGAAAGACGGTTCGAGTTTCCGCAAGGTGGCGCTGGTCGAGTTTCCGGCGCCGGGCATGTGGTCGTTGGTGTTTATTTCGCAGCCGCCGAGCGGCGATGTCGCCGAGAAACTGCCGGTCAAGGACGGCGATTACGTTTCGGTATTTCTGGCCTGTACGCCGAACCCGACCACGGGCTTCTTTTTCTTCGTGCAGCGCAAGGACCTGATCGAACTCGACGTCAGCGTCGAAAACGCGATGACGTTGCTGATTTCCGCCGGCATGGTCCAGCCCGACGCCAATGCCCAGAAGAAACTGGCCGGCATGGCCGCCAGCGCCAAGGCGGCCCGGGCAGCGAAAGCCGCCGCCGACCCCCAATAAAGGTCAGTCGGTTCCACAGCATTTACCGGTGGCGTCGCTATTCGGAATTGCGGCGCGTTGCTACCGTTCGCCCGTTATTATTTTAAACGGGGCAGTTCGATGACTTTCGCGGATGCAATCAAAACCGGATTTAACAAATACGCGACGTTCTCCGGTCGCGCGGCCCGGTCCGAATTCTGGTTCTGGACGCTGTTTTCCATTCTGGCCAATCTGGTCGCCAGCATTCTCGACGCCGTCCTCGGTCTGGGCCTGATCGATCTGGTGGTGTCGCTGGCTTTGCTGATCCCGGGACTGGCGGTGTCGGTGCGGCGGCTGCACGATCTTGATCGCACCGGCTGGTGGCTGCTGCTGATCTTCACCGGCATCGGCATCATTCTGCTGCTGATCTGGGATTGCATGAAAGGCACCGCTGGCCCGAACCGCTTCGGCGCCGATCCGCTCGGCTAGGCGAACCGGCAGGTCCGGGTCGGGTCAGCCGGCCCGGATCAGCTTGATCGCTTCGTCCTTGCCGAACAGATAGAGCAGATCGCGCAGCGCCTGGCCGCGCGGCGTCTCCAGATTTGGGTCGCGCGTCAGCACCAAAGCGGCGTCGTCGCGCGCCACGCTCAAGTATTTGCCGTGCGTTTCCGGCCGCGCGATGTGAAAGCCGGGCAGACCGCTTTGCCGGGTGCCGAGCAGGTCGCCTTCGCCGCGCAGCTTTAAATCCTCCTCGGCGATGCGGAAGCCGTCCTCGCTTTCGCGCAGGATGGCGAGCCGCGCCTTGGCGGTTTCGCCGAGCGGGCCCTTGTAAAGCAGCAGACAAGTGGATTTGCCGGCGCCGCGTCCGACCCGGCCCCGCAACTGGTGGAGTTGCGCGAGCCCAAAGCGTTCGGCGTGTTCGATCACCATGATGGTGGCTTCGGGCACGTCGACGCCGACTTCGATCACGGTGGTGGCGATCAGAAGCTGGCTGTCGCCGGCGGCAAAGCGCGCCATCGCGGCGTCCTTCTCGGCGCTCTTCATCTTGCCGTGGATCAGATCGACCTTGGCGCCGAAGCGCTTGCGCAATTCCTTGTATCGGGCTTCGGCGGCGGCCAGATCGATCTTTTCGGATTCCTCGACCAGCGGGCAGACCCAGTAGGCCCGTTTGCCTTCGTCGATGGCGCGGCCGATGGCGTCCTCGACGTCGGCGATGCGGTCGAGGGCTATGGTGCGGGTGTCGATCGGCTGACGGCCGGCCGGCTTTTCGCGCAATTCGGAGACGTCCATGTCGCCGAAGTAAGTCAGCACCAACGTGCGCGGGATCGGCGTCGCGGTCAGCACCAGGACGTCGACCGCGTTGCCTTTCTGGGTCAAAGCCAGACGTTGATGGACGCCGAAGCGATGCTGCTCATCGACGATCGCCAGCGCCAGGTCGTGGAAGGCGACGTCCTCTTGAAACAGCGCATGCGTGCCGATCACCAGATCGATATCGCCGAGCACAAGGCGGTCGAGGATCGCATCGCGTTCGCCGCCGCGATCGCGCCCGGTGAGCAACGCGACGCGAATACCGGCGGCCTCGGCCAGAGGCGCGATGGTGGCAAGATGCTGACGCGCCAGAATCTCGGT
Source organism: Rhodopseudomonas sp. (assembly GCA_016124795.1). Classification (GTDB taxonomy): domain Bacteria; phylum Pseudomonadota; class Alphaproteobacteria; order Rhizobiales; family Xanthobacteraceae; genus Pseudolabrys. Next base: position 22,946 of record WGNB01000065.1, on the reverse strand, counting down.
CGGCGCCATGATTGCGGCTTGCCGCCCGGCCTCGATCACCGCTGAGGCCGCGATCAGCGCCACAACGGTTTTGCCGGAGCCGACGTCGCCTTGTAGCAGCCGCAGCATCCGTTGCGGCAGCGCCAGGTCGTTGATGATGTCGTTGACCGCCTGCTGCTGCGAATGGGTGAGTGCATAAGGCAGCGCCTTCATCACCTTGGCGCGCAGCCGGCCCTCGCTCGACGAACCGCGCCCGGCCTCGCGCCGCATGTGCGCGCGCAATAACGCGAGCGCCAATTGGCCGGCGAGCAATTCGTCGAAGGCGAGCCGCGTGAAAGCCCGGCTTTCCGGCGCGATATCATGCGGCTCGGTCGGCCGATGGACGTGATGCAGCGCGGCGGCAAAACCCGGAAACTGTTCGCGTGATGCCCAGGCCTCGTCCTGCCATTCCGGCAGATCGGGCAGGCGGGCCAGCGCCCCGTCCATCGCCCGTCGCACCACGCCAAGCGTCAGACCTTCGGTCAGCGGATAGACCGGCTCGACCAGCGGCAGGTCGGCGAATCCCTTTTCGTCGACGACGCGGTCGGGGTGCACCATTTGCAGATTGCCGTCATAGAATTCGGCGACGCCGGACACGTAACGGGTCTCGCCGACCGGCAGCAGCTTTTCGAGATAGTCCTTGCGGGCGTGGAAGAAGGTCAGCGTCAGCGTATTGGTGTCGTCGCTGGTCACCACACGATAGGGCGCGCGGCCGCGGCTGGGTGGCGGCGGCCGGTGCTCTTCGACCCTGACCGCGACCGTGACCAATTGACCGTCGCGCACGTCGCGCAGTTTCGGCCGGGCGCGCCGGTCGATGATGCCGGACGGCATATGCAGCAGGAGGTCGATGACGCGCGGCTGCTCGCGTCCCAACAGGCGGCCATATAGCTGTTCCAGCTTCGTGCCGACGCCGGGCAGGCTGGTGAGCGAGGCGAACAAGGGATTGAGGACAAGCGGGCGCATGGCGGCCACTCTAGCCGCAGCCTCCGGCCGGAAGCGAGCCCGGACCCGATCGCAGACCGGGTTGCGCGGTCAGCTGGGCAAGATTTGTTGGGGAAACCGGAACAGGTTGGCGGGATCGACGCTGGCCTTGATCTTGCGGAGGCGATCGAGGTTGTCGCCGTAATAGGCTTGCGCGTAGTCCTTGAGCGCCGGGTCGATGAAATTCTGATAGGCCATGCCGTTGCAGGCCTTGAACTTGATCAGTTCGGCATAGAACCCGTTCTGCCACCGGATATTGGCGTCGATGCGGGCCTGGCTGTCGCGCGTATTCCAGGGCAGCCCGATATCGGCCAGCCAGACATTGTCGCGATGCACGAAGGCGGTTTTCTCGGCTGGCATGTCATTGATGGCGCCGCCGGTTTGAAAGAAGCGGAAGTCGGCGTTGAGGGCAGGTCCGCCGTGGTCGTTGGTGCCATGCCAGCGTTCCATGATTGCGCTGGCCTGGTCGAAGGTGTCGCCGTCGAGCGGCGCGGTCAGATAGGCCGAGCGTTCATGAAAGGCGAATGGCCGATCGTTGTCGATGAGATACTTAAGCTGCGCCGTCCAGTAGTCGACGAACAGGATCTGATAGGTGCAGGGCCCCGGCTTGGCCGGCCATTCCGACACTCGTTCGCAGGTCTTCACCGCCTGCAAGGCCGGCGCCAAGTAGTCCTCGACGGCTTTGGTCATGTCGGCGTCGCTTTGATACTGGCCGACGATGTTGACGCCGAATTGCCTGTCCTGGCCGATCCGGTTCGGCGCGGTCAGTGCAAAGCGCGAGCCCAGGGCATTGGGCGCGTTGTTCAAAGACGCCATCAACAAGGTCGCGACGTTGGCCATGTCCTGGCGCGTGCCCGACCACGACGCCTTGAAGAAGGTGATCTTCTGGGTCGGAAAGGTCTTGAGCGTGAAAGCGGTGTTGATGCCGAAATTGCCGCCGCCGCCACCACGGCAGGCCCAGAACAGATCGGCATTTTCGGTTTCCGATAATTGCAGGATGTCGCCTTGCGCGGTGACGATTTCGCTCGCCGTCATCTGATCGCTGGCAACGCCGTGCAGGCGCATGTTGAAGCCGATGCCGCCGCCGAGCAGGAAGCCGGATGCCCCGACTGTCGGGCAGCGGCCATGGGTCACCGTGCGGTTGGCGGCTTTGAGCGCGGCGTAGAGATTGGCGTTGCGATTGCCGGCGCCGAAGGTCAGTTCGTCAGGCTTGCTCCAGTAAGCGCCACGAAGGGTCGAGATGTCGATCATCAGGCCGGGCGTGGTCGAATAGCCGGCATAAGAATGACCGCCACCGCGCGCCACCAAGGGAACCCGGTTGTCGCGCGCCCAGCCGATCGCGGTCTTGACGTCGGCGGTGCTGGCGCAGAGTGCGATCGCCGCCGGTTTGCGGCGCTGCCGGGCATAGGCCAGATTGTAGAAGGCGGCATAGCGGTCGTAAGGCGAGTCGTGTGGCCGAAGCAGCGGGCCGGCAAGCGCTTTGGCAAGGCTGTCCCAGCGCGGACTGACGACGGCTTTGGCCGTGGCCTGGAGGGCGGCGGGATCGAACAGGCCCTGGCCAGCCAGGCCGGCCCCGAAGCCAAGCGCGGCGGCGCCAGTGAGAAAGCTGCGGCGGTGGAGTTGCGGCGAGTTGGCGACGGGCATGGTCCGCTCCAATGGCGGGTGAGTCAGCAGCGCTCACGGTATAATAGTAAAAAATAAAAATTCAATCTATGATTGATATTGCCGTCATCTGGCAAAAAGCCAAGAAGCATTGACGGGGCGGGCAGGTGGCGGCATCGCCGCCGGCCGTACTGGATCCGGGACATCGTCTTCCTTTCCCCGAATTTCGCTGACTTCGCGCGGCCGAGGGGGTATGAAGCCGGTCCCGGCCCCGTCCGGGTTTTTGGCGTTGGAGCAAACGGTTGAGCGGTACGACAGTTTCGAGCGCGGGCCTCGATCCGCGGCGGCGGCGGCTGAAATTCCGGCTGTGGCATCGCGGCATCCGCGAGATGGATTTGGTGCTCGGCGGCTTTGCCGATGCCGAACTGGCGTCATTGAACGACGCGGAATTGAGCGAGGTCGAAACCTGGCTCGATATTCCCGACCAGAAGATGTTCGCCTGGGTCAACGGCGCCGAGCCGGCACCAGCCGAGATCGACACGCCGTTGTTCCGCCGTCTGCGGGGCTTTCACAGCCCCGGTTCCTCCGTCTAAGCGAAGCGCGTGACTCCCGATGAGCAAATTGGCGAAATCCCCCGCAGAGAAATTGCAGGCCGGCAAGGCGCTGACCTTGGCGCAGGTCGCCGAAGGCGCCGAGGGCATGGTGCTGGCCGATCTGGCGCGGGCGGTGGCGGCGCGGCCGGTCGCGCCGGCGATTTCGCTCACCGTGATCTGTCGCGACGGCCAGCGACTGGCGGCGTTGTCGCGGGCCTTGTCGTTTTTCGGTCCGGATATTCAGGTGATGGAATTCCCGGCCTGGGACTGTCTGCCCTACGACCGGGTGTCGCCGCATGCCGGCGTCGTCGCCCAGCGCATGACGACGTTGTCGCGGCTGGCGCGGGTCAAGGGGCGCGACAAGCCGTCGATCCTGCTGACGACGGTGAACGCCGCGTCGCAACGGGTGCCGGCGCGCGACTTCACCGCGACGCATGCGCTGTCGGTGGCCCCCGGCAACGTCCTCGGCATGGCCGGGGTCGTGAACTGGCTGGAACTTAATGGCTTCCTGCGCGCCTCGACGGTGCGCGAGCCCGGCGAATATGCGGTGCGCGGCGGCATCCTCGATCTGTTTCCGCCCGGCATGGACATGCCGGTGCGGTTCGACTTTTTCGGCGACGCGCTGGAGACCATCAAGACCTTCGATCCGCAGACCCAGCGCAGCGAAACGCCGTTGCGCGGCCTCGATCTGGTGCCGGTCGCCGAATTCCAGCTCATCACTGAAACGATCCGCAAATTCCGCACCGGCTATGTCGCGCAATTCGGCGCGGCGACGCCCGACGACCTGCTCTACGAGGCGGTGAGCGAAGGCCGGCGCTATCCCGGCATGGAACACTGGTTGCCGCTGTTCCACGACAAGCTCGACACGCTGTTCGATTATCTGCCGGGGACGCCAGTGGTGCTTGAATCGCTGGCCGACGACGCGGTGCAGGAGCGGTTCACCCAGATCAACGACTATTACGAGGCGCGCCAGGAAGCGCTGAAAGACGGCGTGCAGCCGGCCTACAAGCCGATGCCGCCGGCGCGGCTCTACATCACGCAGGTCGAATGGCAGAAGCGCCTCGGCGATTGCGCCGTCGCCAAACTGACACCCTTCGATGTGCCGGCCGCCGCCGACGTTGTCGATATCGCCGCGACGCCGGGCCACAACTTTGTCGCCGAACGCGCCGAAGCCGGCGCCAACGTGTTCGAGGCGCTGAGCAAGCATGTGATGGCGTTGCAGGGCGACGGCAAGCGGGTGTCGATCGCGCTGTGGAGCGATGGCGCGCGCGAGCGCATGAGCCATGTGCTGGCCGACCACAAGCTGCATAACCTGCACAATGTCGCGTCGTGGCCGGAGGCGCTGGCGGTGCCGAAACACGCGGTCGCGCTGGCCGTGCTTGGCATCGAGTCCGGTTTCGTGACCGACGACGTGGCGATCATTAGCGAGCAGGACATTCTTGGCGACCGGCTGGTGCGGCCGCGCCGCGCCGCCCGCCGCGCCGACAATTTCATCAAGGAAGCGACCTCGCTGTCGACCGGCGATCTGGTCGTTCACGTCGATCACGGCATCGGCCGCTTCGTCGGCTTGCAGGCGATCATGGCGGCCGGCGCGCCGCACGATTGCCTCGAGATCCATTACGCCGACGCCGCCAAGCTGTTCCTGCCGGTCGAGAACGTCGACCTGCTGTCGCGCTATGGCAATGAAGGCGCCAATGTCGAACTCGACCGTCTCGGTTCGGGCAACTGGCAGGCCCGCAAGGCCAAGATGAAGAGCCGCATCCGCGAGATCGCGGGTGAACTGATCAAGATCGCCGCCGAGCGGCAATTGCGCGAAGCGCCGAAGCTTGCGGTCGGGCCGGGGGCTTACGACGAATTCGCCGCCGGCTTTCCTTACGAGGAAACCGAGGATCAACTCTCGGCGATCGATGCCACGCTCAAGGATCTCGCCTCCGGCCGTCCGATGGACCGGCTGGTCTGCGGCGATGTCGGCTTCGGCAAGACCGAAGTGGCGATGCGCGCCGCCTTCGACGCCGCGATCAACGGCAAGCAGGTGGCCGTGGTGGTGCCGACCACCTTGCTGGCGCGTCAGCATTTCAAGAACTTCACCGAGCGCTTCCGCGGATTCCCGATCAATGTCGGGCAATTGTCACGGCTGGTGCCGGCTTCGCAGCAGACGGCGACCAAGGCCGGACTGGCCAACGGAACGGTCGATATCGTGGTCGGTACCCACGCCGTGCTCGGCAAGGCGATCAAGTTCAAGGACCTAGGGCTGGTCGTGGTCGACGAAGAGCAGCATTTCGGCGTCGCGCATAAGGAGCGGCTGAAGACGCTGCGCGCCGAGGTTCATGTGCTGACGCTGACGGCGACGCCGATCCCGCGCACGCTGCAACTGGCGCTGACCGGGGTGCGCGACCTGTCGATCATCGCCTCGCCGCCGGTCGACCGGCTGGCGGTGCGTACGTTCATCTCGCCGTTCGATCCGCTGGTGGTGCGCGAGGCGCTGCTGCGCGAGAAGTATCGCGGCGGTCAGGCCTTCTATGTCTGCCCGCGCATCGAGAACCTCGCCGAGGCCAAGGATTTCCTCGACAAGCATGTGCCGGAAGTCCGCGTCGTCGTCGCGCACGGCCAGATGTCGCCGGCGGTGCTCGACGACATCATGACCGCGTTCTACGACGGCAAGTACGACGTGCTGCTGTCGACGACCATCGTCGAATCCGGCCTCGATATTCCCAGCGCCAATACGCTGATCGTTCACCGTGCCGACATGTTCGGTCTGGCGCAGCTTTATCAATTGCGCGGCCGTGTCGGACGTTCGAAGCTGCGGGCCTATGCGCTGCTGACCTTGCCGGCGCAGCAGAAGATCACCGCGCAGGCCGAGCGCCGGCTGAAAGTGCTGCAATCGCTCGACACGCTGGGCGCCGGCTTCCAGCTTGCCTCGCACGATCTCGACATTCGCGGCGCCGGCAATCTGCTCGGCGACGAACAGTCCGGCCATATCAAGGAAGTCGGCTTCGAGCTGTATCAGCAGATGCTGGAGGAGGCCGTGGTCAGCGCGAAGGCCGGCCTGACGACGGTGGTCGAGGACCGCTGGTCGCCGCAGATCACCATCGGCACGCCGATCCTCATTCCGGAAGATTACGTCACCGACCTGGCGGTGCGGCTGGCGCTTTATCGCCGGCTCGCCGACATGGAAGACGAACGCGAGATCGAGGGCTTTGCCGCCGAGATGGTCGACCGCTTCGGTCCGTTACCGGTCGAGGTCGAACATCTGTTGCAGATCGTGACCATCAAGTCGCTGTGTCGCCGCGCCAATGTCGAGAAGCTCGACGCCGGCCCGAAGGGCGTCGTGCTGTCGTTCCGCGACAATCACTTCGCCAATCCGGATGGCCTGTTCGGCTTCATCCGCGAGCAGGGCGCGTCGGTGAAGATGCGCAACGACAAGAGCGGCCAGAAGCTCGTCATCCTTGACGACTGGGAGAAGCCGGAGGAGCGGCTCAAGGGTGCGACCGCCGTGGTCCGCCGGCTGGCGAAGATCGCCGAGCGGGCCAAGGCGGCCTAGCGTTACTCGGCGGCGTCGGCTTCGCCGCTGGCGACGCGGGCGATGGCCTGGGCGAGATATTCCGGCGATTGCGCGCCGGACACCGCGAACTTGCCGGCGAAGATGAAGCAGGGCACGCCCTCGATGCCGGCGTTCTTCGCCGACTGGGCTTCCATCTCGATCTGCTCGACATCCTGATCGCTGTTGAGCGCGGCGGCGATATTGTCGCGGTCGAGCCCGACATCGACGGCCGCCTGCACCAGCACGGCGTGATGGGTCAGGTCCGCGCCTTCGGTGAAATAGAGGTCCATCAGCCGCTGTTTCATCTCGGCCGACTTGCCGATGCCGCCGGCCCAGCGGATCAGGCGATGGCAGTCGAGCGTGTTCGGCTGGCTTTTCATCTTGGCTGAATCGTAGACCAGACCTTCCTCGGCGGCGGCGGCGCGCACGCGGGTGGCGATGCCTTCGTAGCGTTCGGGCGAGCCGAATTTGGTCGTCAGATATTGTTCGCGGGAAATGCCCTCGCGCGGGATCCAGTCATTGAGAAAATAAGGCCGGTAATGGACTTCCACCGGAATGCCGTCGGTCATCGCCAGGGCTTTTTCCAGCCGGTGCTTGCCGATGAAGCACCACGGGCAGACCACGTCCGAGACGACATCGATGCGGACGGGCTCAATCGGCGTGTCGGTGACGGTGTCGGACATGGCGGTTGGCTCCTGTTTCGAGCCAACCTAATCACTCGGCTATTCGGCCGCAACCATGTGGCTGCCGAGAACCCGCTGCATCAGGCTTTCGGCGGTATCGGCGTTTTTATAGGCCGCCAGCGTCACATTGGCGGTGATGCGGTCCTGGATGGCGCCGCGCTCGTGGCCGAGCCCCGGCGTCAGCAGCGCGCTCTTGAGCATGCCGGCAATGCGGCGGGCGACGACATGGGCGCTGCGCAAATTGGTCTGGGTGAAAGCGATCAGGATCGCGCCATCATCGTCGCGACAGGCGAAATCGATATTGCGGATCAACCGGGTGGCCGAGCGGGCGCCGTCACGATGGGCGCGGTCGTTGACCGGGCCATCGAACGAGAAGCGCGCCACCGACAGCGCTTGGCTGCGGTCGGCGGCATCGATCACCGCTTTGTTCAATTCGCGCCAGAACGCATCGCGGGTCAGCAGGCCGGTGGCCGGATCGTAAATGCCTTCGGCGTCGAGTGTCTTGAGCATGCGCTTGAGCCGGGCTTCGAAAGCACGCAAGCGCAGCATCGGAACGAGACGGGCCACCAACCGGTCGGGATCGCCATCGATGCAGTCGAGATGAGGCAGGCTGTCGATCAAGGCCGGCGCGACATCGCCGACCACGGCCACCGGGATATCGGAGAAGCGTCGATCCTGGGCCAGCATGGTCAGAAAGGAGTCGACGATGCGACGGGAAAAGCCGTCGCCGATCACGATGCCGTCGATGTCGTGCTCGTTGAGCTGGCTAACAGCGGCCTCGATGCTCAGCACGCCGATCACCTTGGCCTGTTCGCCGATGGCGACGCTGAGCGCCGGATAGAGCGGTCCCCGGCCGGCGATCAGAACCGTGGCGTCTTCGAGCGGGTCGCCGATCGGCATTTCAGGCCGTGGGCCGCTTGGAGCGGCAAACAGTTCGGTGCGGCGCAATACGGTGTCGTGCAGCGCACGGACCCGCAGCGCCGACCGCAGGCGGTCGATCACATGCGTGACCGGCCGATGAACGTCGACGGTCAACGCCACCGGAATGGCGACGTCATGAATTTCGTCGGCCATTGCGATCGCCGGCACGTAGGGGCCTTCGGCGGTCGAAAGCTGGAGGCATAATGTGCGTGCGGCCGTGTCGTCGGCCGGGAGCCCCGGCTCGGCGATCACCACGGCAGACGGCTTGACCGAGACAAAGGCGGTCGGAGCGTCGGCCCAGTTTGTTTCGATGATGGGAAAGGCCCCGGCCGCGCCGAGGGCTTCAATCAAGGCGGTTGCCGGTTGCTCGGCGACGACGATCAACGGACCTTGCAGCGACATGGTGGGCACGCTGGTTACTCGTTACAGGCGCATGCCCAAAGGTCAGCCTGCGCGATAACCGTAACCTTAAGCGTCCGGGCCTTAATGCCTCGTCAACGACGATGATCGTTTTAATGCGGCGGTGACACCGACGAGGCGGTTCAGGCGGTCTTGCTTTCGACCGGGCTCTCGCTCTCGGCCGCGGTCTGGTCGCCGGTCTCATTCGCGGTCCGGCCACGCGGCCGAAACGCATCGGCGATCAAGGGGTTGACGCCGCGGTCGGCAAGTCGGCCGCGGACCGCCGCTGGGTCGGTGGCGCTGCCGGCGAGGCGCAGCGCCAGCACGCCGTCGGGCAAGGCGGCGACAATCGCGTCGGGATCGGCGGCCTCGGCCTGATCGTCGACGTCGGTCGACCGGAAACGGTAGCCGCCGATGGTGGCGAGCCCGCCGGGCGGCCCCGTGACCGTCAGGTGGGCGCCATCCAGGCGGCAGGTGAAGCCGGTATCGATATAGCCCGCGCCGTCGGCATCAAGCCGCGGGTCCGATCCGAGTTCGGCGCCGGGGGGGAAGGCGTGGACCGGCACCATCGGTCCCCGTAGTTGCAAGGTGCCGCTTCTCGAACGCGCGGTTTCGGCGACCGCGATGGTGCCGCTGGAACGCGGCGCGCCGATCCGGCCCAGCGGATGATCGGCTGGCAGGTTGTCGCTGCCGCGCCGCGCCGCCAGCAAGCCGACCTCGCCAAAGCACGATATGTCGGCTAGCCGGGCCGGTCCGTTCCACGATGACGTGGTCGCCAGTTGTTCCGGCGACCGCCACAGCGCCAGGATCATCTGATCGTCGGCGTCGAGCAGGCCGGCGCGGGCAAGCGGGGCAAGCGCCGGTCCCGGCAACACGACGACACCGCCGCGATAACCGCGCGCCTGATGACCGGGCGGGTGCTTGTCCTGTTCCTTGATCTGAGCGGCAAAGGTCGCGGCATCGAAACCGTGATGCAGCGACAGCGTGCCGCCGCCGGCCAGCCATACCAGAACCGTGGCGGCGATGCCGGCAAAGGAGGTGGGCGGGATCGTCGACAGCATACGGCCGTCGCGCGGTGCGCCGGCTTCGAGATAGATCGCCGTGCCGCCGGCCAGCAATTCCATGTGATTGCGCGCGACCGGCACGATACCGGCCGAGGTCATATCGAGCGTCACCACGGCGACGTGGTCGGCGGCGTGGTCGCCGGGCCGGCCATTAGGGTCTTGAGCCGGCGCTTCGACGGTGGCGTCCTCGTCGAAGATATCGTCGAGCGGCACGATGCCATCGGGTAGGTTGCGTCCGAAGGCGCAAATGTAGCGGACCGGAAACAGTTCGGCGGCAGCCGTCATCGCGACTTCGGCATGGGCGACGTCGGCGATCCGGGCGGTCGTGACGATGGCCTTGGCGCCGATGCGAGACAGGCCGGCTACAATCTCGTGCTTGCGCCATAACAGCGGCAGCGGCGCGGCGATCAGCCCGGCCCGCAGCACCGCCAATAACGTGACGATAGCTTCGACGGTGTTCGGTAACTGGATCGCGACAACGCTATCGAGCGGCAGGCCCAGGCCGGACAGTTTCGCGGCCATTGCCGAGATCGCACGATCGGCTTCGGCGTAGGTCAGCCGGCGCGGCATACCGTCGGTAAAGCTGGCGCGATTGGGCGGATCGATGAGCGCCAGCGTGGACGGCGATGCCGCGCGCTGAGCCGCGCGCGTGAACAACTCATCGAGCGTGGCGCGATTACCGACCGCCTGCTGGCCTGTTTTGTCCTTGGCGCTTCGCAAGATCATTTTGCGTTTCTATGCCACCAGGTTTCCGGCAGATAGCCGAATAACGATGTTGTCTGTGGATGTTCGATTCGCGTCCAGCGGGCGACCCATTGGCGCGGTGGAAAATACAACGGTACCACGTAGAAGCCGGACAATAGTACCCGATCCAGTGCACGCGTGGCCGCGACGAAATCCGGCCGTTCGGTTGCGCGTAACATGGCGGCGATCATGGCGTCGACTGCCTTCGATTTGACGCCCATGTAGTTGCGGCTGCCTTGTTGATCGGCGGCTTCCGAACCCCAGTAAAACAGTTGCTCGTTGCCGGGCGACAGCGATTGTTCCCAGCGATAATCCATCATGTCGAAGTCGAAGGTAATGCGTCGGCGCTCGAACTGTGTGGCGTCGACATTGCGCACTTGCGCGGCGATACCCGCGCGCCTGAGGCTGCGCGCGAAGGCGAGGGCGAGCCGTTCCTGATCGCGGGTGGAGGTGAGAATTTCAAAGCCGAACGGCCGGCCACTGGCGCGGTGCACCAGTTGCGTACCTTGCAGTCCGTAGCCGGCCTGCGCGAACAGGTCGAAGGCGCGGCGCAGGGCTTTACGGTCGCGGCCGGAGCCGTCGGTCACCGGCGGCGTCCATGTGCCGGCCATGATGTCATCGCGCACGACGCCGGGAAACGGCGCCAGCAATTCTCGTTCGCGCGCATTGGCAGCCACACCATGCGCCGACAGATCGCAGCCGTCGAAATAACTGGCGGTGCGCTTGTAAAGATCGAAGAAGTAATTGTGATTGATCCACTCGAAATCGAACAATTGCAGGATCGCCTCTCGCATCCTTACATCCGCGAAGATCGCGCGCCGGGTGTTGAATACGAGGCCCTGCATGCCTTTCGGCAGACCGTAGGGAAAGGCTTCCTTGACGACGCTGCCGTCACGCAACGCCGGGAAGTCGTAAGCCGTCTGCCAACGGCCGGGATCGGTCTCGAGGCGCAGATCGTAGAGGCCTTTCTTGAAGGCTTCGAAATAAGTGTTGCCGTCGCGGTAGTAGTCGAACTTGACGGTGTCGAAATTCCACAGGCCGCGATTGATCGGCAGATCGCGGCCCCAATAGTTGGGGTCGCGGGTGAAAGTGACGCTTTCCCCCGGACGCACAGCGGTGACGCGATAGGGCCCGCTGCCGGTGAGCGGTTCGAAACTGGTGTCCTCGAACTTCGCGGCGTCGGTGGCGTGTTGCGGCAGGATCGGCATCAGCCCGAGGATCAGCGGCAGTTCCCGGTCGTCGCTGGCGGCGAGATCGAAACGCACCGTGCGTCCGTCGACAGCCTGGACCTTGGTGACCTTGCCGTAATAAATCCCGAACAGCGGACGGCCGTGATCGCGCAGCAGCTCGAATGAGAAGACCACGTCGGCGGGGGTGATCGCTTTGCCGTCGGCAAAGCGCGCCTTCGGATGGATCGTAAAGGTGACGTGGCTGCGCGCCGGATCGGTGACGACGCTGTCGGCGATCAGGCCATAGAGCGTGAACGGTTCGTCGTAGCCGCGCGCCAGCAGGCTTTCGACGATATAGCCACGGATATTGGCGGCGGGCAGGCCTTTGACGATGAAGGGGTTGAGACTGTCGAAGGTGCCAAGCACGCCTTGCGTCAGTAATCCGCCTTGCGGCGCGGCGGCGTTGGCGTAACTCGGGTGGTCGAAACCGGGCGGCCAGGCCGGCTGGCCGTGCATGGCGATCGCATGGGATGCCGGCGCGGGCGCAGGTGTGGCGTCGGTTATCGCTGGCGGCGAATCGGCCAAGGCGTCACGGCCGGCAATCGGCGCCAGGCCGGCGGCAAGGACGCCACCGACGGCGCTGGCGATCATCTCCCGACGCGAAACCGGACGGAACGCCGGGCCGGAGATCGTTTCAACGGGTTGAATTTCGCCGTCGCGCGTCACGCCAGACAGGGCGGAACGGCGCTGCGCCGTGAAGCTTTTGAACAAGTTACGAATGGCGATTTGTCCCGTTTCTTCCGACGTTAACATAGCCGGGGGAAGCTCGTCCGACCCGGCATTTTCGCCGTATTCGTGGCTTTATTGCCGCCACGATATCGGCTATCAGGCAGCGGTCGCAGGTCGAAAGTCACGCTCCCGCCGTATTTCGCACGGAGAGAGCCGAAACGCCAATATTTCGCGGCTTTGTGCCGCCAACGGCCGGGGTGGCGGCAAACCGCTGACGGCTAAAACGTAAGGACGATAGAATGGATCATCGCATCGCTCCGGCCCGGTTTGGGGGCCGCGCGCTGACCGCCATGTTGGCGGTGGCTGGACTTGTCGCGGCAGTCTTGGTGGCGCAGCCGGCTTCGGCGCAGCAGCCCAAACCGGCCGCGAAGAAACCGGCGGCGGCCGCGCCGGCACCGGCTGCTCCCGCTGCTGCTGCTCCTCCGCAACTGATGTATTCGCCGTGGATGAAAATTTGCGGCAAGGGCCCCGACACCGGCGGCAAGCAGGTCTGCGTCATCACCAAGGATGGCCGTCTCGAGAACGGCATGCCGGTCGCCATCGTTCAGCTGTTCGATCCGGAAGGCCAGCAGAAGGTTCTGCGGGTCACCGTTCCGCTCGGCATGCAGCTGGCGCAGGGAACCCGCATGATCATCGACAATGAACAGCCGCAGCAGCAGCCCTACAAGATCTGCTTCCCGGTCGGTTGTATGTCCGATTATCCGGTCACCGATGACATGATCGCCAAGATGAAGAAGGGTCAGATGCTGACCGTGCAGGCGATCAACATGCAGGGTACGCCGATCAGCCTGCCGCTGCCGCTGACCGACTTCGCCAAGGCGTTCGACGGGCCGGCGACCGATCCGAAAGTCTTCGAAGCGCAGCAGCGCAAGCTGCAGGAAGAGCTGCAGAAGAAGGCGGAAGAGGCGCGCAAGAAGCTGGAAGCCCAGACGCCGGCGGCCCCGGCCAAGAAGTAGCCTTCGGACGCTTCCAGGCGAAACCCGACAAAACGAAAGGCGCGGCATCGGCCGCGCCTTTTTCTTTTTTGTTGGGGCCCAGGGGCCTCGGTTCCGGCGACCGGCCGGCGGCGTTGAGCCGTCGGTGGCCGATCAATAACGCCGCAGGGTCGGGCTTTCGATTGTTCGTGCGAGAAAGGTCGGAGACGGTCAGTTCAACAAACTGTTGAGCGGCCGATAATTGCCGCTGTCGTCCCATTCGAACACTTCATCGACCTGCGGATGGCGGATCGGCGCGCCGGAATTGTCCGCCAGCAGGTTCTGCTCCGAGACATAGGCAATGTATTCGGTTTCCGCGTTCTCGGCGTACAAATGATAGAATGGCTGATCCTTCTTCGGCCGTGACTCGGCCGGGATCGCCTCCCACCATTCCTCGGTATTGTTGAACACCGGGTCGATATCGAAGATCACGCCACGGAATGAGAACAGCCGGTGTTTGACCACCTGGCCGATCGTGAATTTTGCGGTGTGCATCTTACTCATGGGGTGACCAGTTAGTGCTTTGCAAGGCTATTGGCTAGTCCCAAAACGCCGGCCGGGACGTCGCCGCACCGCCTAAAAGCCGTAACGGGCGGCCATCTCCGGGTCCTTGGCGGCGACCAGTTTCGCCAGATCGAGCAGGACCTTGGCCTGTTTCCAGGTGGCGTCGTCCTGCATTTTGCCGTCGATCATCACCGCGCCGGCGCCGTCCGGCATTGCGTCGACGATCTTCCGGGCAAAAGCGACTTCCTCCGGATCGGGCGAATAGACTGTTTTGGCGATTGCGATCTGGGTCGGGTGCAGCGACCAGGCGCCGAGGCACCCCATCAGGAAGGCATTGCGGAACTGCGCCTCGCAGGCCGCCGGATCGGAGAAGTCGCCGAATGGGCCATAAAACGGCTTGATCCCGGCCGCCGCGCAGGCGTCGACCATCCGGCCGACGGTGTAGTGCCACAAATCCTGTTGATAAGCGGCGCGCGGCGCGTCACCGGACCCGTCGGCCAGCACCTTGTATTCGGGGTGGCCGCCGCCGACCCGCGTTGTCTTCATGGCGCGCGAGGCGGCCAGGTCGGCCGGGCCCAGGCTCATGCCGTGCATGCGCGGCGAGGCCGAGGCGATGGCCTCGACATTGTTGACCCCTTGCGCGGTCTCGAGAATGGCGTGGATCAGGATCGGCTTGCCGATCTTGTGGCGGGCCTCAAGCTGGGCCAGCAGCTGGTCGAGGTAATGAATGTCCCAGGGGCCGTCGACCTTGGGCAGCATGATGACGTCGAGCTTGTCGCCGACGCTGCCGACGATCTCGATGACGTCGTCGAGCGCCCAGGGCGAATTGAGCGCGTTAATCCGGGTCCACAGACCGGTCGGCCCGAAATCCACCGATTTGGCCATCTCGATGAAGCCCTTGCGGGCCGCTTCCTTGGCGTCGATCGGAATGGCGTCTTCCAGATTGCCGAGCACGACGTCGACGGATTTGGCCAGCTCCGGCACCTTGGCGCGCAGCTTCTCCAGGTGGGGCGGCACGAAATGGATCATGCGTTCGAGCCGCACCGGCAACTCACGCATCGGGGCGGGGGCGCCAATGGCCAAAGGCTGAAAGAACTGGCGGGGTAATTTCACGGTCTACATCCCTTCCAAAAGCCTGCGCTGCCGTTTAGAGGAAAGCAAAGGCCGCGCCAAGATGCTGGCGTCAACAGCCAAAAAATCGGTCGAATATACCAGACCGCGGGCGCCGCCGGAGACCGCAAATGATCGACGTTCTCAATCTCGCGCTGCCATTTTTCGGGCTCATCTTCATCGGCTTTGCCTGCGGCAAGATCAAACAGATCCCCGACACCGCGCTCGCCTGGATGAACTTCTTCATCGTCTACGTGTCGCTGCCGGCGTTGTTCTATCGCATTCTGGCGCAAACCCCGCTCGAGCAACTGGCCCAGATCAATTTCGTTGTCGCGACCACGCTGTCGACCTTTTCCGCATTCGCGATCGCTTTCGGCGTTGGCATGGCGTTCCGCGCCGGCCGGATCGACGAAGCGACCATAGCCGGCCTTGCCGGCGGTTATGGCAATATCGGCTATATGGGGCCGGGCCTGGCGCTGGCGACGCTCGGGCCGAGCGCGGCGGTGCCGGTGGCGCTGATTTTCTGTTTCGACACGCTGCTGCTGTTTTCGCTGGTGCCGTTCCTGATGGCGATTGCCAGCCCCGACAAGAAAAGCGTCGGCTCGGTGGCCCGCGAAGTCGCCTGGCGCATCGGCACCAACCCGCTGGTGATCGCGACCGCGCTTGGCATTCTGTCGGCGGCGATTCATTTCCAGCCGCCGGTGGCGCTCGACCGTCTGATGCAGTTCTTGCAGAACGCCGCCGCGCCCTGTGCCTTGTTTACCCTCGGCGTCACGGTGGCGCTGCGTCCCTTGAAGAAGATGCCGTGGGAGGTGCCGTTTCTCACCGTGATCAAACTGGCGCTGCATCCGATCATCATGTTCCTGCTGCTGTCGGCGTTCGGGCCGTTCGAACGGATCTGGGTCGAGGCGGCGGTGCTGATGGCGGCGCTGCCGCCGGCGCTCAACGTCTTTGTCTTCGCCCGGCAATACGACACCTGGGTCGAGCAGGCCTCGAGCGCGGTGCTGATCGGTACGGTCGTCTCGGTGCTGACGCTGACCAGCGTCATGTGGATGGTGAAATCCGGCGCGTTGCCGCAACTGCTGTTTCAGTAGCGGGGACGAGCGACGCCATGCAGCCCTTGTCCGGTCTTCTGGTGCTCGATTTCTCGACGCTGTTGCCGGGGCCGCTGGCCGGTCTGATGCTGGCCGAGGCCGGCGCCGAGGTGATCAAGATCGAGCGGCCCGGCGGCGAGGACATGCGGCGTTTTCCGCCCTTCATCGGCGGCGAGAGCGTGGCATTCGCAATGCTCAATCGCGGCAAGCAGGTGCTCACCCTCGATCTCAAGTCGCAAGCCGATCGTGACCGTCTGATGCCGTTGATCGCGCGTGCCGATATCGTGATCGAGCAGTTCCGGCCGGGCGTGATGGCGCGTTTCGGTCTCGGCTATGACGCGCTCAAGGCGATCAACCCGAAGCTGATCTATTGCTCGATCTCCGGCTACGGACAGTCAGGTCCGCGCGCCGGCGAGGCCGGTCACGATGTCAATTACATCGCCAATACGGGCTTGCTTGATTTGCAGCCCGGCCCGGCCGGTGCGCCGGTGCTGCCGCCGGCCTTGATCGCCGATATTGCCGGCGGCAGTTTTCCGGCGGTCATCAACATTCTGCTGGCGCTGCGCGCGCGTGATCGCAGCGGGCAGGGCGTCTGTATCGACATTGCCATGACCGACGCGATGTTCACCTTTGCCTGGTACGCGCTGGCGCTGGGCAGCGTGGCCGGCGGCTTCCCCGCGCCGGGCGCGATGTCATTGGTTGGCGGCTCACCGCGCTATCAATTATATCCGACGCGTGACGGCCGCATCGTCGCCTGCGGGGCGCTCGAAGAGAAATTCTGGGAGACGTTTTGCGCGGCCATCGCACTGCCGGAGGCGTTCATCGATGACCGGCGCGATCCGGATGCGACCCGCCACGCGGTGGCGGCCGCGATTGTCGCGCGCGACGCCGATGCGTGGCGGCCTGTCTTCGCCAAGGCCGATTGCTGTGTGACGGTGGTCGTGCCGCTGGAGGAAGCGATGCGCGATCCACATTTCGTCGAACGGGGCATTTTCGCGCAATCGATTGCGACCGATACGGGCGTGACGGTACCGGCCTTGCCGGTGCCGATCGCACCGATGTTTCGGCAAAAATGAATGACGAGGAGAGCGGTCTAGGCGACGTTGTCGCGCATCAGGCGCGGTACGGCCGAGCGTGGTGCGATTCCTTCGCGCATCACCGCGCGGCGCAGCGGCCCGATGCGGTCGAGCATGTACATGCCGAGGCCGCGCAGCCCCTGCACCGGCAGAAAATCGGTGAGCAATGTCCGGTTCAACACATCGATCGCCACGCCCCGGCTGGTAACGTCGCTTCGACGCATCTTGTCATAGGCCGCCAGCACGTCGTCGCCACCAATATCGCGACCGTCGCGCATGGCGGCGGCGGCCAGTTCGCCAATGGCGGCGGCATCGCGCAGGCCGAGGTTGAGGCCTTGCGCGCCGATCGGCGGGATCACATGGGCCGCTTCGCCGACCAGCGCGATGCGGCTCGCGCCGAAACGTTGCGCGGTCGCGGTCGACAGCAGAAACAGGCCGCGGCCCGGTTCGACCGTCATCTTGCCGAGGATCGAATGGGCGGCGCGTTCGATGGTCAGACCGAGTTCGGCGTCGTCGAGCGCGGCGAGTTCATCGGCCTTATCGGGTGTCAGCACCCAGACCAGGCTGGAGCGCAGCCCCGGCAGCGGCACCAGCGTGAAGGGGCCGCTCGGGGTGTGAAACTCGGTCGACGTGTCACGGTGCGGACGGGTATGGGTCAGGCACACCGTCAGCGCCACCTGGCTGTAGTCGTGATGCTGGGTGCCGATGCCGGCCGCCTTGCGGCTGAGCGAATGCCGGCCGTCGGCGCCAATGGCCAAGGGTGCGTGCAACGTCGTGCCATCGGCGAGCGTAACCGCGACGTCATCGTCGCCGGGCGTCACCGCCGTCACCTCGGCATCGATCAGTTGCAGATTGGTGTAATCGCGCGCGCGTTGCTCCAGCGCCGACACCAGATCGCGATTGGCGATATTGTGGCCGAAAGCCTCGAGCCCGATCTCGCCACAGTCAAACTTGACCTCAGGCGCGCGCCACAGTCGGCCGGTGTCGTCGACAATGCGCATAACCTTCAGCGGGGCGGACCGCGCGGCGCAAAGTTCCCAGACACCGAGCGTTTCCAGCGCGGTGACGGAACCGCCGAGCAGGGCCGTCGTGCGGTTATCGGCCTTGGCCGGTCGCTTGCCGGCCAGGATTGTGGCGATGCCGCCTTGAGCCAGGGCGATGGCGGCGGTCAGGCCAGCCGGCCCGCCTCCGACCACAATGGCTCGGCAGGGGGCATTGTTAAAGCCGGTTTCGGCGGCGGATTTGTCCGGCATCAAAGCATCCGACCCATTTCGCGTTAATCTCGACTAGCATGGCCGGGACCCGATGCGCTACCGGTCAGAAGCTGCAAAGATGACGCGCAGAGGTGAGGCTAACGCAAGGCGCATGACAGAGGCCGTAGACCACAGTCTGGACCGCAATCTGGACCATTTGCCGCCGGCGGCCAGCCGGCTTGGCGCGATTTTCGCGCGGCCGAAGCGGCTGGCGATTATGTGCATCTTCCTGCTTACCGGTCTGGGTTGGCTTTATCTCGGGCTGTTGATGGCGGGCATGGGCGGCAGTCTGGCGGCATTGGGCCCGGGCATGGCGACGCTCGACTTGTTGCCGCGCACGGTCGCGGTGCTGTGTAGCCCGACCTTCGGCATGACCTTGATGCCGGATGGCGTCTGGGGGCCGACGGGATTCGCACTGGTTGGCCTGATGTGGGCGGCAATGACGCTGGCGATGATGTTGCCGAGCGCGGCGCCGATGATTTTCACTTATGCCGAGATCGCCGATACCGCCGCCGCCAAAGGCGAGCCGGTGGTGACGCCGTTCATGCTGGCGGCCGGCTATACCGTGATCTGGCTGGGTTTCGCGCTGGTCGCGACTGTCGCGCAGTTCACCCTGACCCGCGCGAGCCTGCTCGATCCCGGCATGGCCTCGGTCAGCGGCTTGTTCTCGGGCGCGATCTTCATCGCCGCTGGCGTTTATCAGTTCTCGGCGCTCAAGCTTGCCTGCCTCAAGCAATGCCAATCGCCGTTTCCGTTTTTCTTCGCCAACTGGGCGACGACGCCGAAGGGCGTGTTTCGTCTTGGCATCAAGCAGGGTCTGTTCTGCCTTGGCTGCTGCTGGGCGATGATGGCGGTGATGTTCGCGGTCGGCATCATGAACGTGGTCTGGATGGCGGCGCTCGGCGTCGTCATGACAATCGAGAAAATCGGTCAGGGGCGGGGCTTCACTTACGCGATCGGGGTTGCGTCGATTGCCGCGGGTCTCGCCTTCGTGGTGTCGTCGGTACTCGCCCATTGGCCGGGGCATCCGATTTGAGCTAACAATCGCACGAGCGGCGGCCGTCAGAATAAGAATCGCAGGATCATGCGAGCAAGGGAGTGAAATCGTGACCGAAGCCTGGAGCCTGAAAGGCGAGATGGCCTTGTCGTGCAATTGCACGGTGTTCTGTCCCTGCGTCCTGTCGCTCGGCGACCATCCGCCGACCGAGGGCCGGTGTCAGACCTGGGCCGGCGTGCGCATCGATCAGGGGCACTTCGACAATGTCGATCTGTCGGGCATCAATGTCGGCCTGATGATGGATCTGCCCGGCATCATGTCACGCGGCAACTGGACCGCGGCGCTGTTCATCGACGACAAGGCGCCGATCCAGGCGGTGAAGGGGCTGACCCGGATTTTTACCGGACGGGTCGGCGGCACCACGCATCTGTTGTCGATTCTGGTCGGTCAGTTTCTCGGCGTTCACCAGACACCGATCAGTTACGAGACCGATGGCGAAACCCGCCGCATCCGCATCGAGAAATATGTCGACGGCGACATCACGCCGGTGCCGGGCCATGACAAAGGCGATAATGTCGTGATCCGCAATAGCGCTTACTGGATCGGCCCCGATATCATCGTGGCGAAGTCCGGCAAGTCGCGGTTCCGCGGTTTCGGCCGCAACTGGAATCTCGGCGGGCGTTCGGCGGAAATCGTCAAGCTCGACTGGGGCAATCAATAGGTTTTCTTCGGACGTCACGGCGGCGCGGACCACAGGTATGAGTTTCATCACGTTGCGCGCCTTCGCCGTTCACGTCTTCACCGCCTGCGGCGCGGCGCTTGGGCTGTTGGCGTTGATCCTGGCCACTGGCGGTCACTGGACCATGATGTTCGCCAGCCTCGGGCTGGCGCTGCTGGTTGACGGCATCGACGGGCCGATGGCGCGCCGCTTCAAGGTCGGCGAAGCCTTGCCACGCTGGAACGGCGAGGCCCTCGACCTTGTCGTCGATTTCGTCACTTATGTCTTCGTGCCGGCTTATGCGATCGCGGCATCCGGCTATCTGCCGTTTGCCTTCGCGGTGCCGCTCAGTCTGGTGATCGTCGTCACCGGCGCGATCTATTTCGCCGACCGAAACATGAAAACCGACGACAGCTATTTTCGTGGCTTTCCGGCGGTGTGGAACCTGGCGGCGTTTTATCTCTATGTCATGGCGCCGCCGCCCTGGCTGGCGGCGAGCGCCGTCATCGCGCTGGCGATCCTGACCTTCGTTCCCATTCGTTTTCTGCATCCTTTGCGGGTCAAGCAGGCGCGGCCTCTGAATATTGCCTTGCTGATCCTGTGGGGGCTGCTGTCGCTGTTTGCGCTGATGACCAATCTGGAGCCCGGCGCTTATGTGCGCGCGGCGCTGCTGGCGATTGGGCTTTACTTTATGTTGGCCGGTTTGTTACGCCGTCCGGCCTGATCTTGTCCGCCGTCAATCGTTGCAAGGAGTTATCATGTCGCGTCCCGTTCTTTTGATCGCCGGCGGCAGTCGTGGCATCGGCGCCGCGACCGCGAAGCTCGCCGCCGCTGCCGGATACGATGTTGCCGTCAACTACAAAGGCAATGCCAAGGCCGCGGCGTCGGTGGTCGACGCGGTCAAGGCCGCCGGCGGCCGTTCGGTCGCGCTGCAAGGCGACATGGGCGTGGAGGCCGATATCGAGCGCGTCTTCGCGCAAACCATCGAGCAACTCGGACCGATCACGCACTTCGTGCATTCGGCCGGCATCAATGGCGAGTATTCGCGCCTCGACGAAGCCTCCGCCGACAAGATCCGCGACGTCATCACCGTCGATACGATCGGCGCGCTGCTGTGTCTTCGGTCCTGCGTGCGGGCGATGTCGACCAAGCATGGCGGCAAAGGCGGCGCGGTGGTGATGCTGTCCTCGATGGCCGCCACCCTGGGCGCCGGCGGCGATTGCGTTTGGTATGCCGCGGCCAAAGGCGGAGTCGACTCCATGGTTGTCGGCATCGCGCGTGAAGTCGCCAAGGAAGGCATGCGTGTCAACGCGGTGTCGCCCGGCGTTATCGACACCGATATTCAGCCGCCCGGGCGGGTCGAGCGCGTGTCGCCGATGTTGCCGATGGGGCGTGCGGGGCAGGCGCCCGAAGTGGCGGAGGCGATCATGTTTCTGCTGTCGAATGCGGCGTCCTACATCAATGGCGCCAACCTTCGGGTGTCGGGCGGACGCTAGAGCGGGCTTCGGTCGGCATGGCTTGCACTTGACGGCCGGCTGCCTATGATCGCCGCCGAAACCGGTCAGCCATGCGCTGATTACAATTCATTCAAGGGGTGAAACATGGTCGCAGCAGTGCGCGTTCACAAAGTCGGCGGTCCGGAAGTCCTGACCTATGAGGACATCGCGATCGGCGCGCCGGGCGAGGGCCAGGTCAAGATCAAGCAATATGCCTGCGGCGTGAACTTCATCGACACCTATTTCCGCACGGGTCTTTATCCGTCGCCGGTCGGGCTTCCTTTCGTCGCCGGTAACGAAGGCGCCGGTCAGGTGACCGAAGTCGGTCCCGGCGTCACCGATATCAAGGTTGGCGATCGCGTCGCCTATGTCGTGCCGCTCGGCGCTTATGCCGCCGAACGCCTGCTGCCGGCCGCGCGCGCGGTGAAGATGCCGGACAACATCAGCTACGAGCAGGCCGCCGGCATGATGCTCAAGGGCATGACCGCGCAATATCTGCTCAACCGCACCTTCAAGGTCGAGAAGGGCACGACCGTTCTGATGCATGCCGCCGCTGGCGGCGTCGGCGTCATTCTGTGCCAATGGGCCAAGCACCTCGGCGCGACCGTGATCGGGACGGTTGGATCGGAAGACAAGGCGGCTATCGCCAAGGCGAATGGCTGCGACCACACGATCCTTTATCGCAAGGAAGATTTCGCCGAGAAGGTGAAGGAGATCACCGGCGGCAAGATGTGCGACGTGGTCTATGACGGCATCGGCAACGACACCTTCCCGAAGTCGCTCGACTGCCTGCGACCGCTTGGCTATTTCGTCAGCTTCGGCTCGGCTTCCGGCCCGATCAAGGCTTTCGATATCAATCTCTTGCAGCACAAGGGTTCGCTGTTCGCCACCCGGCCGACCCTCAACCATTACGCCGCGTCGCGGTCGGATCTGGTGATGACCGCCAACGATCTGTTCGACAAGGTCGGCTCCGGGGCGGTCAAGATTCCGGTCAACCAGACCTACGCCCTAAAGGATGCCCGCAAGGCCCATGAGGATCTGGAAGGCCGCGGCACGACCGGCTCGACCATTCTGGTGCCCTAGGCGGCGTGGACAAATTGGCTGCGGCCAGCAGATTTGCTATTCGGGTTTGAGATGACCTGTTCACGCTGCGAAAATCTGGACGAGTATGTGCGCTTTCGGACGCGGGGGGAGCTCTTTCGCGCGATTGGGACAGTCCG
>WGNB01000012.1 GCA_016124795.1 Rhodopseudomonas sp. | reverse complement strand
TCGCTGGTGAACAGAAAATTCTTGTGAGCCACAGATAACTCCTCCCGTGTCGCGGTTTGGGGGCCGCGGCGTTTCACGTCGGTTGGTTCTTACAGTGGCGGCGCGCAACGTCAAGATGCGGGCAAAAGTGGGCGATAACCATCAACCGGCCGCGCCGCCGAGATTCGATCCCACTTTGACAAGAGGTTGGCATCGGGGCTGGACCCGGGCGTCGACGGGCCTTGGCCGCAGGACGAGGGCGGCCGGGAACACAGGCTGACGTTTGAGGGGACAGATCCGCGCGTGCGCCGCCGCAGCCGCGACCTCGGAGAGGCCGGGCGGGCTATTCCTCGCCGGCGATCTGTTCGACCAGATCGACGATCCGTCGACGCAGCTTCGAGCTCTTGATGCGCATGAACGACTTGGTCAGGGAAAGGCCGTCGGAGGTGGCCAGGAAGTCGGAGACATAAGCCGGCGACGGCGCTTCGCCCAAACCGCCCGCCTGACCCGGGGCATGGGGGGCGCCTTCAAAGAAGAAAGACACCGGCACTTGCAGGATATTGGCGATGTTTTGCAGCCGGCTGGCGCCAATGCGGTTGGTGCCTTTTTCGTATTTCTGGACTTGCTGGAAGGTCAGGCCAAGGGCGTCGCCGAGCTTTTCCTGACTCATGCTCAGCATCATCCGTCGCATGCGGACTCGCGAGCCAACATGCTTGTCGATCGGATTGGGAGCCTTCTTAGCCATAAATATCTCCTATGCCTCCATTGTGAAGCGTAATGTCACATATGAGACCCTTTATGCAATCCGTCATTTCCCAACCTTTGATAGGTAACGCCAAAAGGGGAGTGAAAATTACCCATTATTTTCAAGGATTTTCACAGGGCCGATTTGTATGTTAGTTATGACGACACAAAAATTATATTTGCGCGCATAACAACCCGCGCCCAAGAATTCGCCTCGATACAATCTAGAGATGAATCCGTCGCCGACCAATGGCGAGCAGACCGACGATCAGCAAAAGAATCAACGGGCCATTGCCGAGCGTGACAAAAAGCGTCGGGGCGATGGGCTTCGGCAGGTTGGAATCGAGGACGCCTTCAACCCCCAGCGGTAAAGACTTGACGACACGGCCGACCGGATCGATGACGCCGGATATGCCGGTATTGGCGGTGCGCACCAGTGGCAGGCCTTCGGCGATGGCCAGGACGCGCGCCTGCTGAAAGTGTTGATAAGGACCGGTGCTGATGCCGAACCAGCCGTCATTGGTCAGGTTTACCAGCCAGCCCGGGCGCTGGTCGGCCGGCACGGCGGCGCCGGGAAAGATGACTTCGTAACAAATCAGCGGCAGCATTTTGGGCGCACCCGGTATGTCCATGGTGCGTCGCCGATTGCCGGTCAGAAATCCGCCGACCTGTTTGGTCAGATTCTGCAGACCGATTTTTTCGAGCACGTTTTCGAACGGCAGATATTCGCCAAACGGTACCAGGTGCACTTTGTCGTAGATGCCGCGGATGGAACCGTCGGGATCGATAACGTAAACGGAATTGTAGGCGTGCGGACCGGAGGCCTGGGTTGCCGGCCGGACGGCGCCGGTGATGAGTTCGGTACCCGGTTTGAGCATGGCAGATATCTTGGCCAGCACATCGGGTTCGCGGGTCAGGAAGAACGGGAAGGCCGATTCCGGCCAGATCAGAATGGTGGCGTCGTGCGCGCCGTTCGATTGCGGCCCGGTCGCGCGGTTCGATAGATCCAGATAGTGCGCCACCACTTCGTCTTTGGCGGTGTAGTTGAATTTCGCGTCCTGCTGAAGGTTCGGCTGCATGAGCCGCAACCGCACCCCGTCGACATAAGCCGTCGGATTGACCGCCAGCCTGGCCATGCCGAAGGCCGTCAGGCCGGCCAGCACCATCGCCGCCAGCAACAACGGCCGGAACGGATGTGGCGTATCGGCGCGGTCGTCGGCGAGGACCGCCGGGCTGGCGAAAATCACGATCGAGATGAAGGTCAGGCCCCAGATACCGGTCAGCGAAACGCTTTGCGCCAGCGCCAAAGGCCCGGTCAGCGCATAGCCGAAGGTGTTCCAGGGAAACCCGGTGAACAGGTGTCCGCGCAGCCATTCGGCGGCGGTCAGCATGGTGGCCAGCGCCAAAATCCGTTCCGGTCCGCGAATCCAGACCAGCCGCGCGGCGGCCACACCGAGCCCGGTATAGATCGCCAGATAGGCCGGCAATCCGCTGACCGCGACCGGCAGCAGCCAGCCGAAGGTCTTGGCGTCGACCAGGAAGGCATAGCCAATCCAGTAAAGCCCGGCGACGAAGTAACCGAAGCCGAAACACCAGCCGGCAATGGCGGCGGTTACTGCGCCGCTCCAGCGCCCGGCGGTCGAGCCGTCGATCAGCCAGACCAGCACCGGAATGGTGATGAACATGATCGGCCAGGCGTTGAACGGCGCCATGGCCAGCGCCGAGGCGGCGCCGGCGGCCAGGGCAATCAGCGCCCGCCGCCAGCCGAAGGCAAGCACGACCGAATGGGCGGCTTTGGTGGCAAGGCGGGAAAAGGTCATTGTGATGTCCAGTCAGTCCGCGAGAACGTTGACCGGTCCGCGCCGTGGCTGGCGCACAGGCGGATCGGTTCGCGAATCATGTCGCCACCGATGACGAGACACCATTTCGAATACGGCGTCACGACATCGGCCGACGTCACGCTTTGGCCGAGCTGTCGGGGGCGGTCGGCGGCGTTACCGGCGGCTTGGGATCCTTGACCGGCGGCGGTTCGTCGAGGTCGAGCGTCGGCGGCGCGGTGCCGGCCAGCACCGCATCGGGCTCGCCGCGCCGGCGGCCGGTATCGCGGCCTTGCTCGCGGCCGGGCTCGCGCGGCTTCTCGCGCTTCTCGGTCAGCCGGCGGATGCGCACGCGCTTGACGCGGCGCGGATCGGCGTCGAGCACTTCGAATTCGAACAAGCCGGGACCGGGGATGAGTTCGCCGCGCAGCGGTAAACGTCCGGCCCGCGTCACCAGATAGCCGCCGAGCGTGTCGATCTCTTCGGCTGCATCGCCGATATCGAAATCCGGTCCGATGATGCCGACGACGTCTTCGATCAAAGCGCGGGCGTCGGCGATGTAGGAGCCGTCCGGCTGGCGCACCACGTCGGCGCTGTCGTCCTCGTCGTGTTCGTCGGCGATGTCGCCGACGATCTGTTCGACGATGTCCTCGATCGAGACGATGCCGTCAGTGCCGCCATATTCGTCGACCACCAGCGCCAGATGAATCTGTTTGGCCTGCATCTGGGCCAACAGATCGATGACCCGCGCGGATGGCGGCACGAACAGAATTTCGCGCACGATCTTGGCCACCGACAAGGGCATCGCCAGATCGAGCGTGCGGAAGTCGAGGCCGGCCGGCAGCGGCTTCTTGCGTTTGGCGTTCTTTTCGGGATCGACCGCGGCGCGCGCCGTCATGAAGGCGATCAGGTCCCGGATGTGAACCATGCCGACCGGATCGTCGAGCGTGTCGTTATAGGCGACCAGCCGGGAATGCCCGGCGCTCTCGAAGACCCTGACCAGTTCGCCGATCTGGATGTCCTGCTGGACGGCGACAATATCGGCGCGCGGCACCATCACGTCGCCCGCGCGCCGTTCGCGCAGGCTGAGGATGTTCTTGAGCATCCGGCTCTCTTCCGGCGAGAAGCCGGACTCGCCGGGCGGCATGGCGTCGAGCACATCCTTGAGGTCGGATCGGATCGTCGACGACCTGAAGCCGAACCACGAACGCAGGACACGGGTAAACCAGTTTGCGCCGCCTTCGCGCGACGGTTTTACGACCACCGGGAGATGGCGTGGCTCGTAAGCAGAGCTGTCGGCCAAACTATAACTGGAGGGATCGCTGTCGGGCATGGCGGTCAGTGGCCACCGTCTTGCTGGTCGGAATCGCGATGATGCCACGGCGTGAGCCAGGGATCGGGCAGGTTCATGGCGATCATGATGTTGCTCTCGATGCCTTCCATCTCGTCGGCTTCGGCATCGTTCTGATGATCGTAACCGATGAGGTGCAGAAAGCCGTGCACGGTGAGGTGAGTGAGGTGATGCAGGAATTCGCGGCCCTCGGCGTCGCATTCCCGCAGCAGGGTCTCATAGGCGATGGCGATATCGCCGAGCAAAGGCGTCCCGCCCATAACCGGACCTTTTGGCGCCGGGAACGACAGAACGTTGGTCGGCTTGTCGAATCCGCGCCAGTCGCGGTTGAGGGCCTGGATCGCCGAATCATCGGTCAGCAGGATACTCACTTCGCCGCCCGGTGTTGAGACGGCGGCGGCCGCCGCGGCAATCGCCGCCCGCACGGTCTGCTCGGCTTCGGGCTGGGCATCCCACAGGTCTGAATCGATCTGGATGTCGGCGGTTACGGCCGGGGCCGGCGATTTCGTCCTTGGCTTTCCTTCGGGCTTACCTTTGGGCTTTGCTTTGGGCTGTCCTTCGGGCTTTGCCATCGTTTTGACGGTCATTTCCTGGCCTCGGGCGCTTTGGCCTCAAGCATCTTGAGCTGAAGCATTTTGCCGTCAGGGGCCGGCCCGCCACGGTCGTAGGCCTCGACGATGCGCTGCACCAGTTCGTGGCGGATGACGTCCTGCGCCGCGAAGGCGACATGGCCGACGCCTTCGATGCCGTCGAGCAGGCGCACTGCTTCGGCCAGTCCCGAAACTTGGCCATTCGGCAGATCGACCTGGCTGGGATCGCCGGTCACGATCATGCGGCTGTTTTCGCCCAGACGAGTCAGAAACATCTTCATCTGCATCGAGGTGGTATTCTGGGCTTCGTCGAGGATGACGACAGCGTTGGCGAGCGTGCGGCCACGCATGAAGGCGAGCGGCGCGATTTCGATATCGCCGCTTTCCAGCGCGCGCTCGACGATGCGGACGTCCATCAGATCGTGCAGCGCGTCGTAGATCGGTCGCAGATAGGGATCGACTTTCTCGCGCATGTCGCCGGGCAGAAAGCCCAGGCGTTCGCCGGCCTCGACCGCCGGTCGCGACAGAATGATCCGGTCGACTTCCTTGCGCTCGTACATCTGAATGGCTTGCGCGACCGCCAGCCAGGTTTTGCCGGTGCCGGCGGGGCCGGTGCCGAACACCAGCGAGTGCCGCTTGAGCGCGCGGATATAGGCATCCTGCGCGGCGGTCCGGGCGCGCACCGGTCGTTTGCGCAAGTTGATTTCCTCGAACGTCGACCGGTTCGGATCGAAGTCGAACAGCGAACCTTGCGCGATCGCTTGGCGGATTGCGCCCTCGACGTCGCCGGCCGATAGGTCCCGGCCGCGTTTGATTTGTTCGTAAAGGCCTTCGAGCACGCGGCGGGCCTGTTCGCAGCCCGAGCGCGAACCCTCGACATTGACGTGATTGCCGCGTTGATCCGCCACCACGCCCAGCCGGCGTTCGATCAGCGCCAGGTTCTGGCCATGCAAGCCAAACAGGACCGACGCCAGGCGATTGTCCTCGAATGCGAGCACGATCTGCGTTTTTGCCGTTTCATCGGAAACGACGGCGGACGGGATCACGGGATCCGATGTGCGCAAGGGGGGCTCTATGCTCCTGCTGGGCTGGCTTCTCTGACCTTTTCAGGCCGAGGCGACGGTGCCGCCGAATC
Source organism: Rhodopseudomonas sp. (assembly GCA_016124795.1). Classification (GTDB taxonomy): domain Bacteria; phylum Pseudomonadota; class Alphaproteobacteria; order Rhizobiales; family Xanthobacteraceae; genus Pseudolabrys. Next base: position 13,340 of record WGNB01000012.1, on the reverse strand, counting down.
CGATTCCATAACGCCGAACAGCGTGTTCGACCCGACATCGGTAATCCTGACGTTCACAATCGACCCGATCAGCGAAGGGTCGGCCATGACATGCACCGATTGTAGATATGGGGAGCGGCCGACCAGTTGCCCAGAGAGCTTGCCCGGCTTTTCGAGCAGAAGTTCCATGGTCTGGCCAACGAACGACCGATTAAACGCCTGCCATTGCCGGGTGATGACCGCCTGGAGCCGTTGCAGGCGCTCGGATTTTTCGGCATCCGGCACCTGGTCTTCAAGCGTCGCGGCCGGCGTCCCCGGCCGGGTCGAATACATGAAGGTGTAGGCCATTGCGAAATTGACTTCCTCGGCCAGCGTCAGCGTGTCGCGGAAATCGGCTTCGGTCTCGCCGGGAAAGCCGACGATGAAATCCGAGGTGAAGGCCAGGTCCGGCCGCGCGGCGCGCAGCCGTGCGATAGCCTCGAGGTATTCCCGGCGGGTGTGCTTGCGGTTCATCGCCGCCAGGATGCGGTCGGAGCCTGACTGGACCGGCAGGTGCACGTAAGGCATCAGCTCGGCCAAGTCGCCGTGCGCCGCGATCAGGTCGTCGCACATGCCGGACAACATGTCGCGCGGGTGACTGGTCATGTAGCGCAGCCGTGCGATACCCGGCACTTCCGCCAGCCGTCGGACGAGTTGACCGAGCGTGACCGGCGCGCCGTTCGCATCCAGCCCGTGATAGGCATTGACGTTCTGGCCGATCAGCGAGATTTCCCGCACGCCGGAGTCGGCGAGCTTTTCGACATCGGCGACGATCTTGGCGACCGGCCGGGACATCTCGGCGCCGCGCGTATAGGGCACGACGCAGAAAGTGCAGAACTTGTCGCAGCCTTCCTGGACGGTGACGAAGGAGGCGACGCCGCGACGGCGGATCGTCTGCTGCGAGGGTTGGGCCAGCGCATCGAATTTGTCTTCGAGCGGAAACTCGGTGTCGACGATCTTTTCGCCGTCGCGGGCCCGCGCCAGCAAGCCGGGCAGGCGATGGTAATTCTGCGAGCCGACCACCAGATCGACCGAGTCGGTGCGGCGGATGATTTCCTGACCTTCCGCCTGGGCGACGCAGCCGGCGACAGCGATCAGCATCTGGCGTCCTTCGAGCGCGGCGGCGTCCTTCATCTCGCGGATACGGCCGATCTCGGAATAGACCTTGTCGACCGCCTTCTCGCGGATATGGCAGGTGTTGAGGATGACCAGATCGGCCTCCGCCGGGTGGGCGGTCTCGACATAACCGTCCGGCGCCAGCGTGTCGGCCATACGATGCGAATCGTAGACATTCATCTGGCAGCCGAAGGATTTGACGTGGACTTTGCGCGGTCTGTTCATGCTGTTTCTGCAAGCCGGAAATTCAGTCTAGCCTGCCCGGTCAAGGTTTGTCCCGTTCCGGTAACCTATTGAAACGGCGCGATTTTGTCGCCGCGGCCGGTCCGGAGAGGCAGGTTCTCGGCGTCTGTGTAGCGGTCTTGGGCCAACTTCGCGATAAAAAACGCGCGCGGTGACGGGGCTCAGCCGCCGTGGACCGAGCGGTGGCGGCCGAGCAAGGTGCCGCTATTGAGGCCACGGACCGCGGATTCGAGGCGCCGTGTCAGGACTTTGCGGTCGGTACTGGTGTCGGCGATCAAGGGTTCGCCGTAGGTAATGACCGCGTCGATGGCCCCGCGTGCGATCAGCGCCTTGATGTGCGGCATGAAATCGAGATCGCCATACCAGGCGACCAGCGGCCGGTGCTGGTGGCCCATCGGAATGCCGTGCAGCAGCGTGTAGCTGATCGCGACCGGCTGGATCATCACGCCGCCTTGCGCCCGCGCGCCGGCTTCGCGCACCGCGCCGATCAAGGCCGAGCGGAACGGCAGCACGCGGTTGCCATCGCTCGACGTGCCTTCGGCAAAGAGAACGACCGAGGTGCCGTCCTGCAGCCGTTTGACCATGTCGGCGATCGCGTCGCCGGTCTGCTGACGGCGCGACCGGTCGACGAAGACCGTGCGTTGCAGTCTCGCGGTGGTGCCGACCAGCGGCCAGTTGGCGACCTCGCTCTTCGAGACGAAGGCGACCGGCATGATCGAGCCGATCGCAAGGATGTCGGCCCAGGATACGTGATTGGACACGAACAGGACCGCGCGGTCGCGCACCGGTTCGCCGATCACCCGCACGCGGATACGCAACAGATGGCAGAGGATCTTGTAATAATTGGAGGCGATGAAGCCCCAGCCGGGCAGATGCAGCTTGCCGAGCAGCCATTGCACCGTGATCAGCAGCGGCGTCATGGTGAAGAAGAACGCCGCGATGAAAAGTCCGCGCAACATCAGCGCAGGTCCTCAAGGTTGGATGGACGCGATGACGGCATGGATCAGCTGGTCTGGTCGTCTTTGAGCGGCACGGCGTAGAGTTCGAGCCGATGATCGATCAGCTTGTAGCCGAGCTTGCGGGCGACTTCGGCCTGCAGGCGCTCGATTTCCTCGGACTGGAATTCGATCACTTCGCCGTTGCGCAGATTGATCAGGTGATCGTGGTGCGCTTCGGTGCTGGTTTCGTACCGGGCCCGGCCCTCGCGGAAGTCGTGCCGTTCGATGATGCCGGAATCCTCGAACAGCCGGACGGTGCGATAGACCGTTGAAATCGAAATCCGGTCGTCGACCTTGGCGCAGCGGCGATAGAGCTCCTCGACATCGGGATGATCGTCGGACTCCGCCAGCACATGGGCGATGGTGCGCCGCTGTTCGGTCATGCGCATGCCCTTGGCCGCGCACAGCGCTTCGATGTTCCTGCGTTCGGACATGTTCTTGTCAGGCGCTGCCACGATTGTCGTTCCGGTCTCTACTGCGTTCGCTGTCTTGTTTGCGGCGGGTCTATCGATGGCCGTTGATGTCCTGGACATCAGCCCCGGTGAGCGATGGCGCGGAGTTTACGTCAAATCGCGCCGCAGCACCAACGCAGCGGCGGCTTTACCGTCGGGATGAGGATAATAATTCGGCCGGCGCGCGACTTCGCGAAACCCGGCGTTGTCATAAAGCTTGATCGCCGGTGTGTTGTGCTCGTCGACTTCGAGAAACACCGTGCGGGTGCCGAGGCCGGCCAGCCGGCGCAGATGCAGGTTCAGCAACTGACCGGCAATACCGCGTCCGCGGGCGCGGCTGGCCACCGCGATCGATAGAATCTCGGCTTCGTCGGCGGCCTGCCGCGACATGACAAAGCCGGCGGTCGTCCGGCCGAGCCTGACGCGGTGCGCCACCACGGCGCGGTCGGTGAGCATCTGTTCGACTTCGTCGTCGCTCCACCCGCGTCGGAACGCGGCTGCGTGCAAGGCGGCGATGGCCGTGGCGTCGCGGACGGTGGCGTCCGATATGTCCGGCCGGTCGCCGCCAAACAGGTGGCGGAAAAGGCCGATCATCGCCGCGCCAGTTGCGCCGCGGCTTGCGGCTGGGCATCGGGCGGGCGGATATAAAGCGGCTTGGCCGGCGAACCGGCGACATTGGCCGCTGCGCCGAGCCGGGCCAGCCAGTCGATATCGGGCGCCGCGCGCTGCTCGACCGAGACCGGTTGCTTGCCGGCCGGACTCCAGGCCGTAGCCAGGAGATGGGCCGCGGTGCCGACGATGCGCGGCGTGCCGCCGGACGAGAGCCGCAAGGCTTCGGCAATCGGCACCACGCGCGGCGACACCAGCGTATGGCCGGCCGTGCCGAAAATCTCGAGATAGACGTGGTCGTGCCGCGCGTCGATCGCGACAAGGACCGGCAATGTCGGATCGTCGGCGATAAAAGGCGCGGCAAAGGCCGCCAGCGTCGACAGGCCGACGACCGGTTTGCCGGCGGCCAAGCCCAGGCCGCGTGCGGCGGCGATGCCGACGCGCATCCCGGTGAAGCTGCCGGGACCGGTGGTCACCGCGAAGCGGTCGATGGCGGAAAAACCTAACCGGGCGGCGGTCATGACGCGCGCGATCATCGGCATCAGGGCTTCGGCGTGACCGCGCGCCATTGGCGTCGATTCGCGAGCGATGACGAGATCCCGCGCCGCATCGAACACGACAACCGAGCAGGCCTCAAGCGCGGTATCGATGGCCAGGATCAGCATGCGATTGGGTCTCGGGGGCGTGCGCGGACTTGAGCGTTACACCGATGGCCGGTCGGTGCGCCGGCCATCGATGCCATTTCGAAATCGATTCTGCTGAGGTGAATACACGCAACCGGCCGGCCCATGGAAGACAAAGCTGCCGGTGATCGCCGGTCGTATCGTCAGACCGGCCGCACCTCGACCACTTCGGGCACGAAATGTTTCAGCAGGTTCTGGATGCCGTGCTGCAAGGTCGCGGTTGACGACGGGCAGCCCGAGCAGGCGCCTTTCATTTGCAGGAATACAACGCCGCCTTTGTAGCCCTTGAAAGTGATGTCGCCGCCGTCGCCGGCGACGGCAGGCCGCACCCGGGTCTCGATCAGGTCCTTGATGGTGTCGACCGTCTCCGTATCCTTCTCGTCGAAGAATTCGTCGTCATCGCCAGCCGCAGCCGCCGCGCCGGTCGCGATCAGCGGCGCGCCCGACATGTAGTGCTCCATGATGGCGCCGAGGATTGCCGGCTTGATCTGCTGCCAGTCGCCGTCGGTCTTGGTCACCGAAATGAAATCGGCGCCGTAGAACACACCGGCGACGTTCGGCAGGTCGAACAGTTTTTCGGCCAGCGGCGATTGCGCGGCGGCCTCGCGGTTCGGCATGTCGAGGGTACCGGCATCGAGTACGACGCGGCCCGGCAGGAATTTCAGGGTCGCCGGATTCGGCGTGGCTTCGGTCTGGATGAACATGGCGTTTGGCTCCTTGCCGCAAGCGGGGTTAAGGCCCGTGGGCGCGTTCAATATAGCCGATAAATGGGCCCTGCGGCGAATGAGGTCAACCGTTGGGCCGCCTTTGATCCGTCACCCTGAGGTGGCCGCCAAAAGGCGGCCCTCGAAGGGCGACGGCCCGTGCCTGTCACCGTTCGAGGCTGGGGCTTTGTCCTCGCGCCTCAGGATGACGGAGAAAATGCCGCACGGTGCGGCCTAGGCCATCGCCTCGAGATCCTCGTCGTTGAGCTGACCCGGTACGATGGCGACCGGGATCGGGAAAGTGGCGACGGTCTTGGCCAGATTGGTGATCAGCGGACCGGGGCCTTCCTTGCCGGTGCCGGCGGCCAGCACCAGAATGCCGATATCGGCGTCTTCGTCGATCAGCTTGACGATCTCGTCCGACGTATTGCCTTCACGGATGACGAGATCGGGTTCGGTTCCGGCGATCTTCTGCGCCCGCGCGGCGAACTTCTTGAGAATCACATGGGCGGCTTCGAGCGCCTCGGCCTGCATGATGTCGGCGACGCCGAGCCATTGCTGATTGCGATCGGCGGTTTCGATCACGCGCAACATCACGATCTGCGATTTGGTGCGGCCGGCGCGCTTGGCGGCCCAGAACACGGCGCGGTCGCATTCCTCGGTGTCGTCGATGACCACGAGATATTTGCGTTTATGGCCGGCTTCGTAACTGCGGCGCTTGTTCGACATCGTCGCTCCTTACGTATTCGGTCATGACCGGGGGACATGATTTCGGACGCACAAGCGGCGAATGGTGCCATGCCCGCCGCGCAGCCGACAAGCCTCGGCCGCGCGGTGTCATGCCGTAAATTTGCGCAATGTTGAAAATTCGCCGCGCGGGCCGTCGTTTACCGTCGCACGAAACCGACGATGTCCTTGACCGCTTTCATGGTTTCGCCCGCGATCACCGAAGCGCGTTGCGATCCATCGGCGAGAACGGAATCGATATAGACCGGATCCTGCACCAGCTTTTTCATTTCCGAGCCGATCGGACCGAGTTTGGCCACCGCCAGATCGACCAGCGCGAGCTTGAAGGCCGAAAATTGTGCGCCGCCATATTCGCGCAGCACGTCGGCTTTGGTGCCGTTGTTGAGCGCGGCATAGATGCCAACCAGATTGTCGGCTTCGGGTCGGGTCTTGAGGCCGTCTTCTTCGCTCGGCAAAGCTTCCGGATCGGTTTTGGCTTTGCGGATTTTCTGCGCGATGGCGTCGGCATCGTCGGTCAGATTGATGCGCGAATAATCCGACGGTTCCGATTTCGACATTTTCTTCGAGCCGTCACGCAAGCTCATGACCCGCGTCGCCGGGCCCTGAATAACCGGTTCGGGTTGCGGGAAGAATTTCTCGCCGAAGCCGTGGGCTTGAATCGACGACGAGAAGTCGATGTTGAATTTCTGCGCAATGTCGCGCGCCAGTTCGAGATGCTGCTTCTGGTCTTCGCCGACCGGTACGTGGGTCGCGCGGTACACCAGAATGTCGGCCGCCATCAGGTTGGGATAAGCATACAAGCCGACCGACACATTCTCGCGGTCCTTGCCGGCTTTTTCCTTGAACTGGGTCATGCGGTTGAGCCAGCCGAGGCGGGCGACGCAGTTGAATACCCAGGCCAGTTCGGCGTGCTCGGCAACCTGGCTCTGGTTGAAGATGATCTGCTTCTTCGGATCGATACCGCAGGCGAGGAACGCAGCCGTGACCTCGCGGGTGTTGCGCATCAGTTCCGGCGGGTCCTGCCAGACGGTGATGGCATGCAGGTCGACCACGCAATAAATGCAGTCGAACGTGTCCTGCAACGCCACGAATTTCGTGATGGCGCCAAGATAATTGCCGAGGTGCAAATTGCCCGTCGGCTGCACGCCGGAAAAAACCCGTTCCTTGAACGACATGATCTCTTTGCCTTTGTCACCCTGCTCAACCCGGGTGCAATGCCACGCCGGACCGGCGTGGCGCAAGGCCTTTACGTTTCGCGGCGCAGCGCGGCGGCGAGGTCGGTCAGTCGGGCGACGCCAATGAGCTGAAGCATGGCGAGATAAATAGCGAGCCCGGCAACGACCAGCACGCCGAGCAAGCCGATCCGGCCGATGGATGTGGAGGTCAGGACCGGATCAAGTCGGTTGCCCAGCAGCAGGCCGTAATGGACAAGTCCGGCCATGATCGCGGTTGCGGCCACGATCCGCGGCAGTCGCGTTGCCGCCAGGCGGTCGAACCGCAGCCAGCCATGCATGGCGACGATGGCGCCTAGAAGTCCCGCGCCGACCCAACCCGAAATGGCGATGGCCGCTGCCACGCCGACATAGCCGTAGTGATGAAACAGCAGCAGGCCGAGGCCGACCGCGGTGGCCAAGGCGCACAAGGCGGTCAGCATCGGCGTTCGGGTGTCGTCATGGGCGAAGGCGACCGCGCCGAACATTTTCTCCAGTACATGGCCGGGCAGTCCGGCACAGATCGCGGCCAGCGCGGCCGCGACCGCGAGGGAGTCCTGTTCGGTAAAGGCGCCGCGCTGAAACAATCCGGCCGCGATCGGGTGCGCCAACACGGCGAAGCCGGCTGACGCCGGCAGAGCCAGGCCGAGGGCGAGTTCGAAAGCGCGCGATTGGGCATCGACGAATGCCGCGCTGTCTTTGTCGCGAAGGCTGGCGGCGATGCGCGGCATGATGACGGCGGCGATCGTAATCGATGCGATGCCGAGCGGCAGTTCGTAAAGCCGGTTGGCGTAATAAAGCCATGACACCGCGGCTTGCGACGACGACACAATGGCGGCTGCGGCGATAAGTTTGAGCTGCGGAATGCCGGCCGCGATCAGGCCGGGCGCGGCCCGGCGCAGGAATGACGCAGTCTGGTCCGGTTGACGCTTGGTCGGGCGTTGCCAGCGCCGGCCGGTGGCCAGCCAGGCCGTCCCGGTGATGGCAAGTTGCGCCAGTCCGGCCAGAACGATGCTGCCGGCAAGCCAGACGCTGAGCCCGAAGGGCGAGGTCTGGCGTCCGAGCGTGAGCGCCAAGGCGGCCAGCATGACCAGATTGAACGCGACGGTGCTGACGGCGACCGCGCCAACGCGGTTATCGGCGTTCAGGGCCGCGGCCAGCACGGCCACCATGCCGGCAAGTGCGATGTAAAGCGCGGCGATCGCCAGCAGCAGGCTCGCGAGTGTCTGACGCGTGGGATCGAAGCCGGGCGCGATGACGCCCATCAGGGGCCAGGCAAAGACATTGACCAACAGGGCGGCGATGCCACCGAGACACAGCATCGCCAGAAGGCTTCGGCGGGTGAATTGATTGGCCTGGGCGCCGTTGTCATCGACGCTCCGTAGTCCGAGCCAGACCGGCACGAAGGCGCCGTTAAGCGCGCCATCGGCCAGCAACCGGCGAAAGAAATTGACCACCTGCAGCATGGCGAAAAAGGCTTCGGAGAATGGTCCGGCGCCGAGCAGCGCGGCGATCCAGGCGTCGCGCGCAAAAGCCAGCAATCGCGAAACCAGCGTTCCGCCGCCAACGGCCACGATCTTGCGGGCAAATGACATGAAGTGGGCCTCCACCCACGGTTTGGCCGGGCCTGCCATCGGCGCGCCACCTTGAATACCTCGCATTGCCTCGGCGAGGTCAATCGTTATAGTGCGCCGCGCACGACCATAGCCGGATTGATGAGGATATTTGCATGACCGCCCCCCGTTACGACGTACTCGGTATTGGCAACGCCATCGTTGATGTGATCGCCCGCGCCGAGGACGACTTTCTGGTCGCGCAGGGCATGCACAAAGGCGGTATGGCGCTGATCGACGAAGCGCGCGCCGCCAGCATTTACAATGCGATGGGACCGGCCAGCGAAAGTTCGGGCGGTTCGGCCGCCAACACCATTGTCGGTGTTGCTTCATTCGGCGGCCGCGCGGCGTTCATCGGCAAGGTCAAGGACGATGAACTGGGCAAGGCTTTCGCCCACGATATTCGCGCCGCCCGTGTCGCTTTCGACGTCAAGCCGGCAACCGACGGTCCTTCGACCGCGCGCTGCTACATCATGGTAACGCCGGATGGCGAGCGCACCATGAATACCTATCTCGGCGCGGCGCAGGACCTCAAACCCTCCGACATCGATGAAGCGACCATTGCGAGTGCCGCCGTGGTTTATCTCGAGGGTTATTTGTGGGACCCGCCGCAGGCCAAGGAAGCCTTCGTCAAGGCGGCCGAGATCGCGCATAAGCACGGTCGCAAGGTGGCTCTGACTTTGTCGGATTCGTTCTGCGTCGATCGTTATCGCGGCGAGTTCCTCGATCTGATCCGCAAGGGCACCGTCGATATCGTGTTCGCCAACGAACACGAATTGCGCAGCCTGTATGAGACCGCTGATTTCGCCGTCGCCAGCGTGGCGCTGCAAAAGGATGCCAGGCTCGCCGTCGTCACCCGCAGCGAAAAAGGCTGCGTGGTCATTACCCCTGACGCCATCGATGCCGTGCCGGCCATGCCGATCGACAGCGTTGTCGATGTGACCGGTGCCGGCGACCTGTTTGCCGCCGGCTTCCTGGTCGGCCATTCGCAGGGCAAGGATCATCGCACTTCGGCCCGCTTGGGGGCCTTGGCGGCGGCCGAGGTCATTCAGCACATCGGCGCGCGCCCGGCGGTGTCGCTCAAGGCCCTGGCCGCCGAAAACGGCCTGGTACTTTAATTTCCGGATCGTCGGGCGGGGCCCCGCATTGTTGTGGCGTCCCGGCCTGACGTGAATGCAAGGCGCGCCGGCGCCGCTCGTCGCTCCCGAAAGACGTCATTAACCAATTGGCAACCGGATCATGGTTACCGATTGGTGAACGATTGTCTCCGGAGCAGCTGCCATGGCCAAGCGCAAAGAGATTGAAGCGACCGGCAACGACGACGCCGCGGCGCCCCGACAAACCCCATCCGATTTGACCGCCCCGCCTTTGTCGCCCGCCAACGACGCCGGCTTTGAGGCCGGTAGCGAACCGACCGACGCGGAGAAGGCCGCCGCCAAAGCGGCCGCCAAGGCGGCCTTGCTGCGCAGCCTGACCGTCGTGGACTCGCCTTCCATTTCGCCCGCGGTGTCGGAAGCGGTGGCCGTCGACGGCGCCGCCAACGGATCGAAGGCGGTGTCGAGAGCGGAGCCGGAAGCCGAGACCGGCCAATCGGCCCATTTCTTCCCGATGGTGCCGGTTGTTGCGCCAGCGTCCGACTATGTTCGCATGGCGGCTAACCCGCCGCCGCCGCGCTTCGTTCTGAAAGCGCGCCACAAGCGCTACGCCCGGCTGGCGGCCTCGGTGGCGATTGGCGCGGTCATCGGCGTCGTGATCGGCACGGTGGCGACCCGGGGATTGTCGAGTGTCGGTGGCAAGACGGCGCCGGCCGTCAACGTCGCGGCTCAGGAAGAAAACAAGGCGATGCAGCAGTCGCTGACCCGGCTGACCAAGGACGTTACCACGTTGAAAGCCAACCTGGCCGCCGCCAGGAAGCAGGCCCAGGATCGCACCGAACAATTGCGGCAGGCGCGCGCCGAAATCACCGGCTCGATTTCCGCGCCGCAGACGGTCGCCGCCGCTCACGTGCAAACGGCGATGCCGTCGGCCCCGCCGGTATTGAGCGCCGCGCCGGCGACCGTGCAGGCGGCGACGCCGCTGCCGGCGCCGCGCCCGTCACAGCGTGTCGCGGCGTTTGAAGCGCCGCCGCCGGGCCGCCTGTCCGTGGTGCCGGATTGGTCGATCCATGACGTCCGCGGCGGCTACGTTTATGTCGAGGGCCATGGCGACATCTACCAGGTCGTGCCCGGTGCGCCGCTGCCGGGGCTCGGCCCGGTGCAGGCGATCAAGCGGGTCGAGGGCCGCTGGGTGGTGACGACGCCCCGGGGCATTATCGTGACGAATCACGAACGGCGGTTCTTCGACTGACAGTTCGAAGCCGCCTGTCATCAAAATTTGAATCGCCATGGCCGGGGTCGTCCCGGCCATTTGCGTTTTGGCTGGCGCGGCGAGCGGCACATCGCCGGCGTGTCAGTGGCCCTTGCGCAGCGGAACCGTTCTTCATATCCGCGTGAGGCCCCATGGCGGCCCGGTTCGTTCCATGTCAGATTTGCAGCCGCCGGTTCGATGCGGGTGACATGACATGGGCGGCGGTTTTGTGAAGTCTTGGGTCGCGGCCGTCGGCTTATGCCTGGCCGCCGCCGCTTCGGCATGGGCGCAAGGCGCGGCGCCCGCCAAGCCCGATCTCAAGTCCGATCTCAAGCCGGAAATGATGGCGAACTGTCCGGGTCTGGTGGCGACGCGCTCGCCGCTCTTCTTGCCCGCCGCCTATCGTGTCGCCGCGCTCAACGCCGATCAGGTCCGCATCAGCTTCGCCGGCCATTCGACTTTCCTGATTGAAAGTCCGCAACTGGTGCGCATCGCCACCGACTACAACGATTACGTCAAGCCCGCGGTGTTGCCCGATATCGCGACGATGAATCATGCGCACTCGACGCATTACACCGACCATCCCGATCCCGGCATCAAATACGTATTGCGCGGTTGGGCCGATCACGAAAAGCCGGCGCGGATCGACATGACATACAAAGACGTTCGCGTCCGCAACGTGCCGACCAATATTCGCACCTGGGGCGGCGAGACGGAACGACACGGCAATTCGATTTTCGTGTTCGAGATCGCCAATCTTTGCATCGCCCACCTCGGGCATCTGCATCACACCCTGACGCAACAGCAGCTCGATGAAATCGGTCGCATCGATGTCGTGATGGTGCCGGTCGATGGTAACATGACACTCGATCTGGCGGGGATGATCGATGTGCTACATGCGCTGAAAGCGCCGTTGATGATCCCGATGCATTATTTCAACGCCTATTCGCTCGACCGCTTCTTGCAGCGGGTGCGTAACGAATGGGAGGTCGAAACCGCCGTGGTCCCGTCGGTGGTGATTTCCAAGACCAGTCTGCCGACCAAGCCGAAAGTGTTGGTATTGCCGGGATTATAGCGGCTTTTTTGATTAAATTGGCCGGATTCGCTGCGGCGATTGTCAAACCATAATTGCGAATGCATTGAAATTGGGCCCGCTTACGCCTTGGGCAGCGGCGTCGTTTCATCTAGAGGTGATGTCAGACCTGCGCCGGCGGAATGGCTTTCGCGCGGAATTATGCACAGGCGGCGTTGACCTGCCGGAACCAATGCTTAGGTCTCGCGTTCATGTTCCGCTTCGTGAAGCGTATTGAGGATTATTCGTTATGGTACAAAGTTGGAGTGGCTGGAAACGCTTTCCAGACGCGCAAGGTGGCGGTCTGGTTGAAGCCCCGATCGGTCCCGGCGTCTATGAAGTGCGCCACACGATGACCGGTCGCGTTGTTGCTTTCGGTCATGCCCGCAACGTCGCCAATGCGATCGGCGATTTGAAGATTAACGGTGGCATTAGCCCGCTGGCGCGGTTCTTTGGCCGCGCGCCCTTGGTGTCCAAGGTCAACGATCTTGAATATCGCACCTATGCGGCGACCAGCCGCGCCGAGGCCAAGACCGCGGCGAGCCGGCTGAAGGGCTTGCGCCAGACCGCCTGGCGCCGCCGCGTCGATCAGGGCCTGTCGGCCCGGCAGGCCGGATAAATCTCCGAGAGCCGGGCCTGTTATGGGTGCCACGGGCGGATTTGACGATTGAAGCGGCCGGCGCATGCGCCGGCCGTTTTGTTTTACGCGGAAAATAACGCTAGCATTTGCCCGACCACGGACTCCGCAGAAAGTCCGGTTTGTGAAAGGGAATGCTGGGCCATGCTGAGCGCAGAGCAGAACGATCTCATCACCCGCACGGGCCCGGCGACGCCGGCCGGCAAGCTGATGCGGCGCTACTGGCAGCCGGCGGCTTTGGTCGACGAACTCAGCGGCAACCGCCCGATCAAGCCGGTCCGCCTGTTCGGCGAGGACCTCGTGATCTTCAAGGATGACAAGGGCCGTTACGGCTTGATCGGCCGTCATTGCCCGCATCGCGGCACCGATCTGGCTTACGGCCGGCTCGAAGACGGCGGTCTGCGTTGCGCCTTTCACGGCTGGTTGTTCGATGTCGGCGGCCAATGTCTGCAAACGCCGGCTGAGCCCGACGACAGCAACCTCTGCGCCAATATCCGTCAGAAGTCTTACCCGGTGGTCGAGAAGAGCGGCATTCTGTTCGCCTATCTCGGCGGCGGCGAGCCGCCGGCCTTTCCGCATTTCGATTGCTTCGTCGCGCCGGACAGCCACACCTTCGCCTTCAAGGGCATGATCGATTGCAACTGGCTGCAATCGCTCGAAGTCGGCATCGATCCGGTGCATACGTCATTTCTGCATCGGTTCTTCCATGACGAGGACCCGGCGCAGGCTTATGGCAAGATGTTTCGCGACACCACGCGTGATTCCGACATGCCGATGACGCAGATCATGCGCGAGGTGACGCGGCCGCGCATCGAAGTCGAAGATACCGATTACGGCTTCCGGCTGGTGACGTTACGGCAGATCAGCGATGCCTCGACCCATGTGCGTGTC